>NZ_JBGUBA010000010.1:0-100965 GCF_041821105.1 Natrinema sp. H-ect1 | reverse complement strand
CCCTGTGGATCCGGCTCTGCCGGGGTCACGACGCGGACGTGGTGTGCGACCGTTTCGGGCAGCGATACCGGCTCCTCGCTCTCGCTCGAGCGAGCAGTCACCATGCCGAAGGGGGCGACCTCGAGAATCTCGAGTTCGACGCCGGGTTCGACGCCGCGGTCGGCGAGATAGGAGAGAACCTCGGGGTCGCGGTCGGCAACCTCCGCGACGGTGACGACCGCCCCCTCCTCGAACTCGGAGATGGCCTTGCCTGCGGGCCGCTCGGGCGGCTCGAGGTCGGCGCCCGGGATCGGCGAGCCGTGGGGATCGACCGTGGGCTCGCCCAGCGCGTCGGCGACGCGGGCCTCGAAATCCTCGCTGATGTGGTGTTCGAGTCGGTCGGCCTCGGCGTGGACCTCCGACCAGTCGTAGTCGAGATGCTCGGTGAGGTAGGCCTCGAGCAGGCGGTGGTGGCGAACGATCTCGAGGGCGACCGTCTCGCCCTCGTCGGTCAGCGTGACGCCGCGGTACTTTTCGCGGTCGACGAGTTCCCGTTCCTCGAGCTTGTCGAGCATGCTGGTGACCGTCGGCGACGTGACGTCTAACTCCCCGGCGATCTCGGACGTGCGGATCCGCTCGTCGGTCCCGCGTTGGAGCTGGTAGATCGCCTTGAGGTAGTCCTCCATCACGTCGCTCAGCATCATGCTGTCCCGGAATTAGACGGGTCTAACCCTAAACCTGTCGCCCCCGAGAACGCCGCGGGATCGCCACGACCAAGCCGGTCGACCCTCTATCGTGGATATGGACCGAACCGTCAGGATCATTGGCGCGCCGATGGACTACGGGGCGAACCGCCGGGGGGTCGACATGGGACCGTCCGCGATCCGGTACGCGGATCTGGCCGACCGACTCGCCGAGGCGGACGTCGAACCCGTCGACGACGGCGACCTGACGATGCCCCGAGCAGAAGAACGGGATCCGGACGCCGACCAGCCCACCGACGGGAACGCGAAGTTCCTCCGGGAGGTCGAAGACGTCTGTCGGCGAGTGAGCGACCGCGTCGCGGCGACGCTCGCGGACGGGGAGTTCCCCCTCGTTCTCGGTGGCGACCACTCGGTTGCAATCGGCTCACTGGCGGGGTCGGCACGCGAGGCCGACCTCGGCGCGATCTGGTTCGACGCCCATGCCGACATCAATACGCCCGAGACCTCGCCCAGCGGCAACGTCCACGGGATGCCGCTGGCCGCGGCGCTTGGCCACGGGTCGTTCGGCGAGACGGAGTGGGCTCCCGCCCCCCGGCTCCGGGCGTCTTCGATCGCGTACGTCGGTCTCCGGAGCATCGACGATCGCGAACGCGAACTGCTCCGGGAGAGCGAATTGACCGTCTTTACCATGTCCGACATCGATCAGCGGGGCGTCTCGTCCGTCGTCGAGGACGCGCTCGCCGTCGCGACCGACGGGACCGACGGCGTCCACGTCAGTCTCGACCTCGACTGGCTCGATCCCAAGACCGCGCCCGGCGTCGGCACTCCCGTCCGCGGCGGCGTCACCTACCGGGAGGCCCACGCCGCCCTCGAGGCCCTCTCGCGGCGCGACCGCGCGGACGACGTCCTCAGATCGATGGACGTCGTCGAGGTCAATCCGATCCTGGACGAGGGCAACGAGACGGCGACGCTGGCAGCCGAACTGACCGCGAGTACGTTCGGCAAGCGCATCTTCTGACCGACCAGTCGTCGACGCCCGCTCTACGAAACGAGACGTTTGTCAACATCGTTCGTGGGGCAACCGGTTTCAACAGCTTTGTATCATAGTGTTTCTCAGTATGCCGTATGACTGAGAACGTCGTCGTGCTCGGAGCCGGCTACGCCGGAACCGGTGCGATCACGAAGCTCCAATCCGAACTCGGGGGCAACGCGCGACTGACCTGGATCGCCGATGTCGACTATCACCTCGTTCTCCACGAATCCCACCGCGTCATCCGCGATCCCAGCGTCCGATCGGACATCACCTTCCCCGTCGAGGAGATCGCCGACCCTGCGACCCGCTTCATTCAGGACGAGGTCGTCGGCCTCGACGTCGACGAGCAGGTCGTCGAACTCGAAGACACCGACGACGTCGAGTACGACTACGTTCTCGTCGGACTGGGCAGTCAGACTGCCTACTACGGCATCCCCGGCCTCGAGGAACACTCCCTGACCCTGAAGAGCTTGGACGACGCGCTGGAGATCCACGAAGCGGTCAAAGAGGCAAGCCAAGAGGCGACCCGCGGCGAGCCCGCACAGGTCGTCATCGGCGGTGCCGGCCTCTCGGGTATCCAGACCGCCGGCGAGATCGCCGAGTTCCGCGACGAACACCGCGCGCCGATCGAGATCCACCTCGTCGAGGCGCTCGAGGAGATCTTCCCCGGCAACGACCCCGAGATCCAGCAGGCCCTGCGGGACCTCCTCGAGGACGCCGGCGTCCACATCCACACCGACGACCCGATCACCGAAGCCACCGCAGACCACATCGAGTTCGACGAGGGCGAGCCCCTCGATCACGACGTCCTCGTCTGGACCGGCGGCATTACGGGTCGCGACGCGATGGACGACGCCGCCCTCGAGAAGGAACACAACCGCGTCAACGCGAGCGCGAACTTCCAGACCTCGGACGAGCGCGTCTTCGCCATCGGCGACTCGGCGATCATCGATCAGGGCGACCAGCCCGCACCGCCGACGGCACAGGCCGCCTGGCAGGCCGCCGAAGTCGCCGGCGAGAACATCGCCCGCGCGATCCAGAACCGCCCGCTGAAGACCTGGGAACACGAGGACAAGGGGACCGTCATCTCCGTCGGCGACGAAGCCGTCGCCCACGAGGTCAAGCCCGCATTCGGCATCTCCCTGCCCGTCGACACCTTCGGCGGCATCCCGGCCAAGAACCTGAAGAAGATGATCGCCGCCCGCTGGATCGCCGACATCACCTCCTGGAACGAGGCCCGCAAGTCCTGGTCGTCGTTGTAGCTCGGTTTTGACGCCCCGACTTCGAGAGTCCGTTTTCTTGCCCGCTCGAGCGAGTACGCCCTAGTCCGGCCGTTCGTCTGTCGATCCGTCACCGGTCGCCTCGCCCATCGGTTCCGCGGGGACGCCCGCGACCGTCGTCCCCGGTGGGACGTCACGAGTCACCAGCGAGTTCGCCGCCACCCGAGCGCCCGCTCCGATCTCGACGCCGGGCAGCACGATCGCGCCCGCGCCGATCATCGCCCGCTCGCCGACGACGACCTCGCCGGTCCGGTACTCCTCGTAGAGGAACTCGTGACAGAGGATCGTCGCGTCGTAGCCGACGATCGCGTCGGCCTCGACGGTGATCAGGTCCGGCCAGAAAACGTCCGGCGTGGCCTCGAGCCCCCACGAGACACCCTCGCCGACCGTGACGCCGATCCGACGCAGGAGCCAGCGCTTGAGTTTGAGACTCGGCGAGATCCGGACCAGCCAGACGACGACGTAGTTGATCGCGACCCGGAGCGGGTTGCGGGCGGCCGTCCAGTGGGCCAGCGAGTTGCGCGGCCCGGGCGTCGCGTGGCGTTCGACGCGCTCGTGTCGTGGCGTCGTATCGTCGGAACCCGTCACTGGATCGCGGTTTCGAGCCGTCGGCACATGAAACCGAGCGATGCGGAACCGCGTGTGACTATCGCTAGGTGCCCACCTAGTAAGGGGATACTGCTGTTGCGCTCCGAACTGATCCACCGCTATGTCCCGTTCCCGACAGACCGCCCTCGAGACCGAGACCATCTACGCACTGCTCGCGGACGAAACACACCGGACCGTCCTCGAGGCGCTTCGGGCGGGCGAGCCGGCGTCGCCCGACGAACTCGGTCGTCGCCTCGCCGCGTCGGATCGCTCCCTCGAAGAGAGTTCCGCCGGATGGACTGATCGTCGTGCGGTCACCGTCGAGCTGATCCACTACTATCTGCCGAAACTCGACGATCACGACGTCGTCGAGTACGATCGGTCGGACGCGACGGTGACGACCGGATCGAACTTCGACGACGTTGCACCGTTTCTCGACGGGATCGAAACGGTCTCGTCCTGACGGCAGGAGTCGATCCGCCGCCAGCCGCTGCCTACGGCTGCCGAGAGCGATCCGGGTTCCAGCGGTCGCGTTCCGCGGCCGTCCGCGCGCCCGGAACCCCGATCAGGTCCCGAAAGGACGACCCCGAGCGGGCACAGCGATAGGCCGGTTTGTACATCATGTTCTCGCCGCCGGCCCGGACGTTCCACTCCGCGGCGATCTCCTCGCGGAGGTAGTACTGTGCCCGCTCGTTGCCCGGCTTGACGTAGTAGTCGCTGAGCCGGATCGGATCCCGCTCGAAGAGCCCGCCGGGTTCACGGCCGTCGACGATCACGACCGGCTTCTCGAGGTAGAGATCCCCGTTCTGTGCGCGTTTCGCGTGGGCATTCTCGGGATGGGCGTCGAGGATCGCCGCCCGCTCGGCCGGCGGCGTGTCCGGACCGACGACCGCTACGTCCGCGACGGTGAAGTACCCGATCAGATAGCGGTGGGCGCGGTCACCGTCGGGCCGACGCAGGCCGGCGTAGAACCCGACGACGTCGCCCGGCTTGAGCGCACGCAGCCGCGAGACGTAGCCGCTGGTCCGGTGTTCGCCGTAGGTCAGCGCCGCGAAGTTGGGGTCACGATGGAGCGGCCAGGACTCGAGGGCGTCGCCGGCGACGGTCTCGCTCCCGTCGTGGACCGGCTGTGGCGTGATACGGGTCGTCAAGTCCGCGGCGACGCCGTCACCGGCCCGCAGCTTCCACGAGCCGAGCGTTTCGGGTTCGGCCGTCTCGCGGGTCTTCTCCGGGATCGGAACGTACTCGAACCGCCCGTCGTCGTACAGCGGGGCCAGGGCACCGAGGTTCGTGCTATCGGCACCGACGCCGGCGAGGACGACCGTCATGGTGTTCGTCGTCCCGTCGGGACGGCGAGAGGGTAAAGCCCCCGATCGCGTTCGATCACCCGTCCGCGCCGCGAGCGAGATAGAACAGGGGAATCGCGAATGCGAGGAACACCGACCCCAGCCCGGCGATGCCGATCCAGGCCGTCGACAGCCACCGGTTGGGAAGGACGCCGCCGACCTCGAGGACCCACAGCAGACTGTAGGACCCGAGGAGCAAACAGCCGGCCACGTAGAGCCGCAGGAGCCAGCCGGCGATCCGATAGAGCGTCGCCCTCGTGACCGCCGGCGGGAGCGTGTCCTCGAGGCCCTCGATCATCGGCTCACCGTCCGATCGGGAGGTCGATCACCGTCGTCGGCGACGGCGGTCACGTCGCCGCTCGAGCGTCCGTGACTGCGGGCCGTCGGAAGCGATGCCATCGATCGATACCGACGATGTGGCGTCGAACCGCTTGAATCTTCGTGTCCTCGGGACGGAGTCGGAACACCTGCTGACCGCGAAACCGGTCGCGTCCTCGTCGGTCGTCGCTGTGATCCGTTCGGACCCGACCGGTGCGCTCGCGAGAGGTACCCTTATCGGGGCGGACGTGCCACTCCAGCGTATGCGTGTCACCTTTCTCGGAACGGGCTCGGCGTTGCCCACTGGCGAACGGTTTCAGGCGGGCATCCTCGTCCAGGAGGACGGACGGACCGTCCTGATCGACTGCGGAGCCGGGGCCCTCCAGCGGCTCCAACAGTCCGGCGTCGGCTACGAGGGCGTCTCGACGGTGCTGCTGACCCACCACCACCTCGATCACGTCTCCGACCTGCTCCCGCTCGTGAAGGCCCGCTGGCTCGCCGGCGAAGACCACCTCGAGGTCGTCGGGCCGCAGGGAACCAAGGCGTTGCTCGACGACCTGCTCGCGGTCCACGAGTACATGCAGGACAAGATCGACCTGCAGGTCCGGGAGGTCGTCCCCGGCGAGTTCTCGGTCGCCGGGTTCGACGTCTCGGCCTACGAGACGCGCCACTCGCTGCCGTGTCTGTCCTATCGGTTCGACGACCGGTTTACCTTCAGCGGCGACAGCGAGGCCTTCGCAGGACTGGCCAACTTCGCCGAGGGGTCGGCGATCCTCGCCCACGACTGTTCGTTCCCCGACGGCGTCGACGTCTCGAACCACCCGACGCCCGACAGCCTCGGCCGCGCACTGGCTGGCCGGGAGATCGGCCGGGTCTACCTGACCCACCTCTACCCCCACACCGAGGGCCAGCACGAGGAAATGCTCGAGTCGATCGGAGCCCACTACGACGGCGACGTTCGGTTCGCCGAAGACCTCCAGACGATCTCGATCGAGTGACGGCCGGCCGACGACCACGACGTCGTCGCGATCGTTCTATTCTACCCCTCAGGCAGCAGTATCGGAGTGATGAGTCCCCGAGACGACCGCCTAGTGACTGAGAGCCCGCTGACAGGAATTCCGAACACGTTTATACGATAGAGTTTGTAGGATCGTAACAACAGAATGGTTCAGTACGAATCCAGACGACCGAACCGGGAGGTGACCGCATGAGCGTTCCCGATCGACTCGCGGACGCCCTCATGTCCCACACGCGAATCGTTCTCGTCGTCCTTCTGCTCGCGACGGCGCTCGTCGGCGCGGGTATGCCGATGGTCGACGACGACTCTTCGCTCTCCCAGTTCGAGAGCGAGTCCGACGAAGCGAAAGCCCTCGAGCGCATCGATGAGAACTTCACCAGTGAGCAACGGGAAAACGCCACTACCGTCCAACTGATCGTTCGGGGTGGCGAGGATGACAACGTTCTCACGAAGGAGTCGCTGCTCGACTCTTTAGAGTTACAACAGGAGATCCGCGATGACGAGTCGATCAACGAGACGCTGGTCGAGAACCAGTCGATGGTCGGTGTCGAGAACGTCATCGCGACATCGGTGATCAAAAACGAACAGGCGGCCGAACTCAACGCGACGCGGTCGCGGCTCAGCGACGGACTCAACACGACCGTCGGAATCCAGCGACAGTACGGGCAACTGAACGAGTCGTACAACGAGTCCGATCCGGAGTACCAGCGACAGGCCGCCGAACTCGAGGCCCAACTCAACGCGACCGTCGAGAACGCGACGGTCGGCCTCACCGAGACCCAGACCGCACGGTACGAGGCTGCGGTTCAGGAAGTCCGTGAGATCGAGTCACAGCAGTACGAGATTCGGTCACAGACGGACGAGCCGGCGGAAGATCCCGAGTACCAGCGACTCTCGGCCCAACGCCAGCAAGCGTATCGGAACGGAACCGTCGGCGTCCTCGAGGCCGAGTACGCCGCCCTCCAGAGCAGCGAGCAACCGCCGCTCGAGGAACAGATCGAGGCCCTCGAGAGCCTCGACGACGAGGAGTTCGAGCGAACCCTCGAGTCGACGTTGTCGGGCGAGAGTGAGGACAACTTGGCGATCGGATTCATGCCGTCGTCGTACGAACCCGGCTCGACGCAGGCCGAAACGCGAATGACGGCGATCACGCAGTCGACCGCGGGTGGCAGTGCGGGCGGGATCGAAGGCGGCATGATCAGCGACGAGATCCTCGATAACCAACTCGAGATCCGCGACATAGCGGAGTCACACGATCAGGACTATCTCGTCTTCGGTGCCGGTGTCATCACCGACGAGATCGACCGCTCGATGGGCGACAGCCTCGCTATCGTCGGCCCGCTCGCGCTGTTGTTCGTCGTGGTCGCCTTGCTCGTCGCCTACCGCGACCTGCTCGATATCGTCCTCGGGGTCGCCGGCATCGTCGCCGTCCTCGTCTGGACGTTCGGCTTCATGGGCTGGGCCGATATCGCGTTCAACCAGATGTTCGTCGCGGTCCCGGTGTTACTGATCGGGCTCTCGATCGACTACGCGATCCACGTCTTCATGCGCCACCGCGAACAGCGCGAGGCCGACGGCGCCGAGGGGACCGTCCGCGGTTCGATGACGGTCGCGCTGGCCGGCGTCGGCGCCGCCCTCGTCTGGGTGACGGCCACGACCGTCATCGGGTTCCTCTCGAACCTCGTCAGTCCGATCGGCCCCATCCGCGAGTTCGGGGTCGTCAGCTCCGTCGGTATCGTCGCCGCGCTGATCGTCTTCGGCGCGTTGATCCCCGCCGCCAAGGTCGAGATCGACGAGTTCCTCGAATCCCACGGCTTCGACCGACGGAAACGGGCCTTCGGGACCGGCGGCGGCCGTTTCAGCGAGGTGCTGACGGTCGGCTCGACCGCCGCCCGTCGGTTCCCGCTTGCCGTCCTGCTGGTCGTCGCGCTGATCACCGCCGGCGGCGCTTACGGGGCGACGCAGGTCGACACCAGCTTCCAGCAGGAGGACTTCCTCGCCGACAGCCCGCCGGACTGGACGAAGAACCTGCCCGGCGGGATGGCTCCCGGCGAGTACCACGCCAAGGACAACCTCGAGTACGTCAACGAACACTTCCAGCCGGAAAACAGTCAGGCACAGATCCTCGTCGAGGATGATGTTACCGACGACGAGTTCCTGAACGCGACCGACCGGGCACGGGACGACGCCGCAGCTGAGGGCGGTGTTGCCTACACGCTCGCGACCGGCGACGCCGACATCCAGGGGCCGCTCTCGACGATGGAACGGGTCGCCGGCCAGAACGAATCGTTCAACGAGTCGTTCACCGCGGCCGATACGGACGGCGACGGCGTCCCCGACGAGAACGTCTCGGCGCTGTACGACCAGCTGTTCGAGATCGACGAGGACGCCGCGAGTCAGGTCATTCACCGAACTGACGGCGGCGAGTATCAGTCCGCACGGCTGATCGTCGGCGTTCAGGGTAATGCCTCAAGCGCGGAGACGACCGACGAGATGCGGGCCATCGCCGGTGATCTCGAGGATCGTGGCGACGGCGAGTGGAGCGCCATCGCGACCGGCGATCCGGTCGTCAGCCACATCGTCGAACAGGACCTGCTCGACACCGTCCTCGAGAGTCTGCTGATCACGCTCGTGGCGGTGTTCCTGTTCCTCACCGCCGCCTACTGGCTGGCCGGCAACAGCGCGTCGCTGGGGGCGATCACCCTGCTCCCGGTCGCGTTCTCCGTGGCCTGGATCCTCGGCACGATGTATCTCATCGGGATGCCCTTCAACGTCCTCACGGGGATGATCACGAGTCTCACCGTCGGACTCGGCGTCGCCTACAGCATTCACATCAGCGAACGCTACCGGCTCGAACTCGAGCGCCAGGGCAACGTCTGGTCGGCGCTGCGGACGACCGTCACCGGCACCGGCGGCGCGTTGCTCGGCAGCGCGGCGACGACCGTCGGCGGGTTCGGGACGCTCGCCTTCGCGATCCTCCCCGCGCTCCAGCAGTTCGGGATCATCACCGGGCTGACGATCACGTACGCGTTCCTCGCGAGCGTCGTCGTCCTCCCGTCGCTGCTCGTGGTGTGGACGCGGTACTTCGGCCCGGACGTCTCGTTCGATACGGCCGGCGCCACCGGCTCCGCACCGACCGCCAGTGACGGCGGCGAACCGACCGACGACGGAGGGAGCAACGAGTGAGCGACGAGAACGCGGCCGTCGACGCCTTCGAAACGCTGGGGCTGACCAGCTACGAGGCCAAGGTCTTCATCGCCTTGCACCGGCTCGGCGCGGGGACCGCCCGCGACGTCGCCGACGTCACCGACGTCCCCCGGTCGCAGGTCTACAGCGTCGCCGAGAGTTTGGAATCGAAGGGCTTGCTCGAGGTCCAGCAGTCGAACCCGATCCGATACCGGCCGGTGAGCGTCGACACCGCCCGGGAGACGCTCCGGAATCAGTTCGAACGCGAACAGGACCGGGCCTTCGAGTACGTCGAAACGGTCAAGAACGAACCCTCGGGTGAGGAAACCCAGGAGGACATCTGGACGGTCCGCGGTCGCGACCGCGTTACCGACCGGATCATCGAACTCGTCTCGAAGGCCGACGATCGGATCATCTTCGGGACGCGCCTCTCGGAACTGGTGACCGACTCGATCGAACGGACCCTCTCCGAGCGGGCGGCGGCCGGCGTCTCGGTCGTCATCGTCAGCAGGACGCCGGCGATCCACGAGCGGTTCGCCGACCATGAGGGGATCGTCGTCGACACCCCACCGAGCCACCGGGGGGACGATCAACGCTCCGGCCGTATCGCCGTCGCTGACGACGACAGCATCCTGTTGAGCGTCCTCGGCGGGGAGAGCGGCGAAACGGCGATCTGGAGTTCGGAGTCGGTGTTCGCTTCGGTGCTGATCCAACTCATCGAAGCCAGCGACGAGGTCAGGGGCGACTAAGCGCCCGTTGGCGAAGCCGACGGACTCACTCGAGTCGATACCGCAACAGGGCGGCGATCCCACCGAGGTTCGACAGCTGCTGGCCGGGTGGGAACTCGCTCGAGAAGACCGTCACCTCGCCGCCTTTCTGCTCGGTCGTCCGGATGACGTCGTCGACGCTGATCGCCCACTCGCCGTCGGGACCGCGTTCTTTCTGTAAGCGGTCGTCGAGGACGAGCAGGTGTTCGATCGCGCCGAATTCGGCGGCTTTTTCGACCTGTTCGGGGCCGTAGGCCGCCTTGGCACCGTCCGCGATGCGCCGCGTGAGTTCGTCGATGTACTCGGCCTCGCTCTCGATACGGGTCTCCTCTTGGACGTCCGCGACCGCGCCCCGTTTGAGTACCTCGTGGACACCACGGTCGCCGACGGCGGCCGTATCGACCATCGTGACCGTCTCGGCGACCTCGGGCTCGTTTTGCTCGAGGTGCTTGTAGGCGTCCTGTTTCGTGAAGCCGGGGCCGGCGAGGATGATCGCGTCGACGTCCTGCCGTTTGAGAACCTCGCCGAGTTCTTCGAACAACTCCGAGCGCCCGCGGGCGTACTCGCCCTTGCCGGTCGTGCCGGTGATCGTCGCCCGCTCTTCCGTACCGTACTGGGCGACCGTGTGGACGTGGGCCTGTCCTTCCTCGACGGTCGCGATGGCCACGTCGGGGTTTTCGGTCGCCTCTTCGGCCTCCTCGAGGCGGGCCTCCTGGTCGGGTTTGAACCGTTTCTCGATCGAGAGTTCGTCGCGTGGTTCGACGTTGAGGGTGTGATGGAAGTTCAGCTGGTCCTCGCGCGAGCAGGCGACGATCTCGCCGCCGACGCGCAGTCGGTTGGCGAACTTGTGGAACTCGACGTCCTCGACGGCGATGGCGACCCACATGTGTTCGCGCTCGCCGCCGGTATCGCGCATCTGGTCGTCGTTGCGCTGGATCCGCCGGGTCGTATCGCCCGCGACGCGGTCGCCGGGCTCTAAGACGTACTGCAGGTGCCAGAGGTCGTCGACGCTCTCGGGGACGACCGTGACCCGTTCGCGGCCGCCTTCGACCTGCTCCCGGTCTTTGATCTGCATGGCCGGTCGTTCGCGGGGTGGCGGTAAGTGGACTGCGATCGGGTCGTCCGGCGGTTCTCGTCCCGGACCGCCCGCGAGCCGCCGCGACGCGGGAATCGACGGTCGTATCAGTCGACAGAGGTTTTCGTGTTAATTGTCATCATTCAACATAGTAAGGGCGCGAGGCTATCCGCGCTGCGGTCCTCGTTCACGTATGAACCTGGGACACATGGCTCGGTTGGAAGACTTCGGAACACGGTCGTTAGTGACTCACGCCATCATGGCGACGACGTTTGCGGGGGCGATCGTGTCGGGACTGTTCATCGACGGCCAGATCGGACTCGTGTCGTTCGTCGCGTTCCTGAACTTCACCGCCGGCGTCTGGGTCGCACAGTCGACCCACTCGCTGGGGAACGCCCGCACCGACGACTCCTACGACGGCATCCTGTCGGTGCTGGCCGATACGACCGGTGAGAAGAGCTACCGGGGGCTCGACACCGGCCGACTTGCCCGGCTCCTGACCCTGATCGCGGTCGTGACGGCCGTCTCGCTTCTGGTCTCCGGGGAAGTCCTCTCCGGTACCGTGGCCTCGATCGGTGCCGTCGCAATCGGCGTCGTGGCGCTCGTGACGGCGATGGTCGGGTTCCTGATCGCGATGAGTTCGGCGTACGACGCGTCCGAACGCGAACGGATGCGGACCGTCGAGCGCGACTCGTCCGAACCCGGAGGTACCGACCGATCGTCGGGCGAACTCGAGGATGGCTCCGACATCAGGATCTCGATCCGGGAATCACACGTGGACGAACCGGCCTCGGAGTACCGGTAGACGCGGACGACACTGCCAGAGCGGGTTCATCAGTCCCGAAGCGATTCGAGTTTTCCTTTGGCCTTCTCGAGGCCGGACTCGAAGGTCGCCTCGATCTCCTCGACGGATCGTTCGACGTAGTGGACACGCTCTTTGGGGACCCGGCGAACGACGTCGTTGCCGTCGTCGTCGGTTCCGTAGGCGAACAGCCAGTGATCCTGGAAGTAAGCGATGCGGTCGTTGTCGACCGTGGCCCGTTCGTCGGTCTCGCCGGGCGTCTCGTAGACGATCGTCGCGGTCCCGAGTTCGGGGTCCGAATCGGTGTCGGTATCGATATCGACCATGGTGGTCGCGTCCACGAACCGCGGTGTAGTCGTGGGGCCGGCAGATGCAGCCACCGGCCAGCGGGAGGGTGGCCCGTAGCTGACGGCGGGATCCGGGCTGCCCCGATGGCACTCGCTTCGAGGACGGAAGGCACGGCTTCGAAAACGTAGACTCGGTGTCGGTCAGCGATCAGACGAGGAGCTGGATGTCGGATTCGGCCATGTGTTGCAACGCAGTGGCTGCACCCACACCCGTCGTGACGCCGTCGTAGAAGTCGTCCTCGTCGTAGTCCATCAACTCGATCGTCATCTGGCAGGCCTGCAGGTCGACGCCGCTTTCGAGTGAGAGATCGATCAACTCCTCGATGGTGGCGGTCCCGTTCTCGTCGATCTTCTTTTGCATCATCTTCGTGGCCATCATGTCCATCCCGGGCAGCGCAGCGACGGCGTTCGGGACCGGCATGCTCGGGTTGCCGACGGCACTCAGCTTGAGGTCCTTCGACTTCTCCTCGTGGAGGATGTCGAGCCCCCAGAACGTGTGGAAAACGACGACGTCCCAGCCGAAGGCGGCCGCCGTACTCGCGAGGATCAGCGGCGGATACGCCATGTCGAAACTGCCCTGCGTGGCGACGATGGTCATCTTCTGCTGATCGTCGCCGACCGCCGTCTCGAGCGCGGCGACTTTCTCCTCGAGTTCCGCGACCTGTGTCCGCAGCTCCTCCTCGGTCATCGGCTCGCCGTCCGTCGCCGACGGTGTGTCCGTACTCATCTTACGCCGTCTTCTGCACGTAGTGTTTGTAGACGTCGCCGTCCTCGACCTGCTCGAGGAGTTCGACGCCATCGGTCCCGGTCGCCCAGCCGTCGATGTCGCTCATACTACCCGAGTCCGTCGCTACGACCTCGAGGACGTCGTCCTCGTCGAGGTCGTCGATGGCGGACTTGGTCTTGACGACTGGCATGGGACACGATGCACCTTTGACGTCGAGCGTCTCCGTGATGTCGAATTCGTCACTCATAGTTGGATACTCCGTATCTGTATTGGAGCTACTACACAATATTGGCCTCGGGGTTAAAAGGATGTCGATTATTGTGGAATGCGCAAACAACCGATACCGCATACAGGCGCAATACAACCTCTAGATTGTGTTCGTGGTTGCTTGAGGGTAATTCGCCGCGTCTCGCCGATGCTATATTGTGCGGACGAGGAACTACTATGCAAATCCTTTTATGCGACCAGCCAATACAGAGGGATGTACGACAATGAACCCAGAAGACTTCCCGACCCCGGACGCAGAAGTCGAAACGATCACGCCGGACACGCTGAAGAGCCGCATCGACGCGGGCGAAGACGTCACGCTCCTCGATGCGCGTATGGAATCGGACTACGACGAGTGGCACGTCGACGGCGAGACCGTCGAGTCGATCAACGTCCCGTACTTCGAGTTCCTCGAGGACGAAATCGACGACGACGTCCTTGCACGAATCCCCCAGGACCGCGAGGTAACCGTCCTCTGTGCCAAGGGTGGTGCCAGCGAGTTCGTCGCAGGCACGCTCGCGGACCGCGGGTACGATGTCAATCACCTCGAGGACGGGATGAACGGCTGGGCGCGCATCTACGAGCGCGTCGAGGTTACCGGCTACGACGGCTCGGGAACGCTCTACCAGTACCAGCGCCCCTCCTCGGGCTGTCTCGGGTACCTGCTCGTCGACGGCGGTGAGGCCGCCGTCGTCGATCCGCTGCGGGCGTTTACCGATCGCTACCTCGCTGACGCCGAGGAGCTGGGCGTCGACCTGCAGTACGCACTCGATACGCACATCCACGCCGACCACATCTCTGGCGTCCGCGACCTCGACGACGACGGGGTCGAGGGCGTCATCCCCGAAGCGGCGGTCGACCGCGGGGTCACCTACGCCGACGAGCTGACCCAGGCCGAGGACGGCGACCAGTTCCAGGTCGGCGACGCCACCATCGAGACGATCGCGACGCCCGGCCACACGACCGGGATGACCTCGTACCTGCTCGATGCGAGCCTGCTCGCGACCGGCGACGGGCTGTTCATCGAGAGCGTCGCCCGCCCCGACCTCGAGGAGGGCGACGACGGGGCCCCCGACGCGGCCCGAACCCTCTACGAGTCGCTCCAGGAGCGGGTCCTCACCCTGCCCGACGAGACCCTTATCGGCGGCGCTCACTTCAGCGATTCCGCCGTCCCGGCCGCCGACGGCACCTACACCGCGCCGATCGGCGACCTCGTCGAGGAGATGGACGCCCTGACGATGGACGAGGACGAGTTCGTCGAGCTGATCCTCTCGGACATGCCGCCCCGACCGGCCAACTACGAGGCCATCATCGCGACGAACCTCGGGCAGCAAGCGGCCGACGACGAGGAGGCGTTCGAACTCGAACTCGGCCCGAACAACTGCGCGGCGAGCCAGGAGTCGCTCGCCGGTGACTAACGCCACATGGTAGCTGATCCAATCGCGCTCCAACTGACCGCCGAGCTGTTCCCCAACGGGATCAGCCGGTACGCCATCGGCGGACTGCTCGTCGGTCTCGGCACGGTCGTGATCTACGTCGGGACCGGTATCCCGGCCGGGGCGAGTACGTTCCTCGAGTCGACGCTGTCGTACGTCTCGGGGCAGTCCCGGTTCCAGCAGTACGTCTCGTCGCGAGACTGGCGGGTCGTGTTCACGCTCGGTATCATCCTGGGCGCGTTCGCGTTCGCGGCGACGGTCCAGTCGGGCGTGTTGACGACCTCGCTCTACGAGCCCGGGACCACCGGCGAACTGTACGAGGTCGGCGGCGTGACGCTCTGGTCGACCGACGTACAGCCCTGGCGACTGCTGGTCGGCGGCGTGTTCGTCGGGATCGGTACCCGAATTGGCAAAGGGTGTACGTCCGGTCACGGCGTCTGTGGCGTCGGTTCGGCGTCGAAGACGTCGCTGGTCGGCGTGGCGACGTTCCTGACGGTCGCGATCGTGACCGCACAGGTCGTTTCGGCACTGGGGGTGTCGCCATGAGCGAGACGGTCACCGCTCGAGTTGGCGAGCAGGGAGGTGACGGCCCGTGAGCGGCGATCGCCATCCCCTGTTCATGCCGCTGATCCTCGTCGGCGGCCTGATCTTCGGGTTCGGGCTCGGGTTCAGCCAGATGGCGCGTCCGGAGGTCGTGCTGAACTTCCTGCAGTTCGAGGACTTCGGACTGCTGTTCGTGATGTTCGGCGCGGCGATCGTCTCGGGGGTCGCGTTCGCCGTGATGCCCCGACTCCGCGATAGCGCGCCGCTGACCGGCGATCGATACGAACGCCGGCTGAAGCCCTTCGACCGGAACGTCCTGATCGGCGGCGCGCTCTTCGGCGTCGGGTGGGGCCTCTCTGGCATCTGTCCCGGTGCCGCCTACGCCAGCCTCGGGATCGGTAACGTCTCCATCCTGTGGGCGCTCGCCGGCATGTTCGTCGGCGCGTACCTGCAGGGAGCCTGGCGAAGCAAGCGCGCCGCGGCCGACGCGGCCCCCGCGGGTGCCGACTAACGCCGTTCACAGCTCGTGTTTCACAACCTGAAAGACAGGCGGTTCATACACTAATGGATCCAGGAACGATACTACTGTTTGCAGCCGCCGCGCTCGCGAGCCTGTTTATGGCCTGGGTGATCGGCGCCGGCTCGAGCGGCGCGACGCCGTTTGCCCCGGCCGTCGGGGCGAACGCCATCTCGACGATGCGCGCGGCGTTTCTCGTCGGTATCCTCGGGTTCGCCGGCGCGGTGACACAAGGCGCGAGCGTCTCGGAAGCCGTCGGGAGCGGCCTCGTCGAGGGCGTCACGCTCCCGACCACCGGCGTCATCGTCGTGTTGCTGCTCGGCGCCGGCCTGATGGCGATCGGCATCTCCACCGGCTACCCGATCGCGACCGCGTTCACCGTGACCGGCTCGGTCATCGGCGTCGGCTTCGCGCTCGGCGGCGATCCGGCCTGGGGGAAGTACGTCGAGATCGGCGCGGTCTGGCTACTCACGCCGTTCGTCGGCGGCGGGATCGCCTACGGCCTCGCCAGTATCCTCCCGCGACCGGACGTCCCGGAGGACGTCAGCGTCCCGATCCTCGCCGGGATCGTCGGCACGGTCGTCGCGAACCTCGAGTTCTCGTTTCTCTCGTCGGTCGGGGGGACGCTCGCCGCGGCCGGGGCCACGCTGGTTCCCGTCGACGGCGTCGCCACCGCGACCGCGATCTCGCTCGGCTTCGGAGCGATCGCCGCGGCCGTCGTTCGCTGGGACGTCGGTCGCGATCAGGCCGGCGGTCTGCGTCGGTTCCTGCTCGCGCTCGGTTCGCTCGTGGCGTTCTCGGCGGGCGCGAGTCAGGTCGGGCTGGCGGTTGGTCCGTTGTTCCCGCTCCTCGAGGCCGTGCCGTCAGTCTCGCCGCTGGTGGTGTTGCTCGGCGGCGGGGTCGGGATCCTCGTCGGCTCCTGGACGAGCGCACCCCGCATGATCAAGTCGATCTCGCAGGAGTACGCGTCGCTGGGGCCGCGCCGCTCGATCTCGACGCTCGTCCCGTCGTTTCTCATCGCACAGACCGCGGTCCTGTTGGGGGTCCCGGTCTCGTTCAACGAGATCATCGTCAGTGCCATCATCGGTAGCGGGCTCGCGGTCACCGGTGGGGACGGTGTCAGCCCCCGTAAGCTGGGACTCACCGTCGCCGCGTGGGTCGGGTCGTTCGGACTCGCGTTCGGACTCGGCTACGGCGCGATGCTGCTGTTGGAACTCTGAGTCGCGGGCAGACGCGGTCGGCTCCTCGAGTTGGCCCGTTTCGGTCAGTTCCCGGTCGCTGTCGCGGTCGTCCATGCGTTCTCGAGGGGTGACGGACACCGGGATACCGCTTGCGAGTCGCAGTATCCTTTTCGTCCTCGAGATTGCTATCCATGGTTGCATGCAGAAAATAAATCTCGACGACATGACGCCGGAATCGGGAGGCCAGAAGCGACGAAGCGTATCGGACCCGCTCGACGCCACGGATTTCTCGATGAACTACTACGCACTCGAGTCGGGCGAGGAGTTCGCCGGCAGCCTCCATACACATCTCGATCAAGAGGAGACGTTTTTCGTCCTCGAGGGGGAGGCCACGTTCGAGACGAAAACGGAGCTAGGGGCGGCTAGCGAAACCGTCACGGTCAGCGAGGGCGAGATGATCCGGTTCGATGCGGGGGAGTACCAGCAGGGGCGAAACGAAGCCGACGAGCCCCTCCGGGCGCTCGCGCTCGGCACGCCACAGGAGTCGACCGACATCCGAGTCGCAGTGCCGTGTCGGGACTGTGGCGAAAGCGAGTACATGGAGTTCACGATGGTCGACGGGGAGCCGGCGATGGAATGCCCGGACTGTGGTACCGAACTCGAGGTCGATAGTAGCTCCTGAAACGATTTCCACACCGGTCGCAACGTTGTCCTGCGATCGGGTGTGCAGTGACTTTCAAGAGCGACGATAGTACTGGCGTCGGCTCGGCACTACCGCGTCCGGATCCAGCGTGGGAGGTCGTGGACGGCGAACAGCGTGTAACCGGCCGAATCAATACCGACTTATCTCTCCCTTAACGAGCGTCCACACTGATGGCTACTCGTGACTCGTGGGTTTCGAATCTGGGGTTCGTTCTCGCTGCGGTCGGCAGCGCCGCCGGACTCGGGAACATCTGGCGGTTCCCGTGGCTGACGGCCGAGAACGGTGGGAGTGCGTTCCTCGTGATGTATCTACTGCTGATCATCGGCGTCGGTGTACCGGGCCTCCTTGCCGAATTCGTGCTGGGGCGACGCGGAAAACAGACGCCGACCGGGGCCCTTCGCTCGCTCATCGGTTCCCCCGAGGGACCGGCGCTGGGGTCGTTTAACGTGGTCACGACGATCGTGATGCTCTCTTTCTACTCGGTCGTTGGCGGCTGGATCCTCCGCTATACACTGGTTTCGCCGGTTGGTGCGTATTTCGGCCAGCCAGCGCAGTACTTCGGGCAGATGAGTTACGGCCTGCAGGCAGTGGGGTTCCATCTGGCCTTTCTCGCTATCATCGCCGCGATCGTCTTCTTCGGTGTGAGCCGCGGCATCGAACGGGTCTCGAAGGTCATGCTCCCGGCCGTCGTGGTACTCCTTATCGGTCTCGCGGCGTGGACGATGACGCAGCCGGATACTGCCGCCGGTTACGCGTTCTATCTCGGCTTCGACGGCGAGTACCTCGCTGCAAACTTCGTGAGTATTCTCGGCCCGGCGGCGGGACAAGCGCTGTTCACGCTCTCGCTCGGCGCCGGTGCGATGCTTACCTATGCGTCCTACCTCGAGGACGATGCGTCGCTTCCGCGTGCCACGCTCGTCATCGCGATTTCGAATACGGTCATCGGGGTACTCGCCGGACTGATCGTGATCCCGCTGCTGTTCTCACAGGGTATCGATCCGGGACAGGGCGGTCCGGGGGCGCTATTCGTCGCGCTCGCGTCGGTGTTCGGCTCGCTGCCGGGCGGTACCGTCGTCGCGACGGTCTTCTTCGCAACCGTGTTGCTGGCCGCCGTGACCAGTGGCATCAGCCTCCTCGAGACACCTGTTGCAACACTTGTCGACGAGTACGGCGTCTCGCGCCGACGGGCGACAGTGGGAGTCTCGCTCCTGATCGCAGTGACCGGGGGCGGACTGGCACTCGCGAGTTCGGTCTTCCGGTTCGTCTCCGGACCGCTCGTCGATATCATGCTGTCGGTCGGGCTGTTCGCGTTTCTCGCGATCGCCGGGTGGATCCTGCGGACGGAGGCAATCGAGGAGTTCAGCGCTGGTGCCGGCCGCTTGGACGCGCTGGCCACGCCGTGGGTGATGACCGTCAGCTGGGTACTGCCCGTCGTCGTTCTGTTTTCGTTGCTGAGTACGTTCACGTCTCTTGCCGGCATCTCACTGGGGCTGAATGGGCGCGCCGTCGTCGCTATCACCGGGACGATCGTCTGCCGGATCGCCGTCGCAAGCGCCACTGGTGACTGACACGGCCCACCGGGATTCGAGCTGCCGTCGCTCGGTGTTCACGAACGAGGAGAGACACTGTTCGAACAGTCAGGACGACTGCTGGGTCGCTGCCGCTGCGTCGCTACGCGTGTTGTGCGATCAGCCCCTCGAGCGTCCCGCGGTCCTGTGCGCCGACCATGCGTTCGACCGGCTGGCCGTCGGCGTAGAGGACGAGCGTCGGCACGCCGCGAGCGCCCAGCTGCTGGGCGATCCGCTGATGTGCGTCGACGTCGACTTTCGCGACCGCGGCGTCGGTCTCGGCTGCGAGGGCCTCGATCGTCGGCTCCAGCATCTGACAGGGACCACACCAGTCGGCATAACAGTCCACGAGGACGACGTCGTACTCCTCGACGACGTCGTCGAGGTGACCCTGGCCCGTGATCGCGATCGGCTCGTCGGGCGTGTCGACACCCTCGCCGGCGTCGGCCGCGTCGAGGCTCTCACCGTTCTCGAGGCGTTCCCGCAACTCCTGTTTCTTCCGCTCGCGGATCCGTTGTCGTTCGTCGTCGATGGACTCGCTCATCGGCTACCAGTAGGGACTCCACGATTATAATGATTTTGTACTTCTAGAGCAATATTGGCTCGACGAAACGGCCGAAACCGCTCTTCGCGGACGACGTGACCGACCGATCGACGGTCGCGGCAGTCGCACCGAGTCGAATGGGTAGAACACCTTCGGAGCGGATTTTCGGGGGAAGGATCCGTTTCTATCGCTCTCTGGAGATCGCAGGGTTCGGGCCGACGACCGAGAAACCGGACGAGGACGGTCGTCACATATATATCCACTGCTGATTCCTGAACAGGTGGCTTTCTCAATAATGCCATTACTATACAATACTTCTCTCCGAGTGTGATCGAACGATGACCGACCCACGCGACGCGATCGAACGGTATGCGGGACGAGCGACGGCCCTCGGCGTCGTCTTCCTCGTCGCCGCGGCCACGACGGCGTCCGCGCAGCCCCACGGCGGTAGCGCCGGTGGATCGATGGGCGGCTGGGGAGCGGTCGGCGGCTGGCTGTTCCGTTGGCCGGTCCTGCTACTCGGGCTGCTCGCACTGCTGGTCGTCTGGGCCGGCAGTCGACGCCCGGGAGACCGCATCGATCGCGCCGACCGATCCGACCGGGCGCTCGAGCAACTCCGCGAGCGCTACGCCCGCGGGGAACTCTCGACGGACGAGTTCGAACGACGACGACGCAACCTGCAATCGTAGACCAATGACTGACACAGACGATCCGGACGTGACGATCGACTCGAAGGACGCATCGTGTCCCGGCCCGCTGATGGACCTCATCGGGAAGGTGAAGACACTCGACGCCGGTACCGTGGTCGAACTCCAGACCACCGCACGGAACTCCACGACGGACGTTCCGGAGTGGCTCGAGGAGGCCGGCCACGACTTACTCGAGATCGAGGAGCGCGACGAGTACTGGAGCATCTACCTGGAGGTCAACTGAAATGCACCGAATCGCTATCGTCGGCGGCGGAACGGGCGGAACGGTCCTCGCGAATCGACTCGCGGACGAGCTACAGTCCGAAATCGAGGCCGGCACGGTCGAGGTCCGACTGATCACGGCCGATCCGAACCACGTCTACAAGCCGACGTTCCTGTACGTGCCGTTCGGGAAGAAGACGGTCGACGACGCGAAACGGCCGATCGAGGACCTGGTCGACTCCCGGGTTTCGCTGACGATCGACGAAGTCGTCGGCGTCGATACCGACCGGAATCGCCTGTCGCTGGCCGACCGGACGGCATCGCTGCGCTACGACCAGCTCGTGCTAGCGACCGGCGCGAACCTCGAGCCCGAGGCCGTCCCCGGACTCGCCGAGGGCGGCCATCACTTCTACGGCCCCGACGGCGCAACGCGACTCCGAGACGAACTCGCCGAGTTCACCGAGGGCCACCTCGTGTTGAGCGTCGTCGGCGTCCCACACATGTGTCCGGCCGCGCCCGTGGAGTTCCCGCTGATGGTCGACGACTGGCTCCGCGAGCGTGGCCGGCGCGAGGACATCGAGATCACCTACACGTACCCGATCAACCGCGCCCACGGCCTCGAGTCGGTCGCCGACTGGGCGACCGACCTGTTCGAGGAACGCGACATCGCCCTCGAGACGTTCTTCAACGTCGACGAGGTCGACCCCGACGCGGAGGTCATCGAGACGGTCGAAGGCGACGAACTCGAGTACGACCTGCTCGTGGCGATTCCACCCCACCGGGGCAGCGATCTCGTGATCGACGCGGGGCTGGGCGAGGACGGCTGGGTCGACGTCGACAGGCACACGCTCGAGGCGACGGCGGCCGAGGACGTCTACGCGATCGGTGACGTCGCGGACGTTCCCACGAGCAAGGCCGGCAGCGTCGCCCACTACGAGGCGGGCGCCGTCGCCGATCGGATCGCCAGCCGCGCCCGCGGGGAAACGCCGACTGCGACCTACGACGGAAAGACCGTCTGCTTCCTCGAGGCCGGCATGGACGAGGCGACGTTCATCGAGTTCGAGTACGGTGAAGAACCGTACGTCCGCGAACCGTCGAAACCGCTCCACTGGGCGAAGCTCGGCTACAACGAGTCCTACTGGCTCACCGCACGGGGGTTGCTGTAGATGTCCGAATCCGAACCCGCGCCGGAGGCCGCCGAGGACGCAGCGCCGCTCGAGGACCTCGTCGCCGAAAACCCCGACGAGGTCGCACGGTTCATCGAGCGCCTCGGGGTCGTCAACGAACTGCTCGATACGGCGGATCTCGCGACCGCCGCGATGGACGACCGGATGGTCGAGGAGGTGGCCGGGACGGCGACGAACCTCGGTGCGGCAGCCGACGGACTGGCGACAGCCGACGCCGCGCGCCTCGGTGAGGCGACCGGCGAGAACGCCGACGACCTGGCCGACGCGATCGAGACGCTCGCTCGCCTCCAGCGGTCGGGGACGCTCGACGACCTGCTGGCGCTGGCGGACCTGTTCGCGCTCGCGTCGTCGGCGATGGACGACGACATGGTCACGGACCTCGCGGCGACCGGAACACGTCTCGGTGAGGTGGCCGACACGGCGGCCGACGACGACGTGGCTCGGACGCTCGGGGACCTGCTCGAGGCCGTCGGCGAGGCCGGGGCCGAGCCTGCGGACCCCGTCGGTCCGGTCGGCGTCGCCAAAGCGCTGCGCGATCCGGATACTCAGGCCGGAATCGGTTTTCTGCTCGCACTCGCGAAAGCGCTGGGACGAACGACGGGATAACTGGTCACCCCGCCTCTCACAGCGAGTTCGGGCCGTCCGCGTTCACCGGGCGTGAGTCGCCGCTGTCGGCGTGGACGTGTGGCTCCTGGCAGTGGGAGAAGCCGACGACCGGTCACTCGCCCGTCTGCCGTCGCTGTCGGGTTCGACGTCGTCGCTACCGCTCTCGAGGACGGGACGACGGCGGTACCCGCGAGGCGACGGCGACGGAGGTCGCGTCGGCACTCGTGTCGCTGCATGGCAAGCCGGGCTCGGTTTCGGATCGCCGGTCAGGCCGCTCGGTTCGGCGGGATCAGCATGACGTTCCCGTCCGCCCGTGCGACGATGTCTTCGGAGACGCTCCCGAGCAACAGTCGGCGGAGTCGGCTGTGCCCGCGCGAGCCGACGAGGGTCGTAGTCGGCTCGTACTCGGCCTCCGCGGCGAGGATCTCGTCGGCGGGATCGCCCCGTCGGACTACGGTTCGCGTCTCGATCCCCCAGTCCTCGAGTCGCGTCGCTAGCTCCGTCAGTCGCGCTTCGGGATCGTCGTCCTCCGACAGTCCCGGGTCCTTCGGCGTTTCGACGTGGACCAGCGTTGCCTCCTGGGTCGCGTGACGGAGGTACGAGAACGCCTCGAAGGCCCGCTCGGCGTTCTCGGAGAAGTCCGTCGCGTACAGCACCCGCTGGAACAGGTGTTCGCGGACGACGTCCGGCTCGTCCGCCTCGCGTTCGATCCGGTTGACCAGCAACGGCACGACCGTCGTGCGCGCGAGGTTGCGCGCGGTCGAGCCGATGACGCGGTTCTCGAGCGGACTCTTCCCGCGCGAGCCGACGACCGTGAGGCTGGCACCGACGGCCTCGGCGATGCCGTTGATTCGTCGGTGGGGCGTCCCGCGGACGACGTGCGTCTCGACATCGAAGCCCGCGTCTTCGACGACGCGGCGGTAGCGCTCGAGCGCCTGTTCGCGGCGTTTCTCGAAGTTCATCCCGGGCATGCCCGCGTGGACGTTCGACGGAATCACGGTCACGAGATGGATCTCCTCGACGCCGATTCGGCCGAGACACTCGAGGCAGGTCTCGCTCTCGATCGTCGCCTCGCTGGCGGCGGAGAGGTCGGTCGCACAGATCGCTTTCATACTACTCGTAGGGCCGACGACACTATATTGTTTCCGGCTACCAATACCGGCGTCGGCAACGCGGTCGTGGACGGGCGGACAGTGACTCGAACTCCGCAAGTGTCAACCGAGAAGACGACAAGGGCGTGACCGATGGAACCGCCCGATTCGACCGTTTTGACCGCGCGCGAACCGCACGGATGGGTCCTGGCCCGACCCGTATATTCTCGTAAGTTATTCGCATATCTTCGTAGGATAGCCGTGAGATAGATCGCAGTAATATTGTGTGGAATTCCCAAAAGCGTTATAGTCGTCCTCCGGGTAGACAGTACTGAGCAGAAACCCATGAGAAGTACACAACCGAACGGCGGTGGTCGATCCCGATGATCGATCTCGCCACGTCTTCGTCAGCAGTACAGGCAGGCGCCCTCGTCGGTGCCGTCCTCCTCGAGGCGTTCGTCCTCTACGTCGGGTACGGCGCGCTCGAGCGAGTCGCAACGCCGGTCGTTGAACGGATCAAACACGCATAATGGAACCGTTTGGAATCGCACTGACGACGCTCGTACTGTTCGTGAGCTTCGGCTTCATGGTCGGCGTCCTGTTCGGCTTCTTCGGGATGGGCGGCTCGTTCCTCGTCACGCCCGCGTTGCTCGTGATGGGGTATCCCGCCAGAGTCGCCGTCGGGAGCGGGATGGCTTTCGTCTTCGGGACGGCAGTCATCGCGACGCTCAAGCACCACGACCTGGGCCAAGTCGACTACAAACTCGGCGGGTTGATGATCGTCGGGACATCGGTCGGTATCGAGGTCGGGCGAATCGGGGTGTTCTACCTCGAGGATCTCGGCCTCGCCAGCGGTGTCATCGGTATCACGTACGTCGTCCTGCTGGGCGCGATCGGCGTGTTCGTCACGCGGAACGCGCTCAAAAACGACGGCAGTAGTGGGTCCGGTGGCGGCCACCACGACGCGGCCGACGACGAGATCGATCCGGACGCGATCCCCGACATCGCGAAGAAGATCCAGTCCTACCGCGTCCCGCCGATGATGACGATCGCGGGCGGCATCCAGGTCTCGCTGTGGATGGTCCTTGGCGTCGCGTTCGCGACGGGACTGCTGTCGGGCTTCCTGGGTGTCGGCGGCGGCTTCATCCGGATGCCCGCGATGTTCTACCTCATCGGGGTGCCCGTTCCCGTCGCGGTCGGGACCGACCTCTTCGAGATCGTGTTCTCGGGCGGGATCGGGTCGTTCCTCTACGGGATGGAAGGCGGCGTCGACCTCTCGATCGTCGCGCCGCTGCTCGCAGGGAGCGCACTGGGCGCTCGGATCGGTTCGGCCGCGACCAGCATCGTCAACGAAGACGACATCAAGGTCTACTTCGGACTGATGCTCCTGGGCGGGTCGATCGCCGTGGCGTTCCAGCAGGCCGGCGACTACTTCGCCATCGAGATCTTCAACACCGTCGGCTTCGCCCTGATCCTGCTCTCGGCGTTCATGGTCAGCGGGGCCGTGATCTACAGCACTGTGACGGAGATGCGCGCACAGGCCAACGCGTCCGTACCGTCGGCGGACTGAGGACGCTCTCCGCCGCTCGTTGCGTTTCATCGCAGTTCATCGAGATTGCACGATATTCACACAACCCTTATAGCGATGCGGCCCCTATCATCGGATAGTAACATGGCAAACTCGATGGCAGAGCAACTACAGCAGGACATGGAGTGTGAGGGGTTACTGGAGTGTATCCACGGACTCAAGCAACTCGACAAGGACTGCTTTCGCGTCCTCGTCGAGAGCGAGCAAGCGCTGACGATCGACGAGGTCGCCGATCGGGTCGACCGCGAGCGTTCGACCGCGTACCGATCGATCCAGCGCTTGCTCAAGAGCGGGTTCATCCAAAAAGAGCAGATCAACTACGATCAGGGCGGGTACTATCACGTCTACTACCCGACGGATCCGACCCAGATCGCAAACGACATGCAGCGAAAACTAAACGACTGGTACGCGAAGATGGGGCAACTCATCCAGGAGTTCGAGGACAAGTACGAACATGCGGAGGCCGATACCGAGATTCCTGCCCAGAGCTAACCGTCTCCCGGTCGATATCCGCTAATTATACGTGTCTTCTCACAGCAGTAGCCCCGCGAAAGCCCGCGGCTGTAGCGGAAGTAGCAATCGAACGCTCGATTCGACCCCGTCTCCGGTCCGGCCGCCGGCAGCGGACGCCCCTCGTGAGAAAACAAGGGACGGGACTTTCCGGTCGGGAGTACGATACTCGACGGATCCGACCGACGAACCGAGATCCGCGATAGCCTAAGTATGGCGTTTCTGAGAAAGATCGGGTCGGTCCGACGACAGTCGCTCGACGCATCGACGAGACCGACCAGTGAACCGCGTCAGTCTCGAGTCGGGACCGAAGACGGCGACGGAGAAGCGAAGCGGTCGGCCGACTGCGGCCGCGTTACTGCACTGCGTGTGTCTCGAGCGCGTCGACGAGCGTGTCGGCCTGCTGGAAGCCGTCGTCGAAGCGAGCGACCGCCTCGCCGTCACGCAGGACGACGAGCGTCGGGACGCTCCGAACGTCGAATTCGGCGGTGAGATCCGGGACGTGACCGGCGTTGACCGTCGCGACGACTCCCGGTGCGCTGCGTGCGACCACACCGAGTACCGGCTCCATGGACGCACAGATACCACAGCCGGACGTGACGAACTCGAGCAAGACGAGGTCGTGTGTCGCGAGCAGTTCGTCGTAGTCGGTCCCGTCGGTCAACTGGACGGGGCTTCGGGTCGTGGGGCCGTTGCCGGTTGACTCCGGCGGCGTTGAGTCGGTCATCACTGTTGGTAGGCCCCGAACGCATTTCAGTGTTTTGTGGCCACCATACAATACTAGTTGCTCTTGCTAGACCGAGCCACTGATGAGAAGTGGTCAACGGTGACGGGCTGCCGTCGGCGGAGGAGGCGGTGAATATCTCTGCCATCTATGACGCGGGTATTTCCGTGAAATGCCCGTGAATGCCCTCGAGAAGGCCCGGTCCGAGACTGTAGTCGACTACCGGTGACTCGAGCGATGATGAATCTCGCCGTATCGCACAGTCGAATACGTCGGGCCCGGTAATTGACTGCAAACGACGGTACGCGCCGTCTCTACTTACCTTCGAACTAGCATGAGTGCCTCCGAATCCAGAGTCGACGTCGAACAGTTTCTCACCAACCTCCTCGCGTTCCGATACCGGGAAGTGACGATGGTCGGCGCGACGGTGGCCGTTCTCGTCGCCGCGGTCGTCTTCTTCCCCGGATTCGAGAACGTCGGGAACGGTGTCCAGTCCGACCTTTCGGTCGGGTTGCTCGCCGGGATCGTCCTGGTCGCGATCGTCGCCGGCGCCGTCAAGGGCATGACCGGGTTCGGCTACTCGCTCATCATGACGCCGATCGTCGCGTCGGTGATCGATCCGACCGTCGCCGTCGTCGTCCTGGCGATCCCGCCGTGGATGCTCAACATGTTCCAGATCGCCGAAACCGGGACGGGACGGGCGTTCGTTCGCGAGGAGTGGACGCTGCTGGTACTCGCGATTGCGGGGACCATCGTCGGCGTTGCGGCGCTCGCGACGTTCAGCGTCGGCCCGATCGTCGCGTTCGTCATCGGTCTCGTCCTCTTCGGTTACGTGGCCTTTCAGTTCGTACAGAACTTCGTCACGGTCGAGCAAGCCCACCACCCGTTCGCCCTCGGCGCCGCCGGGTTCTTTCAGGGCTTCCTGCTTGCGTTCGCGAACCTCGGGCCGCTCCTCCCGGCGTACTTCCACACCTTCGAACGCGACACCGAGCGATACATCGGCGGACTGTCGATGGTACTCGGGACGATCTTTACGGTCCGTCTCGTCCAAATGGCGCTGTTCACCGATCTCCTGACGACCTACCGGCTCTGGCTCGGTTCGATGATCGCAGTGGTTACCATCGTCGGGTTGTTGCTGGGTACGTACCTCCGGCGCTTCGAGTTCGACGAGCGAACGTTCGACTGGTTCGTCGTCGGACTCCTGTTTGTCATCTCGCTTAACATCTTCCGGAACACCGTGCCGGCACTGTTCTTCTAGATTCGGGGCAACGTCACTTCGTCAGCGAGAGCAAAACGAGCCCCATCCCGCTCGAGACGATGACTGCCTGCACGAGGGCAGCGGACGCGATCGTCGTCCCGAACACGTGATAGATGAGTCCCTCACAGATCGCCCCGGCACCGATGAAGACGAATCCGCCGGAGACGTACAGCATCGGCGTCCGTCCGCTCCGGCGATAGCCGTGAAACGCCAGATACGCGACGACGAGACTCAAAGCGAGCGTAATCAGTTTGGCGAGGAGGAACGACGCGTCCATTACTCGTCACCCCGGATCCCGCGCCAGAGGTCGGTGAAGTTGTCGGCGAGTTCGTCGCGTGTCTCCATCGTCAGCGAGAGCTGTCCGTCGGTGACGTCGACGTGGAGTTCCTCGAGTGTGGTTTCGAACTCGCTTCGGTGAGAGCCGTCCGCGTCGACGGTTCTGCATTCCTCGATGAGGTCGTATTCTTGCAGTGTCGACACACGGCGATAAACCGTCGTCAGCGAGGCGTCACACTCCTCGCTGAGCGTCTTCGCTGTCTTCGGTCCGCCCCGATCGGCGGCGAGGAGTATCTTCCGTGCGTACTCGTCCGCGAGGAGCTGGAAGATCGCCGCCGAGTCCGAGGAACCACCGGGTTGCACACGAGAGACCCTCTCGTTCAGCGGCAAATAGGCCACGATTCGCTGACCCGGCAAATCACCGCAACCGTCTTGTATTGCCCTTCGAGCGGCGTCGGTGAGATGCCGTCATAGCGACTCGTCGGGGCCGACGGCTGTTCGAACGCAGTTCAAAACCGATCAGACGGCACAGGTCGGACACGTCCGGCTGTGGCGGACGTAGATCAGCCCGAGCAGCAGGACCACTGAGAGGGCCCCGAAAACCGGTCGTAACGGATCGACGTACGTCATGATCGCGGAGGAACTGAACAACGCGAGCAAAACGACGTTACAGATCGGACAGCTGACTGCCAGAAACCCGCCGACGAGACCGCCAAGCGCCAGGCGATCTTCGCCGCTCGTGTCGCCGTCCTCGAGCCCGGGTCCGACTCGCTCGGTCGCCAGCCGCTGTGCGGTGTACACGCCGGCGAGCAGTGCGGTCGACGTCAGGAACAGGTAGTCGATCGGCGTCCGCGGGACCATCCGAACGTAGAGCGGGTTCGGGAGCAAGCCGGTGACAAGTCCGAACAGCAGGAACACGCCGATTCCAGCGGCCGCTCCGTACCCCATCGCCCGGCGATCCGAGCGGATCGGTCGGAGGAATCCCCGGCCCGTCATTTCGCCCCCTCCGTCGCGATGGCACACCGTTCGGGATGGCCCGCCCGTCCGAGGAAGAACAGCAACAGCACGAGCCCGGCGACGCGAAGCGCCGCGCCGTCGTACGGGAGTGTCGCGAGGCCTCCGGCGAACCCGAGAAAACCGAGGAGACCGGCACCACAGCTCGCACAGCCAGAGGCGAGAAGTCCGGGGACGATCCCGGAGAGGTCGGCGAGACTCGAGACGCCGACGGTTCGCAGCTGTGTGACGGCGTTGACGACAGCGGTCCCCGACAGCAGTGCGTAGAGGACGATGATTCCGAGTCCGGTCCAGCCGTCGGTGCGGTACACCGTCTCCGTAAGTGAGACGACGACGTACTCGAACCAGTGGAGGCCGTCGCCGAGCATCTGGAGCGAGAACGCCGGCATCGTACTCAGGAGTAAGAGGACGTAGGTGGCGGCCGCGACGGCAACGAAACCGATCGTCCCCCGCCACGTTTCGAACGGATACGAGACCGCTGCGATGAGGTTCGTCAGATACTCCCGGCCCGCGGCGCGCATAGTCATCCGATCGGATCGACGGGAGACGACCTGAAATCACCAACTCCGATTTGCTGACCCAGCAAATCGGCGATTCCGTTAGGAACACGGACCAGAAACGCTCGGCAACACCGATGTCACTCGATCAGCCATCCCGTCGCGCGTTCCTCGCCGGCTCCGTCGTGACACTCGGCGCCGGTGGCGCCTACTATCTCACGCGATCCGACGACACCGCACAGCATCTCTCCCCGTCGTTTCACTCGAGCGACGAGACGTCAGCGTTCGGCGTCGATCTCGGCGGCAAGCCGATCATGGGCTCGCGAGCGGCACCGCTCGAGATCTACTACTGGACCGACTTCCAGTGCCCGTTCTGCGAGCAGTTCGAGCGGGAGACGCTCCCCCATCTCGTTCGGGAGTACGTCGAACCGGGCGACGTTCGCATCGTCTTCGTCTCGGTGCCCTATTTCGGTGCGGACTCGATGACCGCCGCGGTCGCCGGCAAGTGCGTCTGGGAGCAGGTCCGAAACGACGAGCCGGCCGCCTACTGGGACTGGCACACGGCAGTGTTCGACGAACAGGGCGAGAAGAACTCGGGGTGGGCGTCGACGGACAACCTCCTCGAGTACACCCGTTCCGTCGACGGCGTCGACGCGGACGCCCTCGAGTCGTGTCTCGAGGACCGACGGTCGGAGTTCGAAGCCGCGGTCGAAGCCGATGCGGAACGGGCGACCGAGTTCGGTATTTCGGGCACGCCGTCGTTCGTCGTCTTCGACCCGGAGTCCGAAGCCGCGGGATCGCTCACCGGTGCCCAGCCGCCGGAACGGTTCGACGACGCGATCGAACGGGTCAGGGACGCGTAGCACCGAACGGCGTCGGATCCGGCATCCGTCCGACGGGATCGGTAGTCGTCCGGGCTATCGGCATTGCGTCGGCAAACGGCCGCGTCAGGCGCTGTTTCGACGTTCGTACCCCAAGCCCTACTTCCCGGCAGGACCGAGATCCAATCGACGCCGCTCGCGGTTCACGAGAACGGACGGACGACCGACAACAGGTTCCGACCCCAACAGCCATGATCGACCCAGTCCTCGGCAGTCGGCTGCAGTTCGCGCTCACCACGATCGTTCACATCATCTTCCCGGTGATGAGCATGGGGCTCGCCCCCTTCCTCGTCTACTTCACGTGGAAGGACATCCGCACCGGCGAGCCGATCTACGAGCAGTTGCGCCGGTTCTGGACCCGGATCTTCGCCGTCAGCTTCGTTGTCGGCACCGTGACCGGTATCGTCCTCGAGTTCGAGTTCGGGACCAACTTCGCGGCGTTTTCGACGACCGCCGGCGAACTCTTCGGCGGCCCGCTCGCGCTCGAGGGCATGATGGCGTTCATGCTCGAGGCGACGTTTCTCGGCATCTTCGTCTTCGGGCGCGAGCGGGTCGGGAACGCGCTGTATATGGTGTCGGCGGTCGCGGTCGGACTGGGGACGTGGCTCTCGGCGGTCTGGATCCTGATCGCCAACTCCTGGATGCAGACCCCGCGGGGCTACGAGTTGACGACGGCGAACGGCCACACGATCGTCGAACTGGTCGATCCGGTCGCGGCCTACGCCAACCCCCGGTTCCCCTGGATGTTCGTCCACATGCAAAACGCCGCCGTCGAGTCCGTCGCGCTGTTTATGGCCGGGCTCGGCGCGTATTTCGTCTTCAGACACCACGTCTGGGAGTACCCGGTCGAGAACGTCGCGTTCTGGGAGACGACGCTCAAGTTCGGCCTCATCGCGTTGCTCGTTACCGCGCCGTTGCAGGTGCTACACGGCGACCTGTACGCGCGACACATCGTCGAGACCCAGCCCCAGAAGTTCGCCGCGATGGAAGCCGTCTGGGAGACCGACTCCTACGTCCCCGAGTACATCGTCGCGTTCCCGACCAGCCTCGACCAGCTGCTGGATCCGCGGGCCAAGGAGATCTTCGGCATCGGCATCCCCGGCGGCGCGTCGTGGCTCGCAAGCGGCGGCGATCCGCAGGCGACGATTCAGGGACTCGAGGAGTTCGAGGGAAAACAGCCGCCCGTGGCGATCGTCTTCTGGTCGTTCCGGATGATGGTCGGGCTCGGGTTCTGGTTCGTCCTGCTGGCCGTCTGGGGCGGCTACCGCTGGTGGAGCGGCGAACTCCTCGAGGACGATCTCCTTCACAAGGCCCTGATGCTCTCGACGCTGCTCGGCATTGTCGCGGTCGAACTGGGCTGGATCGTCACGGAGGTCGGCCGCCAGCCGTGGGTCATCCAGGACGTTTTGCGGACGACAGACGGCGTCTCGCCGGGGTTGACCGCCGGCGAGGCGACGGTGACGCTCGTGGGGTTCGCGATCGTCTACCTCGGCCTCCTGGCCCTCTACACCTACGTCGTCGTCCGCATCGTTCGGGCCGGTCCGCCGGACGGGGACGACCTCGCGACGCGGGACGCGTCGGAACGGCCCGCGTCGGAGGTGAGCGCCGATGACTGAGCCGGCCGCGCTCGCGACCGAGCCGCTGTTCGGTCTCCCGCTGGCCGACCTCTGGTTCGGGCTGGTGTTTTTCATTCTCGCGATGTTCCTCTTTCTGGACGGCTTCGACTTCGGGGTCGGCGCGCTGTTTGCGACGCGCGAAGACGACGACGAACGCGAACGGTTGCTGGCGGCCATCGGGCCGTTCTGGGACGGCAACGAGGTGTGGCTCGTCGTCTTCGGCGGCGCGCTGTTCGCGGCCTTTCCGTCGGTCTACGCCAACCTCTTCAGCCGCCACTACCTGTTGATGTTCGCAATTCTGGGCGCGCTCATCGTCCGAGGGCTCGCGCCCGAGATGTACGAACAGCGCCACGACGACGGCTGGCAGCGCTGGTGGGGCCGGGCGTTCGTCGTCGGCAGCCTCACCGCCCCCTTCTTTCTGGGCATGTTCACCGCGAACTGGGTGACCGGCGCGACGTCGATCGTCACTCTCCCGGCGCTTGTCGTCGGCCTCGCCGTCGTCGCGCTCACCGTCGTCGACGGCGTGGCCTTCCTCCGACTGAAGACCCGAGGCGACTTACGCGACGACCTCGAGACGGACGGCTACCGCGCGCTCGGCGCGTACCTCGTCCTCGTCGTCACGGCGCTCGGCTCCGTGTACGCGGTCGAACCGGCGTTGCGGTCGGCCCTGCTCTCGGCACCGGTGCTGGCGCTCGTCCTCGCGACGCTCGCGTTCGCCGGCGCGTACGCGGCGGCGACGCGGGCGGACCGCTACTACGCGGCGTTCGGCGCGGCCGCGGGGCTGGTCTTCGCGCTGGTCGCCATCGTCGCCGGCCTGATGTACCCGTCCATCGATCGAGCGACCGGACTGACGGTCGAGACGGCCATCGTCTCGACGCTGCAGCTCAATCTCATGTCCGTCGGCGCGGCCGTCCTGTTGCCGCTCGTGTTCGTCTACTTCGCGGTCCTCTACACCGTGTTCAGCGGGCCGATCGAAACGGGTGAGTCGTACTGATGGCAGCCGACGGCGATGATGGTCGACCCGCGGCTCGCGACGACGGCCGCACCGGCGACCGGACGACGACCGGACGGCAACCCCGGCTCGGCTCTCGAGTCCTGCTGACGTGGCTCGAGCTGACGGTCGTCGGGATCACCGGCGGCCTCCTCGGCGCGACGGTCGGCGGCCCGCCCGGGTTCGTCGTCTATCTGACGACGACGCTCCTGTCGGTCGGGATCGTCTTCCACAACGTCAACGAACTGATCAAGGGCTGGCTTCGAGCGACGGGAGCCGATGGACCACCCGAGGTGACGGACTGAAACGGGTGCCTCCCAGTCACGACCCGCTCGAGTGAGCAGCCGGCTCACTCGAGCGTCGCGATCAACAGGAACGTCTCCGGACGGACGGCCGCGTGTTCGATCTCGAACCCGGCCGCGCGGAGCGTATCCGCCGCCTCGTCGGCACTGTACCGTTCCTCGACCGGCGGACCGGCCTCGCCGGTGCCGGTCGCCGCCCAGTCGACGATCACGAGTCGCCCGTTCGGAGCGAGCGAGCGCCGGATCTCGGCGATCGCCTCGTCGCTCGCGAACTCGTGGTAGGTCATCGTCGAGAACGCGGCGTCGACGTCGCCGTCGTCGAACGGGAGGTCGCTCACGTCGCTGGTCACGAGATCGACGTTCTCCGGAACGCCTTTCTCGCGGTAGTACTCGTGCATCGCCGCCTGCAGGTCGACCGCGTAGACCGCCCCAGCGTGTGGAGCGACGTCGTCGGTGAAGAAGCCGGTCCCGCTCCCGAGGTCGGCGACCGTATCGTCCGGCGACAGCGAGAGCGCCCACAGCAGTTCCTCGGCCGACACGAACCGGTATCGCTGCTCGGCTTCCTCTAACTTGTCCGCTCGCTCGGAGTCGAACGTGTGGTGACCCACGGTTACAGGGCCTCGAAAGCGTCGTCGACGATTTCGCCGGTATCCGCGATTATATCGGCCATCTCGTCATCGTCCGGCGCCATCCCGACGAGCCGTGCGATCCGCATGATCGAGACGTGATAGACCAGCTGGCGGCCGGGCGCTTCCTCCCGGACGACGACGTTACACGGGAAGAGTCCGCCCATCTTCCCGTCGGTCGCCTCGAGCGCCCGGTCGGCCACTGCCGGGTTACACGCCCCGAGGACGTAGTAGGGGTCGCGGTCGGCGTCGACCTTCTCGTTCAACAGTTCTGACGGGGAGAACTCGACGGGGACCCCGAAGCCGGCGTCGGTGAACACCTCGCGGACGTGTTCGATGGCTTCCTCGTGGTCCATCTCGAGGGTCGTCTGTGTGGCACCGATGTCGTCCGGATCGATCTGACTCGGGTCAATGGGTAACGCCATTGTGTGGAGTATTGGGCGTTTAAGACAAATGCCTTTCGACGGCTCGTCTCCACACACGAAAACGGCTCGGCGCGTGTCGGCGTGTCGAGGCCGCCTCCCGACCGGGGCACGGTCTCGACGCCTCGTCGAGAGTCACCGAATCGACGGTCCGCTGCTTCGCTCGTTCCGAGACCCCCGTCCCGTCCGCGAGGGCGGAAAAACGCCCCAATACATTTACGCACACCTGATCGAAAACCGACGCATGGACTCCGACTCGGCCTCCCGACGGTCGCTTCTCGGACTCGCGGGCGTTGCGAGCCTCTGTTGTCTCGGAACCGGCGGTCTGGTGGTCGGCGGGACCGCTGCCGTCGCCGGCGGAGCCGCGGCCGGGAACGCGAGCAGCGGGGTCGTGCAACTGGCGGTCACCCTCGTCACGCTCGGCGTGATCGGGATCGGACTGCGGTTTCGGACCCGCTGTTCGGACTGTGACACCTGAATCGAACCCGCGGAAACCGAACCGGCCGCGCCTGTCGTCCCTTCCCGTCGTTCACCGCTCGAGGTGTGATCGCGGCTCCGATGCCGGCCCGAACTGTTCGTCGGCGAACCACGAGATGATGCTCCCCTCGGCCCGATGTAGCACGTCGCTACACGTCGCTTTCGAGACGTTCAACCGATCCGCAACGTCCGTCAACGTCGCCTCCCGCGGCGTCGCGTAATAGCCGGCTTCCAGTGCTGTCGCCATCACCTCCTGTTGTCTGTCCGTGAGCAGTCGGTCCGCCTGTGTCGTCCCGATTTCGGCGACGGATTCGAGCGTGTACTCGATCCCGGCGGCCTCGAGGGCCTCCCCGAGAGCCGAAAATCGCGACGAGGACGTCACCAGTTCCCACGTGGCTTCGCCGTTCTGGATCGAAAACGGCAGTCTGATCGGTACTCCGGCCTGCCACAGCGGCAAGAGAAGCGGCGGACTGGTCGCTTCGACCTGGAGGAGGGCCGTCTCCTCCTGCTTCCAGAGCAGTTCCACGTCGACGACGTCGGACCGTTGCTCGATGGCCGTCAGTATCGGGAGCGGGTCGTCCGTCGTCAGGTTGAGTAGTGCGATCCCCGCCTGCTCTCCCGCGAGTGCGGTGACGATCTCGAAGACCGCCTCCGAGTGCGTCCTCGAGACGTCTCGGATCCAGATCCCGTCCGGCAACGAGATCGAGAGCGTGGCTCGTGGCATACAGGACCTGACTCGTCGCTCCCTTTTACGTTCTCTGCTAACATATTAATGGCAGAACTATATGTTCGCGACGGGGCTACCCGTACGGCCGAACGCCTACGCGACGGGGAGGCGAACACGAGAGTAGTGACACAACTATGAACATGCAGACGCGGAACGATCCGTTCATCCTCATGGCAGGGGTGTACCTGACGGTCGGCCTGCTCGCCGCGATCGGAACGCTGACCGTCGAGGCCGGACTCCTCGAGCCGCTCCCCCGCCTCCGGTGGGTGACGGTTCACTTCGTTACGATCGGCGGGCTGACCCAGGCGGTGTTCGGCGTCCTGCCGACGTTCGTCGCGGCGCATTCGACCGGTCGGCGATCGTCCGCCGGCCGAAGCCGATGGCTGCAATGGGTGTCGGTGAACGCCGGCTATCCGCTGTTGCTGGTGGGGATGTCGACGGGGTCGACGATCACCGCCGGGGCCGGTGCGATTCTCGTTCTCAGCGCGCTCCTGTCGTTGCTGGTGACGGTGGTTCGGCTGCGGTCGCCGTCGACCGCGACCGCCGGTTCGGCGCGGTACTTCCGAACGGCACCGTGGTTTCTGGTCGTCGGCATCCTGGCCGCGCTCGGAATGCTGTTCGGCGTTCACGGACCGGGGGGTTACTTCGGGTCGCTCGAGGCGCACGTCCACGCCAACGTCTGGGGGTTCCTCGCGCTCGTCGTCGCTGGCGTCCTCCTGACGGTACTCCCGGAACTGCTGGGGACCGACCGTCGATTCCCTCGCGCTCGCACGATCACGTACTGGGGACTCACGATCGGCGCGGCGGGGCTGGTCGTCGGGCCGTGGACCGCCCGGCACGAACTCACGATCGGCGGACTGGTGATCTACGTGGTCGGGACCGGCGCGCTGCTCGCGTCCGTCGTCGGGACGTACCGGCGCAGCGAGCGCCGGCGGGACAGCCGGATCGCGCTCGTGCTGGGCGCGTATTTCTGGCTGCTGGTTCCGGTCCCGATCGCCCCGTTCGTGTTGCTGTTCCCGACTGCCGTCCCAGCCGCCGCGATCGAACGCGCGGCGATCAACGGACTCGTCTTCGGCTGGCTGTTGCAACTGGCGATGGCCTTCCTCCCGGTCGTCGCGGTCGCGGCCGGACGGGACTCGGTCGAGTTCGTCGACGCGATCGCGACGGCGGCCGAGACGGGGCCACAGCCGTCCTGGATACAGGTCGGGAGCGCGAACGCGGGGATGCTCCTCCTCTGGTTGACGGCCGTGCCACTGGCCGACGGCGTCGCATCGCTTCTCACGCTCGGCGGCTATCTCCTGCTCGCCGCCGCATGGGCGGCGTTCGTCGTCGATCTCTGGACGGCCCTCGCGGGCGAGCGTTCCGTCCGGCGACGGCTCGAGGAGACCCCGTTCGGATAGCCCACCATACTTGTATAATATTGGGAATTTTGGAAAATACTTTACGCACGGCGACCCTACCGCCGAATATGAACGAGACGTTCGTCGTTATCGGCGGTGACGCAGCGGGAATGAGCGCCGCGAGCAAGGCAAAGCGCGAGGATCCCGACCGAGCGGTGATCGTCTTCGAGAAAGGGGAGTGGGTCTCCTACGCCGCCTGCGGGATGCCCTACTACGTGAAAGGCGCGGTCGACGACCTCGACGATCTCGTTACCGTGACGCCCGAGGCGTTCAGGGAAAAACGGGACATCGACCTGCGAACCGGCGCGGAGGTCGTCGACATCGACCGCGAGGGACGGACGGTGACGGTCGAGACCGACGACGGGACGTACGAACAGTCCTACGACGACCTCCTCGTCTCGACCGGTGCGAGCGCGATCGAACCCCCATTCGACGGACTCGACCTCGAGGGCGTGTTCACGATCCACGACATGGACGAGGCCGACGCCATCGAGGACTACGTCACCGAGGAGGGCCCGGAGACCGCCGCGATCGTCGGCGGCGGCTACGTCGGGATCGAGATGGCCGAAGCGCTGTCGGCCCGCGGGGCCGACGTCCACCTCTACGAGATGTTGCCCCACGTCCTCCAGCCGTTCGGCGAGCCGGTCGCCGAGGTCGTCGAAGACCACCTGCGCGAGCAGGGGGTCGATCTCCACCTCGAGACCGCCGTGTCGGGCTTCGTCGGCGACGAGCGGATCGACGGGGTCGAACTCGAGGACGACACCGTCGACGCGGACATCGCGATCGTCGGCGTGGGCGTCGCCCCGAACGCCGACCTCGCCGAGTCGGCCGGGATCGAACGCGGGCCGACTGGCGCGGTCGCGACCGACGAGTTCGGTCGGACGAACGACGAGAACGTCTACGCGGCGGGCGACTGCGCGGAGTCGACCCACGTCGTGACCGGGGAGCCGGACCACGTGCCGCTGGCGCTGACCGCCAACCGCGCGGGCCGGGCGATCGGCCAGACCGTCACCGGCGATCCCACGCCGGTCGGCGACATCGCGGGGACGGCCATCGTGAAGGCGTTCGAACTGGGAGCCGCCCGGACGGGAATCGTCGACGAGGAGCGGGCCCGCGAGGCGGGCTTCGATCCCGCTTCGGTGACGATCTCGGCGTCGTCGCGCGCACACTACTACCCCGACGGCGCGGAACTCACCGTCACCCTGCTGGCCGATCGGGACACCGGCCGGCTCCTCGGGGGAAGCGTCGTCGGTCGCGACGGCGCGAAGCGGATCGACACGGTCGCGACGGCGCTGACGGCCGACATGACCGTGACCGAACTGCAGAACGCGGACCTGGCCTACGCGCCGCCGTTTAGTCCCGTCTGGGACCCGATCCTGACGGCGGCGAAAGTCCTCTCGGGGAACCTCGAGTGACGGCGATGACCGACGAACTCGAGGCGTTCGTCGCCGACCGCCGCGAGGAACTGGCCGCCCTCGCGCTCGACCTGCTGGCGATCGACACGGCGAACCCGCCCGGCGACACGCGCGAGATCGTCTCGCTGCTCGAGGAACACCTGTCGCAGTATCCGGTCGACGTCGAGCGGGTCGCGGTCGATCCCGCGAAGCCGAACCTCCTCGTGACGCTGCCGGGCGCGAGCGACCGAACGCTGCTGTACAACGGGCACCTCGATACGGTGCCGTTCGACAGCGGCGCCTGGTCGCACGATCCCCTCGGGGAGCGCGTCGACGACCGACTCTACGGCCGCGGCGCGACCGATATGAAAGGAGCCGTCGCCGCGATGTTGTTCGCGATCCGCGCGTTCGCGGAGACGGGGATCGAACCGCCAGTCGACCTCGCGTTCGCGTTCGTCAGCGACGAAGAGGTCGGCGGCGATGCCGGGCTGCCGGCGCTGCTCGAGGACGACCGCCTCGAGGCCGACGCTTGCGTCATCGGCGAACCGACCTGCGAGGAGCGGCGCCACTCCGTGACGGTCGCCGATCGGGGCAGCATCTGGCTGACGCTCGAGGCGACCGGCGAGGCCGCACACGGCTCGCGGCCGGTACTGGGCGAGAACGCGATCGACCGCCTCTACGACGCGGTCGGAACGCTGCGAAAGCGATTCGGGCGGCGGCGACTCGATCTCGATCCCGCGATCGAGCCGATCCTCGAGGAATCGATCGCGTTCTACGGGCCGACGATGGGTGTCGAGACCGCCCGCGACCTATTCGAGACCCCGACGATCAACCTCGGCGTCCTCGAGGGCGGGGACGCGGTCAACAGCGTCCCACAGACGGCTCGCGCTGAGATCGATATCCGAGTGACCGCGGGCGTATGTACCGCCGATCTCCTCTCGGAGATTCGGGAGTGCGTCGCCGATTGCGAAGGAGTCACGGTCGCCGACGTTGCCTGGAGCGTCGGCACCGCCGAACCGATCGACAGCCCGCTCGTCGAGGCCGTCGCCTCGAGCGCCGAAGCGGCGACCGGCGAGCGGGTGTACCGCAGAAGTGCGACCGGCGGCGGCGACGCGAAGAAACTACGCAACGCCGGCGTACCGACGGTGGAGTTCGCGCTCGGGACGGACACCGTCCACGCGATCGACGAGTACACGACCGTCGACGCGCTCGTCGGCAACGCGACGATCTACGCGCGCCTCCCCGAACGGTGGGCGGCCGCGGCCGACGGGGCGGACGTCCGGCCATAGTGGCCACTGACAGTCGTTGCCCACCCGACCGCACGGCAGTGTTGCGATCGGTGTGGCAACCGTTTCAGTGGCTACGACAGCTCGCCGGAACTCGGAAGTCGAGAAACGTTTAAGGGTGTTCTGTGCGTACTTGTGGACATGAAGCACAATATCGGAACGATGGACCGGAACGTCCGTGCGGTCGGCGGTGCGGTACTGGCCGCCGTCGGCGTCGCAACGCTCGTCGGCGCGCTCGAGTTCGGGACGGCAGTAGGTGCCGTCGCGCTGTTGATCGGGGGCGTCCTGGTCGGAACGGCGCTGACTCGAACCTGTCTCCTGTACCGGATTCTGGGCGTCGACACGTCTTCGTAACCCCACCCATGGACGCGGAACGATTTCGAAATACGGGCCAGCCCGACTGGGACTGGTGGGGAAGGCTGTGGCCGACGCCGGGGGCGACGCTCCGTCGTCTGGGGATCGCCCCCGACCTGACGGTCGCGGAAGTCGCCTGCGGGAACGGCTACTTCGCGCTTCCCGCCGCCCGGATCACGGCTCCCGAACCGGTCTACGCGCTCGACCTCGAGGAGTCGCTGCTCGAGGAGTGTACCCGCCTCGCCGAGCGCCAGGCAATCGAGAACGTCGTCCCCGTTCACGGCGACGCGCGGCGAATGGCCCGATTGCTCCCGGAGCGGGTCGATGTCGTCCTGCTCGCGAACACGTTCCATGGCATCGACGACAAACGGGCGTTCGTCGAGGAGGCGGCGGAGTCACTCCGACCGAGCGGGTACCTCGCCGTCGTCAACTGGCACGATCGGCCGCGCGAGACGACCACCGTCGCGGGCGAGCCGCGGGGACCGCCGACCGACCTGCGGTTGCCGCCCGACGACGCGGCCGCTGCCGTGCTAGACGGCGGGGCGTTTTCCCTCGCGGAGCGGATCGAACTCCCACCCTATCACTACGGACTGCTGTTCGAACGGACGACGGGCGGATCGACGACCGACTGACGGTGACCGAGACCCAGTGTCAAGACGCGTCCGACCGCCCATGGTAGTATTTCGCCCCACACCCAATATTATTACCACACGAGTCCGTAGGAAGTAGTATGCAACCGAGTACGACGACGACGCCCGCCGAACTCAGGGCGGATATCCCCGCCCTCCAGCAGGGGACCTACCTCAACTTCGGCGCTCACGGGCCGAGTCCGAAATACGTCGTCGACGCTGCCGACGAGTTCGTCCGCGAACACGAGTACGAGTCGCCGATCGGGGACCACCCCTACGAGACGGCGTTTCGAGCGTTCGACCGCACTCGAGAGCGAGTCGCGTCGTTCGTCGGCGCCGACGCGGACGAGATCGCGCTCACCGAGAGTACGACGGCCGGGATCAACGCCGTCGCTAACGCGATCGACTGGCAGCCCGGAGACGTCGTCGTGCGGACGGACCTCGAACACCCCGCCGGAGTCCTCCCGTGGCAACGCCTCGAGCGGAACGGCGTCGAGGTTCGCGTCGTCGAGACCGAGGCCGGTCGCGTCGATCTCGAGCGCTTCGCTGCGGCCGTCGCGGACGCCAGCGTCGTCTGCTTCAGCGCGGTCACGTGGACCCATGGGACGCGGCTTCCCGTGGCGGACATGGTCGATATCGCCCACGACGCCGGTGCGCTCGCCCTCGTCGACGCCGTGCAGGTCCCCGGACAGTTGCCGATGGACGTCCGAGAGTGGGGTGCCGACGCGGTCGCTGCCGCCGGCCACAAGTGGCTGCTCGGGCTGTGGGGCGGCGGCTTCCTCTACGTCGCCCGCGACGTCGCCGAGCGTCTCGAGCCGCGGACGGTCGGCTACCGAAGCGTCGAGACGCCGTCGGCCGACCCCTACGAGTACGCGGCCGGCGCGCGCCGGTTCGAAGTCGGATCGGCGAACCCGGCACCGCACGTCGCGCTCCGGGAAGCGATCGATGTGATCGACGACGTCGAGACCGAAGACCGCGTTCGCCGTCTCGCCGGCCGACTGGCGGACGGTGTCCCCGCCGATCGTCTGCTCAGTCCGTCGACGCCGGAGTCGGGGCTCGTGACGATCGATGTCGACGATCCGGCGGCGACGGTCGAGCGGCTGGCCGCCGACGGGATCGTCCTGCGGGACCTCCCTTCCCCGAACGCGATTCGGGCGTCCGTCCACGCCGTCAACACCGAGAACGAAGTCGATCGGCTGCTCGAGTCCCTGCAACCGGAGTGGTAACGGAATCGCCCGCTCACACGGACCGTCGTCCCGAGTTCGCAGTGTAACCGCAGGACGGTCGCCGTTGCACCGGAACCGACGGACAACGGTCCGTATGAGACCGGACCCGGACATCCGTAATCCGGGGGCAGCTGCCGCCCCGAAGGGAACCGACTTCCGTCTGATCCGTGTCACGGCTGTTGCCGGGATCTTTCGATAGACGGACCAGAGGGGCTTTTTCGCCGACGATCCAAGGATACCTGTGTCCCGGCCGTCTCGAGAGATCGTACTGGCTGCCATTGTACTCGTTGGCACCGTCGGACTCGGTGGCCTCTTCGTCGGTGACGCCGATCCGGCGCCCCCGGAACCGGCCCCGTTCGACGAAACCGTTTCCGTAGGGCTCACGCTCGAGAACGAACAGCGACTCGACGAGAACGTCACGCTCCCGCGAGCGCAGGCGTTTTACTCGCAGTATCAGTACGTCGTCGGCTACTACGGCGTCGAGACGTTCGTCGAGGCCCAGCGGCAGGACGGACACGAACAGCGCTTTGGCTATCCGCTGGCGGTGTACGTCACCGACTACGGCGACGCGGCGGTCGAGTTGAACGAGGAGGGATATCCGGTCACCGACCGACAGCTCCCGTGGATCGACGCCACTGACGCGTGGTTCGTCGTCGGCAGCGAGGCCCGAACGCCGTCGGGCGAGACCGTCGTTTCGTTCGCCGACCGAGCGGACGCGGCGGCGTTCGCGACGGCTCACGGCGGCGAGGTGTATTCGTGGGACGAAACCCTCGAGCAGTCGTTCGACACCGACGACGTGACCGGCGTCCGCGACCGCGTTTCCGAGCAGGACCGCCGTGCCGATGCGACCGTCGAGTCGACGCAGGCCCGCACCGATCGGCCGGTCTCGACCGTCGTCGGAGCGGACGCCGACGTCGTTCGGGAGCGCATCGACGGGGATCCCGCCAACGTCACGGTCGTCGATACCGTCCAGGCGGGCATCGACGAAGCGCCCGCAAACACCACGGTTCTGGTCTCCGAGGGGACCTACGAGGAGACCCTCGAGATCGACCGGCCGATCACGCTCGCCGGGGACGGAACGCCGACGATCAGCGGCGACGGCAACGGCTCGGTCGTGACCGTCACCGAACCGCGGGTCGGGATCCGTGACCTCGAGATCACCGGCGTCGGGCCGCTGACCTCCGGTGCCGAGGACGTCCCCGGACAGGCAATCGACGACGACGCCTGGGACGAGAAGTTCCTGACGTACTACACCGGTGCGGACGCCGGGATCTCGGCCCACGTCGCCGCAGGGCTGTCGGTCGAGAACGTGACGATCGAGACGCCCTCGAACGGGATCATCCTTCGTGAGAGCCCGGAGACGGTCGTTCGGAACGCGACCGTCCGCGGCAACGAACGGTGGGAGGACGGGTTCGCCGGAATCATGGCGTTCCGGTCGCCGGGCGTGATCGAGGAAACGACGATCGTCGACGGGCGGGACGCGATCTACGCGTACCGATCCGAGGGGATCGTGATCCGGGAGAACACGATCGACGAAAGCCTACTGGGAATCCACTTGATGCACACCGACGGCACGCTACTCGCGGACAACCGACTGAACGGCGTCATCGATACGGGGATCTACGTCATGACGGGGCCCGAGCGGAACGCGGTCGTCGGCAACGAGATCAGGGGCTCACAGGTCGGCGCCTACATCGGCGGTTCGGACACGTACGTCGCCGAGAACGTCCTCGAAGCTAACGATGTCGGACTGGAGCTTGCGGCGTCCGGCTCGCTCTACGAGCGAAACGTCTTCGCGGGGAACCGGGTCGGGGTCAACGATCGGGTGATACTGCCGACGAACCGGGTCGTCGAGAACGACTTCGTCGGCAACGACGACCACGCCACCGCGGGCGCCGGACCGTTGCGCGTCTGGACGTACGACGGTCGCGGGAACTACTGGCAAGGAGCCACCAGTATCGCGGACGGCGACCCGCCGTCCCGGTCGTATTCACCGACCGACACCGTCGACGGCCGGATGCACCGCACCGACGGCGCGGCGACGCTCGCCCGAGCGCCGGCGCTCGACGCGCTCTCGGGGTTCGAAGCGTCGGTGTCCGGAATGCGGACGGGTAGTGTCACCGACACGGAACCCGCGTGCGAACCGAACAACCCGGAACTGCTCGAACGGACCGAGTACGCCGACCGCGCCACGGCTTGTGACGGCTCACTCACGATCGAACCATGACGACAGCCCAACCCCTACTCGAGGCATCGAACGTCGATTTCGCGTACGGAGACGTGACCATCCTACAGGACGTATCCGTCCCCGTCCGACCGGGCGCGGTGACGGCCCTGATCGGTCCGAACGGGACCGGAAAGACGACGCTGCTTCGCACGCTCGCCGGACTCCAGGAACCCACCGGCGGGTCCGTCGCGTATCACGGGCCGGAGGCCGCCCGCGAGGTCGGGTATCTCCCTCAGCAGCCCGAGTTTCGGCCCGGGTTCTCCGTCCGCGAAACGCTCGCGTTCTACGCGTCGCTCGTCGGCGGTGGACGCGACGAGGCGATGGCACGACTCGAGCGCGTCGGACTCGAAGACGCCGCGACGCGTCGGGTCGAGGCGCTTTCCGGGGGGATGACGCGACTCGTCGGGATCGCACAGGCGACGATCGGTGACCCGCCGCTGGTCGCCCTCGACGAACCCGCGTCCGGACTCGATCCGGGGATGAGCAAGCACGTGTTCGCGGTGGCCGACGAACTCGCCGCCACCGGAACCGCGGTGTTGGTGAGTTCGCACGATCTCGAACTCGTCGAGCGGACGGCCGACGAGGTGGTCGTCCTCGACGACGGCGCCGTCGTCGAACGCGGGAGCCCGATGGCGCTTTGCGATCGCCTCGGCGTCGAGTCGCTCGAGAACGTCTACGAGGCGTCGATCACCGGCGATCTCCGTCGTGTTCGAGTCAGGGGTGAGACCGCGTGACCGGCGCGCCACGCTCGGTACACGGCGACTCGCCGACGGCGACCGACGACGAGACCGACTTCGAGCCCTCAGGGTCGGCCGACCGTGCGCCGAAGCCGACCCGCCGGATCGAACGCGTCGTCGTCCGCGAACTCAGAACCCTCTCCCGGACCCGGACGTTCGTCCTCCTCGGAGCGGCGTTCGCAGCCGTCCTGCTGGGAATCGCGTGGGTGGGTGGCGGCGTCGGGGCCGGCTACGTCCCGACGATCGTCGATCTCCTGACCCCGCTCGAGTTGCTCGTCCCGATCGTGGCCGTCGCGTTCGGCTACCGGGCGATCCTCGGCGACCGCCGACGGGGCGAACTCGACGTCCTCGAGACGTATCCGATCGCACCGCGCGAACACGTCGTCGGCGTCTTCGTCGGCAGGGCCGTCGGGCTCCTCGGGACGGTCGTCGCGTCGCTTCTGCTCGTCGGCGGCGCGGTCGTCGTCGGTCGCGAGGAACCGTTCAGCCGGTACGCGTCGCACGCCGGTGCCGACTCCCCGCTCCTGTTCGCGCGGTTCGTCGTGTTGACCGCGCTGTTCGCGCTATCGATCCTCGCCGTCGCGATCGCGATCTCGGCGCTCGTAAGCGGGACGCGAAGCGCCCTCGCGCTGTCCGTCGTCGCGCTGGTCGTCGTGTTGGTCGGGCTGGATCTCGCGCTCGTCTACGGCCTCGCAAGCGGCTATCTGGGCGAGTCGTCGCTCGTCTACGCGCTCGCGGCGAGTCCGCTCAGCGCGTACCGCGGACTCGTCTTCGAAACCGTCGTGATAACGGCGGCGGGAACCGGGCCACAGACGGCCTCGCCAGTGGCCAGTCTGGTCGGACTCACGGTGTGGACGATCGGCTCCCTCGCCGTCGCAACCGCGGCGATGAATCGGTAACCGTCGTTTCGGACGCGATCGCGGGATCGGTCGTTACATCATCGACATCACGAGGTCGCGACTCACGTCGCCGTGTTCGTAGAGGTCGCCGCCGTAGTCCGCTTGGAACGCGTCCGCGTCGTCGGTGTCGGAAAAGCCGATCATCGACGGCCCCATCGCGCCCTCGACCTCGCTGTCGACGACCAGCGTGAGGTCGGTTATCGGCGCGAAGTCGTCCGCCTCGACGTGGCTGGTGATTTCGGGCGCGTCGCCGTCGGTATCGATCTCGTAGTCGACGCTCGAGTAATCGGTCGCGTAGGTCACGCTCGGCTCCTGATCGTCCTCGTGTTCGAACGTGAACGCGTACGTACAGAGGGAACTGCAGAACTGTGCCGGACGGTCTTCGTCGAGCAACGCCTCGGCGTCGTCGTAGAACGCTTCCCCGACCGGTCCGGGGTAGTCGACGATCGGCATCGTGCAGTTGTCACAGTTCGTCCCGTCCTCGATCGTGACCGGGTCGGGACCGCTCGCCTCGTCACCGTCGAGGCACCCGGCCAGCGCGGCCAGTCCGGTGAGGGCCGATCCGGCGAGGATCGTTCGACGCGGCACGCTTCGTTCGCCGTCACTCCCGTGGTATTCGTCCATGTGCGTCCTTGGGTAGCGACCGATAAGTGGAGTCTGGTCCAATCGACGAAACAGTGTGCAGCCGTCCGCACGGAACCACCACGAGATCGACGCCGGCACCGCGCTGTTGCTCGGCTCGATCGTGGTTGCCGTTCGCGAGACCGGGGGCGTACCGGGAACGCTGGAACCGCGAGACGGCGAACCCGGCGATCGCACTCGGTGCAGCACTGCTCGTCAGCGGGCCGTCGTCTACGGCGACCTCACCATGCACCGGTCGCAAGCGGGCGCGCCGTCACCGGCCACGGAATCGGATAGTAGACTTGTCCCAAGCACACACAAGCGCTCCGAAAAGGAGGCCGTCCGAGGCGCTCGAGCGTTCGGAACTGCCGGACGATCGGCAGTCGAACACGCCGTCACCGGCGACCGTCAAGCGACCGGCGGACGAGTCGGTGTGTCACGGTCGTCACCGAGGCCGGCCGCACGCCAACGGAGTTGCCTCGCGACGGCGAACGGTGACGGGCCACAGATCGCCGGGACTCAGTATTCGGGTCGCTGAGCCCGAATGACGTCCGCGAGCTGTTGTTCCTCGTCGGAGAGGAGTTCCGTCAGATCGTCGGCCGTGATGATGCCGACGAGCTGGCCGCCGTCGCTGACCGGGAGGCGGCGCACGCCGTGTTCGGCCATCAGATCCGTCGCCTCGTAGAACCCGCCGTCCCGTTCGATCGTACAGGGATCCTCGGTCATTACGTCCGTTGCCGTCCGCTCGGCGTCGGCCCCGTCGGCGAGGACGCGCACAGTCAGGTCGCGGTCGGTTACGATACCCACCGGCGCATCGTCGTCGATGATCACGATACTCCCGACGTTCTCCTCGTCCATCATCGCCGCGAGTTCGGCGACCGACGCGTCGGGTGCGGCCGTTACGACATCGCTGCGGGCTAAGTCATCGATCGGCATGAGGACACCGGCTAGGCCGACCACGCGAGACGTCTTAGTCTCGGGGCCCAAGTGTGACGACGGCGGACTCTCTCGTCGGTACGACCGTCACGCGACCGTACTCGAGTCCTCGACGGTCGCGCTCGAACCGATCGCGAGCGGGCCGTTTCCGGCGGGTTTCTTGTGCGTTGCTGACGTGTCTCCCGTATGGGAACGCACGTACTCGTCCCGTTGGACGGCTCATCGCAAGCGTGGGCCGCGTTCGATCACGCGGTCTCGAATCACGACGGCGGGCGAATCACGACGTTACACGTCGTCGATCCGATGGCTGGCGTCTACAGCGACTACGGGGGCGGCGGCTACTACGATCCACAGATCCACGATCAGGCCGTCGAACGGGGCAACGAACTCGGCGAAGACGCGCGCGACCGAGCGGAGGAAGCGGGAGTTCTCGAGACGACCACGATCGACACCGCGGTCGAAACTGGACCGCCCGCTCGAACGATCGTCCAGTACGCCGACGAAAACGACGTCGATCACATCGTCATGGGAAGTCACGGTCGGTCCGGCGTCACTCGTGTCCTGCTCGGAAGCGTGGCCGAAACCGTCACGCGGCGCTCCCCAGTCCCGGTGACGATTGTCCGATAACGGAACACGCCCGTCGCTTACACTGTCGGACAGAAGTCACTACGAAGTCGGTCGCCAATTCGCGGCCTACCGGCGACGGCCACAGCAGAGCGCCCGATCTTCACGCCGTTCTGCCCAACAGCGTTACCGTATCACACGGACTGCCGTCCGTCAGTTCCGACGAGACCCGACCGTCCCGCGATTGCACGGGGAATCGGGACAGTTGCCCGTATGAGCCGTTGATGGACATCCGCTCGCTACGCATCGGTCCGGACCTCTTTCCGCCCCGTTATCTCGTCCGGATCGAGGCTGAAATAGCGGAACGTCATCTCCCTCGGCGGTCGCTCGAACACGTCGACGATCGGGATCTGGATCCCCCACATCCCCTGAATTTCCGTCGACTCGTACGGCGCATCGGCCGTATCCGAAAGCCGTCCCGTGGCGACGACGCTTCGCCAGCCGGTGTCGGTCTCGTCGTGTGTCACGAAGGAGACGGGGTTGTCCACGAGGTCCTCCTTTCTGCTGTCCTGTGGGATCGAGAGTCGATAGTAAAACCGCTTTACGTCCGCGCTGTACCCGTACGAGACGGGGATCGAAACCGGTGGTTCGTCGGGATCCGTGGCGAAGGAGATGACGCCGGTCCCGCCGCGACCGAGGAATTCGTTTATTTCGTCCTCGCTCAGTTGCAGCCATCGAGGGTCCTGCATACGGTCCCCGACGATGCGCTGGCTAAAAGTCCCCCTATTATTGGAGGCCGTACTATCACTGGAACGGGAACGTCGCCACCGACCTGCCGGGATCGTCTCGTAGCCACTGACAATCGTTGCACACCCGACCGCACGACAGCGTTGTCATTCGTTTCAGCGGCTCCGATAGCGGCGGCCAAGCGTGTCCCGAAGCGAGCCGATCGGCCGCGAGACACGTCCTCGAGTCGGTCGAACCCCGTCCCGGTCGTCGAGGGTGCCTGTGCAGGGACGATACCTATCAACGGGCTCGCAGTATGAGTCTTGCAAGGTGATTCCAATGGTGACCCAACTATCTCCCGAACGGCTCGCGGAGATGATCGACTCGGACGAGTCGTTCACGCTCGTCGATACGCGCCCCGAAGACAGTTACGAGGGGTGGCGGATTCACGGTGCCGAAAACGTTCCGTTCGACCCGCGCGACGAGTTCGGTGACGAGAAAACCGAACGCATCGAGGCAGCGAGCAACGGCGACTCGATCGTCGCGATCTGTGGGAAGGGGCTCACGTCGACGCCGTTCGGGTTCGAACTCGAGCAACGCGGCTACGACGACGTGGCCGTCGTGAAAGGCGGGATGGAAGACTGGAGCAAGGTGTTCGAGGTCGTTCCCGTCGAGACGGCAAACGAGGATCTCGTCGTCCTGCAGCTACAGCGCCGGGCAAAGGGCTGTCTCGGCTACGTCGTCGGCTCGACGGCCGCCGAGTCGGCGGTCGTGGTCGACCCGACCCGACAGACGGATCAGTTCAAGATCGCCGCCGAGGAGGCCGGACTCGCGATCGAGCGCGTCCTCGATACCCACGTCCACGCCGACCACATCTCGGGCGGGCGAAAACTGGCGACCGAGCTGGACGTTCCCTACCATCTCGGCGAACGTGCGAGCGAGCGGGGCGTCGAATACGACTACGAACCCCTCGCCGACGGCGAGACGATCGCCCTCGGCGACGTCGAAATCGAGACGCTACAGACGCCGGGACACACGACCGAGATGGTCAACTATCTCGTCGACGGTGAGGCGCTGCTGACGGGTGACACGCTGTTCGTCGAGTCCGTCGGCCGGACGGAACTTCAGTTCGGTGACGAGGACGCGGCCAACGGCGCCGAACTACTGTACGAATCGCTCCACGACACCGTTCTCGAGTTACCGGACGAGACGCGAATCCTCCCGGGACACGTATCCGTCACGGCGGACAACCGATACGAGGTCGGTTCGCCGGGCGAACTGATCGGCGCTCGTCTGGGCGATCTCCGCGACGATCTCGAATTGCTCGGATTGGACGAAGACGAGTTCGTAGATCGGATAGTCGAGAACGACCCGGAAAAACCGCCGAACTACGAGCGCGTGATCGAGATCAACACGGGGACGGAGCCCCCCGATGACGAGTCCGAGGCGACGGAACTCGAACTCGGCCCCAACAACTGCGCGGCCTGATTCGCCGGCGAGCGTCGGACACGGGATCACTGCCAGACGGTGTCAGCAGGCGACTCCGTGGCCGGTTTCACCCGTTCCGTTCAGTGTGGTACTGCCACAGTGGATAGCGGACACTCATTGCTGTCGAAGCCGCTGGATCGGATACACTGATCACAGCGTTGTCGTGCGATTCGGTGCCATTGACTATAGAGGTCCCCCTCGACGCGTCAGCGACTGAGCCGAAACTGACCGAAGTTCACGGAACGGAGGACACGGCGAACGTCCGACAGCGCCCTTCAGATCTATTTTTCAGCCATGAGATCGGCGTGACGACTTTATACCGGGTTGTCGAACCATTCGTCATGGCCGACCGAATTCTCGTTCCCTACGACGGGACGCCGCAGGCGACGGAAGCCCTCGAATTGACCTTCGACGAATTCCCGGATGCGACCGTCATCGCGCTGTACGTCATCGAGGTGCCGGACGGGCGGTGGGCACAACTCCTGGGACCGGAACTGCAAGTACCCGTTTCCGAAAAAGCGGAGGAACACGCAGCCGATGTCCTCGAGACAGCGACGGACCTCGCAACCGAGTACGGTCGCAGTCTCGAAACGAACATAGTCACGGGCGAACCGGATGACCGCATCGTCGCGCAGGCGGCGGAAGAATCGGTCGATCTGATCGTCATCGGCAGCCACAGCAAGGAGGGGGTCTCCCGCGTCCTGCTCGGGAGCGTCGCGGAAACCGTCGTTCGACGATCACCGGTTCCCGTTCTCGTGGTCCGGTAGTGGCGACCGGAACGCGCCACGACACGAGCGGAGATCGTGGTGCCGTACGCTTAGAACCGCGGTGTTACAGGGACTCGAGAACCCGCTCGAAGCGCTCGTACGCGTCGTCACCGATCGGGTCGAGGTCGTCGTTCTCGGTGACGCCGATCAGCCGTCGCGGGTCGACGGCGCTGACGACGACGCCGCCGTCATCGTCGTAGACGACGACGTTGCAGGGGAGTACGGTCCCGAGGTCGAGGTCGTCCTCGAGTCCCCGATGGGCCAACCCCGGATTGCACGCGCCCAAGATCCGGTACCGTCGGAAGTCTTCGTCGAGTTTCTGCTGCAGCGTCTCCCGAACGTCGATGTCGCAGAGGACGCCGAATCCTTCGTCCTCGAGGGCGTTGATCGTTTCCGCGACGACGTCGTCGAACTCGCCGTCCGTTCGCGTGCGAAGCGTGTCGGACATAGTAGACGGTCGATTTCGATCGTGATCGTCGTTGGGGTAGCAACGGCAAGCCCGCAGGGCTCGCGTCGGTTCGGGGGAAGACAGTAGTCCGTCCGTGGAGACTGTACTCCTATGAGTTCTCGCCGTCTCTCGCGAGCGGTCGCCGCCCTGCTCGGGCTCGTGTTGCTCGCCGGACTCGGATACGCCCTCCGGTGGCGGTCGAACCCGTCACCGTGTCCGTACGCCCAGCGCCACGCGATCGATCTGCCGCGTCCGGTCATCACTCGCTCGAGGCTGTGTGACGTACTCGAGCCCCGGCCCGGAGAACGTCTTCTCGAGGTCGGGCCGGGAACGGGCTACTACACGGGGACGGTCGCGCGGGCGGTCGAGCCGTCGGGGACGGTACACGCCGTAGATGTCCAATCGGAGATGGTCGAACACCTCCGGACGCGGACGCGAGCGGCGGGTAACCTGCCCGTCGAACCGGTCCGCGGCGACGCACGAGCGCTTCCGTATCCGGACGACACGTTCGATGCCGCGTATCTGGTCCTGGTCCTCGGCGAGGTTCCCGACCAGGAGCGGGCGCTCGACGAACTCGAGCGGGTCCTCAAGCCTGACGGCCGACTCGTCGTCGGCGAATCGCTCCCCGACCCGCACTTCGTCGGGTTCGAACGGCTACGACGCCGCGCCGAACGACGCGGATTGACGTTCAACGGTCGCGTCGGGACGCGAGCGGGGTATTTCGCCCGCTTCGACGCGAGTGCCGCGGAGCGGCCGCCTCGTTGAACGAACGGTTGTTAGGTATATGCACAAAACTACTCGTACCGAACCGAACGGGGTGGAACCGGTTTTCACCCCGCCGCCAATCCCGAAGACGGCCACGCATGTACTTCTCACAGCCGTCGAACCACGTACTCCGTGTAACGGGAGTGATCGCCCGAGAATAGCTGCCACTATATTGTACACTATGTACAAAACCTTTAAGCGGTGTCGGTCCATACGTAGTGGTGATGGCAACTGATGCACGCGACGACGTTTCGGCACGATCGCTGGACGAACCGCTCTACATCGACGGCGGAAGTCACCTCGAGGACGTCACGGCGGAACACGAGGTCGTTCTCGTGGACTTCTACGCCGACTGGTGTGGCCCCTGTCAGATGCTCAATCCCGTCCTCGAGAAGCTGGCCGACACGACCGACGCCGTGATCGCCAAGGTCGACGTCGACGAACACCAGCAGCTCGCGGGGTCGTTCGGCGTTCGCGGCGTGCCGACGCTCGTCCTCTTCGCGGACGGTGAGCAGGTCGAACAGCAGTCCGGCGTGTTACCGGAAAACCGACTCCGAGCCCTGATCGAGAGATACACCGAATGAACGAGGCAACCGACGCGACCGCGGACGTTCGTAACGTCGTGATCGTCGGCTCCGGCATCGCCGGTCTCTCGGCGGCCGTCTACGCCGCGCGGGCCGACCTCGAGCCGCTGGTACTCGAGGGACCCGAACCGGGCGGCCAGCTGACGCTGACGACGGACGTCGAGAACTACCTCGGCTTCCCCGAGGGCGTCGGCGGGATGGAGCTGATCGGGAACGGCAAGGACCAGGCCGAGCGCTTCGGTGCCGAATTCGAACACGGGACCGTCGAGGACGCGACGCTCGGAGACCGGCCGTTCGAACTCGAACTCTCGAACGGCGATCGGCTGCGAACGCGTTCGTTGATCGTCGCGAGCGGCGCGAGCGCTCGCTGGGTCGGCGCGGAAAACGAGGCCGAACTGATGGGGTATGGCCTCTCGACGTGTGCGACCTGCGACGGCGCGTTCCACCGCGGCGACGACGTCCTCGTGATCGGCGGCGGCGATTCGGCGATGGAAGAAGCGCTCTTCCTCGCGAAGTTCGCCGACAGCGTGACCGTCGTTCACCGCCGCGAGGAACTGCGCGCGTCCGAGATCATGGCCGACCGTGCCCGCGACAACGAGACCATCGAGTTCCGCTGGAACACGGAACTCGAGGCGCTGCGGGGCTCCCAAGAAGAAGGTGTCACCGGCGCGACGCTCGTCTCGCACCCCGAGGGCTATCCCCTCGAGCAAGCCGCGAACGGCGCCGACGTGACGCGCGAGACGGTCGACGTCGGCGGCGTGTTCTACGCGATCGGACACACGCCCAACACCGACTTCCTCGCGGGAACCGCCGTCGACCGTGACGAGAGCGGCTACCTCCACACGCGAACCGACGACGCCGGCCGCGCGACGACCGAGACCGCAGTCGAAGGCGTCTTCGCCGCCGGCGACGTCGCCGATCCGAACTACCAACAGGCGATCACCGCCGCCGGAACCGGCAGTATGGCGGCCCTCGACACCGAAGCGTATCTCGAGGCGCTCGAGCGGCCGACGGAACCCGCACTCGAAGTCTCGCAGTAGTCGTCCGCGTCACTGGGAGCAGTCCCTCGAGCGGGTTGGCACGCGTATTCAACGGTGAATTTTCCGGTATTTCGACGACGGCGAGGATGGGGTCCGGTCCGACACCTACTCGACACGGTGATCCGCGGCCATCGCGTGCGGATCGGCGCGACTACTCCTCTTTGATCCGGCTACCGCCCGGCGGCATGAAGTGCTGGATCCGGTCCGGGCTGGCGATCTTGCGGACGAACGACTCGTCCTCGAAGCGCTCGCGGAACCGACGGTAGAGTCGCTTTGCCGTGTCCGCCTGGGCGTACTGCCCGGGCTCGAGTTCGATCGTCGTCTCCGTCCGGTCTTCGATGGCCGACGGCGGGCCGCCGATCACTCGCGTGTAGGGCTCACACTGGATCCCGACCGCCGCGCCGACCGGGGTATCGCGGTAGTAGGTCCGATCGCCGCGGATCGCGAACCCGCCTTTCTCCAAGTACTCGCCGCTCTCGGGGGTCTTCGAGACCTGATCGGCGTCGACCGCGTAGACGTCGCCCGCGTAGCGGCCGTCCTTCCAGACCGAGGCGTACGAGACCGCGAACTGGGCCGCCTCCTCGATGCTCGACTCGGGGAGTTCAATGTCGCTCGAGGAGGCCTCGCTCGGGTCGGTCGCCTTCAGCACGGTGACGGGACCGCCGTGGGCCTGCGTGTGGAGGACCTTGTCGCCCGGCTCGAGGTACTTCTTGACGATCTCCTCGTTCTGGTCGGCGTTGCGGCCGCCGATCACGAGGTAGTCGTCGCTGGTGTGGAACCAGCGGAAGCGATCGAACCAGGGCTCGTTTTCGCGGATCGGAATCGAGGGGTCGGCGAGCCAGTCCCGTTTCGGCCCTTCGTCGTCCGCCTCGTCCTCGTCGTCGCTCGCGGCGTCCTGGGCTTCCCACTCGTCGCGGCGTCGCTTGGCGTCTTCTAAGTCCTCGCGGGTGTTTTCGATGGCCGCCAGCGCGCCCTCCTTTTTGTCCTCGACGCGTTTGGCCTCGGTGTAGAGCCGGTCGGCGTTCTGTTCAACGCCCCGATCGGCGACCAGTTCGATCCGCTCGCCGTCGAGGTCGACGGTCACGGTCCCCTCGCTGCCGTCGACGTCGATGACCGCCTCGGCGGCCGCGATACCGCGGTCGGCCCCCTCCTCGAACCGTTCCCTGATCTCGTCCCAGGCGCGGTCCTGCTCGCGGGCCTGCTGGACCGTCGAGAGGATCTCGTCGACGAGTCCGTACTCGGCATAGAGCAACTCCGCCCGCTCGCGAAGCTGCTCGGCCTCCTGCTCGAACCCCTCGATCGCCCCCTGCTGTTGCTCGATGATCCGCTCGTGTTTGGCGATCTCGGACTCGAAGTCCGGCCGCTGATCGGTCGGATCGGGCTCTTCCTCTTCGGCGAGTTCGAGCCGGAAGAAGTAGTCGTCCAGGGCCGACAGGAACGAGTCGTAGCCCTCGGCGGGCAGGTCCGCGTGTTCCTCGAGCGGGAACGGCGTGACGTCGACGACGGGACCGTCGCCTGCGTCGGTTCCCTCGCTTTCGTCGTCCCCGTCGGCCTCGTCGTCGCCCGCGAAGTAGAGCCGCGGATCGAAGTTACCGTTGCGAATGTCGAGCGCGAGCCGCTCGATGGCCTCGTAGATCCGGTCGTAGACGTCCTCGTCGGCGTCGTCGATGTCCAGCCCCTTCTCGACGCCGGCGCGGGTACAGACCTCCTCGGCGTAGAGGCCGCCGAAGTTGAGTTGGGTCGCCAGCGTCCGGACCACGTCGGTGTCGGAGTCGTCCATCTCGTGGTCGAACGCCTCGCGGGAGACCGTCAGTGGGTTCGTCCGGGTATCCGGGAACTCATAGCGCGAGCCCGGGACGACCGTTCGGGACTTGAGTCGGACGGTCTCGAGGCAGTCGATCACCTCGTACTCGCCGTCGGTGACCGCGACGTTGCCCTGCCCGAACAGTTCGACGATGATCCGGGTCGTGCCGTCGTCGCGCTCGAAGACGAACTCGAGGATGCGGTCGAACTCGTACTGTTCGACGCCCGCGAAGTCCGCTCCCGACAGTCGGTTCCGGAGCATCATCGCGAACTGGGGCGGCCGGCCGGGGGCGTCGGGCACCCGCTCGGGGGCGACCGTGTGGGCCCGCTTGACCTCACCGACCTCGAGGATCAGTTCCAGTCGGCCCCGGTCGAAGTCCCGCATCTTGAGGCGGACGAGATCGTCGCCGTAGAGGTAGGCCTTGTCGACTTTCGCTCCCTCGTAGGTGCCGAATTCCCCGACGAGGGCCGCGAGGTCGACGCTTGTCAGCTCCCGCTTCGAATCCATACTACACACTGCCCGGCCCGGTCAAAAAGGGATGTCGCTCCGGAGACGGTCGATCGCGTCGGCGAGCGTCCGCGAGGACGGGCGACCGTCCCACCCGTCGGTCGCTGTCGGAACATCTAATCCCCGCGGGCACTCAGTACGGGGCATGTACGAGGCCGTGGGTGGCGTCACCCGTGAGTCGAACGCGCGACTGCGAGGGGGCACTGACCGAACGCGGACGGTCACGAACGGGGGGGCGACCCGATGAGCGCGGGCGAGGAACCGCCCTGGACCGACGTCTCCCGGTTCCCGGACTTTCTCGATCATCTCGAGCAACAGGGCGGCGCGACGGTCCGCGGGATCGTCGACCGGATCGATGCCGACGTCGACATGGACGGCGTCGTCTATCACGATCGGGGCATTCGCTCGCCGGGCTACGACGCGACGTTCGTCCCCGAGCCCGAAGGTGAGCGACTTCGGCCCGCGTTCAGCGTCGAACTCCACACCGTCGGCCCCCGAAGCGTCTGGGCGGTCTTCGACGCGACGCTCTCGTGGGACTTCTATCTCCTTCAGGCCGAGGGGATCGCGGCGATCGCCTGGGTGAGCGACGAGGAGTACAACGCCGAGGAGTCCGGGATGTTCCTCTCGAAACACGACGCCCTCGCCGCCGGCCGGTTCTCCTTTGGCACGTTCATCTATGCCGACGAGGACTGGCAGGAACAGCTGGAACTCATCGAGGGAACCGATACGCCCGCCTTCCTCCAGCGCGACGACGGCAGCACGCTCGTGCCGACCAGTCAGGACGATTTCTACAGCGTCGTCAACTCGACGCCCCAGGAGTTCCGGACCAACGGCGGCGGTGCGCCGCCACATCTGGGACTGCTCGAACTCGAGGTTTCGATCGACTGAGGACGGGCGCCGCGGTATCCGACCGCAACCGTTTTCGAGCCGGCCTCGGAGAGAACCCGTATGTCGTCGCTCGAGGAAGTCGTCGTCATCGCGACCATCGCCGGCTGTACCACCGGGCTCGGGGCGTTACCACTCCTGCTCACCGACCGAATCAGCCACCGCGTCTACGACGGGTCGCTCGGCCTCGCGGCCGGCATCATGGTCGGAGCCGCGGTCTTCGCCCTCGTGTTGCCCGGCCTCGAGATGGGGTCGCCGCTCGAGGTCACCGCCGGTCTCCTCGCCGGCGGCGGCTTCCTGCTGGTCGTCAACGCCGTTCTCCCGCACTTGCATCTCCTCTTTCGCGGGGAACGGGTCGAAGGGACGGGACCGAAATTCGACCCCGCCGGCGAGCTACCGTCGGCCGAGGCTGACGGCGACCTCGAACCGCTCGGCGACGACGCCGACGACCTGCGTCGCGCCGCACTGGTCGGCGGCGCCGTCACCATCCACAACGTCCCCGAGGGGCTGGCGGTGGGGATCGCCTTCGCGAGCGGCGAGACGGCGCTCGGCCTCGCCATTGCGACGGCGATCGCGGTCCAGAACGTCCCCGACGGGTTCGCGATGGCGGTGCCGGCCGTCCGGGCCGGCGTCTCCGCCCCCCGAACGCTCCTCTATACCACGCTCTCGGGCGGCGTCCCCGAACCGATCGCCGCCGCAATCGGCTTCTCGCTCGTCGCGGTCGTCTCCGGGCTCTTCCCCCTCTCCGCCGGCTTCGCCGCGGGGGCGATGATCGCCGTCGTCTTCCGGGAACTGGTCCCCTCGAGCCACGGCCACGGCTACGCCGACACCGCGACGGCGACGTTCGTCCTCGGCTTCGCGGTCATGCTGCTCGTCGACACCGTCCTCGCGGTCTGACCGGGTGTCTCGTCCACCGGCCTACGGGTCAAAGGAAACATACGTCACCGGAGCCACATGAACGTATGGTTTCCCGCGAAAATAGCGTCCTCGCCGTCGCGTTCGCCCTCTGTCTGGCCGCCTTCCTGCTCGGTGCGGCCCTCGGCCTCGAGGGACCGATCTACGCGTTCGTGGTGGTGATCGCGATCCCCGATCGTCGGGCCGCAACTGTACCTGGCGGCCACCGGCGACGAGGCGGTGCCGGCGCCGACTCGGATCCGGATGGCCCTGCTGCTGGGCGGCGGTCTCTGTCTGCTGTTCGGGACCGCCGGTACCGACGCGGAGCGGCGGCTGTTCTGGGGGATCGGGACCGGACTCCTCCTGACGGCTCTCCTCTACGAGGTTCGGACGGGATACCTGCGCGAAATCGCGAGCCGCTGACGGAGCCGCCGTACTGATCACGGCAGCGTGGCGTCGCCTTGAACGAGCTGCGAGAACGGAAACCGAGCGTGCCGGTGTCGCCCTAGGGGGAGTCGAGCGACGGGATGGGTGCCGGCGCGCTCGCGGGACAGTGCGGTGTGCCGCTGTCGGAGTGGGATGGGGGGTGGAGGGGATGACAACGGTGCCGACGATTGTCGGCACGCGAGTATACACCATATAGGGTAATAAATTTTTCGCGTTCAGAAGACGAATCATTTCCGCAGAAAAATGCGAAGCGCGACGCGATTTCGTGTCTCGATTCGTCGCAGTCGGGAGTCGGAGCGGCCGGCAGCGGTCCCGATCGGCCCTCGAGCGGGTCCGGCCACACACGAACGGCCTAGAGACGTTTGCTCACGTACGGGCCGTCCTGATGGTAGCCGAGTTTGTTCCGGTAGTACTCCCGCGCGCCGATGCCGGAGATGACGCTCAGTTTGTCGTAGCCGGCGTCGGCCGCGAGGTCCTCGGCGCGATTCATTAGCCGGCGGCCGTAGCCCTGATGCTGATGTTGATCCGTCTCGCTCTCGTCGCCCATGGCGACCTCGGAGCCGTAGACGTGCAGTTCCCGGATCAACGCGGCGTTCTCGAGTTCCGGGCGGACAGGGTCGTTGGGGAACCGGAGCCTACAGAAGCCGACCAGCAGGTCCTTCTGGAAGTCCTCGAAGGAGATGAAATGCTCGGTGCCGCCGCAGGCCTCGTAGGTCAACACGTCGAGGTCGACGTTCTCGGCGTCCTCGTCGTTCATCCCGGCTTCGCGACAACGGATACAGTCGCAAGACCAGCCGTGTTCGTCCATGCGCTTGCGGGCGAGCTGGCGGAGATTGGACTTCCAGACCCCGGCATCGATGAAGTCCGCGGGGATGTCCCGCTGGACGCGCTGGAGTCGCGTGTACCGGGGAATCATGTCCTTGATCTCGGCGATCAGTTCCGCGGCCTCGTCGTTGCCCAGCGGTTCGAACTCGCCGTTGTGCCACCAGTCGTAGGTCGCCGTTCCCCGGACGATCAGCGTCGGATAGATCTTCAGGTAGTCCGGCTTCCACTGCTCCTCCTCGAAGAGCCGCCGGAAGTCCTCGAGACACATTTCCTTGCTCATTCCGGGCTGGCCGGGCATCATGTGGAAGCCGACCTTGAACGCCGAGTCCCGGAGCCGGCGGTTGGCGTCGATCGACGCCTGCGCGCCGTGGCCCCGGTGCATCTCCCGGTTGATCCGCTCGAAGGTCGTCTGGACGCCGACCTCGACTTTCGTCCCGCCCAGCTCGAGCATTCGGTCGATCTGTTCCGGATCGCACCAGTCGGGCTTGGTCTCGAAGGTCGTCCCGATGTTGCGAACGTCGGCCGTCTCGTTCTCGGCGATGACGTCCTCGAGGTACTGCCACTCGTACTCCTCGGGGTCCTCGGCGAAGCTGACGCCCTGAGCCGGCTCCGGCTCCTTGTCGACGTCGTAGTCGTTCATCGCCTCGAGGGCGCGCTTGACGAACCACTCCTGGTAGTCGTGGCTGCGAGCGGTCATCGTCCCGCCCATCAGGATGAGTTCGACCTTGTCGACGGGATGGCCGATCTGGCGCAGCTGCTCGAGTCGGAGCGTGACCTGCCCGTAGGGGTCGTAGTCGTTCTGGACGCCGCGGGCGGCGGCGGGCTCCTCGCCCGTATAGCTCTGGGAACTCGAGAACTCCGAGTCGGGGCCGCCGGGACAGTAGAGACACTTTCCGTGGGGACAGCGCTCGGGCGAGGTCATGATCGCGACCGGCGAGACGCCGGAGGCCGTTCGGACCGGTTTGCGCTGTAACACCGCTTCCAGGTCCTCGCGGTGTTCTTCGGGCGCGTAGTCCAGTAGCTCGGAGTTCTTCGGCACTTTGGGTGCCGAGTGTTCCGAGCAGGCCTCGAGCTTCGCTTTCTCGACCTCGTCGCGCTCGATCTCGCCGGCGAGGATCCGCTCGACGAGCGTCTCACAGACCCGCTCGAACGCTTCGGTTTCGGTCGGTTCGGGCGTCTCGGTACTCACTACGTACGAATGGTCGCCGTTCGCGAATAAGCGTGTCGGACTCTTCGATCCGGCCGCTACTACCGCGACGTCCAGTCCGTGTGTAACGGTTCCGTCTATCAGTCGGGCTTCCGAAAGGTAATCGCTTAAGGGACGTCTCACCCTATCCTCGGCGTACCGAATGTCTCCCGACCTGGCGGTCGTCGTCGCCGCGGTCGCGTTGCCGTTCGTCGCGGCAGCACTGACGCCGCTCGTCTTCCGTCTCTTCGGCGAAACGACCGGGTTCGTCGGAACCGTCGTCTCGCTGGCGTCGTTTGGCCTGCTCGCCACACAGTACGGCACCGAAGGCAGCGTCTCCCTCGAGTGGATCTCGTCGCTGAATATCGCACTCCAGTTCTACGTGGACGGCTGGGCACTGCTGTTCGCGATGCTTGCCACCGGTATCGGCGCGCTCGTGTTCACGTACTCCCCCGCATACATGCACGGTCAGGCCGGTCTCCCGAGGTATTACGCCGCCCTGCTCGCGTTTATGGGCTCGATCGTCGGCGTCGCGCTGGCCGCCGATCTGGTCGCAATTTTCCTCTTCTGGGAACTCACGAGCCTCTGTTCGTTCGTCCTGATCGGCTACTACACCGCCGACGACTCCTCGCAGTACGCCGCCCGGATGGCCATGTTCATTACCGTCGGTGGCGGCCTGTTCCTGCTCGTCGGCCTCCTCTTGCTCTCGATCGTCGCCGGCGACGTCCTCGGCCCGGGGGCCGCGTTCGACCTCGCCACGATGCTCGAAAACCCCGAGACCATGAGCAATGCCTTGCGAGAGCGGGGCCTGTTCCTCCCAGTTCTCGGCCTGCTGGCGATCGGTGCGGGCACCAAGTCCGCACAGGTGCCGGTCCACTTCTGGCTGCCCAACGCGATGGCGGCCCCGACGCCCGTCTCGGCGTTTCTCCACTCGGCGACGATGGTCAAGGTCGGCGTCTACTTCATCGGTCGCGTCCGACCCATGCTCGTCGGCGAGGAGTGGCTCTTCCTCTTTGCGACGCTCGGGCTGACGACGATGACCGTCTGTGCGATCATGGCCGTCGCCGCAACCGACATCAAGGAACTGCTTGCCTACTCGACTGCGAGTCACCTCGGACTGATGGTCGCCGGCTTCGGCTTTACCTCCGTCTACGGCGCTGAGACCGGTGTGTTCCACCTCCTCAACCACGCACTGTTCAAGGCCGCGCTCTTTCTCGTCGCCGGTATCATCGCCCACGAAGCGGGGACCCGCGAGATCCGGGAGTTGGGTGGCCTCCGTCACGATCTCCCCGTCACGGCGGCGATCACCGGCGTCGTCGCGCTCAGCATGGCCGGTATTCCGCCCTTCAACGGCTTTTACTCCAAGGAGCTGCTCTTCGAGGCCGCTGTCGAGGCGAGCCATTACCACGAAATCGGACTCCTGGGATGGCTCTACCCCGCCGTCGCCGTCTTCGGCAGTATCTTCACCGTCCTCTACTCGCTGAAGTTCCTCTCGCTGTTTTTCGGCGAGCGCCCCGACGCGCTCGGCCACGTCCACCGGCCGAACGTGAGCCTGCTCGTCCCGCCGGCCGTCCTCGCGTTGCTGGCCGCGATCGTCAGCGTCGACCCGCAGCGAGCGGTCGATCTCGTCGTTCAGTCGGGACTCGAGGCGACGGCGGTCGACCCCCACGCGATGCACGTCGGCCTTCCGACCTCGTACTCGACGCCGGTCGGCATGAGCGCGGTCACGATCGGGGCCGGCGTCCTCGCGTATCCGGCCTACGGACGGATCCACGACGGCATCCGTGCGGGGCTGGCAGCGGTCCCGCCGATCCGCGCGAACTGGTGGTACGACCGCATCGTCGAGGGACTCACCGACGAGGGACGGCTGTTCGCCGAGTGGGTCCACAACGGCCATCTCCGGACGTACGCGACGTGGACGCTGGCGGCGACCTGTGCGCTCGCGCTCACCGGGTTCGTGGCCGCCGGTGCCATCGTCCCGGCGACGATCGGACTCGAGGTCACGATCCCCATCGCCCTCGTATTGCTCGTGGCGGTGGTCGGTGCGGTCGCGGTCGCACGCGCCGACAGCCACATCGCCGGGATCCTCACCCTCTCGATCCTCGGCTTTATGATCGCGATCTTCTACATCCTCGCGAGCGCGCCCGATCTCGCGTTGACCCAACTGGTCGTCGAGACGCTCGTGCTGGTGATTTTCCTGCTGGTCGTCGAGGAGATCCCCGAACGCTACGAGATCGAGGTCGGGCGGGTCGCCCGCGATGCCGTCCTCTCGGTCGCCGTCGGCGTGACCGTGTTCGTGACGATCCTCGTCACGACCGACGCTCGGCCCGACGGGCCGACCGAGATCGCCCGCGCCTACGCCGAGCGGGCGGTTCCGGGCGGCGGCGGGACTAACATCGTCAACGTGACCCTCGTCGACTTCCGCGGCTTCGATACGCTCGGCGAACTCGCCGTGATCGCGCTCGCTTCGATCTCGATCCTGACGCTGATCGTCATGCGCGGTCGCGGCGACGCGAGTCCCGCCGGCGACGACGGATCGCCCGCCGACTCGAGCGGCGACGGACCGACCGCCGCCGACGCCAGCACCGACGGCGGCCCCAGCGGAGGTGAGGACGCGTGACGACGGTCATCATGCGGACGACCGCGCGGGCGATCGTCCCGATCGTCCTTGTCGTCGCGATCTCGCTGTTCTTCGAGGGCCATAACCTGCCCGGCGGCGGGTTCATCGGCGGCGTCCTCACGGTGACGGCCTTCGGGATCGTCTACATGGCGTTCGGACTCGACTTCCTGGAGCGGGGCGTCCTCGGCCGCGAGGTCGATCCCGGCAAGGAACCCTCCCGGGACCGCGTCGTGTTGGCGTATCGCCGCCTGTTCGCCTACGGGTTCGCGATCGCGGTCCTCAGCGGACTCGTCCCGCTGGTCTTCGATCGGCCCTTCCTGACCCAGACGTTCGTCATGCTCGAGGGGGTGCCGATCTACGACCACCTCGAGGTCGCGAGCGCGATGGCTTTCGACTTCGGGGTCTACTGCGTGGTCGTCGGCGGACTGCTCACGATCCTCTCGGTGGTGGGAGCCGAATGACGGCGATCGTTCTGGCGGCCGCGGTCGGTGCGCTGTTTGCCCTCGGGACCTTCCTGCTCCTGCGGCGGGACCTGATCCGGGTCGTCTGGGGGCTGGCGATCATCAGTCAGGCCGCGAACGTCTACCTGCTGGCGATGGGCGGGATCGCGCCAGCGACAGCCGACTCGGTGCCAGTACTCGCCGGTCATGGGGACCACGTCCCGGAGACGGCCGATCCGCTGGTCCAGGCGCTGGTGTTGACCGCGATCGTCATCGGCTTCGGCATGACGGCCTTCGCGCTCGTGCTGTCGTATCGGGTCTACGAGGAACACGACACGTTGGACGTAACGGAACTGGGTGATCGGAAATGACGATGACGACGATGACCGCGACGCCGGTCGGAACCGAGTCACAGCTCGTGATCGCGCCGATGCTGATCGTACTGGTCGCGGCCGCCGCGACGCTGTTTCTCGGCCGCCACCCCCGGGCTCGAGCGGCCGTGAGCCTCGCAGCCGGCGCGGGCTACGGGCTCGCGGTGGCGGCGATCGACTGGTATATCGTCCTCGCGCCGTCGGCACCGGGGATCGCGACCTACCAGGTCGGCGACTGGCCGGCCCCCTTCGGGATCACGCTGGTCGCGGACGGCCTCTCGGCGTTCATGCTGACGATGGTCGCCGTCCTCGGCATCGGATCGCTAGTCTACTCGACCAGACACCTCCCCGGCGGGGAGGGCCGTAGTTACTACTTCCCGCTCTTTCATTTCCTCGCGCTGGGCGTGACGGGAGCGTTCCTCACCGGCGACCTCTTCAACCTCTTCGTCTGGTTCGAGGTCATGCTGATGGCCAGCTACGTCTTCGTTGCCTACAGCGGCGGCCCCCAACACACCCGCGCCGCGTTCTGGTACGTCGCGCTCAATCTGCTTGCAAGCGCCGTCTTCCTGCTCGGCGTCGGCGGGATCTACGCGACGACCGGCACGCTCAACATGGCGGATCTCGCCCAACGGCTCGCCGAGCCGGCAGCCTACGGCCTCGAGCCCGTTCCCGTCGTCGGCCTGCTCGGCATGCTCCTGTCGGTGTTCGCGATCAAGGCCGGGCTGGTCCCCTTCCAGTTCTGGATCCCGACGGCCTACCGGGCCGCACCGCCCCAGATCACCGCCCTGCTCGCCGGCGCGACCAAGAAGGTCGGCATCTACGCGATCATCCGGCTTTCCTTTACCGTCTTCGCCGGTGCCGAGGTCGCCGTCGACCTCCCGCTACCGGTCGTCGACGCCACGATCGCCGGCGACTCGCCGCTGCCGTTCGTCGGTGCGGCGCTGCTCGTCATGGGCGCCGGCAGCATCCTCGTGGGCGGCATCGGGGCCGTCGGCCGCGACACCATGGAGGGCGTGTTCGCCTACTCGAGCATCGGCCAGGTCGGATTCATCGCCGTTCCGGTCGCGATCGCGGCGTCGACGGTCGACCCGACGCTTCGCGAGTTCGCGATCATCGCCGCGTTGGTGTTTGCCTTGAATCACACGCTGGCGAAGGGACTGCTCTTCCTCGCAGTCGGAACGGTTCGCTCGGCGACGGGGACGAGCCGCTTCGCCGATCTGGGCGGGCTGGCGGGCCGGTCGCCACCGCTTGCCATCGCGGTCTTTATCGCCTCGCTCGCGCTCGTCGGCATTCCGCCGCTGTCGGGCTTTTTCGGTAAGTTCCTCGTCTTCGACGCCGCGGCGCGGGCGGGGGCCGGCCCCGTTCTCGTCCTCCTGCTCGTCGGCTCACTGTTGACGATCGCGTACGCGACTCGCATGTGGAACCGGAGCTTCTGGGGCGCTCGAACCGACGCCGTCGACGCGGCGACGATCGATCCCGTCGAAGTGGGCGTCCTCGTGGTCCTTGCGGCGACGATCGTCGTGGTCGGGGTCGGCTTCGATCCCGTCTACGAGTTCGCGGAAACGGCCGCGGAGGCCGCCCTCGACACCGATACCTACGTCGACGCGGTCGACCCGCAGAAAGCGAGCGACCTCGGCGGCTCGAGCGGGGGTGATCACTAATGCGGGTTCGCACCTGGCCGGTCGTCGGCGTCGTCTTCGCCGTCCTGTGGGTGTTCGTCGTCGGCCAGCCGCTGACGCCGATCTCGCTGCTTCGGGGCTTCCTCTCGGGACTGATCGTCGGATTGCCGATCGCGTACGTGTTCCGCCGCCTCTACGGTCGGCGACTCGATCTCGGCCGCGGGGTTCGTGCGCTCCCCTACGCCGGGCTCTATCTGGGGGCGTTCACGCGGGAACTCCTGTGGGCGAACGTCGACGTCGCCTACCGCGTCCTCTCGCCGGGCATGCCGATCGAACCCGAGGTGATCCTGGTACCGCTGCGTGTCGAGTCCGACGTCGCGGTCACGGTCATCGCCAACAGTATCACGATCACGCCCGGCACGGTGACCCTGGACTACGACGACGAGACCAACGCCCTGTACGTCCACGGCGTCAACGGCCGGAACCCCGAGGCCATCGCCGAACCGATCCGTACCTGGGAGGACTACGCGCTCGAGATATTCGCCGAGGACGCCTCGCCCGACGACGAGCCGCGGCCGATCGTCGTCTCCGGCGGGGAAAGAGACAGTACGGCGGACCGCCAACGGGGAGGTGTCGGCGATGACTGAAAGCGATCCCGCCGTCCTCGAGACGGCGATCCGGGCCGCGCTCGTGGTCGTCAGTGGCCTCTGTGTCGCCTGTGGCTACCGGGTGATCCGTGGGCCGACGAACCCGGATCGAGTGGTCGCGCTCGATGCCATCGCGACCAACGTCATCGCGATTGCCGTCCTCTTCGCGCTGCTGACCGGTCGGGGCCTCTTCATCACGGTGAGCCTCGTGCTGGCGATCATCGGCTTCATCGCGACCGTCGCCGTCGCCAAGTTCGTCACCGACGGGGAGGTGATCGAATGATCCACACCGCCGTCGTCGTCGGCCTGATCGCCATCGGGGTCTTCTTCCTGACCGTCGGGACGATCGGGCTGCTTCGCCTGCCCAACGTCTACAACCGGATGCACGCCACGAGCAAGCCCACGACGCTCGGCACCGCCGCGATCTTCCTGGCCGGCTTCGTCGAGTTCGGCCCCGGATCGGAGGGGCTGACCGCCCTCATCGGGATCGGCTTCCTGTTCCTGACGGTGCCGACGGGCACCCACATGATCGCCCGGGCCGCCGAACAGATCGGCGTGCCGTTCCTCGGAAGCGTCACCTGGCCCGATCCCGACGCCGTCGAACGCCCCGACCGCGTCGAGCGAACGGACGAAGCCGAACCGACCGACGACTGAGCCGGACCGTTAGAACGGGTCCCCAGTACGATCGCAGGACGTCGCGGACGGACCGAAAGCGACTGTCAGCCGTCCGTCTCCCCCGTCACCGGTCGTACTCGAGGTCCCGTTCAGGAACCCCGTCGCCGGTCCGATCGCGCTCTCGTGTCCACTCCCGGGCGTCCTCGAGCGACTCCGTATCCAGCAGGCGCTCGAGTTTGCGCTCGAACTGCTCGTCGCTCAACTCACCCGCGGCGTAGCGCTCGCGCAGCGTCTCGAGGGCGTCACGCGAGTCCGTCGCGGTGTCGGTCGTCGCCTCGGTTCGTTCGGTCTCCGCCGACGAACGGAACTCGTCGGCCCACTCCTCGATGTCATCCTCGTCGCCGAACAGGATCGCGACGACCGGGACGACGGCGATATAACCGACGAGCAACGCCGCGAGCCACCAGTCCTGACCGGTGAACATCGCTCCCATCCAGATCGCCGTCACGAGCAACGAGACGATCCCGGTGGCGTTCTCACGGAGTCGGGTCCACGGATCGTCATCGCCCGGTTTGTGGCTGCTCCCCTCGAGTCCGCTCATACGGATACATTCGATGTGGAGCGGAAATACGTTGGTGGTCCGAGGGGATCGCCGATCGGCGAGCCGAACGGACTCCCGATCGATCGTTCACGGAACGGCGTCGCTGTCGCTCGTGGTGAAAGCGGACGACGGAGGAAGAACGGGGCTTACGCGAGCGTCTCGCCGAGCGCCTCGAGCGCGGCCTCACGAACCGCATCGCGTTCGCCGGGCAGGAACTCGACGTGGCCGTCCTGACCGCCGACGACGGTGACGCCGCCGTTGGGAACTGCCTCGGCGATGGCATCGCCGAGTTCGCGAACGTCGACCGATTCGGTCGCGCGGACGTGGAGTTCGTCGTCGCCGACGCCGAGCGTGACGACCGGCGGGTCGGCACGGTCGCGTTCGCTGCGGTGGAGCGCGTCCAGCAGCAGGATCGTGGTCGGGAAGTTGTACCGATGCGTGAAGGCGTCGGTGTCGAGGACGGAGATGGTGACCCCGTCGATGCCCCGCACGGAGAGGTTCTCGCGGGCCGTCTCGAGTTCGGTCTCGAGTTTGTCGCGGAACTGTTCGGAGACGTGGGCGGCGAGGTCGCCGTCGCGGGGGCGCTCGGTGTCCCCGTCGCCGAACAGCAGGTCGATGATGAGTTCGCGCTTGTCCTTGTAGGACTGGTAGTAGGCCTGCAAGGCGACGGCCTCGCGGCGCTCGGAGATGCCGGTCTCGTCGTAGCCGGCCTCGCGGGCGAGTTCGAGGTAGGCCTCGGGGGCGTCCTCCCAGTAGCTGACCGCGGGGAGGTGTTGGAGATCGGCCCGGACGTCGTCGTTGACGTGGGCGGCGACGTTGGCCGCCAGTGCCGTCGAGGTCACGTCCGAGACGTCGACGCCGGCGAGCGAGGGCGCGACGGCGAGGTCGACGGCGTCGGTGACCTCTTGGTCGGCTCGGCTGTCGTCGATCACGAGCGAGTCGGCGTCGTACAGCGAGAGCAGGTCGTAGCCGTCGACGGATTCGACGGTCGAGCCGGCGTCGACCAGTACGACTAAGGGCAGCTGCTCGCCGTGGCGGTCGCGGGCCTCGAGCATCGAGGTGACATCGCCCGTGGCGGCGTCCATGTCGTAGACGCGGCCGTCGAGCGGGCGGCGCTCGAAGTAGTGATACTGGGCGTCGTCGCGGGTGTGTTTCTCCCGGATCAGCGGGAGGACGGCGCGTTCGATCGCTGCACCGGCGACGTAGCCGTCGGCGGTCGCACCGTGGCGGACGACGATCGGCCGCGCCTCCATGACGGCACGTCGGATCGCGGTCGCCGCGTCGGCAACGCCGTCCTCGACGGCCGCGACGGCCTCGTGGTCGGCAAGCGGCGCGACGTCGGCCGGACGGGCCTCGCGTTCGATCGCCGTCTCGAGGCGGTCGACGACGCGCTCGCGGTCGTCGTCTTCGAGAACGTCGAGGGATTCGGTCTCGACCTGCAGATCGCCGTGGTGGTGTTCGACCTCGCCCTCGAGGGCGACGACGTCGTCGATCTCGACGTTGGGGTACGCGCGAACGCCGGCCTCCTCGAAGGCCGCACACTCGACGCTGCCGGTTTCGTCCGTCAGTTCGAACACCGTCGGACCGCTCGTCTGTCGAACGCCGGTGATTTCGCCCTCGAGGCGGACGACGCTACCGACCTGGTTCTCGATGGCCTCGACGGTCGTCCGCTTGAGCGCGGGTTCGTCCTCGGCCTCGGGTTCGGCGTCGGCCGCGTCGTCGGTGGCCGGGGTCGAGGCGGCGGCGGACTCGGTCGCGACCGAGCCGCTGCTCGTGACAGCGCCGGCGGCCTCGGCGGCCGCGGGCTGCTCGTCGACCGTTTCGGCTTCGGTTTCGGTCTCCTCGGCGGCGGCTTGCAACTCGCCGGCCTTCGCGGCGCGGTCGTCGGTCGTCGTCGTTTCTGTCTCTTCGGCGGCGTCGGAGTCGTCGGTCGACGACTCGGTCGCGCCGTCGTCGCCGTTCTCGGCGTCGGCATCGTCCTCGAGGTCGTCGGGCTGGAACTCGTCGTCCTCGGTTTCGATCAGCTTGCCGCGGAACTCGCGTTCGCGCTGGCGGATCGACCAGCCGAGGTCGACGTTGCCGTTGTCCCGAACGTCGAGGACCTGAACGAAGACGTCGTCGCCCGGTTCCCAGTCGAGACTCTCGAGTCGCTGGTCGAGTTCGCTTCTATGCAACAGTCCGGTGACGTGATCTCCGATGTCGACGAAGACACCGAAGTCGGCGTAGCCGTCGACGGTACCCCGGTAGTACCGACCGGGGGTGAGCTGTGAGGCGGCGGTGCCGCGGAATTCGAATACGGCGTCCTCCTCGTGGCTCTCGCAGATCTCGCCATCAACGGGTGTGCCGCAGATGATACAGTTACCCATCTACTCGGACCAAGCAGTTTCGCCCTAAAACGGTTGTCGGAATGCGTTCGCCAGCCGAACCCGGTCCGCGGGCCGGCGTCATACGGTCTGCTGTCCGTCATTGCCAGTGGGACCGCGACCACCCTGTGGTCCCACCGGGAAATCGGGACAGCAAAGCGTCTCAGTCGAAGACCGGCGACTCCTCCTCGAGGGCCTCGACGTCGTCGACCAGCTTACGGACGTCCTCCGGGAACAGCGAGATCTGGATCTCGTTGTCGTCCTCGTCCTCGAAGACGAGCTTGACGCGCTTGTCGCCGAACTCCCGCGCTTCGGCCGACTCGACGTCGAACAGCTTGGCCGTCGCCGCCTTGTTGTTCGGTCCGACGTTCTTGATCGCACCGTCGTTCAACTCTACCATGAACTCCTCGAGCGTAAGCGCGAGCATAGTCGCCGTACGGACCGGAGCTAAAAAACGCCACGGCATCGCCGGTCGACCGGCAGTTGCCGAAAGCCAGTGATCCCCGCAACGACCCGTCAGGGCCGGCCACGGGGATCACCGCCGCATGCGTGGTGTGTCAGTTCGCCTGCGGCTTGCTGGCGTAGCAAGAGCGGAGGCATAAATTATGGTGATCGTCCACTTCGGGGACGGCGGGCCGACGGTCCCCGATGGTGGGTCAGGCACCCGTTGACCGCGACATCGCCGACGCCGTCAGCTCGAGGAGTCGTCCGCCTCGCCCACTTTTAAGTTACATTCGCCCGAATCGGGCGGATGCTATGGAACTTACCTGGCACGGCCACTCGACGTGGCACGTCACCGTGGGGGAGACGGAGCTGCTGATCGATCCGTTCTTCGACAATCCGAAGACGGATTTGGAGCCGGCAGACGTCGATCAGCCTGACTACGTGCTGTTGACACACGGCCATGCCGACCACATCGCTCACGCGGGCGAGTTCTCGGACGCGACGCTGGTCGCGACGCCGGAACTCGTCTCCTACTGCGAGGACGAGTTCGGCTTCGAGGACGCCGTCGGCGGGATGGGGATGAACCTCGGCGGCACCGTCGAGTGTGGCGACGCCTACGTCACCATGACCCGTGCTGACCACACCAACGGGATCATGACCGAGAACGATATGAGCGCCGGCATGCCCGCCGGCTTCGTCATCTCGGACACGAAGCCCACGCAGGTCGAAGACGGGGAGTCGACGACGATCTACAACGCCGGTGACACCAGCCTGATGAGCGAGATGAAAGACGTCATCGGCCCCTATCTCGAGCCCGACGCGGCGATCGTCCCGATCGGCGACCACTTCACGATGGGACCGATGCAGGCCGCCGTCGCCGTCGACTGGCTCGACGTCGACCACGCCTTCCCGCAGCACTACGACACCTTCCCGCCGATCGAACAGGACCCCGACGACTTCGCCAGCGAAGTCACGGGCACCGGTAGCGACGCCGAGGTCCACACGATCGAGGCCGACGAGCCGTTCGAACTCGAGGGCTGAGCGGAGGGCCGCGACGAGCGAGTCGGTCGATGCGACCCGCGATCGCCTTTTCTTGGCCCGACCGAGCAATCAGTCGTCAGTACCGGTAGCGGACGGCTCGGTGCTTCCGATTCGGTAGTGCGTCTCGAGCGGATACCGATCGTCCCGGACGAGCAACAAGTGGAGGGCAACGGCGACGCCGAACAGGCCGAAGTTCCACACTGGCGAGTCGTAGTAGATGACGTCGACGATCACCGGGTCGGAATAGACCGGCCAGAACGGCGAGAGCGGAGGCGCGATGTCCGGCGCGGAGAGGACATCGGCAAACAGATGGCTGATACCGCCGGTAAGCAGCCCCGCTGTCGCGAACACGAAGACCGCCTCGCTCCCGATGTCGGTGCTTCGGATCCAGCGGGTAGCGTTGAACCAGTCGGTGAGATAGCGGGCCGCGACCGCGCCGACGAGGACGCTACTCAGCGCCACGAACAGCACGGTATGGGTCACGCCGTGATGGCTGATCGGAAGAACGCCCTGCAAGACGAGATCGGTGTCCGGGAGCATGGCCGTCACCAGCGTGAAGCCGGCGAACGAAAGCGCCGCTCGGCGACCCCAGACGAGCCACGCTGGGGCAGCGAACAACAGCGCCATCGCGAGGTGACCGGTGACATCGACCATCGAATCACCCGCTAGCGGAGCCGCCGTATTGCTCGAAGGGCCAGCGACGCGCCCGTTCCGATGCCCGGGAGCCGTGCGGAGAGCGCGGCGGCGCCGAGAAGCAGGAGTCCGCTCTTCGGCCGCCCCCGTCGAAACTCCAGCGCGCTGTCGATCAGCGTCGAGAGGACGCTGAGCCTGTTGATCGACCGTCTGTCGAGAGATACCATCGTTCGTCCGCGGACGTTGGCCCGCGACCGGCAAGTCGATCCACGCTGCAGGTGCAGGCCAGACGCCGCGATCCCGACTCACGGAGCCAACGACCAAACGTTTACACCATCGCTCGTAGACGACTCGAGTGCTATGGCGAAGCAGGTCACCACCGTTTCCGACGAGGGGTACAGCGCGACCAACGAGATCCGCGACTTCGAGACGACCATCGACGCCAACGGCGAGGACGCCCCGGGAACGCTCGAGACGCTGCTTGCGGCCTACGGCTCCTGTTACGTACCGGCGTTGCGGGTCGGCGGCCAGCAGCGCGGGGCCGACGATCTCGGCCGGATCGAGATCGACATCGACGGCGAACTCAACGACGACGACAAACTCGAGTCGATCAGCTTCGATATCCGCGTCGCGGCCGACGTCGACGACGACACCGGCGAGGAGATCCTCGAGCGGGCCTTCGAACTCTGCAAGGTCCACGACGCGCTCAAAGACGGGCTGCACGCGGAGACGAGCTTCGAGGGCGACGCGTTCTGAGGACAGTCCGGCTCCACGGCCGCCACTCCCGTTTTGCCCCCGTAGGCGCTTGCCCGTTCCGGTCAGCCGTCCAAGCAGTTCCGTGATCGGAGGGGTCCGAACGCACATTGTCCCCGTGGCCGTCCGTCACGATACGAATGGGTCGAACCAGCACGGTCGTCGTGGTCGCGGGACTGCTCGTTCTCGCCGGGTGTAGCGGCGGGTTCGGCGGCGTGGACGGCGACGGGACCGCCACGGCCGGTACCGGCGGCGACCTCGAGATCCACCACATCGACGTTGGGCAGGCCGATTCGACGCTCGTGATCACGCCGTCGAACGAGACGATCCTGATCGACACCGGTGACTACCGCGACGACGGTGCGACGGTCGTCGACTACCTCCAGGCCCACGACATCGACCGGATCGACCACCTGGTCTCGACCCACGGCCACGCCGACCACATCGGCGGCCACCCCGCCGTCATCGAGTACCTCGAGACGAACGGCGAGGGCGTCGGCGCGGTCTACGACTCCGGGGTTCCGCACACGACCGCGACCTACGACGCGTATCTCGACGCGATCGAGGCCTACAACGTGACGCTGTACGAGGTCGCGGCGGGCGATACCCTCCCGCTCGAGAGCGACGGCCTCGAGGCGACCGTCCTGAACCCGCCCGAAGACGGGACCGGTGACGACACCGACGCCAACAGCGTCGTCCTCGCACTCGAGTACGGTGATTTTTCCTACCTGACAACCGGTGACATCGCCGAGCGGGCCGAACGCCGACTGGTCGAAACACGCGGCGACGACCTCGCCGCCGATGCCTACCAGGCGGGCCACCACGGCTCCTCGACCGCTTCGACCGATCCGTTCCTCGACGCGGTCGCCCCCGAGGTGGCCGTCGTCTCGAGTCCGCTCGACTCGCGGTACGGCCACCCCCACGACGAGGTGCTGGCGGCCTTTGCCGACCGTGGCGTCGAGACCTACTGGACCGGCGTCCACGGGACCGTCGTTCTCGCGACCGACGGCAGTGAGATCGACGTTGCGACCGAACGCGAGGGGCCGACCGATCCCGAAGCGCTGCTCGAGCGGAAAGCCGATGCGCAGTCGTCGCTCGCGACAGAACCGAACGGAGGCGAGCGCCCGCGCGCCGACGAGGTCCGGCCCTCGTTTGATAGCACTCCCGCCCGTACGCTCCCCCGATGAGCGAAACCTACACCGGGGTCCTCGACCGCATCGTCGACGGGGAGCAAGCGGTGTTGTTGCTCGAGGACGATGGTGACGACGACGGGGCGGCCGAGAACGTGCCTGGCGAGGAACCCAGGGACAGAACGGAGGCCGGACGGCCGACAGTCGTCGACGAACTCGTCGTCGGCGTCGACACCCTGCCGGCCGAGGGCCGCCACGAGGGGGCCGTCTTCGACGTTCGAGTCGAGACGGACGGAACGCTGCTCGAGGCGACCTACCGAGCGGACGCGGAAGGGGCGCGTCGGGAGTCCGCCCGGGAGCGGTTCGACCGACTCTCCGAGCGGTTGCCCGACGAGTAGCGCCAGCGGACGGGTGAGTGGAGGGGACGAAACGGAAAGGGGAAGTACCGAACCGCGGGTGGGTTCGGGGGGATGACAGGCGACACGCGGCCGTCGGTGCGACGATGGCGTGTCGCCATCCCCACGTTGGGAAGTCTCGGCATTAGCCCTACTGCCAAAACGTATTGGGCCTCGCGACGAACGAATCCAGCGAGTCGGCAGCATCGTCCCCCTTACGGCGCTGCGCGCTCGGAGCCGGTCGGTCGAGCCGATTTCCCTCACGTCGAGACCGCTCGAGTCGACGGCGTGCATGCGAGTCGGGATGGGCAGGTTGAAGACCGTCCTCGAGACAGGAACGGCCATGTTACGATCGTTTGACGGGACCGAACCACAGGTCGCCGACTCCGCGTACGTCGACGACGCAGCGGTCGTCATCGGCGACGTCGTCATCGAGGAAGAGGCGAGCGTCTGGCCGAACGTTACGATCCGCGGGGATCATGGCCGGATCGTCGTCGGCGAGGGGGCGAACGTCCAGGACAACGCCGTCCTCCACGAGGACGCCGAACTCGCGCCGTACTCGACGGTCGGCCACAGCGCCATCGTCCACGCCGCGACCGTCGCCGAGCGCGCGCTGGTCGGCATGAACGCGGTCGTCTTGGACGGTGCCCACGTCGGCGAGGGATCGGTCGTCGCCGCCGGCAGCGTCGTCACCGAGGGCACCGAGATCCCCGAGTCCACGCTGGTCGCCGGCACCCCCGCGGAGCCGAAGACCGAGATCGAGGACGCCCACCTGCAGGCGACGGCCGACCGGTACGTCGAACTCGCGTCGGAACACGCCGAGACGTCGGAACGGCTGGACTGACCGTCCCTCAGCGGTCGCCTTCGCCGGCCGCGGTCGCGCCCGTTCCGTAGAGAACCTCTCGCACGTCGTCGACGCCGGCCCGCCGGACCACGGCTCGAACCGGATCGCGAGCGCCCGCGAGGTTATCGGAGTCGCCATCCAGCACCAGCAGGCGGGCCTCCCGCCCGGGCTCGACCAAACCGTACTCCAGATCGGCGATCTCGGCCCCGTTGACCGTCGCCATCCGGAGGATCTCGGGGGCAGACAGCTCCGACAGCTTCGCGAGGAACTCCATCTCGCGGAACATCGACGGCGAGTTCAGCATCACGTTGTCCGTCCCCAGCGCGAGTGTCGTCCGTTCGTTGAGTTCCGCGTAGGGCGACAGCCCCACGTCGGTGACGAGGTTCGACCGCGGGCAGACGACGACCGGAATCTCACTGTCTGCGAGCCGGTCGAGGTGGACCGGTTCGGGATGGACCATATGGACCAGAAAGTCGGGATCGAGATCCAGGGCCGGATTGATGTCGCTCGAATCGACCTCGCCGGCGTGGATGCCGAAGGGCTTGCCCGCCTTGCGGGTCGCCGTCCGTTCCCGATCGAAGCTGTCGTCGTTGGCCCCGCTGGCCCCGAAGCCATCGCCCGCATGCATCGCATCGATCGACCCCCGCGCGAACGACAGCGCGTCGATCGAAAGGCCTTCGATCGCCCGCTCGAGCGTCCGAACCCCCTCGACGCCGCCCTCGCGAAACTCCAGACAGGCCGCCGTGCCGCCCCGCTGCATGAACCCCAGCGAGCGTCGCATCGCGGCGGCGAGTTCGTCCTGCGAGGCCGCCCGCAGGAGTCGGTGTTTCAGCCCGTCCGGCGGCGCGACCAGTTCCTCGAGCGAGAGGCCGCCACCGGCCTCCTTGGCGATCGAGTCGCCGATGTGGGTGTGAGCGTTGACAAAGGCCGGCAGAATGATATCGTCGCTCTCGACTGCCGTCTCCTCGACGGCCTCGATGCGGCCGTCATCGCCGATCACGACCCGCCCCTCGACGGGCTCGAACTCGCGGCCGCGGAGGATCGTTCCCGTTCGTTCCATACGGGGCAGTTCGGGAGCCGCCCTTTCAACCGTTCCGACCCGAGATCGGTCGGGGGCTGCGTTCGCCGTCGCTCGAGTCGTCTCGAACTCCGTCGAGTCCAGTGAGCGAAGATGCGCCGCTACTCGACGAACTGGTCCAGCGTCGCGTCCACGCCGTTCCGGACCTCGCTGACTAAGGCTCCGTCGATGTCGAGGCCGAGGACGTCGACGGCGGCCCGGCCGACCTGGTCGCGCAAGTCGGCCGGCGAGTACACCCCGAGCCGCCACTGGGAGTACTGGGACGCCCGCAGGGCCGCGACCAGCGGCGACTGCTCGTCCAATCGCCTGATCTCGCCGTTGACCATCACCCGCGAGGTGGACTCGGTCATCGAGGGGCGACTCGGCACGTCGAGGATGACCCGCTCCGGGTCGACGCCGGCCCGATCGCTGATCTCGCGTTCGAACTCTCGGATCGTCCCGTGATCGGCCTCGATGATTCCGCCGGGCACGTCGTCCATCTCCGCCCACACCGCCCGCTTGAACAAATCGCGCTGATCGAGACGGCGGGAGAACTCGCTCGTCGCCGGACACGAGCGCAACGCGACGAGCAGATCCGGATCGTCCATCCGCTGGAGTGTCGTTGCATCGACATCTGTTTCGGGCGACTCGAGCAACCGTTCGGCCGCCCGGCGGAGCATCGCCTTGCCGATGCGGGCGACGCTGTGGCTGTAGACCGTCGGGTTCATGAGCGCCCGGGCGACCAACAGGCTCTCGGCGGTCTGGACGTTGCCTTCCGCGAGGACGAGTTCGCCGTCGACGAAGGTCAGCTCCCGGACCAGCCGGCCGTGGTCGATCGTCCCGTAGGGCACCCCCGTGTGGTGGGCGTCCCGTACCAGATAGTCCATCCGGTCGACGTCGAGTTCCCCGGAAACGAGTTGTCCGAACCGCCCCTCGCCGGCGACCAGATCCGCGACCCGATCGGGCGCTAAGCCGTGTGATCGCAACACCGCCCCGACCCGCCCGTTGGCCAGTAGGTCGTGGACATCGTCGTGATACCGGCCCGTCCGACGGTGGGTCAGCGACTCGAGGTTGTGGCTAAATGGCCCGTGACCGACGTCGTGGAGCATGGCGGCGGCGTGAACCCGCTGGGCCTCCCGGCCCTCGACGCCGAGTTGCTCGAGGGCCTCGCAGGCGAGGTGATAGACGCCGAGGCTGTGTTCGAAGCGGGTGTGGTTGGCCGAGGGGTAGACGAGCGAGACGGTGCCCAGTTGGCTGATGCGTCGCAGCCGTTGGAGTGCCGGCGTGTCAAGCAGGTCGCGGGCGACGCCGTCGATCCGGATGTGGTCGTGAACGCTGTCCTTGATCGTCTTCATTGGCGCGAGAGTTCGGCCTGAACGTACAAAAACGATCGTCCGGCCCCCGACAGCCGTCCGGACGCCGCAAGCGGGGTTGCGAATACCGGTGTAACGACTACCCGCGTGGCCGTCGGCGTCTCGACGGACGATGACCGACCTGACGATTCCCCCGGACGCCGACACGGATCGCATCAAAGCCCTCGTGCAGGACCACTTCGAGATCGGTGACACCGTCGAGGTCCGGAGCGAGGAACGGACCGAGGACCACGGGACCGACGTCGTCGGCGACGTGACGGGGTTCGAACCGGGCTATCTCGAGATCGACGGCCAGTCGCTCGACGCGGGCAGTGTCCGCTACGACGAGATCCACACGGTCGGGACGATCGAGAGCGATAGTCACCGCTGAGACGGGCCACAAACCAATCGAGCCCCGCAGTGGCCGGTATCAGGTCGTTCCCTCGAGGTCGGCCTCGAGCCCCCGGCGCAGCAGGTCCGGAATCGGAATCGAGCCCTCCCCGTCGACCGTGACGGCCACCGTGGTGACCGTCGCGACGACCCCCTCCGCGTCCCGGAGTTCGTACTCGAGGGTGACACTCGTCTCGCCGACATCGGTCACGTCGATTCCGACGGTAACCGGGTCCAGCGACGCGAGCGCCCGCTCGTACTCGACCTCGAGGCGGACGACCAGATGATCGAGTTCGTCGGGGCCGTAGCCGTGGCTCGCGAGGTAGCGGTCCCGCGCGAGGTCGGTGTAAGCGACGAACTTCGAGTTGTTGACGTGGCCGCTGCGCCCGAGGTCATCGGTCCTGACGTCGACCGTCGTCTCGTAGGCCGCCATCGATCAGTGAGAAGCGGTGCCACGGCGAATAGGTTGCGAACTCGGTCGGCCGCTCGAGTTACGCAGTTCGTCGGCGTACGATTCGAACTGCCGTTTTCGAAGCCCGCGAGCGACGTCTCGTGCCGAACCGACCACACGGTGTGCGGTGACGCGCGCTGTGTCGCGGTGAGTGAGTAACGAACCGCGACACGACTCTGTGTGAGGGATAAGCGACCGACTGAAAGGTGAGAGCGAATCGGCTAGGGAGGACGTGGTCATTCCCCGTTGCCACGATAGCAGGGAAGTCCGTATCGACTGCGATGTTGGGAAGAAGAGAGTCGTTCTGCTATCGTGGCTGCACGGAGTCTCCACACCCTCCCCAACCGATTCGTTCACGCCTGGCGGCGTTCACTCATCCCTCGCACGGTGTCGTCGACTGCTCTCGTTCTCACTCGAGCAGTCGACAGCGTGCGCCACCGCACGTCGGCTGTGGCGGTCCGACCCAAAACACAACTTGCCTATCTCGAGGCCGACCGCCTACCGAACCGCTCGAGGAAATGACCACGGCCGAACTCACTCGAGTGCGACCCATTCCCCCCGCTGGTCGCTGCGTTCGATCGCGTCGAGGACCCGCTGGGCCGCCAGCCCGTCCGCGAAACTCGGCGCGAACGACTCGCCGTCCGCGACCGCGCTCAGGAACTCGTAGTTCTCGTGGACGAACGTGTGTTCCCAGCCCAGCACGTGGCCCGGCGGCCACCAGTGGTCGACGTAGGGGTCGTCCGCGTCGGTCACGAGGATCGTCTCGTAGCCCCGGTCGCCCGCCCGGAGGACCTCGAGTTCGTTCAGCCGCTCGAGCGAGAACCGTAGGCTCCCCCTCGAGCCGTGGATCTCGATGGTGTGGTCGTTCTTGTGCCCCGTCGCGAAGCGCGACCCCTCGAGGGTGCCCATCGCGCCGTTCGCGAACGCGAGTTGGGCGGTGTAGGCGTCGTCGACGGTGACGGGGCGGGTCTCCAGATCCCCGCCCTCGCCGGCGTCCTCGACCGGTCGTTCCTCCACGAACGTCTCCAAGTGGCCGCTGACCCGCTCGATCGGCCCCGCGAGATCGTCCGTCCCGACCAGGAATCGCAGCAGATCGACCGTGTGCGCGCCGAGATCGCCCAGCGCGCCCGACCCAGCCATTTCTTCGTCGTTGCGCCACGACCACGGCGCGTCGGGGTCGACCAGCCAGTCCTGTAAGTACCGCCCGCGAACGTGATGGATCTCGCCGAGGTCGCCCGCCTCGAGCAACGTCTTGGCGTACTGGATCGCGGGGACGAACCGGTAGTTGAAGGCACAGCCGGCGGGCACGTCGTCGCCGGCTTCGCGGGCCGCCGCGGCCATCGCCTCGGCGTCGTCCAGCGTCGGTGCGAGCGGTTTCTCGCAGAAGACCGGCGTCCCGGCCTCGAGGGCGGCGATCGACGGCTCGGCGTGAACGTGGTTCGGGCCGAGGTTGTAGAAGACGTCGACGTCGGCGACGACGTCGCGCCAGTCGGTCGCGATCGAGGCGAAGCCGAGCCGTTCGGCGGCGTCTTCCAGCGCCGCCTCGTCGCGGCCGACCAGCACGCTGCGTTCGATCGCCGGTGCATCGGGGAAGAACATCGGGAGCCGCGCCATCGCGTTCGCGTGTGCTTTCCCCATGAACCGATAGCCGAGGACGCCGACCTCGAGGGTCATGGACGGCCGTTCATCGGCCCGATAGTTAGCGCTTTGCCGTGGGTCGGCAGTCGCGAGGCCGGATCACTTCCGCACCGCACGATACGGTTTCCCCGGTCGGGGACGTATCCGGCTGTCAGGAGGGGCCAATGAGTGTCACAGTTCGGGTCGCCGACAACGAAAGCGTTCGATTGACCGAGAACACCGTCGAAACGGAGCCGCCGGACCGACTCGAGTTTACCTTGCAGGGCAGACTGACGATGACCGAGGCGTTGCTCGCCCAGTTCGAGGGCGCGACGTTGAACCCCGTTCGCGTCGCCGTGTCGGCCGAGGGTGATCCCGTCGAGATCGATCTGACGGCGTCGGCGGCGCTTCGCCTCGAGGACGTCGACATCGGCGTCACGACGCCGGACCCGGACGATATCGCAGACGGGATCGCGACGCTCCAGCCGTCAGCGGACGACGACCCCGATTCGACCGACGTGCGACCCGACGTCCTCGCGTTTACCGTCGCGGGCGCGATCCAGGACGTGCCGCCCGCGGCGCTCGCGGCGATCGCGGACGACGCGCCGAGGACCGAGTCGGTCACGTTCGCCGTCGAGGAACCGCTCAGGAGCGACGGGGGAGGGGCCGATGACGTGGTCTTCGAGCTGACCCTGTTCGGCTACGGGATCGTCGTGCGCCGCGACGGAACGATCGTCGTCGGGAGCAGTGAGGGGCTCACCGGTATCGATCTCCCCTGATCGGAGGGCTCGGAGATCCGTGCCGGTGGCCTCGACTGGACGAGAGACGGCGGAAACAGAAGGGGCGCGGTTCGGCCGAGTTGTCAGTCGTCGGCCGGCGTCGGCGCGCCGCGCTCGATATCGATGTTGCCCTCGTCGAGGTCTTCCTCGACGTTGCGGGCGGCCTGGACCATGTTCGCCATCTTGCCGTAGGCGACGTCACGCGGCAGCAGCTTCACGCCGCAGTCCGGCGAGACGACCAGCTGTTCCGGCGGGACGACCTCGAGGCCTTTCTTGATGTTTTCCTCGATCTGCTCGACCGATTCGACCTCGGCGACGTGGGCGTCGGTGACGCCGAGCGCGAGGTCCTTCGAGAACTCGGGGTCCTTGAAGACGTCGAGCTGTTCGTAGTCGCCGTTTGCCAGCTCGAGGTCGAACTCGTCGACGGGGAACTCGAGGATCTCGGGGTAGATCCGGGAGTAGTCGCCGTAACAGACGTGAAGCCCGATACGGACCTCCTCGGGGATGTCCGCGACGATGTGTTCCAGCGCCTCGCCGACGATGGCGTGGTCGTCCGGTGTCGTCGCGAGCGCGGGCTCGTCGATCTGGATGTAGCGCGCACCGGCGTCGACGAGCTTCTCGATCTCCTCGTTGACGAGGTCGGCCAGCTCGAGGGTGAGTTCGTCGTCGTCCTCGTAGGCCTCGTTAAATGACCAGTTCGCGAGCGTGTAGGGGCCCGTGATCGGGACCTTGACCGGTCGATCGGTGGCATCGGCGGTGAACTCGTACTCGTCGACGAGCCAGGAGTCGTCGTACTCGACCTCGCTGACGACGCTTGGCTTGTCGAAGTAGTTGTGGCCCCAGACCTTGACGGGCCCGTTGAACTCGTAGCCCTCGATCCGGTGGGCGAAGAACTCGACCATCTCGTTGCGCCGCATTTCGCCGTCGACGACGACGTCCAAGCCGGCGCGTTCGTGTTCGGCCGTAATCAGGCGGGCGGCGTCGTCTTTGGCTTCCTGCCAGTTGTCCTCGTCGAAGTCGCTGTCCTCGTCCTCGTACAGGTCCTTCGCGCGGTTGAGCCACTTGGGCTTGGGGTAGGAGCCGACGACGGTCGTCAGCAGGAAGTGGTCGTTGTCGTGATCGGCCGGTCGGAACTGGTCTTTGTTCTCGTTGGTCATGCTGCGGTCACCTCCGCGAGGTCCGCGGCTTCGGCAAGGACCTCGAGTTTCTCCACGTACTTGCGGTAGGGCAGGTAGAACGTCTCGGTATTGGTCGTCAGGTAGACCGTCTCGAAGTCGGTGACCCCGAGCTGGCCCTCGACCCACTCGACCCGGTCACGGATCGCTTCCGGGTCCTCGACGAGCGTGTTCTGGCCGTCGGCGAGCCCGAGCGCGACGTCGTCGGTCGCGCCGTACTCCTGGAGGTTGTAGACGTTGTCGTCCTGGTTCGCGACGAAGTCGAAGCCGACCGCGTCGATATCGGCGTCGAGCAGGTGCGCGTAGACCTTCTCCTCGAGTGCGCCCCAGTAGGGCTGGACGACGACCTCGGCGTCGGTCGCGCTCGCGACTCGATCGATCGCCTCGCTGGCGCGTTCGTCCAGCCCGTCACCGGGCGCGGACTCAACCAGCGAGGGCTCGAGCAAGAACAGCGTCTCGACATCGGGGAAGGCCTCGACCTCGCCCGCGAGGAAGTCGGCGATCGTGGCGAGGAACTCGGCGTCGTCGCCGTAGCGCTCGTCGGTCGCGAGATCGAACAGCGAGTACGGGCCGGGGAGGACGGCCTGCAGGTCCTCGCCGCCCGTCAGCTGGGTCGCCGCCTCGAGTTCCGCGGCGACGTCGCCGGTGGGCTCGAGGTCGTCGGTGACGACCGGCTCCCGGTAGAAGTTGTTGTTGTCGTAGTAGCGAACGATCCCGCGGGTCTCGACCGCGTCGGCGACGGCCAGCGGGTGCGCGAGCATGTCGTCCCAGCGCAGTTGCCCCTCGACGATCCGATCGAGACCGGCCTCGGTCTGGACGCCGATGACCTCCTCGCGGGCCTCCTCGTAGGTCGCGGTGATTTCCTCACCTTCGTCGCCGCTGATGAGGTCGTGTTTCTGGTGTCCCTTGAGATCCGAGAGGTCGTCTTTCGCCCAGTCCGGGAGCGGATACAGCCCCGGCGTGGTCGAAACGTACTCAGTCATCGTAGCCCCGACTAGGCTATACCGACGCTTAATATTTTCCATCCAATCTAATGCACCGAGGTTATTTTTTCGAGTTTCGACCGATTCCCCACGAGGGACTCCAAGGTGGACGTAAACACCCGACACACAGGGGCTACCGGTGGAATAACCGTCGGAAACGGGATCGAGACGGCCCCCGACCGATCGGTGAGCCGACTCGAGTCCGAGAGCCGCGATGGACTGTCGCGGCGTCACTCCAGTGCCAGCAGGGCGTACGTCTCCGATTCGACTTCCGCGACCACGTAGATCGTCCCGTCGTCGAGGACCGGCCCCGGACCTACGCGGCCCGCGAACTCGCGCTCGAACCGGGCCGCGGGGCCGCCGTCCGGACTGTCACCGGGAGTCGGGTCCAGCGCGTAGAGGCGGTCGCCGCCGACGAAGACGGTGTCCCGACCGTACGCCGGCGCGGTGTGTCGCCAGTCGCCGATGTCGTGTTCCCAGTGGCGATCACCGGATTCGGCGTCGATGGCGGAGAGTTCCCGTCCGTTCGCGACGAGTACGAGTCCGTCGACGACGGCGAGACCGCGGTCGGCCCAGCCGGTGTCGGCCGTCCAGTTGATCCGTGGCTCGGAATCCCCGTCATCCATCAGCGCGTACGTCGTCCCGTTCTCGCAGTTAACGTATATCGAGTCCGTATCGGCGCTCGGCGGACACATCGGCCGTGCCGGCAGTTGCCACCGCCGCCAGCCGATCCCGTCCTCGCGGAGCAGATAGATCAGTCCGGCCTCAGTGGCGACGACGATTCCGTATCCCATGAAAAACGCCGCGTGGTTAAGCACTTGCCCGAAAACATCTCGACGCCATCTGACGGCCCCGTCTTCGGGATCGAGCGCGACGACCTCCTCGCCGACCCCACAGATCAGTTGCCGTCCCGCGTAGGTCGCCGGCGTCGTCACGCTCCCGCGCGATTCGAACGTACGGTTCCACAACTCATCGCCGGTTCCGGCCTCGAGCGCGTAAATCGCGGTTCCCGTCGACACGTAGGCGACGCCGTCCCGGACCAACGGCGGCGTCTCGGCCTCCGAGTGCGTCCACAGCTCCGCGCCGTCGGCGGCGTCGAGGGTCCGAAGCGTTCCGCCGTCGATCTGGTACACTCGATCGCCCGCGACGACGGGTGCCTGATACGAGAGCTGTGCGACGTCGACCCGCCAGCGCTCGGTGACGCCGTCGACGGGTGCCTTTCCGTCGGCGACTTCGCGGGTATTGGCGGCGTTACAGCCGAACGACGACCAGTCGCCGGTCGCGCCGGCGACGTGACGATCCGTCTCGATCGGTTCGTCGATCCCGGACGGGGGCGGCTCGTCGGGCGCTGGGGATCGAATGCTCGAGAGCATCGAGCAGCCGGCGAGCGCCGCGCTCGCGGCGCCGGCACCCGCTAAGAACGCTCGTCTCGTGGGGACCATCGAGCGGGGACTTCACAGGCTGTCGAAAAGTATCTTCGGATGACGGGTCTCGCTACCGGAGCAACTCGAGTACCGTCAGCGTCTCGAAGGGGAACGACTCGTCGGCGACGGCGACGGCGCTGAAACCCTGTTCGCCGGCCTCCTCGACCACCTCGTCGACCCCAGTGAGGCTGCTCACGAGCAGGTAGACGCTGCCGTCGGGCGCGAGGACCCGCCCGACCGCCTCGAGGAACGGATCGATGACCGCCCGGCCGTCCTCGCCGCCGGAGAGGGCGTGTTCCATCCAGTCGTCCCACTCGTTTTCCGGGTCGGTCGGCAGGTAGGGCGGGTTGAACGCGACCGCGTCGAAACTGCCGTCGCGGAACGGCGAGACGAGATCCGCACGCACCGCCTCGACGCCTTCGCCCCGGGCCTGCCGGACGGCGTGGGGGTTCAGGTCCGACGCGATCACGCGGGCGTCGGTTTCGTCGGCGATCCGCCCGGCGACGAAGCCCGAGCCGGTGCCGACCTCGAGGACGCGCTCGGCCCCCTCGAGTCGCTCACAGACCGCCTCGGCGAGCAGTTGCGAGTCCTCGGCCGGTTGGTAGACGTCCGTTTCGACGTCGCGTTGCTCCTCGAGTCCCATCTATCGTTCCTCCGGTGTTTGCATACGGTGTTCCTCGCTCCGTTCACGGTCGGCGTCGTCGGCGATCCGGAACCCGCCGGTCTCGGCGCGGCCCGAGAGTTCCCGCTGCGGGAACGGGATCTTGATCCCCTCGTCCTCGAAGGCTCGCTTGACCGCGTCGATCGCGGCGGTCCGGGCCTCCCAGTAGCGTCTGGCGCTCGGCTTGTCGATCCAAAAGCGCACGCCGAGGATCACCGCCGAGTCGCCGAAGGACTTCCCGACCACCTGCGGCGACGGCGCGGTCAGCACCTCGTCGACGTCCCCGATCGCCGACTCGGCGAGCGACGCGGCCCGGTCGACGTCGGTCCCGTAGTCGACGCCGACCTCGACCTCGATCCGCAGGCGGCCCCGCTTCGAGCGGTTCGTCACCATGCTCGAGGCGATGACGTCGTTGGGGATCATGATGTACTCGCCGTCGAACGACCGGACGCGAGTGTTGACGATCGAGATGTCGGTAACGATTCCCTCGTCGCCTTCGACCTCGATCCAGTCGCCGATCTCGAACGGTCGGGCGAACATCAGGACGAACCCCGACAGCATCGTCCCGAGGGTCTGGCGGGCCGCCATGCCCAGCACGATCCCGAGGAAGCCGGCCCCGACGAGCAGGCTGCCCAGATCCTCGATCCAGATACCGAGGATGACGACCAGCGCGACGGTCCAGATGATCACCTGCGAGAGTCGATGGGTGATCTGGCGCTGGTGTTCGGTGACCGCGGTCGTCGAGTCCATCACCTCCTCGATGATCCGTCGGACGAACCGCGTGACGATGACGGTCAGTACGAGCAGGATGAACGAAAAGACCGCCCGCGGAACGGTGTCGCCACCCGGGTCGAGCCCCACGAAGAGCTGGCGGACCTCGTCGGTGCGGTCCCAAACGCCCAGAACAACGCCGGCGCTGACCGCACAGGCCCCGATCAGTACTGCCACCGAGACGACATCCGCATATAGCGGTCGCGTTCGCTCTGCCACGCGCCCGTGTAGCCGCCGGTACGAGAGCAGGACGGCGAAGACGAGCCCGACTGCGACGAGGGACACCGCGAGCCGAAGCGGGACCGTCGGAAACACCTCCGAGAGCCAGTCGAGCCGCGTCAGTACAGACATGCGTTCGTCTCCCGAGTTCTCGGCCGTGCAGCTTTGAGTATTCGTTGGTTACTTCGCCCCGGTTGTGTGGCCGCTGTAGGCCCACCGAACGGCCGACTCGAGCCGCCTCGTCCGACGTTACGTCTCGATCTCGCAGACTACGTCTCCGGTTCGCCGACGTCCCACGCGAGCCCGGCCAGTGCGGCGAACTCCGCCGGTGCCATCGCGTCGGGCCGTTTGCGGAGCAGCTCCTCGTCGGCCGCCTCGACGACCGCGTCCGGCTCGCCGAGTCCGGAGATGTGGGCCGTGTTCCGGATCGCATTGCGGACCGTCTTCCGGCGCTGGGTGAACACGGCCTTGACGAACCGCAGGAAAAAGTCCTCGTCCGCGACCGTGTAATCGGGCTCGCGTGGGACCGCCCGGACCACCGCGCTCTGGACGGCGGGCTGTGGGTCGAACGCCTCTTTGGGGATCGACTCGACGAGTTCGACATCGGCATAGTGCTGGCTCGAGACCGAGAGCCGGCCGTACTCCGACGTTCCGGGCTCGGCGACCATTCGCTCGGCGAACTCCTGCTGGAACATCAACACGAGGGGCTTTTTCTCCGGAAAGAGCCGAAACGCGATCTCGCTCGAGACGCCGTAGGGGAGGTTCGAGATTGACGCGGTAAAGTCGGGGAGGTCGACCTCGAGGGCGTCGCCCTCGATCACGGTCAGTTCGCCGGCCGCGATCTCGTCGGCGAACTCCTCGCGCAGGAATTCGGCGAGGTCGCGGTCGCGCTCGACGACGGTCACCTCGTCGCCGGCCGCGAGCAGTCGATCGGTCAGCGCCCCCGTCCCGCCGCCGATCTCGAGTAACTGACTCGTGTCCGCATCGATCGCTTCCAGGTAGGTCGGCAGCCGGTCCAGCACCCGATCGTCGACGAGGAAGTGTTGATCGCGGTCCGGATCGCCCCGCACGCCCGCTCGGGCGATCAGCCCGTCTGGGTCTCTCATTGCCGGCGCTTCGGTCGGGCCGGGTGTAAACGCACCGTCTCGGACGCCCATTGGCAGTGCGGAAAACGGTCCCCACTTGACGTGCAACGGGCCGTCGGCCCGTGAACGGGCGGGGTTCGCGGACAGCGCCGTCGACCGCGGCCCGAGAAAACCGGTGGGTGGAATACGTGTGTTTTATAACCGTCACCGGACAAAGCGGGCGTACGACTATGCCGAAATCTAATGGCCCCCGTCAGGGAACCCGGAAAAAGCTCGCGAACGATCCTCGAGACCGCGGCACGTCGCCGCCACAGCGCGCGATTCAGGAGTACGAGGAGGGTGAGAAAGTCCACCTGAAGATCGACCCAAGCGTCGCCGACGGTCGCTTCCACCCGCGATTCGACGGTCGCACCGGCGAAGTCGTCGGCAAACAGGGTAGCGTCTTCAAGGTCGCGATCAACGACGGCGGCAAGGACAAGACCCTGCTCGTCGCCGCGGCCCACATGCGCGCACAGAACCAGGAAAAGAGCCGGATCTAAGCAGGATGACGATCTTCAAAGAGATCGTCGACGAGGAGTTCCTGACGGTCTCGGAGACGAAGGAGCTGCTCGCCGACATCGAAGCCGAACGCGCGATGGACGAGGACCGCGAGCTGCGGTACGAACTCGCGCGAGCGATCGAACACGCAAACCGGTTCGCGGTCCTGGAGCCGGAGGAGGCCCAGGCGCTGGTCGACGACCTCCAGGACTTGGAGAAGGTCGACGAGCCGACCGCGTACAAGATCGCCAACCTCCTGCCGCGCGACCGGGACGAACTCCGGTCGGTATACGCAAAGCAGCGCTACTCGCTGTCGGGGGACGAACTCGACGAGATTCTCAACGTCGTCGCGCAGTACGCCTGAACGCAGTTCGCCGTTTCCGTTCGGAGCGGTCCCGCCAGCGACGACCGGCGTTCGACGATCGCGACTAGCGTCAGCGCTCGAGGCCGCGTTTCCGCGTCGTTTTCAATCCTCGTGTAACTACCGTCGACTGGTATTTCCCGTCGCCTTTCCGTGGAAGGGGGACGAGGAATCCGGGTAGGTGGTGTCGGTCGTGGACAGCGCTGAGGCGGAGACCGAACCGATGGGGACACACGAAACCGACTCGCTCGAACGGGACATCGGCCTTCTCGGAGCCACGGCGATCGGAACGGGAACGATGATCGCCGGCGGTATCTTCGTCCTCTCGGGACTCGCCGTCGCAAACGTCGGCGCGGCGGCGATCGTCTCGTTCGGGCTGGCGGCGATCGTGGCGTCGTTCACCGCGCTGACCTACGCCGAGTTCGCGACCATCTACACGGTCGACGGCGGCGGCTACGCCTACGTGGCCGAGGTGTTCGATTCCGACTGGTCGTACGTGGTCGGCTGGCTACTGATTCTGGGCTACCCCGCGAGCGCGGCCTTCTACCTCGCGAGTTTCGCCAACTGGTTCGCCCGATTCGTACGGCCCGAGATCGCGCTCCCCGAGGCGCTCCCGTACTGGATCCCGGGGGTCGTCGTCCTCGCGGTTCTCGTCGGAGTCAACCTCGCCGGTGCCGAGGAGACGGGTCGATTCCAGATCGTCGTGACCGGGCTGAAGATCGCGCTTATCGGGCTGTTCCTGGTCGGCGGTCTCAGCGCGTTCGACGCGGACGTCGTTGCGTCGTCGCTCGCGGCGAACGCCACGCAGTTCGACGACATCGCTCTGACCTCGGCGCTCGTGTTCATCACGTTCTTCGGGTTCGAAGCGATCGCCACGAGCGAGGGCGAGATCGAAGCGCCCGAGCGGACCGTTCCCCGGGCGATTTTCCTGAGCATCGCCGTCGTCACCGTCCTCTATGTCCTGGTAATCGTCGTGGTGGTGCTTGCGATCAACGACGGCGGCTTCCTCTCGTTTCTCGCCGAGCGAGCCGGGCTATCGTCGTCCGGCACTGCCACGGGGTTCGTCGCCGAACGCGGCGAGGTCGCGATGGCGCGGGCGGCCCAGTATTACCTCGGCGACGCCGGCTTCTACGTCTTCATCGTCGGCGCGTTGCTGTCGATGATCTCGGCCGCCAACGCGACCGTGCTGGCCGGCTCTCGAGTGAAGTTGGCGATGGCCAGACGCGATCACCTTCCGGAGCGGGTCCAGCGGATCAACCCACAGTCCGGCGTCCCGACGGTCGCGGTGGTGCTGACCGGCTGTCTCATCCTCGTTTTCTTCCTGCTGTTCGGCGTCGTCTTCGGCGCGTCTCCGGTCGGGGGCGGCGGTGCCCACGACCCCCTGCTCGGCCTCGAGTCGCTGGCTCACTTCGCGGACGTCATGCTCTTGGGCGGGCTGGTGTTCGTCAACGTCGCGTTGATTCGGTCCCGCCGGAAGGAACCCGACCGGGAGCGGCGGTTCCGAGTCCCGGGCGTGCCCTGGGTGCCGCTGCTCGCGATCGGCTCGAACCTCGCGCTGCTGGCGAGCGTCGAACTGACGAGTTTGGCACTGGGGACGCTGGCCGTCGTCGTCGGGATCGTCCTCTGGTTCGGCGTCATCGACTGACCGCGACGGCGTCGCACCGCGACCCCGACCGCGACGTCACGCGCCTTCCGTTCCCCCGAGCAACGTCGTGAAAGTGGGCCGACTCTTTAAGTACGACCTCGCCGTACCGTAAACCAATGAGCGAAGCTGATCGCGATGAGATGGACGTTCGTCGGGCGGTCGTGTTGGACTACCTCGCACACGGGCTGTCGGACGACGGCCGACCGCAGTACGCCAAGTCTCCGGCAGGGTACGCCGTCGGAATCGAGGACTTTCAGCTCTATCAGGTCGCCTTCGACGAGGACGAACGACTCACGATCGGCAGCGAGGTCGTCGTCGAACCGGCCGCCGAGCGCGACATCGTCACCGAGTGTCACCGCGTCGAGTACGAGGACCTCTCCTCGGGCGCGCAGTCGGAACTCGAGTACGTCGTCCAGGATCTGGTCGAGGAGAACGAACAGCGGTTCGTCGACTTCTACAACGACGCCCAGCCGATCACGCTGCGGCTCCACCAGCTGAACCTACTGCCGGGGATCGGGAAGAAACTCCGCAACGGCATCTTGGACGAGCGAAAGCGAAAGCCCTTCGAGAGCTTCGAGGAACTGTCCGAGCGCGTCTCGGGGCTGCACGATCCCGACGAGATCCTCGTCGAGCGTATCCTCGAGGAACTGCGTGACGACGATCTCAAATACCAGACGTTCGTGGGACGACGCGAACAGGAGCAAAACCAGTAAGCCGGTAGCGTTGGTTCTGTGGGGTGTCACCGCCTCGAGCAGCCGCGAGCGGACAAGCGACCTCGCTTCTGCAACCGACTGCGAGCAACGGCGTCCATAACAGTGATCCGACCGCGGGGCACTCGTAGGAGTATGGACGACGACCACGACAGTCGGATCGAGACTAGATCCATCCACGCCGGTCAGGAGCCCGATTCCGAGACGGGCGCACTGATGTCGCCGATTCACGCGAACTCCACGTACAAGCAGGACGCCCCGGGGGACCACCGCGGCTACGAGTACTCCCGTACCGGGAACCCCACGCGTACCGATCTCGAGGAAAACCTCGCGAGCCTCGAGAACGCCGAGTACGGCCGGGCCTTCGCCAGCGGGATGGCCGCGATCAACACCGTCCTGAACCTGCTCGAGGCCGGCGACCACGTCGTCACCGGCAACGACGTCTACGGCGGGACCCACCGCATCTTCACGCAGGTCTACGAGGACTACGACCTCGAGTTTTCCTTCGTCGATATGACCGACCTCGACGAGATCGAGGCGGCGTTCCGAGAGGAGACGGCACTGCTCTGGCTCGAGACGCCGACGAACCCGCTCATGTCGATCGTCGACATCGAGGGGGCGGCCGAGATCGCCCACGATCACGACGCGCTGTGTGCGATCGACAACACGTTCGCGACGCCGTACCTCCAGCGGCCCCTCGATCTCGGTGCCGACATCGTCTCCCACTCCCTGACGAAGTACCTCGGCGGCCACTCCGACGTCGTCGGCGGCGCCCTCCTGACCAACGACGAGACACTCGACGAGCGACTCGGCTTCTACCAGAACTCCGTCGGCGCGACGCCCGGCCCCTTCGAGTCCTTCCTCGTCCTCCGGGGCACCAAGACCCTGCCCGTCCGGATGGATCGGCACTGCGAAAACGCCCGCGCGATCGCCGAGTGGCTCGCCGACCACCCCGACGTCGAGCGGGTCTACTACCCCGGCCTCGAGTCCCACCCCGGCCACGAGATCGCCGCCGAGCAGATGGACGACTTCGGCGGCATGCTGAGCTTCGAACTCGACGCGAGTCTCGAGCAAGCGAGCGAGGTCGTCTCGAACACCGAGATCTTCACGCTCGCGGAGAGTCTCGGCGGCGTCGAGAGCCTGATCGAACAGCCAGCGCCGATGACCCACGCCGCCATTCCGCGGGAGGAACGGCTCGCGGCCGGCCTCTCGGACAGCCTGATCCGCGTCTCCGTGGGAATCGAACACGTCGACGACCTGATCGCCGACCTCGAGGGCGCGATCGACGCCGCACTCGCTTGAGTATCTACTCCCCGGACCGGGCCCGCCGGGCGAGTTGCGAGCGGAAGATCGGTTCGAACCCCTCGAGGTAGGCGCGCGCGTCGAACGACTCGGCGTCGCCGCAGGCGTCGAGCGCGGTCTCGAACTCGCGGTCCCACTGTTCGACGAAGGCGGTCTCGATACCGGACTCGCGGATCCGCTCGGTCACGTCCGCGACGGCCGCGTCGGTCGGCTCGTTCCGGAGCGCCCGAAGCTCCGCGGGTGAGACGAGTCCGGACTCGAGAGCCCGGACGGTGACGCCGGAACTGTAATCTCCTTCGGCGAGTTCCCGCTCCCAGGTAGCGAGCCAGTTACCGATCCGTGCCATTCGCTGGCCGTGAGCGACGACGGTCCGGAGCGTCGAGAGATCGCGCGGATCGAACGCGCTCGCGTTCGCGATGTCGATATCGGCAAACGGAAAGAGCATCATGTTGTAGACGTCGTAGGTCAGGAGTTCGCGCTCGCTGGCGAGGCCGGGCTGGCGGGCCAGCAGCGCCGAGTAGTCGACCGACTGGAGCGCCTGTCGAACGTCGAACCGAAACAGGGCCTCGAACTCGGCGGCGCGCGGACCCGCCCGAAACTGCTTGCAGAGCGCGTCCCAGAGCTCCCGCTGGAACCGGACGTAGTCGCCGTCGACATCCGCTCGCGACGGGTCGGCAGCCCGGGCGTCGAACGGCACGAGGCGGAGTTCCTCGAGGGTCGCGCGGTCGCCGTGGCGTTCGGCGACATCGTCGATGACCGTAATGAACATCGTCGCGAGGACCTTCGCATCGTGGACGCGCTGTCCGGCCCCGTCGTCGACACAGGACAGTCGGAACGCCGGTTCGACCGCGTCGAACCACAGCCACGTCGACCGGTCACGGTCGCCGATCCGCTCGTCGTAGGCGTCGGCCCACGGTCGAACGCCCAGTGAAAGGGTGTGTTCAAGCGCGTCAGCGAACGGATCCGACTCGACCTCGAGAGCGGACGCCATCGTCTCTCGTGACATTGTCGATACTCGTCTCTCTGCTCTGAAATATTTTATTGCTAATTATTACTAATTAGAATTTACTGCACCGGGTGGAGAGAGACGAACAGCCCTTTCGTGGTCGCCGTCGACGACTCGAGTATGACCACGGAGGAACGCGACGCGGGCGTCCACGTGCTGCCACTGACGGTGGAGTACGGCGGTCGGGAGATCACCATCACGCCGACGCTCGTCGAGACCGAACGCGGTCCGATCCTGATCGACGCCGGCCCGGAGGGGGCCCGCGAGGGGATTCGAACGCACCTGCGGTCGCTCGGCTACGAACTGACGGACGTCTGGCTGATTCTGGTTACGCACCACGACGGCGATCATGCCGGCGGCCTCGCGGCCTTGCTCGAAGACGTCGATGCGGTCGTCGCGACCCATCGGGCGGAAGCGCCGTACGTGTGCGGCGAGCGCGAACCGATCAAGGGCGACAGCGACCGGTATCCGCCGGCCGATGTCGACATCGAACTAGCAGATGGCGTTCGGTTCCCGACGCTGGCCGGGCCGATGGAGGTCGTGGCGACACCGGGCCACGCCCCCGGCCACGTCTCGCTGTACCTCCCCGAGGGGAACTTGCTGATCGCCGGCGACGCGCTCGTCGCGGACGGTGACGAGCCGCTATCCGGGCCAAAACCCCACTTCACGCCGGAGATGGAGCAGGCGACCGAATCGGTCGGGCGGCTGGCCGATCGCGAGATCGACCACGTGGTGTGCTTTCACGGCGGTTACGTGGATCGGGGGACCGAGCGGATTCGGGAGATCCACGAGGAACTGCGAGCGTAAGGCGACCGCATCGGACCCGAATCGGGTCGTTACACGGGGCTCGAGGGACCGAAGCGGAATTCTCATCGGTGTCGGTCGCGTAGGGACGCCCAATGCGACTCGAACTCCGCGTCTGCCAGCACTGTCTCGACGGCGATCACGGCAACGAGAAGCGGACGGCCCTGCTCAATGATATGGTAAACTGCGCCGAACAGATCAAGAAACACAAGGAGGTCATCGACCTCGACGAAGTCCACATCCGCAGGGTCAAAGACGACGAACCGGGCAAACCCGCGGCGCTGCCGGTCGTTTCGGCGACGATCCAGAACGATCAGGTCGTATTGAACGACACGCAACTCGTCGCGGAGGGTCAGGACGGGAACATGCTGCTCTATGCGAACCCCGACGACGTGTTGACCGTCCTCGCGGGGAACCTAGACGAGATCAGCAAGGCCGTCACCGAGGACGTGACCGTCGACCTCTCGCCGATCGGCGCGGAGATCGTCTCGGAGGCCGATCTCGGTGCGAACCGCGAGCAGGAGCAGTAAGGGCGGTCGAACCCGGCACTGCCGCTCCGCTGTCGTCCGTTTTCACACCGTTTTCGCCGGCGTCGGCTCGAGCGCTGCCGGTCCCCGTCTCGGACGGAGAAATCGACGGTGCCGTGGCTCGCGACTGACAAAAACAGCCGAAAATCGGCCAGTGACCGGTTATATCCGGCCGACGTTTTCGACTTCGACGCTCTCGACGCCGTCGACGTCGCCGAAGTTCTCCTCGACGGTCTCCGTGCCGCCCGAACCGTCAGGGACGATCACGGTGGGGTAGAGCGCGACGAGCCCGAACGCGACGTCGTCGCGTTCGACGCCGTTGATCTTCGCACCCTCGGGGAGGGCGCTCTCGAGGCGCTCCTGGAGCGCGTCGAGGTCGATTTCGGGGCTGTCCGGCATGACCTTGATTTTGGCGGCTACCTTACCCATTGTTACGGACCCATGAACCCGCAGTCGGGGCACTCGTAGAGGTTGCTCTGCTTGCGACACTTGGCACAGCGGTAGATCTGCTCGCCGCAGTCGGGGCATTTGAACGCGGCGGCGTTCGTGCCCGCGATGTTGAGCCCACAGGAGACGCAGGAACGCGTCTCTCGGTCGTCGGTCGTACTCATATCCATCCTTTCCCGCCCGCCGTTTTTAACGGTTGTCTTTCCACGTTCCTCGTTGACTGGCAAGCGATACCATGCCCCACAAATCGGTTCGGAACGGCGTCCGACCCCGCCGTAGCGTTTTCCGATCCTGAAAATACGCTGGCGGCTATTTTATGTCCCCGTGTGATGGTTGGGATGAGGTTCGGTTACTCGACGCCCGACCGAACCTCTGCCTCTGACATTCTGTTCGGACACGTCATCGAAAGCGTGCCGACCGCCGGCCCGAACGACGAACATTCAAACCGGTGCCGGCCCTACGTCGACTGAATGCGCCTCGACGACTACATCGAGGAGTTAGAGCCCGACGAGGAGGCCGAGCGTCGCCGCCTCGCGAAGGAGAAATCCTACGCGATCACGGACCACTTGGCGGAGTTCGAACGGAAGTTCGACGACGCCTTGAGCGGCGATACGCTCGTGGGCTCGACCGCGCCCTCGATCTTCGTCGGGCGGTCGAACTACCCCGATATCCCCGTGGGGCTGCTCTCGCCGGTCGGCAACGAGGGCGATGCCGAGGAGTACGTCACCGACGGCGACTGGTACCGACAGGGGTACGCGATCGATGACGTCCTCCAGCGCCGGACCGGCCTCCTGAACTCCAACAAGCGGGCCAACGTCGACTCGCCGTCGATCGCGAGCCGGCTGACCCCCTCGGTCCACGACACGTGGGACGGCTTCGTCGGCGTCCAGCGCGAGGTCGCCATCGCCGATCGCCCGGTCGACCTCGAGATCGGACTGGACGACACGCCCGACCTCGGACTGGACGCGGGAACGGACGTGGCGACGCCGCGCGGTCCCCGAGCCAACGCCCGGAACGCGGATCTCACCGAGAACCCCCACGTTCCGCGGCCGGTCAAGAAGACCTTAGAGGACGACGACTGGCAGGCCGAGGGGGCGATGACCTACCTCTATCGCCGGGGGTTCGACGTCTACGAGATCAACTCGATCCTCTCGGCGGGCGCGCTCGGGCAGACGAAACAGCGCCGACTCGTCCCGACGCGGTGGTCGATTACGGCCGTCGACGACACCGTCGGGAAGTTCCTCCGCGGGCGCATCCGCAACGCGCCCAGCATCGACGAGGTGCAGGTCTGGGCCAACGAATACGTCGGTAACCGCTACTGGATCGTCCTCGCGCCCGGTAACTGGGAGTTCGAACTCGTCGAGATGAAAGCGCCGGGCAGCATCTGGAACCCCAACCCCGAAGACGACCTCTGGATGGCCAGCGCCTCGGAGGGGTACGAGGGCCGCTCGAGCTACGTCGAGGAGACCGCCGGTGCCTACTACGCGGCCCGGCTAGGCGTGTTGGAGTACCTCGAGTCGATCGGCCGGCAGGCGAAGTGTCTCGTCCTGCGGGAGGTAAGCGACGACTACTGGGCTCCCGTCGGCGTCTGGCAGGTCCGCGAGAGCGTCCGCAACGCCTTCGAGGGCCAGTACGGCGAGGCCGAAACCTTCCACGACGCGGTCTCGGAGGTCGCGACGCAGTTGCCGGTGTCGCTCGCCCGACTGCGCCGCAAGTCCGAACTCGCGGCCGGACTGCAGGCGAACCTGAGCGCCTTCTCGAGTCGAACCTGAGCGCCGAACAGCGCGGTTCTCGACCGGCGATCGTCACGGGGCGGTTCTCGTATCGATGTGAGCGAGCGCACGCGATCCCATCGTTCGATCTGCCGTCCCGAAAATAACTGTGAACGTGACTTATAGCAGCTGCTGAATGTGGTCGCTGGTAGCATTGTGCATGCTCTGTAGTAATGAATCGTTCAGTTTTTATGCCCCAAATGCATAACTCGGCCGATGACATTCGACTTCACACCGACGACGATCGACGACATCGCGCCCGAACGGCGGCCGTCGTTCGCGCTCGCGCTCGTTCCGGTCTTCGCAGTCGTCGCCTTCCTCGGGGTCGGATCGGCCGTCCTCGGGCTCGATCCGCACGTCCCGCTGCTGTGGAGTATCGTCTTCGTCGGCGCGTTCGGCATCTATCTCGGCTACGACTGGCCCGAACTCTCCGACGGCGTCGCAAACGGCCTCCTGATGGGGATCCAGGCGCTTTTGATAATCTTTACCATCTACGCGCTGATCGCCACCTGGGTCGAGGCGGGAACGATCCCGGCGATGATGTACTACGGCCTCGAACTGCTCACGCCATCGGTCTTCCTGCCTGTCGCGGCGATATTGGCGGCCGTCGTGGCGTTCTCGATCGGCTCCTCGTGGACCACGGTCGGGACGCTCGGGGTCGCGTTCGTGGGAATCGGCGCGGGGCTGGGCGTCCCCGCACCGATGACCGTCGGCGCGGTCATCTCGGGCGCCTACGCCGGCGACAAGCAGTCCCCGCTCTCCGATACGACCAACCTCGCGGCCGGCGTGACGAACACGCCGCTGTACGACCACATCCGTCGCATGCGAACGGGAACGGCCGTCGCCTTTGGCCTCTCCGTGGCCGGGTTCGCCGTTCTCGGACTCCAGGCCGCCGGCGAGATCCCGACCGACCGCGTCGTCGAGATCCAGACCGCGATCGCGGGCGCGTACGACCTCTCGGTCCTCGTCTTCCTGCCGCTCGTGGTCACCTTCGGACTGGCCCTCTATGGCTACCCCGCGCTCCCGACGCTCGTCGCCGGCGTCTTCGCCGGCGTCATCACCTCGATCGCAGTTCAGGGCACCGGCTTCGTCGCCGCCTGGGAAGTCTTCATGAGCGGAACCGCTCCCGAAACCGGGACCGATCTCGTGAACGACCTCCTCGCGACCGGCGGGCTCACCGGCTCGGCCTGGACGATCACCGTCGTCGTCGCCGCGCTCTCGCTCGGCGGCCTCCTCGAGCGGACCGGCGTCCTCGCGGTGCTGGCTCATCGCCTCTCGCAGGGCGTCCGCAGTTCCGGGAGCCTGATCGCCGGCACCGGCGCGTCGGCGATCCTCGTCAACGTCCTGACCGCACAACAGTACATGAGCATCGTCCTGCCGGGGCTGACGCTGCGGAACCTCTACGAGGAGTTCGACCTCGACAGCGAGGAACTCTCGCGGGCCGTCGAGGCCGCCGGGACGCCGACCGGTGCCTTGCTCCCCTGGCACGCCGGCGGCGTCTTCATGGCCTCCGCGACCGGCGTCCCGACCCTCGAGTACGCGCCGTTTTACCTGTTCGGGCTGTTGTCGCCGCTCGTGCTGTTCGTGATGGCGTTTTCCGGTCTGGGCGTGCCGACGACCAGTCGGCGCGAGCAGCCCCACTACGCCGACTGAGCGCGTTTATCGCTCCGTCTCGACGATCGGAGACTCCCGTTCGATCTCGGTTCCGGACTCGGTCGAGACCGGCTCGAGACGGCGGTTCGCGACCCGCAATGCGGCACCGAACGCGCCAAGGATCACCGGGCCGGCGAACAGGCCGACGATGCCAAACAGCGAAACCCCGCCGATGACGCCGAGCAAGGCCAGTGCCGGATGGAGTCCGGACCGGCGATCGACGAGGATCGATCGGAGGTAGTAGTCGGCGACGGCCAGCACGACGAGCCCATAGCCGAGCAGGACGGCCCCGCTTGCCGGCCCGTCCGCGGTCGCGTGGGCGATCGTCACCGGTCCCCAGACGAGCCAGACACCGACCGTCGGCAGGAACGACGCGAACAACAGGACCACCGCCAAGACGGTAGCGGAGGGCACGCCGAGCAGAGCCAGCCCGATCCCGCCGAGCGTTCCCTGCACCACCGCCACGAGAACGTGACTGCGAAGCACTGCCCACGTGACCGTGTGGACCTCAGCGAACAACTCGTCGAGGACGGCCGACTCGAGCGGGACCGTCCGGCACAGCCAGGCGAGCAATGCGGGCCCGTCGACGAGCAGATAGTACAGCAAAAACACGAACGCGACCGTTCCGATCGCGACGTCGACGGCCGTCGAGAGGAGCCAGACCGACTGTTCGAGCGTGACGTCTACGACGTTGGACCCCATCTCCTGAACCCGTTCCTGCAGTGCCGATTCGACGACTGCCACCGACTCCGCTTCCATACCGAGTTCGGTACGTGCCATCTCGCTCCCGTACGCGGTAACCCCCTCGATCGAGACGTTCTCGAACGTCGAGGCAGTCGTTCGAACGACGACGAGCGAGACGAGCGCGAGCGGCACGAGGCCGGCGACGATCACGAAGGCGGTCAGTGCGAGCGCGGCGAGACGCTCGCCGAGCCGCGGTGCCAGCCGTTCGTACGCGGGTCGGAGGACGACCGCGAGCAGGCAGGCACCGAGGACGTACTCGAGCAGCGGGCGGACCAACAGGGCGGCGACGCCGGCAAGGATGGAGACGAGGAGGGCGAAAAACGTCGTCCGGGCGTCCATACGCAATCCTCACGGCTGGCGGCCATAAGTGTTGGTGTTCTGTACTGTTAGCCGCGGCGAAAGGATCGTTAGATCGGGAGCGGGAGTGCCTCGAGGACGTTCAGGACCAGGGTCGGATCGAACAGCGGCTCGTGAATCACCAACCAGTCCAGTAAGACGAGCCCGCCGCCGTGGGCGACCACGGAGGGGAGAATCGAGTCTGAGGTGTAGTCGACGGCACCGAACAGGACGTCGGTCGGCCCCGACAGCAGGAACTCGATCGGCGGCTTCGACGTGTGGTGAAGCATGTAGACGACGGGGCTGATGAACACCGCACCGAAACCCAGTTCCCTGACCCCGACACACAACAGCCCTCGATAGTAGGTCTCGGCGGCCAGTGCGAGGACGAACAGCTTGATCGCGTGGGGGACGAACGCGGCCGGCGCGGCCGACGTCTCCCAGATCGGGTAGTACGCGCGGATCGTCGGCAACGTCGAGCCGACGAGATAGAACGGCAACACGAACAGTCCGAGCAGGGCCGCGTTCCTGACCGCTGTCCGGTCGACCCGCCACCCGACGTGTCGTCCGTGGGACAGCCCCAGTGCGAGCGGCCCACCGATCAGGAGGACGCCGTCCACGAGGAGTCGATCGTCCAGTCCGTCGGGGACGAACCGCATCCACAGGGCCGTCAGGAGCGCCCCGAGCAGTAACGACTTCTGTACCCAGGAGAGGCTCAACCGCTGGCGAAGCCAGCGCACAGCGCGTCGATCAGACTCGGATCCCACGGTGTTACTCGTCGGCGGTCGGAATCGGGCCGGTCCCGATCACGTCCCGGACGTGGCCCTCGAACTCCCGTTTGCGCTGGAAGTACGTTTCGTCGACCGACTCGAGGATCGTCGATAGCTCGCGGGGGCCGTCCGGCGTCCGAACGACCGACTCGCCCTCCATTCGCTCTACCTCGCTTTTCTCCTTGGGCCAGGTCAGCCGCGAACTCACGCGGGCAAGCGGTGCGCCCTCGACGGGCGTGTGTGATCCGAGTTCAACGGCTGGCTCCGCGTCCTCGTCGTCGTCGCTCATGGCCAGTCGTTTGCGAGCGCAGTGATTCAAGCTTTCGCTTCCACGGGTCACGGGAGCGGGTACACGGCCGTAATGGGAGGTCGACAGAACGCGGTGCGATCGGGATGGCCACCTGGCGACCCGGCTGGATACCCACTCCGTACAATACCCGCCGATCCGTCGACGACCCTCGATCCCTCTATGATCCGAAAGGTGTCTGACGTATCGTTTTGTGGTAGGACATCGAACGGGCTCGTATGACTAGCCTGACGGAGGTCTACGACGGGACCGCATCGGGGGTGACGAGTCGCCGGCTGTACGCCGGCACGACGCTCGTGATCCTCGGTGCGATCCTGGCCGTCGTGGCCGTCCTTGCGGCCACGACCGACCTCGTCGGCGGATACGCAACCGCTCTCTCGAGCGGGATGGCGGCCCAGTACGCGACCGTCCGCGCCGCGGGGGTGTTGGCCGGCCTCGCAGTCCCGACGGCCCTCGTCGGCGTCTTCATCGTCTTGCCGGCCAGCCGTCGCGTGCAGGCCGCGGCCGCGATCAGCGTGAGCCTCTGCCTGCTCGGGGTCGCGCTCTTCTGGTACGCCTACCCCCACCACTGGCGGAACTACGGCCAGCAACTGACCTTCGAGGTCTCGGTGGTCTACCTGCTCGGACTCCTCCCCGCGATCTGGTGTCTGTTCGCCGCCGTCGCTACGTTCAAACGGCGCAACGATCCCGGCGGGAACCTCGAGATGAACGTCACCCGCCACAACAGGACCGTCGTCGAAGTCGAGGAGAGCAACGATGACGGCGGCCTGGGCGGGATCGGCTTCCTCGGTGGGACCCCCGACGGTGACGTCGAGACACAGACCAACGCGGACGCCGACGCGGACGGCACGTCGCTGTCCTACGAGGAGGCCCCGGCCGACGGCCGGACTACGACCCGATCGGCGACCGCGTCGCGATCGACCGGCGGTACCGGGCGAACCGTCGGCGCTGCGACCAGCGACGGCGGCTCGGCGGCCTCGGACATCTCCTCGCCGCTCGAGGGGGGCGACGCCGAGATCGTCGAATCCGAGTCCACGGGCCCGACCGAGCCGACGGACCGCTACTGCGGGAACTGCGAACACTTCGAGTACGTTCGCTCCTCGGAGGGAATGGTCCCCTACTGTGCCCGCCACGAGACGGCCATGGACGACATGGACGCCTGCGAGGAGTGGACGCCGAACCGGTAGCTCGCTCCCGGCCGCATCGCTCGAGAACGGAAGCTATCTTGATACAGCGAGAGAATCCCGCCGTTTACGGCGGGCGTGAATCGCGTACGCTTCGCTGAGATGCCG
>NZ_JBGUBA010000009.1:0-105353 GCF_041821105.1 Natrinema sp. H-ect1 | reverse complement strand
TCGATGGTACTCGAGTGCGTCCTCGTCTAATCCCATATCGGGGACACTGTGGGCGACTACAAAAAACAATGCGAAGGGGAGTTTCGACGGCTGTCGAAATAAACTGTTCCGCGGCCGCAGTTCGCCCGGACAAAAGACGGAGATTCGACCGTTTTATACACTCCGCGGAAGTGTGGTGGGGTATGGACGTCGCGCTTGGTGGGACCTTCGACCCCGTTCATGACGGCCATCGGCGGCTGTTCGAACGGGCGTTCGAACTCGGGGACGTGACTGTCGGCTTGACCAGCGACGACCTCGCCCCGAAGACACGAGACGTCGACCGGCGGGTTCGGTCGTTCGACGAACGGAAACGAAACCTCGAGTCGGAACTCGAGTCGATCGCGGCCGATCACGACCGCACGTTCGAGGTCCGGCTGCTTGAGTCGCCAACGGGGATCGCAACGGAACCGCAGTACGACTATCTCGTCGTCTCGCCGGAGACCCGCGAGGGCGGCACGCGGATCAACGAGATCCGCCGCGAACGCGGCCACGACCCGCTCGAGGTCGTCGTCGTCCCCCACGTACTGGCCGACGACGGCGACATCATCTCGAGTACCCGGATCGTCCACGGCGAAATCGACGAACACGGAAACGTCGTCGACGGGGAGTAAGCGTCGTCGCGGAGACCAACCCGTCGGTGACGAGCGTCAAGCCAACGGCCGATTGCCGTCGGACAGTACCGGCCGATACGGCTTCGTATCGTACAATTACGCCGGGACAGCCCGCTTCTGAGTCGTGGAACGGTCGTGCTACGAAACGATTACCAGCGCGGCGGCTCGAGACCCGCCGCCTCGAGCAACTCCTTCCAGCGCGATTGGATCGAGAGCCGGGAGACGTCGGCGGCGTCGGCGACCGCGCCCTGGGTACGGCCGTCGCCGGCGACGAGCGAGCCGGCATAGAGGCTGGCGGCCAGGACCGCCCGCTTCGATCGATCCGACTCGGGCACGTCGGTCAGAAAGAGGTCGACCGCACACGAGCGAGCCTCCGTCGACAGCTCGAGGCGGTCGGCGATCGTCTCGAGTTCCGCGAGCCACGGCTCGTACTCGACCCGGTCCCGGGCACTGTGCATACCTCCGAGTACCTGCTGAGCCGATATAAACGTGCGGTCACGGCGAGCCGTTCGACGAGCGGCCGATCGGCTCGCCGTCCCAACGAGAGACTACCGACACAACGGTCGGCTACGATTCATGGAGTGTGTGGACCGTTCGCGGCGGATTCGACTAGGAGCCGACTACTAAACCGCGTGTCGCCCCAACGGTCCGTCGACGTGCGGCGTGTCGAGTCCACCTCATGACAGAGCCAACCTGCAAACTCGTCTGTACCGGCTGCGGGCTCGAGTTGGCCTACCGGGAGCGCTCGCTGGCCGAACGGGCCGCGGAGTTACACCAGCTTCGGGATTCGGAACACGTGACGTTTATCGTCCCACCGGACTGGTCGCCCGAGGAGCCGGTGACCCACTGTTGAGCGCCGCTTGGCGCGGACCGACAGGTACTTACTCGATTCGTGAAAACTCGAGAGCGAGCGCGGGTAGCCAAGCCAGGCCAACGGCGCAGCGCTTAGGACGCTGTCCCGTAGGGGTCCGCCGGTTCGAATCCGGTCCCGCGCATTCTCCGCGAACAACTTCGTGAGCGGAGAATGCGGTCAGCGGATTCGAACGAGAGAAGACGGACGAAGCGACGCGAGTCCGTCTTCCCGTTGTTCGAATCCGGTCCCGCGCGCTATACTCGATCGGTCCCGACACTCCCTCGAGCCGTGCTGCTATCGCGACTAAATCCGTGAGCGATACGACCGGTGACCGAGCCACTGCTGGAGGGCCAACGGCCGCGCCGATCGTTTCGGCCGGCTACTGTCGAGAGAAACGACGGACAAGCGTCAGACGCTCCATAACGCTTATTCGGGCAGAAACAGGTTGTATGTTCAATGGCCGGGTTAGACGACGTCTTCGGGGACCTCTTTGCGAGTGTCGATGCGGTCGTACTCTTCTCACCCAGCGGCTCCTACTACGAGCAGTTCGTGGACATCGAGGACCTCGACGTGATCGTCGTCGGGACCGAAAACGCCGTCGGCGCGGAGACGTTCGTCGAACTCCCCCTCGAGTTCGGGAACATCTCCGAACGGATCCGATACGGCCTCGAGGGGGCTCTCGAGCAGGGCGTGATCGAGGACGGCGACGAGTTGGCCTGTGCAAGCAGCGTCTTCAGCGATGGAATCGATACCGTCTCGCGGGTGCGGGCCGACGCGGAGACCCGGACGGGGATCTACGACCTGTTCGTCAAGTCTCGGGCCGATCCGGAAGTAGTCAAGTCGGTGCTGGAAGTGGCGATCGAACTAGGCAAGAAGGGCCAGAAGGGCAAGCCGGTCGGCGCGCTGTTCGTCGTCGGTGACGCGGGCAAGGTGATGAACAAGTCCCGCCCGCTTTCCTACAACCCCTTCGAGAAGTCCCACGTTCACGTCGGCGATCCGATCGTCAACGTGATGCTCAAGGAGTTTTCGCGGCTCGACGGTGCCTTCATCATCTCCGACGCGGGCAAGATCGTCTCGGCGTATCGCTACCTCGAGCCCTCCGCGGAGGGGGTCGACATCCCGAAGGGGTTGGGCGCGCGGCACATGGCCGGCGGCGCGATCACGCGCGATACCAATGCGATCGCGATCGTCCTCTCGGAGAGTGACGGCCTCGTCCGGGCGTTCAAGGCCGGAGAACTCATCCTGGAGGTCGATCCGGAGGCGTACTGATATGGTAGAGTGGCAGCCGCTTCTGAACGAACCGGCCGTCATAGCCGCGGCGGTACTGACGCTCGGCCTCGCCGTCGGCTATCTGGTCGGTCGGCTCAACGAGGAACTGCTCTCGGCGTCGGGCGTCCCGGAGGCCGTCGAAGGAACCCCCTTCGAGCGGACCGCCCAGTCGATCGGTACCTCGACGGTCGAGATCGTCGCCCGCCTGAGTTCGTGGTTCATCTACGGCATCGCGGTGTTGACCGCGATCCACATCGCCCAGCTGCTCGACACCGACGCCTTCTGGCTGCGGGTCACCGAGTTCGTCCCCCAACTGTTCATCGCCGTCCTCGTCCTCATTCTGGGGTTTATCGTCGCGGACAAGACGGAACTGATCGTCAGCGAGTACCTCCGTGGCGTCAAGCTCCCCGAAGTATCGGTCATCCCGAAAGTGGTCAAGTACTCCGTCCTCTATGTCACTTTCATCATCGCGCTCGGGCAGGTCGGCGTCCACGTTCTCGCGCTCTTGATCCTGCTGACCGTCTACGCCATCGGCATCGTCATCGTCGGTACCGTTGCGTTCAAGGACTTCCTCGTCTCGAGCGCCGCCGGAATCTATCTGCTTCTGAACCAGCCCTACGGGATCGGCGACGAGATCCGGATCGGCGACCAGACCGGTATCGTTCAGGAAGTCGATCTGTTCGTCACCAAGATCGAGGACGACTCCGAGGAGTACATCGTCCCCAATCGGAAAGTCTTCGAAGACGGGATCGTCCGGATGCGGGACTGACTGGGCCGAGACGGGAACCGACTACTCGAGCGAGAGGCCGGCGTGCCAGCGATCGACGCCGGCCTCGCGTTTGACGGCATCCATCTTCGCCAGCAAGTGCGTCGCAAGCGTCGCGGTCTCGGCGGCACGGGACTCGCCTTCGGTCCGGAACGCGCCGGTCTCGCGGTTGGCATAGACGGTACAGACCGCGCCGGCCCGGAGCCCGTAGAGGTTCGCGAGGGTCAGGATGGCGCTGGCTTCCATCTCGATGTTCTTCACGTTCGCCGCTTTGAGTTCGTCGACTAACTCGTCCGAACCGGCGGCCTCGAAGCCGTCGAACCCGGGCCGGCCCTGGCCCGCGTAAAAGGAGTCCGAACTCATCGTCACGCCGGTGTGGTAGTCGTAGCCGAGCCGTTCGGCGGCGGCGACCAGCGCCGAGACGACCTCGCCGTCGGCGGCGGCCGGGTAGTCCTCGCGGACGTACTCGTCGCTGGTCCCCTCCTGACGGACCGCGCCGGTGGTGATCACCAGGTCGCCGACTGCCATGTCGGGCTGGATCGCGCCGCAGGAACCGACCCGGAGGAACGTGTCGACACCGATCCGGGCCAGTTCCTCGACGGCGATCGCGGCCGACGGGCTACCGATCCCCGTCGAGGTGACCGAGACCGGCGTCCCCTCGTAACTGCCGGTCGCGGTGCGGTACTCGCGGTGGTGGCCGCGGATCTCGTGGTCGTCCCAGGACGCCACGATCTTCTCGAGGCGTTCGGGATTGCCCGGCAACAACACGGTGTCGGCCACGTCGTCGGGGCCGACCTCGAGGTGGTACTGTTCGTCGGCGTTCGGGTCTTCGCTGTCTCGAGTCATCGAATAGCGGCGGTTCGGTGCGACGCTGTATATAAACCCGGGGCGGCCGTAGCGACGGTATGGCACGCGGGACGCTCACGGACACCTATGTCGCGGCGATCCAGCACGACCTGGCGGAGCTGCCGGCCGACGCGACCCGGGTCGGCGTCGTCCGCCGGCCGACCTCGTGGTTCCACGCGGCCGTCGACAAGAACCTGCCCGAACTCGGGCCCCCGGAACCGCTCCTCGAGTCGATGCGCGACGCCGAGGAGGACATGAAGATACAGGGGCTTTGCGAGGAGGGTGCCCACAACGCCGCGTGGGATCAGGTCGGGTTCGGCGAGGCCTACCGGGACCATCTCGAGAGCGACGACAGCGCGCGGGCGGCGATCGAAACGCTCTCCGAGCGGTTGGCAGCGGGCGAGTCGCTGGCGCTGGTCTGTTACGAAAACACCGAGAAGAAGCGGTGTCACCGGACGATCCTCCGGGAGTACCTCGACACACAGGCTTGAGTAGGCGGCCCGCAAACGGACGAGGAGAGGCACGAGTTCGACCCGTCGGAGCGATCCAACGACGAGATAGCGCGGTTCGTCAAGACCGCCGTCACGCCCCGCCCGATCGCCAGGGTCAGCACGCGAAGCGAGAACGGGACCGATAACCTCGCCCCGTTTAGTTCGTCGCTCTTGTGAAGCACGCTGTTGATTTTCAGAGCGCGGCGTCAAGAGCATGTTTGAGCGCTTCATCACCTGGTTTTCTGTAGAGTCCGGAGCTGAAAGGCTCTAAGATACTGCGTTAGCATGTCTTTTGATACTCCTCGGTGGGGCGAGAGCCACCGTCGCGTCAGCGACGCGTGGCTCTGACAGCTGTTAACGTGGACTTCGCCGTCAGCGTATTCACCGTCGCCGTGGATCTCGAAGCGCCCAAATCGCGAGTTCACCCATGTCGTATCGGGCGTACATTGTATCCGTTACACCCAGCCAGTATATAATTAAATAATATTTATTTTATATTTACAAAATTTGAATTATATATCGGTGGGAGATATTAAATTCAGACAAACCAAAACCCATATTAATACCGTAGTGTATTTTGACCTGTGTATACTGGGATTGCAGAGACAACAGGAAAGGTAGCAGAAGTCACCGATGCGGGCGAGGGACGTCGCCTTGTGATCAGCGCAGACGGCGTGTTCGACGACCTGTCGGTTGGGGATAGTATCTCGATCAGCGGTGTCTGTTTGACGGTCGAAGAGGTCGGCGGCGGTGAAATCGAGTGTTTTGCCGCCGAGGAGACGCTCGAACGGAGTTGGTTCTCCGAGCTAGCAGCTGGACAGTCCGTCACGCTGGAACGGCCACTACAGCCGAGCGACAGGATGGGGGGCCACATCGTTGAAGGACATGTCGAAGACACCGCCGAGATCCTCGATATCGAGGAACTCGATGAAGGGTGGAACCTTACACTTAAAAAACCGGCCGATCTAAGCCAGTACATCGTCGAGAAAGGGTACATCACTATCGAGGGAATGAGTCTCACCGTCACTGGCGTCGAAGACGACAGTTTTTCGGTGACGATCATCCCGGAGACGTGGAATATCTCAAATCTCTCGGAGAAGTCGACCGGTGACCACGTGAACATCGAAACCGACGTCGTTGCTCGGTACGTCGAGAACATCGTCTCCGAGACGCAGTAGCCGAAAAAGTCCTTCCACGCCGTACTCTTGAAGAGGCTAGGGATGCTGTCACCCGTGTCCTCGTTGAGGAATTTAGCGTTGTTCGTATCTGGTACAGTAGGCTATCTGGCCGTCAAAATGCTGCACTCGAAGCTGAACTCGAGCGGTCAGTGGGAACCCATCACGAGACAGTAGGCGTCGTGACGTAGCAAATCTCCGAAGTAGATTTAGATAGCGCCCTTGAGGCGGTCGCGACTGATAGCCGATCACTCTTGTGGCGTAGATTGTTGGTGAGTTAGAGCGTAGTTTCGAAGATGGTTTTGAGTGCCTCTTTCCCTGGTTTTCGGTAGGCTTGTCCTTGGAGACGCATTGATGGGGCGAGAGGCAGGATAGCGCCAGCGATCCATGGCTCTCGCAGGTAGTGACGTGAACGTCTCCATCGGCGTATTCGCCGTCGCCGTGGACGACGTATTCGCGGTCGAATGCGTTGTCCTCGTCGAGCGGTTCGTACGCTCGAAAGCCGTCGGTATAGACCGTGATCGACACTTCTTTGCGGTCAGCAAGGAGGAGTCGAATTGTCGATTCATCAGCGGCTTTCGCTGGCAGCACGTAGCGGTCGCCGGTGCCGCGATCAGCCAGAATAAACACGGGTGGCTTGTCCTGCTCGTACGGTCCTCGTCCACGCGTGGAGAGGCCACGCGAGCGCGACGATCGGTCGCGCTCGCGGCCTTTTAGCCCTAAAGAAACGCAGACTTCGTCGATTTCGAGGGGACCGACGAGGTCGAGCGAAGGCGTGTCGAGCGCCTTCGTGAATCGCTCGACGTGCTGGTAGATCGTTTTGTACTGGACGTCGATCTCTACTGAAGTTGGTGAAAACTCGTGTCAAACCGGAGAAACACGTATATCGAGAACAGCCACTCTCTGAGTGCAATCTTCGAATGGGCGAAGATCGTGCCGGTCTTGTCGTTGAATGTACGGTCACAATTCACACACAGATAGCGCTGAAGGTGTCCATAGCTGCCGTTCTGACCTGACGGTCAAGAACCGCAGCGAGGGCAAGGAACTCCGTTACGCCAGCGAACCTGCTGTAACTGGTCCGCTGCGACCGATTCCGATCCAAACACATTGAGCGGAATCATACCTAACGGACACCGCTGACGCGGTGTCCTTGCTCTCTTTGATTCTAGAGCGACAGCTACGCAGCATCAACAATCTCCTACAGAAGAGCGTTAGTTCGTCCAACTACGTCTCTCTGCAGGAGCCGACCGTCCTCTTCAACACGCCCGACGGCGACCGCGGCGAGTATCACACCGTCTCGGCTCCGCGGGTCGCGGACGCGACGATCTCGATGGAGTGTACGCTCCACGACTCGCTCGCGGTCCACGACAAACTGATGTGCCTCGGCGACTGACCGACGGCAAACTCGACGCCCGCGACCTCGACACGGTCGACCGCCTCGGAGGGCCGTACTACACCATCTCGGAGCCGGTGCCGTTCGAACGCAAGTTCTGATGCGGGTAACGACGCAGGCGGCCGCTGGCTCGAGACCTACTCAAGCGTTTCTTCGGAGATCGTGTTCGGCAGCAGTTCGCCCAGCGTGTACTCGGTCACGTCGTCGCCGCCCTCGTCACAGATCACGGCGAGGTCGTCGTCGTCGCAGAACTCCGCCAGCGTCTGGCGACACATTCCACAGGGCGTGACGCCGTCGCGCCGATCGGAACTGACCGCGAGCCGCGAGAACTCGCGGTGGCCGTTCTTGACCGCCTCGGCGACCGCGACCTCCTCGGCGTGGAGGCTGTTGCTGTAGTTGGCGTTCTCGAGGTTACAGCCGGTGAAGACCGCGCCGTCGGCCGTCTCGAGGGCGGCACCGACACGGTACTCGGAGTAGGGGACGTGGGCCCGGTCCTGTGCGTCGCGGGCGGCCGCGATCAAGTCGTTCATGGGACCCGATTCGACCGGCGGGGACCAAAGGATGTCGGCTCCGACGCCGGTCGTCGACGACCGCTACCGGACGTCCTCGATTGCCGCTTCGATGACCCCGCTGGCCTCGTCGACGAGATCGTCGACCGACTCGCTCTCCGCGTAGAGGCGCACGTAGGGTTCGGTACCGCTCGGGCGGACCAGCAGCCACGAGGCGTCGTCGAACTCGAGGCGGACGCCGTAGTCGGTGTCGACGGCGGCCTCGGGGAACGCGTCGGGCAGGTCGCTCTCGAGGGCAGACATGGCGTCGCTTTTGGCCGTGTCGGGGCAGTCGAGACTGACCTTTCGGTAGGGGCGTTCGGTGACCGGCTCCCGGAGCCGGTCGGTGTCGCCGGCCGCGGCGACGAGCGCGGCGACGACCGCCGCGCTTGCGACGCCATCGATCCAGCCGCCGAAGGCGGTGTGGATGTGCTTCCAGGGCTCGGCGGCGAAGGCGATTTCGGTGTCGTCCGAGCCGCGCTCGCGCTCCCGCGCGATCCCCTCGTGGAGTGCCCCGAGCCGGACGCGCTCGACCCGGCCGCCGGCCGCGCGGACCCGCTCGTCGATACGGGCGGAAGCGTTGGGTGTGGTGACGACGACGGGGTCGTCGGCGTCGCTGTCGGCCGTGTAGCGTGCCGCAACCACTGCGAGGACCGTGTCCTCGTGGATCACCTCGCCGTCGGGGTCGAGGACGACCAGCCGGTCGGCGTCGCCGTCGTGAGCGAGTCCAAGGTCGAACTCGCCGTCCGCGACGAACGCCGAGAACTCCGCGAGCGTCTCCGGGGTCGGTTTGCTCCCCCGGCCGGGAAAGTGGCCGTCGACGGAGGCGTTGACCGCGACGACCGTCGCGCCGAGTCGCTCGAGGACCTGTGGGGTCGCGAGCGCGCCGACGCCGTTCCCGCAGTCGACGGCGATCCGCAGTCCCTCGAGCGGGTCCGGCGGAGTCGCGGCGTCGCCATCGGGACCGGCATCGGCGAACCGCTCCCGGACGTAGCCGGTGACCGCGTCGCGGTACTCCGAGAGGACGGCGAGGCGTTCGCCGTCGCCCCACTCGTCCCAGTTAGCGAGGCCGTCCTCGGCCGCAACGGCCTCGTCGACGGCCCGTTCGGCGCCGCTGTCGTACTCGACGCCGTCGGCGAAGAGCTTGATGCCGTTGTCCGCTGGCGGGTTGTGGCTGGCGGTGAGCATCACGCCCCGCCGGCCGCGCGAGGCGTAGGCCAGTGCAGGCGTCGGCACCTGTCCAACACGGCGGACGTCGGCCCCGGCGCTCTCGAGGCCGGCTTCCATCGCCGCCGAGAGCGCCGGGCCGGTCTCTCGCCCGTCGCGGCCGACGACGAACGTCGCCCCGGGTTCGCCGGCGGCTTGGCCGACGGCGAGCGCGAGCGACGGCGTTACCTCATCGACGGGACCGCGAATCCCCGCGGTTCCGAACAGCGTCATATGCGCTCGTTCCGCGAGCAGCCACTTAGCAACGTTGCAACTCGTCGCGGACGATAGCGGGGCTCGACGCCGGACAAAAGGGGTTACTCCGCCGGCAGGTCGTCGATCAGTACGACGGCCTCGCCGTCGATTACGGTCGCGTCGTCGTCCTCGTTTCGGACGACCGTCTCGAGGCGGTACTGGTCGTTGCCGAGGGACTCGACGATCTCGACGCGGGCGGCGACGCGATCGCCGATGCCGACGGGGCCGCTGAACTCGAGGTCCTGTGAGAGATAGATCGTGAGTCCTGGGAGGCGAGCGAGGGCGGCACTGATGAGTCCGGAGACGAGCGTCCCGTGGACGATACGTTCGCCGAAGCGGGTCTCTTCGGCGAAGTCCTCGTCGAGGTGGAGTCTGTTCGTGTCGCCGCTGACCGCGGCGAAGGCCCGGACGTCCTCGTCGGTCAGCGCCTTCTCGAAGGTGACGGTGTCGCCGACGCTGATGCCGTCGGGGTCATCGACCGTGCGATCGAACTGCCAGTCGAGGTCGGAGTACTCGATGGAGGGGATCGGCGGTACGATCCTGTCGCCTTCGGAATCGCGGTCGCCGTTGGCGGCGGGAACCATCGCGGAGACGGCCGCTCGGTTGGCCGCGGTCGCGGTTCGGAGGAACCCCCGCGTCATCGCCGACCAAGCGTCGGTCATGGCGGCGAAGTTCTCACCCCCAGTGTTCTCGTGTGACATCTACGAGCGGCTAAGCGAGGGACGTATATGACTTCTTTGGCTGCATTTCGGCCGATCCAAGCCCGTGTTACTGGCCACAAATCGCCGTAAAACTCGATTACGACTCGGTCGTATTCGCCGGTCATCCCGTCGCCATGACGGTCGTGATCGGCGAGCGGTCGGCACCGATGGGACTCGCTCGAGACGGGGACTGTCCGGACGGGTCGGCGACGTGGCCCGGAGTGACCCACTTCGAACCCCCTGAAACCATCTGCTGGTACTAGATGGTATCTAGTGGAAAGCCTTATGCTGTCCGCGATCCAAGAGACTGTTGATGACGGACGACTCCGACCGATCGCCCTGGTTCCCGCCTGCCATGTTTACCGAGCAGATGCAGGAAGCGGGCGAGCAGGTTGCCCAGTCCCAGCAGGAGATGATGAAACAGTTGCTCCAGGCCAGTTCGGCGAATCCGCTCGAGGATACGTCGGCCTTTGGCCCGATGAACATGGGCACGGCGACGTTCAAGGCCCGCGTCCAAAGCGGCGGTCGGATCAGCATTCCCGAACCCGAACGGGACGCCCTCGACATCGAGGAGGGCGATATCGTCCAGACGATCGTCGTCCCCGTCAAACGCAACCGAGAGGATCAATCATGACTCAGAACCCATTCACCGCAGTCTTCGACGCACAGCGCACCGCACTCGAACAAAGCCAGTCGTTCGCCCACGAGGCTCTCGAGGCCCAGCAGACCTCGATCAGCGCCGTCGCCGACGTCGTCGAGACGTCGGGATCGCTGGCCGAGTCCAACGCCGAACTGACCAAGGGCGCGATCCACGCCTATTTCGACGCCCTCGAAGCGTCGATGCCCGAAGAGGCCGCCGAGTTCGACGACCTCCGCGATCTCGTCGACGAGAGTTTCGATTCCGCGACCGAGGCCCAGTCGCAGTCGCTCGAGGCCGTCCTTGAGGCCCTCGAGGAGTCCGAACTCGCCTACGAGGAGTTCGCCGCGAACTACTCCGAAGTCGTCGACTCGTCGTTCGACGCCGCCCTCGAGGCCCACGAGCAGGTCGAGGAGAACGTCGAAGCGGTCGCCGAGGACGTCGAGACCGCCGCCGACGAGTTCGACGCGTCGGCCTGAATTAGGCCCACCCGTTTTTCACCCACCATCCCCAATTTCCGTATATGTCAGACCAACACCAGCCCCAGGCAGGAGACTGGAGCGCGTTCGCCGAACAGTGGAACGAGCAGTTCCTCGACGCACTCGAGGACAACATGGAAGCGCAGGCCCAGTTCGTCGAGCGCTGGTCCGAAAGCGTCGGCGAACTGAGCGAGGACGAGGAACTCTCCGACGGCGTCGAGGGCTATGCCCGTGCCTACGAGACGTGGATGAACGCCTCCCAGCAGATGGTCGATCGGATGAACGACCAGCTCGAGGGCGAGGACGTCGACATCGAGGAGTTCCGTGACATCTGGCTCAACACGGCCAACGAGGCGTTCAAGGACGTGATGTCGACGACCGCGTTCGCCAAGATGACCGGCGAGACCGTCGGCGACGTCCTCGAACTGCAACAGCAGGCCGACGAGGCGGCTCAGGAGACGCTGCACACGCTCGGCTTCGCGACCGAGGACGACATCGTCGAGGTCGGGGACCGGCTCGTCGAACTCGAGCGCCGCCAGCACGCCGTCGAGCAGAAACTCGACCGCGTTCTCGACCACCTAGAGGAGCAATGAAGAACCCCTTCGCAACCGCCCTGAACATGCAACGGCAGGCCTGGGAGGCGACCGCCGACCTGGCCGAGAAAAGCAGCGTCGCACCCGACCGGACCGAAACCGTCGAGAACGTCGGGGTCGGGCAAACGCCCAGCGAGGTCGTCTACGAGGAGAACAAGCTCGAACTCCTCCACTACGAGCCGATGACGGAGGAGCAACACGACATCCCCATCCTCATCGTCTACGCGCTGATCAACAAACCCTACATCCTCGATCTCCAGCCGGACCGCTCGGTGGTCCAGACGCTGCTCGAGGCCGGCTTCGACGTCTACCTGATCGACTGGGGCGAACCCTCCAAGCTGGATCGGACGCTCGGTCTCGACGACTACGTCAACCGGTATATCGACAACTGCGTCGACGTGGTTCGGGATCGCTCCGGACTGGACGCGATCAACATCCTCGGCTACTGCATGGGCGGGACGATGTCGGCCATGTACGCCTCCTTGTCTCCCGAGAAAGTCGAGAACTTGGCGCTGATGGCCGCCGGGCTCTGCTTCGACGGCGACGGCGGCGTCCTCGAGCTGTGGGGCAGCGAGGACTACTACGACCCCGAGACGGTCACGGCGACGTTCGACAACGTTCCCGCCGAGTTCTTGGACGTCGGCTTCGCCCTGATGGATCCGGTCCAGAACAACGTGACCAAGTACGTCACGTTTTACGACAACATGGAAGACGAGGACTTCGTCGAGAACTTCGCCCGGATGGAGCGCTGGCTGGCGGAGGGGATCGACGTGGCCGGCGAGGCCTACGAGGAGTTCATCCGCGACATCTATCAGGAGAACAAGCTCTACGCAAACGAACTCCGGTTGGGCGGCGAACACGTCGATCTGGCCAACATCGACATGCCCGTCCTCCAGATCGTCGCGGAGTACGACCACCTCATCCCGCCGGCGGCCTCCAAACCGTTCAACGACGAGATCGCCTCGGACGACACCGAGATCCTCGAGTTCGCGACGGGCCACATCGGCATGTCCGTCTCCTCGCGAAGCCACGCGGAACTCTGGCCGGAAGTCTGTGACTGGTTCGAGGCGCGCTCGAACGGGACGGAAGAAGGGTCACGCACCTCGGATCGGTCGACCGACCCCGACGCCGCGGACGCGGCGCTGGCCGAGGACGTCGCCGGCAACGAATCGGGTGCCAGCGACCTCGCCGACGGCGGCGTCGACTTCGAGTCGGGGACGGATATCGACGCCGAGACGAGCGAGTTCCACGGTCAGGATCTCTCGGACGCGGAGATCGCCGATCGCGGCGAGGGGGACGTCCAGGCAGAACCGGCCGAGCCGGGCGAGATGACCGTCGACGAGGACGTCGTCGAGGAGGTCGCTGGCGAGGACGCGGCCTCGGAGATCGCGTCCGAACCCGACGATCTCACCGATCTCCGGGGCATCGGCGACGCCTACGCAGCGGCGCTCGCCGAGGCCGGGATCGAGACGTTCGCGGAGTTGGCCAACGCCGATGCCGCCGACCTCGCCGCCGAAACCGGGATCTCGCCGACTCGAGTCGAAGACTGGATCGACCAGGCTCGAGAGCGCTGAGGCCGGTGTCGACGATGGGGCGATCCGATCGCCCCGGTCGCCCTCCGGTCGTTTGCACTCACTGTATTGATAGCTAACAGGTCGTTATTTACCATCGGACGTTGAATGTGTGAGTTATGTCCATGGATGGTCGCACCTGCGTTATTACGGGCTCGGCGAAGGGGATCGGTCGCGGCATCGCCGAGTACCTCGGCGAGGAGGGAGCGAACGTCGTCATCAACTACCGATCGTCGGAGGGCGAGGCCTACGAGGCAGTCGACGCCATCGAATCGGCCGGCGGCTCGGCGGTCGCGGCTCAGGCCGACGTCTCCGACCGTGCGGCGGTCGAGAACATGGTCGAGGTCTGCCACGAGGCGTTCGGCCCGGCGGACGTCCTCGTGAACAACGCCGGCATCACAGCCGACAAACAGTTCACCGAGATGTCCCCCGAGGAGTGGAACCGCGTGATGGACGTCAATCTGGGCGGCATGTTCAACTGTACGCAACTGTTCTACGACGACCTCTGGAACGCCGAAGAGGGTCGATTGATCAACATCTCGAGCGTCGTCGGCAAACAGGGCAACTACGGCCAGGCAAACTACGCGGCCGCGAAAAGCGGGATGTTCGGCTTCACGCGGACGATCGCCCTCGAACTCGCGAAGGGGGGATCGACGGCCAACTGCGTCGCACCGGGCTTTACCGCTACCGATATGCTCGAGAGCGTCCCGGACAAGGTGTTAGACCGGATCATCGCGGGGATCCCTCTCGAGCGACTGGCGGAGGTCGAAGACATCGCCGCAGTAGTTCGATTCCTCGCCAGCAAGGACTCCTCGTACGTGACCGGCGAAGTGATCGACGTCAACGGCGGGATGGACCTGTAACGACAGTCGTCGCTTCGTTCTGCGTTCGAACGCGACTCAGTCTGCACTCCCCGGGAGTTCTGAAATCGCGTCCGCCGTTTCCGCGGCGAGTTCCGCGACGATCTCTCCTGCGGGACGAACGTCGTTCGTCAATCCGACGCTCTGGCCGGCAAACAGCGCCATCGATTCGACGTCGCCCTCGACGCCGGGCGTCGCGAGCGCCTCGTCGTAGCGTTCGATGGGGGCACCGTCACCGCTGTCGGTCCGCGCGACGACCTCGTCTTCGCCCGGTCGCTCGCCGGCGGGCGGTTCGCCGGCCTCGCGCCAGCGCTCGAGCGTCTCGTTCTCGAGGACCCGATGCGGCGTCCCCGGCCAGCCCTTGTCGAACAGCGTCGTATAGGCGGTATCAGTCTCGTCGCTCTCGCGGAGCCGCCGCCGGTACTCGTCGTGAACGCGCGCCTCCTCGCTCGCGACGAATCGAGTCCCGAGCCACGCGCCGTCGGCCCCGAGCGCGAGCGCGGCGGCGATCCCTCGGCCGTCGGCGATCCCGCCGGCCGCGACGACCGGGACCTCGTCGCCGACCGCGTCCGCGACCCGCGGCACGAGTGCCGTCGTCGCGACCTCGCTCTGGACGTGACCGCCGGCCTCGAGGCCCTGCGTGACGACGGCATCGACGCCGGCGTCGACGGCGTCGCGGGCCGCCTCGGCGCTGCCGACCGTCCGGGTGACGACCGCGCCTGCCTCGTGGATCCGATCGACGTACGGAGCGGTATCGCCGAACGAGAGGGTGACGATCGGCGCGCCCGCATCGAGAACGGCCTCGAGGTGGTCGGCGGTGTCGATGGCCGTCGTCGCTTCGTCCAGCACGAGGTTGACTGCGAACGGGTCGTCGGTCAGCCCGCGGGTCTCGCGGATCGCTCGCCGCGTTTCCTCGCGGTCGCGCCACGTGACCGCGAGGTGACCGAGCCCGCCGGCGTTCGAGATGGCGGCCGCGAGTTCCGGTGTGGTCGCGCTGCCGATCGGTGCCTGGACGATCGGGTACTCGATTCCGAGCAGGTCAGTGAGTCGCGTCTCGAGCGTCATCCGTGACTACGCCTGCCGCTTTTCCTTCTCGAGGACTCGAACGTCCTCGATCCCGGTGTCGGGGTACTGTCCGTCCGCGTCCTTTTCCACGGCCTTGACCATGTCCCAGACGACGTTCAGGCCGGTCGTCACGCCCTCGAGGGCCTCCATCTCGCAGCCGGTCTTGCCGGTGGTCTCGACGGTGACCCGGAGTTCGATCCGGTCCTCGTCGAGGGCGAACTCGGTATCGACGTTCGTGATCGGGATCTGGTGACACATCGGGATCGTCTCCCAGGTGTGTTTGACGGCCTGGATCGCGCCGACGCGGGCAGTCGCGAGGACGTCGCCCTTGCCGACCTCGTCGGCCCGGATCGCCTCGATCGTCGCGGGCTGCAGGCGGATCTCGCCGGCTGCGACCGCGCGGCGCTCGCTGTCGGGCTTGTCGCCGACATCGACCATCTGGACGTCCCCGTCCTCGGTGGTATGCGTGAGATCGTCGGCGCTACCTTCGTCCGCACTGTCGGCCAAGCGGTCGTCACTCATCGTCACCACCCCAGAGGACCCCCGGGAGTTCCCCGACCAGTTCCGACGCGAGGAGGCCGTAGTCGTCGCGCTCGGCGAGGCGTTCGCCCGCGAGCCCGTTAACCTGAGCGCCCGCCGCGGCGGCCTCGAGCGGGTCGGCATGCTCGAGCAGCGCCGCGACGATCCCGGCGAGCGTGTCGCCGGTGCCGCCGACTTTCATGCCGACGGTGCCCGAGCGACTGATCCGGGTCCGCTCGCCGTCGGTGATCACGTCGTTTGCACCCTTCGCGAGGACGACGTGTCCCAGATCGGCCGCGAACGCCTCGATCTCGTCGGCCGCGGCCGCCAGATCGTCGGTGTCCGGGCCGCCCATCCGTGCCAGTTCGCCCCGGTTGGGCGTACAGACCAGCGTCGCGTCGGTCTCTAACTCGGGGACGACCGCGAGCGCGTCGGCGTCGACGACCGCCCGGCCCGTGTAGGCCGAGAGGAACTGACGAGTCGCCTCGAGGGTCTCGTCGGCGGTCCCGAGGCCGGGGCCGATGACGACGACGTTGTCGTAGCGCTCGGCCGTCTCGAGCAGGTCGTCGGCCACATCGGGCGTCAGAACCTCGCTGTCGTAGGGCTGGACGATCAGGTCCTCGCTGTAGCCCTGTATCTCGCCGGCGACGGAATCGGGGGCGGCGACGAAGGACAGTTCCGCGCCGGCCCGCAGGGCCGCCTGTGCGGCCAGCGCCGGCGCGCCGGTGTAGGGACCGCCGCCGATGACGTTGGGTCGACCTTCGCGACCGTCCGGTCGCGCGAGGGCCACGTCACCGGGGCCGACGAACCGCTCGGCGGCGGCCGGGATGCCGATGTCCGCGACCGTGACGGCCGCCTCGAGGTCGTCGAGTCCCGGCTTCGTGTCGTGGAAGGTGACGACCCGATCGGCTTCGACGCCGTTGTCGGCGTGGTCGCCGCCGTCGGCGTCAAACCCGGAGGGGACGTCGACCGAGACGACCGTCGCGTCGGCGACGTTGATCGCCGCGGCCGCGGTGGCGGCCGGTTCCCGCAACTCGCCGCTGATTCCCGTCCCGAGCATCGCATCGACGATCACGTCCGCCTCGGGGAGGTTGATCCCGCTCGAGTCCGTGATCTCGTGTGTCTCGTAGTCGGCCCGCTGGAGGGCCGCCCAGTTCTCGCGAGCGATCTCGGTGCCGATCCGCTCGGCCCGGCCCAGCAACAGCGTCGTGACGTCGTATTCATCGAGAAACCGGGCCGCGACGAACGCGTCCCCGCCGTTGTTGCCACGTCCGGCGACGATGGTAACGCTCGCACCCGGTTCCGCGACCTCGCGGACCGCGCGAGCGACGGCGCCCCCGCTCGACTCCATCAACTGCTTTCGCGGGACGCCAAGCGACGCGGCGTTCTCGTCGACGGCGGCCATCCGTTCGCCTGTAATCATGGCTACTGATTCGACCGGCCGACTGGTGAAGATTGCGGACGACCGGCAGCCTGAAACCGACGCGGCCCCCAGCCCGTCCGTGAACGTCTTCTGGCTCGACGAGGACCCTCGCCTCGCGGCGCGGTACCACTGCGACCAGCACGTCAACAAGCTGCTACTCGAGGCCGCCCAGGTCCTGTGTACTGCCGCCCGCGAGAACGGCTACGAGGCCGAGTTCCTCTACGGGTCGACTCACGTCGATCACCCCGTCACGCGGTGGGCAACCGAATCGCGGGCCAACTGGCTCCGGCTGCGCGACCACGCCGAGGCGCTCAACGCGGAGTTCGTCGAACGCTACGACAAGGACGAGGCTCACGCGAGCTGGACGGTCATCGAACGCATCGACGTCGACGCGATCGCGTTCCCGTCCGCGGAGCCGACACCACGTCCCCAGGCTATGCCGGACGAGTACAAACAGCCCGGCGATCCGGTCGCTGCCTACCGCGCCTACTACGCCGGCGAGAAGGCCGACTGGGCCAAGTGGGCGTATACCGAGAAACCGCCGTGGCTCGCGGCTCATTTGTCCGACGCCGAGTGAACCCACGGCGTCTCGAGCGGTCTACTCACCCAGCGGTCCGTGATACGTGCCCTCGCGGCCCGCGGGACCCGGACTCGATAACGATTATTCGACTTAATTTCGTCCCGATAACTCTGAACGCATAAGTACTCCCGACCCGTATCGAACACATGAACACGCTCGAAGCAACCGAGCCGATCGACAGCGCCGACGACGAATTTCACGACCCCCCGCTCGCACAACCGGACCCCGACATCCATCTGCCCGGAACGCCGACCGTGTCGTTCATCGAGTACGTCGCGGTCGCTATCCGGACGCTGCGTCGCTGAATCGGCACCGAGGTGGCCGCGAAAACGGGGTACCGCTCGACCGAACGTTCCGAGCGACGATTCAGTACCGGATCTCGAACCCGTCCTCGTCTCGAGGCTCCTCGTATTCGACCGTGACGTCGTCGACCTCGGCGGCGGGGCTCCCCGTGTGACACCACTCGACCATCGCTTCGACGGCGTCATCGGGGCCCTCGAAGACCGCCTCGACGCGACCGTCCTCGAGGTTTTTCACCCAGCCGTCGACGCCGTTCTCCCGGGCCGTGTCACGGGTGTTCGCTCGGTAGTAGACGCCCTGTACCGTTCCGGAGACGAAAACGTGTGCGCGAGTTCGGTCGGTCATGTTCGTGCCCTCGAGCGCGACGGGCAAAAATCCGCGGCCGTTCGGCCGGCGAGTGACGCGATGACGATGTGGCGAACGGCCTGCCTGCGTTTACCGCGGCTCTTCGTAGCGGCGAGCGCCGACGATCATCCGGACGGCAAGTACGACGACGCCGACGGCGAACGCGATCCAGACCGCGTCCGATCCGCCGAACGAATCGGTGTATTCGACGGCGGCGACGAGGAGAACGAGCGACGCCACGTACAGCGTATTGGTGCCGATGAAGTCCGCCAGCCCTTCCTCGTCGGTCACCCGCTCCGGATCGTAGCCCGCGATCAGCTCGACCACACCGAAGTACTTGATGAGGACACCGAACGCTCCGATGAACCCTGCAGTCACGAGGAGACCGATGACCGAGTCGGTGGCCATACCGAACAATTGACACTCATCTCACAAAACATTTGGTGCGTTAGTCGCGTGGACCAAGCCAGTACTCGCCGGGTCAGTGGGACGCCCCGTTATTCACCGGTTCGCAGGTGATGGAAGATATAGGTCTGGGCGTACCCCGCGTACTCCCCGCCGAGTCGTTCCCGGATCGCTCGAGAAGTGTCAGCGTAAGACCCGCGATCGCAGTCGGGGTAGTACTCCTCGATCGCCGATCTGATCCACGTATCGAGCGGGACGGCCTCGTCGAAGCCCAGCGAGAACAACAAAACGCAGTCGGCGACCTTCTCACCGACACCGACGAACTGCGTCAGATACTCCCGGGCAGCCTCGTACTCGAGGTCCCGTGCCGCGGCCGGATGTGCCTCGCCGTCGGCGACCATCTCGGCGGTCCGGACGACGTAGGGGGCGCGATACCCTAATCCGAGATCGCGGAGTTCGTCCTCGGTCGCGGCCGCCAGCTTCTCGGGCGTCGGGAACGCGTGGTAGGTCTCGCCGTCGAAGGCGATCGGACTGCCGTACTCCCGAGCCAGCGCCCTGACCATCCCGTGGATCCGACTCACCCGCATCTGTGCCGAGCAGATGAACGCGATCAGACAGCCGAAGGGCGGATCCTGAACCAGACGCAGTCCGCGGTGGGCCTCGTAGGCCTCCCGGAGCAGGGGATCGTCCGGTCCGGCCGCGACGATCGCCTCGAGGTCGTCGTCCAGACACAGAAGTCGACGGACGGTCGGCTCGGCGTCGGTCGTCGATTCCCACTCGAGGCGATCGTCGCGAGACCGAACACGGATCACGTCGCCGTCGACGACCGTCGAGTACCACGCGCCGGGGGCGGGGTCCCCGTGATACATCTCGCCGTCCTCGCGTCGCCAGAGGTAGCTCTGTCCGCTCTCGAGCGTCCGATACAGATCGAGTCCACCGGCGAGTTCCGCGAGTTCGATCGTGCCCGTCGCCATTCGTTGGGGCCTTCGCGGGGGCAGGCTTTTGCCTTTCGAACCGACCGGGCTGACCCGGAGCAACAACGTGTTTCCGCCGCTCCTCGGTCGGGCGAACCTTCTTACTGTAGGCCACACATTGTCTAGGTATGAATTGCAGGGTTGTCGTCGAAGCTGCCGTGCCGGTATTCGACGTCGAAACACCGGACGAGGCGATCCGTATCGCCATCTCGAAGACGGGCGAGATGTTGAACCCTGACCTGAACTACGTCGAGATCAACATGGGCGAGCGTACCTCTCCGTCCGGAGAGGAACTGCCCCCCGCGTTCATCGCGGCCGATGAGGCACTCGTCGCGCTCGAACTGGAGATGACCGTCTTCAACGTCGAGCGCGAGGAACACGCCTCCCGAATCGCGCGCAAGGAGATCGGCCAACGCCTCGAGAACATCCCGCTCGAGGTCACGCAAATCGAGATCATCGAAGACGAAGACGCCGAGGACGAAACGGACGACGAATCGGCCGGAACCGAGTCGGCCGACGACGAAGCCGTCGAGTCGCCGACCGACGTCGACGAGGACGAGAGTGACGACGAGGAAATCCTCCCCGAGTTCGAGGATCTCGTCGAGTAGTCGTTTTCGGGGTCACGGACGGCGAATAGTCCGATAGTTGTCCGTCTCGAGTCGGTTGTCGGAGAACGTCGAACCGAGAGAGATGAGACTCCGAAGCGGTTGTGACGATCGGAGGATGCGACGAGTGACTCAGTCGGCAGTAGCGGCGACTGCTTCCTGCTCCCCTTCCTCACGCATGTTCTTCGTGATTCCCCCGGCGAGTGCAAAAACAGCGGCCTTGTGGTCGGTCTTCGATTTGTGGATGGATGTCGGTCGGATCCCTTTCGCTTCGTATTTCTCGAGATCGATCTGACAGTTGTCCCACTCGGCGCACTGGTTCGATACCTCCGCGAGAAGGCCGTGAAGGTGAATGAGCTCCTGCTTCTTCATAACCATCCAGTCCTACCCACTGCAGGGTTATATTATTATCTTGAGTTGCGTTAACACGCGCCTCGTGGCGATCGAACGGCCTGTCATCGTCCGGTACGGTTCGAACGGATCACCTACAACGGCGTAATCACAAGCCGGGATCGAGGTAGAGGTTTATTTCTCGCCGTAATAGATTGTTTCTCCCCACGTTCCGAAATGCTGGCTCCGGAGAGTTAAACGGTGACTACTCGGAGAACGACGGCGGGAGAAACCGTACTGCTAGCCGAGCTGTTTCAGCGTCTGGAGGTCACGATCCGTCCGCATGAACTCGGCGGTCCGGTGGGAGGCATGGCAGTTCGGGCAGTGGAACATCTCCGCAGCTGCGGGGAGTTCGTCCGGGGAGACCTGCCAGTCTTTGGTACATTCGGGACACAGTAACTGGACGGTCGTCGTATCCATGTGACTCCCTTTCACTGGGGGATAGAAAAACGTTGCCGCAGTTTCGGACGGTCGAGAATACCACCCGCTCCGAGCCGACCTGACAGATGACGGTCGGAAGCTTACGCAGGTGCGGCCGTATCGGAGGCCTCGAGCAGCTCCTTGTAGCGGTTGCGGATGGTGACCTCGGAGATACTGGCGACGTCGCTAACCTCGTTCTGGGTGACCTTCTCGTTGGTCAAGAGGGCGGCGGCATAGACCGAGGCGGCCGCGAGGCCGACCGGGGACTTGCCGCTGTGGACGCCCTCCTGTCGCGCGGACTCGAGCAGTTCACGCGCCATGCGCTCGGTTTCGTCCGAGAGGTCGAGGTCGCTGACGAACCGCGGCACGTAGTGTTCGGGGTCGGCCGGCTTGACCTCGAGGCCGAGTTCCCGAATGATGTAGCGGTACGTGCGGGTCAGTTCCATCTTCTCGACGCGGCTGACCGCCGAGATCTCGTCGAGACTGCGGGGCGTACCGGCCTGTCGGGCGGCGGCGTACAGCGACGCCGTGGCGACGCCTTCGATCGAGCGGCCCGGCAGCAGGTCCTCCTCGAGGGCGCGTCGATAGATGACGCTTGCAGTCTCGCGGACGTTCTCGGGGAGACCGAGCGCGCTCGCCATCCGGTCGATCTCGCCCAGCGCCTGCTTGAGGTTGCGCTCCTTGGAGTCGCGGGTACGGAACCGTTCGTTCCAGGTGCGCAGGCGCTGCATCTTCTGGCGCTGGCGGCTCGAGAGCGAGCGGCCGTAGGCGTCCTTGTCCTGCCAGCCGATGTTGGTCGAGAGCCCCTGGTCGTGCATCATGTTGGTCGTCGGCGCGCCGACGCGGGACTTCTCGTCTTTCTCAGCGGCGTCGAACGCACGCCATTCGGGGCCGCGGTCGATCTCGTCTTCCTCGACCACGAGGCCACAGTCCGTACAGACCGTCTCGGCGTGTTCGTCGTCCGAGACCAGTCGGCCGCCACACTCGGGGCAGTGTTCCTGCTCGTCGGATACCGCGGTCTCGTCCTCGGTCTCCGCCTCTCGCTCGTTCGTATAGGTTCGGATGCTCGTATCTGTCATGGTGTATCGGGTGGGTTACTCGGGGCTCCCGGGTGGGGTAACCAGAAGAAACCCGGTCGCCTCGGCTAACATAGGGTAAGGCCGAAACGCATATAAACCTTTCGCCTACTTTATAAACTGACCGTATTTTCTATTATATAGGTTCCGGTTACATAGTGATTAATCGTGTGGGATCCCCCACCTTGGACCGAGTGCCGTCGGACGACCCGAGTCGCTACTCGACGGTGAAGAGATGCCCCTCCCTCGGGACGTCGAACAGTCCGACCCGGGCACCCGCGTCCAGCCACGCGTGTCCGTACGAAAACGACGCCAGGGCGTTGACGAGGTCGTCCCGCTCCCGAAAATGGTTGCCGTCGTCCAGATACGACGCCGCCATCTCGTAGCAGTCGGCGGCCGCCTCGGCCATCGGTGTCCCCTCAGGCGGTGCGATCGTCGCCTCCTCGAGCGCCTCCGCGAGCAACTCTCCGTACCGGTTCGTCTTCTCCTCGAGATCGGCGGCCATATCCGACCGTCATCGCTTGCGTCCGTAAGTGCATCGGCTGGTCGATGGGCCGTCGGCAGAGTGCGGTCGAACCGTCCGGTGCGGTCTCAGCGTGTGCGTCGAGCGATCGCCGCTGCAGCGAGACGTGCGACGCTGCTCGCAGTTCGAACCGACCGCGACGGGCCGGTAGGGCGGCGTTCGTGACGGCCTCGACGACGGTGCCCGCGTCACAGTACGGGGGAGTGATTGCTGAGAACGCAAGCGGTTTAGGCGCTCTACCCCAACCGTGACACATGAGCGACCAGCCACGCGTCGAGATTTATACGAAGACTGATTGTCCGTATTGCGAGAAGGCCAAAGATCTCTTCGACAGCAAAGGCATCGAGTACGAGACGTACAACGTCACCGACGACGACGAACTCTTCGAGGAGATGGTCGAGCGAGCGGACGGCCGCCAGACCGCTCCCGAGGTGTTCATCGACGACGAACTCATCGGTGGCTGGGATGACACCTCCGCGCTGAACGAGACCGGCGAACTCGACGAAAAGCTGGGCATCGCCGAGGACGACGACGATGAGATCGTCGAACACCGCAAACTCATCATCGCCGGCACCGGCATCGCCGGCCTCACCGCCGCCATCTACGCCGGCCGCTCGAACAACGAGCCACTGGTCATCGAAGGCGACGAACCCGGCGGTCAGCTCACCCTGACTACCGACGTCGCCAACTACCCCGGCTTCCCCGACGGCATCGGCGGCCCGGAACTGGTCAACAACATGAAAGAGCAGGCCAAACAGTTCGGGGCCGACCTGAAAAACGGTATCATCGAGTCCGTCGAGCGCGTCGAGCAAAGCTCGACTGCAAACCAGAACGCGTCGCGTTCTGGTGATGACTCGAGTCGTCCCTTCCGCGTCGAGATGAAAGACGGCGACGTCTACACCGCCGACGCCGTCATCGCCGCCTCGGGTGCCAGCGCCCGTACGCTCGACATCCCCGGCGAGGACGAACTCATGGGCTACGGTCTCTCGACGTGTGCGACCTGTGACGGCGCGTTTTTCCGCGGCGAGGACATGCTCGTCGTCGGTGGCGGCGACGCCGCCATGGAGGAAGCCACCTTCCTCACGAAGTTCGCTGACACCGTCTACATCGCCCACCGCCGCGAGGAGTTCCGCGCGGAGGACTACTGGGTCGATCGCGTCCAGGAGAAAGTCGAGGAGGGCGAGATCGAGATCATGAAAAACACCGAACTGATCGAGATCCACGGCTCCCAAGAGGACGGCGTCGACCACGTCACCCTCGTCGAGAACGAGCAGGGCCACCCCACCGACCGCCTCGACGACCCCGAGACCGAGGAGTTCGACTTCGACGTCGGTGCAGTCTTCTTCGCGATCGGCCACACCCCCAACACCGACTACCTCGAGAACACCGGCGTCGAAACCGACGCCGACGGCTACCTGAAAACGAAGGGTGGCGACGGCGGCGACCAGACCGAAACCGACGTCCCCGGAATCTTCGGGGCCGGCGACGTCGTCGACTACCACTACCAGCAGGCCGTCACCGCGGCCGGCATGGGCTCGAAGGCCGCTCTGGACGCCGACGAGTACCTGGAGGACCTCGAGCGCGCCGAGTCGACGGCCGAGGAAGCCGAACCCGCTGCCGCGGACGACTGAACCGTCGCGTCGGTCCCGGTGACGATCATCCGGTCGCTCTTCCGACACTCTTTTGCCGACGTGTTCGATCCCACGCCGAGCAGTGATCGGACTCCGTCGGCGCGCCTCGAATGTACTGCCCATCGGCCGTTCGTCATCGCGTCCTCCGTTTGCCCTGTCGTTTCTGCCATCGGTCCGCGATGACCTGCACTGTCGTGAGCGCGACGCAACTGCTCCAGAACAGTAGCGACACGATCGGCATGGTACCTCGAGCCCGGACGTGGCGTCGGACGAGCGGCTCACTTTCGCCGCGATACCAACGTGTGGCTCTGCCTCGAGGTCGAGCGGTCGATGCCGTCGGTCGGGTCAGTACTGACTGGACGTCGTCCGACTCGATCCCGCGACACCCGTCGCTGGTCGGTGTAGCGTCCGATAAAAGAAAACCGCGGAAATTGAAACCGGAGTGATCCGGTGGTTCTACAGCTTAGTTCTGACGGCGCAGCGCCAGCATGGCAGCGCCGAGGAGTGCGACGAGAGCGACGCCGACACCGAAGCCGGGCGTTCCGTCATCGGAGTCGTCGCCATCTTCGCCGTCGTCACCGTCGGATCCGTCGTCACCGTCGGATCCGTCGTCACCGTCGGAGCCGTCGTCACCGTCGGAGCCGTCGTCACCGTCGGAGCCGTCGCCCTTGTCGGGGTCTTCGACGGTCAGCGTACCGTCGGCAACGACTTCGCCGTCAGCGGTCAGTTCCCACTCGTAGTCGCCAGCGGAGGCGTTCTCGAGCAGGGTTGCGCCGTCGACGATCGTGGCAGAGGCGCCGCCCTCGAGTTCGACGGTGTCGTTAGCGAGTTCCTCACCGTCGAAGGTGAAGGTGACGTCCTCAGACATGGTGTCTTCGGCCGGGTTCTCGACGGTGATCGTACCGGTCACGTCGTCACCCACGACGGGCTCGGACGGACTCGTGGAGACGTCGTACTCGAAGGAATCAGGGGCGGAACTCTCGCCCTGAACGATGATACCCGAAGCCGAGGTCTCTGCATCAGCACCGGTTTCAGTCACGCGGATGTTGTCGATTTCCTGACCGGCTTCCTTGTCACTGAAGTCCCAGGATGCGGTCGCCGTACCGTCCTCACCGACGACAGCTTCGCCGGAGGTGACCTCAGTCGGGAAGCGGATACGGTAGGTGACTTCCGTACCGGGTGCGACGTTCGTTTCGGCCGTGATCTCGGAGTTTTCGCTGTTCTCGATTTCGAGGCGGTCCTCGTCGTCGAGTTCACTGGCGAAGTCGATGGAACGCTCCTCAACATCGACTTCCTGAGAGACGAGTTCCTCGTCGTCCGCGTTCTGGATGTAGCCGTTCGATTCGTTCACGGAGAACGAGACGTTCCACGTTTCGTCATTGTCGACTTTGTCGTGAGCGCCGATGTCAGCGACGACGTAGAACGTATCGTTTTCAGCGTCTTCAACGATCTGGGCGTCGTTACCGAGGTCGTTGACACCGAACTGGTCAGGCGAGCTGTAGCGTGGGTCGTTCGTGTCCGTGTAGTTGATGTTCAGACCTTCGCCGACCAGTTCGCCGGCGTCGTTGGTCATGTACCCGTAGACACCAGAGGCCTCGACTTCCGTCACGAGGAGGTCGCCGTTAGCGACCGTGTCGCTCTGGGTTGCATCCTCGAGGATGGTATCGATGTCGCTGTCGACGTTGTGGGTGGCGGGTGCAGTCCACGTCGTCAGATCGTCGGTCGATCGCTCGTTGAGGATGAGGATTGCAGCGTCCGTCGCGTCGGCCTCGCCTTCGGACGAGTTAGCGACGTATGCCTCCATCTCGAAATCAGACGGCAGGAGCCGATTGTCGCCGCCAATGTTGTTCGTACTGTTAACCAGTTCAACTTCTCCTTTGTCTGCGGCGGAGAATGAACCAGCGACGTCTGTGCTAGCCGTGTACGTGTTGAAGTTGACCGTCACTTCGTCGGCGTCATCGTAACTGTGGACGCGGAGAACTGCGTGGTAGTTCTCGTTCTCCTCAGTGACGTTAACGTACATCTCGTCCGTCTGGGACGGCTCGAGCGTGAACTGAGCGACGTCACCGACTTCCTGCTCGTAGGTGTTCGCGTCGAAGTTCGCGGTCGTGTCAGCAGCCGAGGTCAGCTCGATCGACGTGCTGGTTTCGGCACCAGTGTCGTTCGCGGTGAACGTGAACGTCTGTTCACCGGTGGAGAAGTTGCCTTCATCGAACGCAACGGTCCACTCCTGGCTGCTCTCGACCGTTTCGATGGTGACGACATCGTCAGTGACAGTGACATCGGCATTGCCCTTAACGCCGAGCGCGTGTGCGAGGTTACTGCCGCTGATTCCCTCCGCAGTCACGTTCACGTCGTAACCGTTACGAGCGGACGTGAGCGTCAGGTCTTCCTCGGTGTTAAGCGAGGTCTCGTTAGCACTGAAGTCCGCCTGAAGGTTCTGGTCGTTAACAGTGAAGTTCACACTGCTGGGAGTCCCAGTAGTGGCAGCTTCGAGGCTGTATTCCCCGGAGAGTTCACTGGTGTCCAGATTGATGTACGGTGTCGAGTCATCATCAGTCGACTTGAGGGGGATCTCCCGGACGAGAGTTCCCTCATCGTCGATCAGAGCAACCTCATCCTCTGTACTCGAATCCCAGTTATTGCTGTCAATGCCGGAAACGTAGAGCTGTTCACCTTGCCAGAAACGATCTCCGTCGTTGATCGTTTCCGTATTACTGCTGTTGACTGCTGCTGCGCCGCCCGCGAACGCTGCGGACATGGCGACAACAGAAAGGACCATAAGCGCGGCCAGGACTACTGCACGTCCCTTTTCGCGATAGGTCGTTTCGCTTGTCATGTGTTGTGTATTATTATCATGTTGCGTTAGTTAGCGCGCGATTCACCTGGAGCGCGAGCCGACCCCAGTACCGCACTGCCGGGCTGATGGGTAGGCTCACACCGGGTAGGGGTAACCGATTCTTTACGTAACTCCGTAATAAGCTTTCTGTCTCACACATAGCTGGGCCGACAGGTGAAAATACGATATTACCGCAGTAGGGAGGCGGGTCAGCGGCGCGGTGGCCGTGATATCTACACTATCTGCGAAAGTGCCGATAGTAGATTATTTACCGCTATCGCGAGCGATGAGAACTTAGTAAAATAGTAATACCGGCCTCATGATCTCGAGACAACGTCGCCCGGGTCCGAAGCGACGTGGCGGTTCGATCGCGACAGTCCCCCTCGAGCGACCGAGCCGAGCCCTGACGACGACCCCAACATCGGAGTGGGCCGACGGCCCCTCTATCGAGTCGTCGATCCGGTGACCGATGACCCGGATACGTCTCGTCAGGACGTTCGCGGGACGAAGGGACGACGAAAACTATCGGCTTTCGCGTTGCTCGACCTTGTTCAGTTCGATCAACAACCGAAAGATCGCCTTGACGAGGTTCGCATCGACGTCGAACTGTTCGGCGTTGTCCCCCGCTCGGTCCATGACCTGCTGTTCCTGTGACTCGTCGGTCGTCGGCAGGTCCTGTTCGTCTTTGACCGCCGCGATCGTGTCCGCGACGTAGGTCCGCTGGGCGATCAGCTCGACGATCTCCTGATCGATCGAGCGGATCTCCTCCCGGAGTTCGTCGAGGCTCATCTCGTCGGGCGTGCGGTTCTCATCGTCGTCGGTCGGGTCGTCGGTTGGCTCTCGAGTCATAGTCGTTGCGTACCGTCGGTTCGCGTTTTCAGTAGCCGCGTCCGTCCGTCCCGGTCGGTCCAGCGTTCCTGTACGGCCTCGAGCGCGTCCCGTTCCCCGACGGCGACGTAGCTCGGACCGGTGCCGGACAAGGAGACGCCGGCGGCGTCGGGGAGGGCGTCGAGCATCGGTCCGGTCGGGAACTCGAGGGCCGCGGCGAACGCGAAGCCGTTGACAGTCATGGCCTCGCCGTAGCGGCCGTCGAGTGCGAGTTCTTCGACGAGTCGGGCCATCGGCGCGATGCGCTCGCAGGCCGAGACGTCGGCGTCGGCGCTGTAGGACTGTTCGGGCGGGGTGTACACGAGCGCGTGCCAGTCGATCTCCTCGCGGGCGAGCAGGGCGTCGGCCGTGTTGTCGGTCACCGTCACGCCGCCGAGCATGCTGGCGCTGGCGTCGTCGAAGGCACCGGTTACGGTGACGCCGGCGTCGCGGGCGGCCCGGACGCCGAGCCGGCAGGCCTCGATCCGTTCGACCGCGTCGGCGACCTCGAGCGCGTCGAGCGTCGCGAGGACCGTCGCGTTCGCGGCGGCGCTGGAACTCTTCAGGCCGGAGGCCATCGGCACGTCGCTTTCGGTCGTTACGCGGGCGCCGACGGTGGACTCGTCCAGGCCCGCGGCGGCCGCGTACTCGGCGACCGTCAGTTCGACGCAGCGTTCGACGAGCGTCGTATCGGCCTCGGGCCGGCCGGCGACCTCGCCGACGACGTCGCCGTCGTGGGTGAGTTCGACGCTGGCCGTCGTCTCGAGGTCGATCGCGAACGCCGATCCGGTGCCGGTCGCGAGTGCGTTGAGTACCGTCCCGGCTGCGGGTGCGACAGCACGGCCGTCCATACTCGAACACTCTCAAAGCGTGTACTTACGGCTGACGGTCTCGTGGTTACGCGACCCAGGCGGGAGCGGGGTGGTTCTCGAGCGGGTACCGACACCTCGAGGGCGAACGTCTTGGCCGGACCGACGCGGGCAACGGAACGCACTCCTTTTCCCCGATCCGACCGAACGAGCCCCTATGAGCGCGCGCAACAACGTCGCCCCCAGCACGATCGGCGTCGATCTCGTCGACGGCGGCGTCGTCGTCGAGTACCACGACGGTCGGGAGGTCTTCTACCATGGCCCGCCGGAACCGGTCGAGGATGCCGTGACGACCCCGCCCGGCAAGGAGGTCCACGTCCTCGTGACCGATCCCGACGGCGTCGAGGGCGTCATGACCTACGTCAACGATCGCAACACCCACGACGACATCCTCGAGTCGACCGGCGTCGGCCGCGTGATGCTCGATCGCAACGACGAAGAAGAGCTGTTCCCCGGCGTAACCGTCGCCACGGAGGCCTACTCGATCCGTGTCGAGGCGGACCCCTCGGTCGTCGACGGGCGGGTGTTCGTCTTCGCCGAGGACGAGATGAGCGAACACGCCTACGAACTCGTCGAGGAGGCCGACTGATGCCGCTGCAGAAGTCCTGGCGCGACCTCGACCGGGACGCGGTCGCGGCCGCACCTGACCGTCCCGGCGTCTACGAACTCGGCGACGGGTCGGGCACAGTACTGGCGGTCGACCACGGCGTCCTCCGGGACGAACTCAAGAGCGCGCTGGCCTACGGGGACGGTGACCGCGTCCGCTGGACCGAAGCCCACACGCTCGAGCGGGCCGCGGAACTCGCCGCCGAGCATCGCGACCGACTCGAGTGACCTACTGGATGTAGGACGGATCGCTGTCGTCGCAGTGTTTCTCGTGGTCGGCGGCGTCCGCCTGTTCGTCGAAGAGCATCCCGCAGGTCTCGCACTCGTACCAGGTGGCGTCGTCGCGTTCGGTCTGGACGACCATGGTAGTCGTTGGAACGCGAACGACAAAAGGCGTTGCTCCGGTTCCATCGCCCGGGAACTGACCCGCGACGCTATGGTCAGTTCTCGAGTTCGGTCAGTTCCTCGACGTCGGGAATCTTCTCGCTGGCGGAGGTGATCTGTTGCATGCGCTGTTCGTGTTTCGTGTAGGCGTAATCGGCCAGTTCGGACGGGCTCGGGCCGGGGCCGCTCTCGGAGCTTGCACCGCCGTCACCGGCCAGACTCTCCTGAACGAGTGGCACCAGTTCGTCGACCGTCTCCCGAAGGAGGTCCGGCTCGACCTCGCCGTCGCCCACGAGCGACTTGAGTTTGGCCATCCCGAAGCCGACGTGACGACCCTCGTCGCTGCGGACCAGTTTGAGCCCCTCGACCAGCCCCGGTAGGTCGGGAAGTTCGGGCTCGTTTTCGCCGTAGGCAAGCGTGAGGCCGTAGTAGCCGGTCTGGGCGAGGATTCCTTCGATCGTCAGATGGTAGTGACAGTGTGCACGCGCACGGTTTTCGGGAGTATCGTCCTCGAGCAGCCGCGCCATCGCCCGCTCGTTGCGCTCGAACAGTTCGTCGTACGGCTCGTTGTACCACTTCTCGTCGGTCGGCGACGATAGCTCCTGCCCGCGGCGCTTCTCCTCGGCGTGGATGACTTCCCGCCAGTAGCGGTCGAAGAAGTCCGTGTGTTTCGACTCCTCGTAGAGCTGGGTCGTGAGGAACATCTGGTCGTTGATGTCCTCGAGGACGACGGCCAGCGGCGCGAGGTCCTCGGTCACCGATTCTTCGCCAGCGCCGAACAACGCGAGCGACTGCTTGAGCCCCTCGAAGGCCGGCTCGGAGAGTTCGGCCGCTCCCTCGCGGTCTGCCTCGAGATCGACCTCGTGGGGGTCCCAGTGTTTCTCGACCGCGTTTCGGTAGTAGTTGTGCGAGCGAATTCCCGTATCGAGTTGCATTGCCGGCTCGTCAGCGCTCATGCGTGCCCGAACATATGCGTCGGTTCCCGATGAGGCTGTATCTCATGTATTAGGGTGTTTAAGTGCTATCGGGCCGAACGCGACGTATGGGTCTCATCGCGGAGTTCCAGCATAACTCGCCGGATATGCCGCTGACGGACGCCGTTGCGGCCGTTCCGGACGTGACGCTCTATATCGACCGAATCCTCGTCGTCGACCCCGATCGGCCGGTCGTCCTCTGTCGGGTCATCGGCGACGAGGAGCGGTTTTCGGCGGCGCTTGCGGACGATCCGACGGTCGAAATGGCCGAGACGATCGACGCAGGCGGGGACGAGGATGCGATGTACCGGATCAGACTCCGGAACCCGCCGCTGCCGATCTACCGAAAGTACGTCGAACTCGGGACGACGCCGCTGGGCGGGATCGTGACCGTCGACGGCTGGTGGGCACGCGCCCGATTCCCCGACCGGGAGGCACTCGCCGAATACCGGGCGTTCTGTACCGAGCGGGGCAGTGACTTCAAACTCGAGCGACTCACCCGTGAGTCGGCGAGCGACGAGCCGCCGTTCGGGCTCACTCGCGAGCAGTACGAGGCCCTCGTCGAAGCCCGCGATGCGGGATACTTCGCCGTCCCGCGGGCGGCCTCCACCGAGGAGGTCGGCGATCGACTGGGTATCTCGGCACCGTCTGCCTCCGAGCGGCTCCGTCGCGGGATCGATCGATTGCTCGAGAACGCACTGTGAGGGCGCTTCCGAGGGGACAATTCTCAAGGCCACCGGCGCGAAAGGAACGGGTATGAGTTCGTCGGAAGCGGACGGCGTGACGCTGTCGGTTCGCGCCGCGGAGAAAGGCGACGCCGGCCGGGGCGTCGCGCGCATCCCCGAGCAGGCGCGGCGACAGCTCGGTGTTCTCAGCGGCGATACCGTCGTGATCGAGGGCACGGCAACGACGGTCGCCAAGATGTGGCCGGCCGACGCGTCCGTCCCGGAGACGGCGATCCAGATCGACGGCGATACGCGCGCGAACGCGGGCGTCCACGTCGGCGATACGGTCGCCGTCCGGGCCAAGGACAAGTCGACGATCACCGACGCCGACCGCGTGACCCTCGTCGCGCCGCCGGGACTTTCCGACCGCCAGCAGCGGGCCGCCGAAACCGATGCGACGAAGCGACTCCGGAACCGGCCGGTCCGTGCCGGGGAACAGATCCGGATCGAAGGGATCGACCAGCAACCGTTCAGGGTGACCGACACCGATCCGAACGGCGACGTGCGGATCACCGACGAGACGACGGTCCGGATCGTCGACGCCGGCGCGGGATCGGGTGCTGTCGGCTCGAGCGACGCCGGCTCCGGTACCGCTGCCAGCGGCGGTTCGGATACCCGCAGCGAGGGGGGCGCGTCCCTCCCGTCCGACGGCGCGACCGACCGCGACGAACCCGGGCCGAGTTCGGGCGTCACCTACGAGGACATCGGCGGCTTGGACGAGGAACTCGAGCAGGTCCGGGAGATGATCGAACTCCCGCTGTCGGAACCGGAGCTGTTCCGTCGTCTCGGCGTCGAGCCGCCGTCGGGCGTTTTGCTGTACGGCCCGCCGGGCACCGGGAAGACTCTGATCGCACGGGCAGTTGCCAACGAGGTCGATGCCAATTTCGAGACGATCTCGGGGCCGGAGATCATGTCGAAGTACAAAGGCGAGAGCGAGGAACGGCTCCGAGAGGTGTTCGAAACCGCCGAGGCGAACGCACCGACGATAATTTTCTTCGACGAAATCGATTCTATTGCGGGCGCTCGAGACGGCGAGGGTGACGCCGAAAACCGGATCGTCGGCCAACTGCTGACGCTGATGGACGGTCTCGACGCCCGCGGCGAGGTCATCGTCATCGGCGCGACCAACCGCGTCGATACGATCGATCCCGCACTCCGGCGCGGCGGTCGCTTCGACCGCGAGATTCAGATCGGCGTCCCCGACGAGGAGGGCCGCCGGGAGATCCTCGAGGTCCATACCCGCGGGATGCCACTCGCGGACGACGTCGACGTCGACGCGATCGCGCGACGGACCCACGGCTTCGTTGGGGCAGACCTGGACGCCGTCTCGAGCGAGGCCGCGATGGCGGCCATCCGCGACCGGCCGACCGATACCGACGAGAAACAGGACTGGAACCGGAACCCGACGGTGCGAAAGGCCCACTTCGACGCCGCGCTCGCGTCGGTCGAGCCCTCCGCGATGCGCGAGTACGTCGCCGAGTCGCCGACCACCGACTTCGACGACGTGGGCGGCCTTGAGGCGGCGAAACAGACACTCCGGGAGTCGGTCGAGTGGCCGCTGACCTACGACCGACTCTTCGAGGAGACCAATACGAACCCGCCGTCGGGCGTCTTGCTGTACGGGCCGCCCGGCACCGGCAAGACGTTGCTCGCCCGGGCGCTCGCGGGCGAGACCGACGTCAACTTCGTCCGCGTCGACGGGCCCGAGATCGTCGACCGCTACGTCGGCGAGAGCGAGAAGGCGATCCGCGAGGTCTTCGAGCGCGCTCGCCAGTCGGCACCCTCGATCGTCTTCTTCGACGAGATCGACGCGATCACCGCCGCCCGCGGCGAGGGCCACGAGGTCACCGAACGCGTCGTCTCACAGCTGCTGACCGAACTCGATGGAATGCGGGAGAACCCCAACCTCGTGGTGCTGGCCGCAACGAACCGCAAAGACCAGATCGACCCGGCACTGCTTCGACCCGGCCGGCTCGATACCCACGTCTTCGTCGGCGAACCGGACCTCGAGGCTCGGAAAAAGATCCTCGCGGTCCACGCCGAGGGCAAGCCGCTCGCCGACGACGTCGACATCGACGACCTGGCGGTCGAACTCGAGGGGTACACCGGTGCCGACCTCGAGGCGCTGGTCAGGGACGCCTCGATGCGAGCGATCCGCGACGTCGCGAGCGAGTACGGGCCGGAAACGGCAAACGAGAAGGCTTCGGAGGTCCGAATCGAGCGCCGCCACCTCGAGGCCGCGCGGGACGCGACCGACCGGCCCTAGCGTCGCGTCACGGGCCGGCGATCCGAGGCCGGCCCGTCGGCGTCGGCGGCTCGGCCAGTGTCGTCACGATCGTCCGTCCGGGGCCACCGAACGCAGTTCGTCGACGGTACCGAGGACGGAGAGGTCGTCGCCGGCCCGGAGGGTCAGGTTGTCCGCCGGGAACGGACGGACCTCGCCGTCGCGGACCACGGCGAGGACGGTCCCCGGAACCCACCCGACGAAGACGTTCTCGAGCGACCCGCCGTCGTCGACGGTGACCGACCTGACCGTCCCATCGGCCGCACGGAGCGCGGCGAGTAGCCGGAAACCGTCGTCAGGGGGGTCAGACCGAGCCGCGAGTCGATACCGGGTGTCAGGCTCGGTAGCGAGTCGGTCGGCAGCGTCGGCGTCGACGGCGACGGTCGCGGCGTCGCCGTCGGTAGCCCACAGCCGCCCGGTCGCGACGAGGCGACTCGAGCCGTCGGCGGTCGTCCAGACCTCGACGGGGTCGCCCGCGCCGACGGCGGGCGCCGGCTCGCCGCGGATCGACACCGCGACGGTTCCCGGCGGGATGGTCGCTGCGATCCCCGACCGGGTTCCCCCGACCGCGAGCCGGTCGATCGCCCCGTCGGCCCCGACCGTGATCGAGACGTGGCCGAGATCGTAATCGCGCTCGAGCCGGCTCGAGAGTCGGGTTCGAAGCGCCGAGTGGGTATCGACCTGCGGTAACAGGACCGTGCTGCCGGCGAGATCGCGTTTGATCGACGGCTCGACGGATGGGTAGCCCGCCGCGTCGTCGATCCGGTCGGGCAGCCGGACGACCGACGGGAGCCGCGCCGACCGAACGAGTGCGGCGATCTCGCCGGTCGCGCCAAGTCGCTCGATGTCGAAGACATCGCGGGCGATCCGATCACCAACCCGCCGGCCGCCCTCGGCGCTGAGGGCGCTCGCGGCGATCGCCCCGAGGAAGTACGCGGCGGTGGCGTAGTGAACGAGTGGCGTCCCATCGAGTATCGTCGACCGACCGAGCCCGACTGCGTTCAGCCAGCCGACGACGACGCCGAGCCCCGCGAACAGCCCCACGCCAACGGGGAGCGCTCGAGCGCTCGCGACGCGGTAGCCGAACGCGACGACCGTCGCGACGAGCCCCGACAGGAGCGCGAACCCGACGACGGTTCGCATCGCCGTTTCGGTCCACTCGGTGACGACCGCCTGAGCGAGGATGCTCATGGCGACACCCCCGTCGCCGCCTCGACGGGCGGCGGTGGACGCAAGTCGCGATCGTCGTCGATGTAACGCTGGAGGGTGACTTTCTCCCCCGAAACGAACACCGATTCCCGGTCGTCGAGTGTCTCCGGATCCGGATCGAGCTGCCACCGGTTCCGGTCGGCAACGGGCTTTGCTCCCGTCGTCTCGGTCGCATCGACATCGACCGGTGAACTCGCCGCAACGGGATGGATCGAATCGTCAGTCTCGCCCTTGCTCGCCTCGAGCGCCGATGCGATCGTCCCCCCGGAGACGTGCCGGACCGCGTAGTCCGCTCGCTCGAGGCGGGCCAGCGCCTCCCGCTCGGGGTCGTGACCGGTCGCGGGAACGGCGATGCGAACGTGATCTGCGGCCAGGAGCGGCGTGGCGTCGGGTGCGGGAACGGCGACGGTAACGGTCTCGTCCTCATCAGTCGAATCGTCGGCTCCCGTCTCTCGCCCCGGGCGGGCACACCCGTCGACAGACAGGACGGTTCCCGTCGTCGACGCGTCTCGAGTGACGACCTCGACGGTCGTCCCGGGCACCAATCCGGGCGGGAAGGGGGCGGAAACCGAAACCGCACGCCAGCCGTCCGGAACCGCAGCCGCGACGCCGTCGGTCGGCGGTGCAGCGGCGACGGTCGCCCGGCCGCGGCCGTCGATCGATACCGACACGGCCGTCAGGTCGTACTCGGTTCGGAGCCGCGTCGAAAGCCGGGCCTCGAGGGCCGAAAGCGGAAGGTCCGCGGGCAGTCGCCACGCGTCGGCTTCGATCGCCGTCCGTACGTCCGGTGACAGCGGCGGGTAGCCGTCGATATCGCGAACACCGCCGGTCGTCCGGATCCGCACCTGTCCCATGGCATCGACTGCGTCGATGGCTGCGGCCGACAGCGACCGCTTCCGGATAGTCGGCCGATCGGCCCCGATCGGGAGTTCCGCGGCGATGCGCTTGCCCTGACTCGCCGCGGACGCCGAAAGGAGGGCGACGACGAGCGCCGCGGCCCCGAATCGGGGGACCTGCGCTCGACTGACCCCTCCCTCGAGGAGGCCGACGAAATACCCGTTGCACCCGGCGAGGAAGACGCCGATACCGACGGCGGCCGGGAGCGGGAGTTCGCGATCCCGGCAGTCAGTTACGACGGCGAGGGCACCGACGACGATCGCGGGACCGACGCCGACGACGAAGCCGAACGCGATACCGACGACGAGTTCCGTCGTAATTTCGATCATCGGTGGTAGCGGCCGGCGATCATCGGGAAACGACCCGGATGGTCGGGTTCGGTTGCTCGTCGATATAGTTGCTGTCCGACGGCGGGATCACCTCGAGCTGGATCGCCCCCATGTCCTGATCGGCCCGCAGGCTCTGGTCACCGCTGAAATCGAGCTGTGCGTGATTGTCGTCGCCGGTCGGTTTGTCGAGGACGCCGTCGAGTTGCGCCGAGTCGGCGGTCGCGACGATGGTTGCGTCCGAGACGTTGTTCCCGTTCTCGTCGATCGCGTAGACGTCTACCTTCGCGTCGCTTCCGGTCGCGTCCGCCTCGATCACCTGATCGTCGTCGGCGATCTTCACGGTCACTTCCGTATCGCCGACGCTACCGATCCCGCCGAGCATGTTCAGCATGATCGCGAGCGCCGCGACCCCGACGACCAGCGCGATGACTAGCCGGATCGGCAGCCCCTCGATCGCGCGGTCGTCGCGAGCGAACGACGACAGTGATCGATGCGGTCCGTCCCTCGAATCGGACTCAGTCCGGTTCGAACTCATGGGCGTGCTGGCCGCGGCTTCCGTTGTAAACGGTGGGACGCGGGTTCAAATACGAAGCCGCGGGAGTCGGGGCCGTGAGCTTCGTACTCGGTCGCGATGCCGACCGCGAGGACGGCCCCAGCTGTCGGCTCGGTGTCTATCGGGCGCTCGACGGCAGCGACGGCGCCCCGCTCGCGCTCGATCTGGACTCTCCCCACGCGATCGCGCTCGTCGGCAAGCGCGGCTACGGTAAGTCACATACGATGGGCGTGATCGCGGAGGGACTCGCGCGTGCGAGCGGCCTCGCGCCGGTCCTCATCGATCCGATGGGGGCGTTCGAGACGCTCGCGTCGTCGGCGGACGGCGAACCGGTTCCGGCGACGGTCGTCGCGGAGCCGACGGTCGCGCCGGCGTCGCTCGACCCCAGGTCGTGGTGTACGCTGCTCGGTCTCTCGCCGGAAAGCGCCGCCGGAAGCCTCCTCTGGCGGGCCGCACAGGCCGAACCTACGATCGACGGCATGCGAACGCACGTCGAATCGGCCGACGCGGCACGCGCCGCACGACGCGCCGCGACGAACCACCTGCGGCTGGCCGACTCGTGGGACGTCTTCGACGCCGACGGGCTCGGCGCTCGAGCGCTTGCCGGTCCCGAAATAACGGTCGTCGACGTCTCCGGCCTCTCGGCCGCCCCGATGAACGCCGTCTGTCGCGGGGTCGCTGAAGCGCTGTACCGCGCCCGCGTCGACGCCGCGGTCGACCGGCTCCCCTGGCTCTTGCTCGACGAGGCCCACACCTTCTTCGACGGCGTGGCCGCACCCGCCCTCGAGACGATCCTGACCCGCGGCCGCGCGCCCGGCGTCAGCCTCGTGGCCGCGACACAGCGTCCGAGCGCGCTCCCCGACGTCGGGATCTCACAGTCCGATATCCTCGTCTCGCACCGGCTTACGGCCGGGGACGATCTGGCGGCGCTCGAGGCCGCCCAGCCGACCTACGTCGGCGGCTCGCTGGCCGACGCCGACCGACTACCGGAGGCCCCCGGCGAGGTCCTCGTCATCGACGACGCCACGGAGACGGTCCACGCGGGGCGGGTGCGGGAGCGAGACACGCCACACGGCGGCGAGAGCCCGGCCGCGAGCGACGTGGTCGTCCCCGAGCGGTGACGGTGATCGTCGCGAAACTAATAAATCGCCACGTAACGGCGAAAAGAGCGGCGAGCGCGTTACTGGAAGCCGATCCGGCTGCCGCGACGCCCCGTCGGATCGGGACCGCCGCCGCCACCGCCGCGGAACTCCTCTTCGATCCGCTCGTAGTAGTCGAGAATGTCGTCGGTGATCGTCGGCCGGACGTTCTCCATGGCCTGCCGGAAGTGTCGCATCTCGACGACGTCTGCCTCCTCGTCCTCGCGCAGCGCCTCGATGGCCGCCTCGCGGGCGATCGACTCGAGGTCGCTGCCGACGTAGCCGTCCGTGATCTCGGCGATCTCGCGCAGGGTGACGTCGGCCGCCAGCGGCGTGTCCTGGGTGTGGATCTCGAGGATGCGTTCGCGGCCGTCGACGTCGGGCTGGCCGATCATGACTAGCCGGTCGAAGCGGCCCGAGCGCAGCAGTGCGGGGTCGATCATGTCCGGGCGGTTGGTCGCGCCGATGACCATCACGTCGCCCATGTCCTCGAGCCCGTCGAGTTCGGTCAGCAGCTGGTTGACGACTCGCTCGGAGACGTTCGAGCCGGTCTCACCGCCCCGTCCGGGCGCGAGCGCGTCGAGTTCGTCGAAGAAGATGACCGTCGGCGAGACCTGCCGGGCCTTGCGGAAGGTCTGGCGGATGGCTTTCTCCGATTCACCGACCCACTTCGAGAGCAGCTGCGGGCCACGCACCGAGATGAAGTTGGCGTTGGTCTCGTTGGCGACGGCTTTCGCCATCAGCGTCTTCCCGGTGCCGGGCGGGCCGTACAGCAAGACGCCGGCAGGCGGGTCGACGCCGAGCCGATCGAACCGCTCGGGGTTCGAGAGCGGCCACTCGACCGATTCCTGGACCTGGTCCTTGGCGTCGTGGAGGCCGCCGACGTCGTCCCAGGAGATCTTCGGCAGCTCCACGAGGACTTCCCGCATCGCCGAGGGTTCGACCTCGTTCAAGGCGCCGCGGAAGTCCTCCCGTTTGACGATCATCCGGTCGATCAGGCTCGGCGGGATGTCCTCCTCGTCGAGATCGATCTCGGGGAGGTACCGGCGCAGTGCCTTCATCGCCGCCTCTTTGGTCAGGCTCTCGATGTCGGCCCCGACGAAACCGTGGGTCTCGTCGGCCAGGTGACCGAGGCTGACGTCGTCCGAGAGGGGCATCCCGCGGGTGTGAATCTGCAGGATCTCCTCGCGGCCCGTCTCGTCGGGGACGCCGATCTCGATCTCGCGGTCGAACCGGCCCGGCCGTCGGAGCGCGGGGTCGACGCTGTCGACGCGGTTAGTCGCCGCGATGACGATGACTTGGCCCCGGGACTCGAGGCCGTCCATCATCGTCAGCAGCTGGGCGACGACGCGGCGCTCGACCTCGCCGGTGACGTCTTCCCGTTTGGGAGCGATGGAGTCGAGTTCGTCGATGAAGATGATCGAGGGAGACTCCTCGGTCGCGTCCTCGAAGATCTCCCTGAGTTGCTGTTCGGACTCGCCGTAGTACTTCGAGATGATCTCCGGCCCGGCGATAGAGAAGAAACTGGCGGAGGTCTCGTTGGCGACCGCTTTGGCCAGGAGGGTCTTCCCGGTGCCCGGCGGGCCGTGCAGGAGAACCCCCTGTGGCGGCTCGATGCCGAGTTTCTTGAAGATCTGCGGGTGTTTCATCGGGAGTTCGACCATCTCCCTGACCCGCTGGATCTCGTTTTGGAGGCCACCGATGTCCTCGTAGGTGATCCCGCCACCGGTCTTCTCGAACCCCGAGATCGGCTCCTCGCGGAGTTCGACATCGGTGTCCTCGGTGATGAGGACCACCCCCTCGGGCTCGGTTTCGACGGCGATCAGCGGGATCGCCTGGCCCGGCGACCGCATGAACGGATGGTTCGTCGAGGACATCACCGGGACGATGTCGCGACCGACGACCGGCCGCTTTAAGATCTGGCGTTTCACCATGCCGGCGGCGTCGGAGCCGAACTGGACCGACGCCTCCTCCGGCGGCGCGAGGACGAGCTTGTCGGCTTTCGTCGCCTCGGCCTTGCGGATCGTCACCCGCTCGCCGATACCGACGTCGGCGTTCTGGCGCGTGAAGCCGTCGATTCGGACAGTGTCGGTGTTCCAGTCCTGCCGGTCGGCACGCCAGACCTTCGCGGCAGTGGTGTCTGCACCCTCGATCTCGATGATGTCGCCCGGACTCAGCTTCAGATGCAACAGCGTGTCCGGGTCGAGTCGGGCGATACCACGACCCGAATCGTTCGGGTACGCCTTCGCAACCTCCAGTTGGACTTCGTTCATGATTTGGGGACGGCGATGTGATTGACTCCGATTCGTGCGCGGATAGGTTTTTTGCTAGGGTGAGTCATTTCCTGTGCTAGTAGCTACCATACTCACGTCGGACGGGCGGTTACAAAGATGTACCGGCCTCGGTTGGTTTTGGCCCTATCGATACCGCCCCTCGAGCGAGGAGAGATGGCTTTTTGCGTTTTCCGCGCCGAGAACTGGCATGCGAGTCCTCGCGTTCGACGGCCGGATGGGAGCCAGCGGCGATATGATCCTTGCCGCGCTCATAGACGCCGGTGCCGACGCCGACGTCCTCGAGCCGGTAACCGAGGCGCTGCCGGTGGCCTACCGGATCGACGACACCGAAAAGACCGGGATCGCGGCCACGACGGCCGACGTCGTCTTCCCCGACGACGATCACGCACACGACCACGATCACGCCGACACGGACGGTGCGCACGATCACGATCATTCCCACGGCCACGACCATTCTCACGACCAGGCTGACACGGAGGGCGGGCACACACACGAGACGGCAGGCGACGGTACCGACACTCCCGCAGAGGGCCACGGCCCCCATCGCAGCTACCGCGAGGTCTGCGAGATCGTTCGGGAAATGGCCCTCGAGCCGGCAGTCGAGCGCGATGCGCTCGCGATCTTCGAACTGCTCGGCGAGGCCGAGGCCGCCGTCCACGGCGCAGACCTCGAGTCGATCCACTTCCACGAGGTCGGGGCCGACGACGCGATCGCGGACGTGGTCGGCGCGGCGGCCCTGTTGCACGACCTCGAGCCCGATCGCGTCGTCACGACGCCGCTCGCGACCGGCGGCGGGACGGTTGCGATGAGCCACGGCGAGTACCCCGTCCCTACGCCGGCGGTGGTCGAACTCGCCCAGCGGGCCGACTGGTCGCTGCGGGGCGGCCCCGTCGACGCCGAACTCCTGACGCCGACCGGCGCGGCCATCCTGGCGCACGTCGCCGACGGCGTCGATTCGCTGCCCGCGCTGGATCTCGAGTCATCGGGCTACGGTGCGGGCGGCTACGATCTCGACCCGCATCCGAACGTGCTTCGTACGCTGGTCGGGACCGGCGAGGGGACGCTGGTGAAAGACGATATCGCCGTCCTCGAGACGAATCTCGACGACGCGACGCCGGAAGTGCTGGGTGGCCTGCAGGAGACGCTCTCGGACGCGGGCGCTCGAGACATGTCGATCCTCCCCGCAACGATGAAGAAGTCCCGGCCCGGGCATCTGGTGAAGGTCATCTGCAAACCCGCGGATCGGGAACGGGTCGCTCGAGCGCTGGCCGAGGAGACCGGGACCTTGGGCGTTCGGGACGCCGGTGTCACGCATCGGTGGATCGCGAACCGCGAGTTCGAGACTGTGAGTCTCGGGATCGACGGTGAGGAATACGAGGTCAGCGTGAAGATCGCGAGCGACGCCGACGGCGAGGTATACGACGTGAGTGCGGAGTACGACGACGCGGCACGGGTGGCTCGAGAGGCGGGGGTGGCTACTCGAGACGTGATCGATAGAGCGGAACGGGGTGTCGACGCGTCGCACAGGTAAGCGACTTCTCCCCGGGACCGGAAAGCCGATTTTGCGAACGCTTTCGCTATTGGCGCTGTGAGTACACCATAAAATAAATTAGTTATTTCGGTGCAGCTACTTAGAGACTGATGCCGAGCTGGGCGAAGATATCGACCAGTTCACCGCCAGTAATACCGTCAACGGAGTTGTCGGTGGAGTTGTCGTCGTCGTCACTGGCGTTTGCATCCGAGTCGACATCAGCGTAGTTTCCAGAGATCGTGGTCGTATCCTCGACCTCGTTTTCGTTCTCTTGCTCGACCGCTTGACCTTGTATCGCAGTCGTCTTAGCAGTACTCACATCCGAACTGCTGTAGGACGTTGCAATCTGCGTCTGCTGGTTGTTGTTCTCCTGGTCGGTATCGATGACGGTCACCGCGTCCGAGTCCTGATCGACGTCGACGCTAGAGTTAGCGTCTGCCTGTGCCGCCGCTGTTCCAGCAGCCCCCATGAATGCGAGGCCGCCGATCACTGCTACCGTCAGTGCGAGCGTGAGTGCGCGTTTCATTGGTTCGGTCACCGTGTGTGGGCACCACGCGTCGCCACACCGGGAAGACCCTCGAGGGAGATCCCTCGAGCGACGGCGCTGTCGCTGGTCGCGGACGAGGCCGTCGTCTCCCGGTCGCTCCCCGCTGTGGCGCGTTGCCCGGTCGCTACTCATCACGGGGACCCATTTGAATCCGTCAAACGGTTTCGAGCCGAATAGCGGCATTAGAGAACCTGATACGGCTATTTATGTGTACAGGATAACCGTTCAGCGACCGTAACCAACAACGTGTCGTCGTTTCGACGACCCTATTCGGACTTCCCTCAGCGTTTCGAGGACGGGATTCCGCGCCCCCGTTGCCGAAATCCGCGGTGTGAAACGGTTGTTGATCCGTTTCGCGGCGCTAATACCCGCATTCGATCCCTGAAACGATCAGTAAGCAGATCAATGGCGCGCCAAAGCATTCCTCAATTTTCATTTTCAGTCGAGTGGCGATAAATACGCCCAGACAGGTTCGAGCAAGACGGTTCGGTGAACCGAAGCCGCCGATTTCTCCCCGTAAGTAGCCCCCTTCGGTCCCATAGGCGACTTCATACTCCGGCCAACCTGTCGATAACAAAGTCTGTAATGGGAGAACGGGGGTTTGCGTTGCACAGTTACAGAAACGAAAGACAATCACGACGAATATCAAACACTCAATGACAACCGATACGACGAGACGATCACGAGCTACGACGGTTCTTATGGCCTGTATGCTGGCCTTGTCGATGGCGATGGCTGGCGTCCCGGCCGCGTCCGCGGGCGGTGACGCCGCGTCCAACAGTGACACGGTACACACGCTCGAGGACGGCGACGAGCTGTATCTGGTCTTTGGCGCCGACCTCGGCGATATGTCGCTCGAGGAGTACGTCGACAAGCACGCGGACGGGACGAGCAGCTCGGCCGCCGAAGTCATCCAGCACCAAGACGTCGATCAAGTCAACATCAACGAACAGGGATCGGCGGTGTCGGTCTCGATCGACGGCGGCCAGGCGACGGCCGTCCAGGAGGTCAACCAGCAGAACGACAACGTCCAGACCGGTGAGGCCACGGCCGGCAACGTCGAGGTTCGAACCGCACAGACGCAGTTCGAAAACGTCGGCGAGGTCAACATCATCATCGGCAACGGTGGCGACCAGCAGTTCGACGGCTGGGGAATCAAAGACGAGAAGGGCGACGACGAGACGGTCACCCAGGAAGCCATCGCCGGCGTGACCCAGTCCCAGACGGTCGGTCAGGTCAACTACAACAACCAGAGTACCGCGTTCGCGTACGCCATGAACGACAGCGAGGCGACCGCGCTCCAGCAGTCCTACCAGCGCAACGAGAACCTCCAGGAGGGCATGGCCAACGCCTCGAACGTCTACCTCGGTGACGGCGAGTTCGGACACGCGAAGGACAAGTCCGGCGACGACGGTCCCGGTGTCGGCCAGAGTGCCGAAGCACTCGTCAACCAGTCACAAGACGTCGCCCAGCAGAACGTCAACGAACAGGGCGGTGCGGTTGCCATCGCGATCGGCGAAAACAGCACTGCCACGGCGATTCAGTTCACCGACCAGAGCAACCTCAACGAGCAGTTCGGTAGCGCAACCGCCTCGAACCTGATGGTCTCGTCCCTCGGGATGAACGTCGCCACCGCCGGCGATGTCGACGGCGACGTCCTCTCGACCACGACTGACGCACACAAGCCCGACAAGAAGGACAAGGTAGATGGCGTCGACGACACCGAACAGACCGCTACCGCGGGTATTGCCCAAGAACAGGCAGTCGAACAACAGAACATCAACTTCCAGAACACCGCGATGGCACTCGCGGAGAACGGCAGTGAGGCCACCGCGATCCAGCTCGCCTACCAGCAGAACTACAACGCACAGGTCGCCTACGCCGACGCGCTCAACGTCTACGCGAGCCCGGGCTACGTCTCCGACGACGTCACTCGGACCTCGAGTATGACCGTCACGGTCGACGGGAACGCGGGCATGGGCGCCGGCACGTCGTACGACTACGCCGGGAACGCCACGCAGACGAACGACGCCGAGCAGGAGGCAAGCGCCGCGATCGCCCAGCAGCAGATCATCACGCAGCAGAACCTGAACGAACAGCACAGCTCCATCGCAGTCGCCGAAGACGGCGGCAGCGCCGGGAGTTCACAGATCAGCATGCAGGAGAACGAGAACGTCCAGCTCACGTCGGTCGCCTCGACGAACACCTGGGTCGGCGCGTAACCTCTCGATCCGTCACACGGTCGGTTTTCGACCGCAGTGACCGACGTATCCGTTTCTTTTGTCCGGTTTTCCGACGCTACGACGACGGCTCCGAGCCGTCGGCCTCGTCCGTCTCGCGCGACTCGGTTTCCGAGCCAGTTCCATCGTTGCGGTGTTCCGCGAGCGCCTCGTCGATCGTCAACTCGCCGGCGGCGACCCGCCGGGCCAGTGCCTCGTCGATCGCCCGGTTGTGTTCGCTTCGCTCGCGCGAGCGGTCCTTGATGACCTGAATCTCCCCTTCCGTCGGCTCGATCTCGCGGGCGTCGACGACCTCTCCCTCGAGGCGAGCGATGTTGACCGCGGCCAGCACGTCGCCCATCCCCCGCGAGCCCGTGCCCAGATAGGGGGTCGTCCCCGTCTCGTCGACGAGTTCGACCCGGACGTCCTCGAGGTCGGTGACGAGTTTCGCGCCCTCGAGGCGGGAGCCGTCGCCGATCCGGACGACCGGCGAGGGCGCGTCGCTGGCCTCGCGTTCGATCACGTCGACGGCGTCGGAGAGCGGGACCTGAAAGGCGGCGACGACCGTCTCGCCGGTGAGGACGGCGATGCCGGGTTTACGACCGGGATCGACGCCGATGATCGTCCGACCGCCGTCGCCGCGGACGGCCGCCAGCGCCCGGTCGACCGCACGCCGTGGATCGTCCGGATCGGCGACGACGGTCGTCGCGTTCGCGAAGGCATCGGCGTTGTCCCCGTCGGTGATGACGACGGCCGCCCGGTCCGGTAGCTCTTCATCGAGTTCGATGGTCGTAAACGTCGTTCCGCGGTCGCGAAGTTCGTTGACGACACCGTGGTACACCTCGAAGTCCGCCGTAGCGACGACGATCACGGGCGACTTTCGCCCCCATCGGAGATAAACGTACGCGAACGGATTCCATCGTCGAGACGAGCGGTCGGAGTCGCGAGCGCCGACAGTATCGGGCCGCGATCGCCCGCGGGGCGGGGGCGAAGTCCCGCCCCGGCCGTTCCGGGGCCTTTTTGCGCGTCCCCAGTCAACTCGAACCGTGACCGACGAGGCGATCCCGACCGGCTGTGGCCCGGTCGACGAGTTGCTCGACGGGGGGTTCGAACGCGGGACCGTCACACAGTTGTACGGCCCGCCGGCGGCCGGGAAGACGAACCTCGCGCTGTCTGCCGCCGTCCAGACGGCCGTCGACGGGGGGACCGTCGTCTACATCGATACCGAAGGCGTCTCGGTCGACCGCTTCCAGCAGTTGCTCGAGGGAAGCGTCGACGGGGAAGACCTCGAGGCCGTCGCCTCGCGGATCGTCATCGAAGACGCCGTCGATTTCGAGGAACAGGCCGAGGCCGTCCGCGACGCCGAGGGGTTCGCCGAGCGCGCCGAGTTGATCGTCCTCGATAGCGCGACGGGCTTTTACCGGCTCGAGCGGACCGCCGACGGCGACGAGGGGGAAGCGCTGCGAAGCGTCACCCGACAGGTGACCCACCTGCTCTCGCTCGCGCGCAAACACGATCTCGCGGTCGTGCTGACGAATCAGGTCTTTTCGGACCCGGACTCGGACCGGACCCGTGGGCTGGGCGGCAACACGTTGGAACACTGGACCGGGACCGTCGTCCGCTTGGAGCGGTTCCGGGGCGGGAACCGACGCGCGACGCTGGAAAAACATCGCTCGAAGCCGGCCGGCGAGTCAGTTCAGTTCCGGATTACGGATCGGGGGCTCGAGGGCGGCGAGGAGTCGGCGCGACATTGAGCCACCTCCGGCCGGCCGATGGTCGGTGTCCAGTCCGGAGTTGGAAAAACGAACCCGGGGTCGACGTCGACGCTACAGTTCGTTGAGTTTCCGCAGGAGCTGGCCGCGGTACTCCTCGTCGCTGGTGACGCCCTTGAGTTCGAGGACGTTGCGCTCGAGTTTATCGAGCGCGACGCGGAAGGCGTTCTCCGAGCCGTAGCCCTCACCGGTGCCGGCGACTTGGCCCTTGTTAGTACGCAGTCGGATCTGTGACTGCACGAGCGGCGTGCCGCGGAGTCGCTCTTGGTGTTCCTTGAATCGAACGTGGGCGTGCATCACCTGCATGTCCTGGTACTTGTCGACGACGTCCTCGATGTTCTCGACGATCCCTTCTCGAGTGATGGTATCAAGCATCGAGATGTTGGTGATCTGGACGTCCATGTGTTCCTCCTCGGTGAAGGTCAGCGCCCGCAGGACGTCGGTCTTGGTGATGACGCCGATGACGACCCGGTCGTCGTCGGCCGGCGTGACCATCAGCCCCGCGTAGTCGTTGCCCAGCATCCGCTCGACGGCAGCCTCCGCGGTCGTGTCCAGCGTGGTTGTCTCGACGGGGCTGGTCATGATGTCGTAGACCGGCACGTCGAGCAACCGATCGGAGTCGCCGACCCGATCGCCCGTCGTCGTCGTGTGGTTCTCCCGGATGACGAAGTCGGCGATGTCGTGGGTCGTGACGACCCCAGCGAGGAAGCCGTTCTCGTTCATCACGGGCAGGCGGGAGATGCCGTGTTCGCGCAGGAGATTGATCGCCTTGCCGATCCCGTCGTCCTCGGTGACCGTGACCGGGTCGGCGGTGTAGATGTCCTCGACGGTCAGCGCGTCGAGGTTCTCCAGGACCGCCTCGAGGATCGCGTCGTCGGTGATGACCCCCCACAGCTCGCCGTTCTCGAAGACCGGCGCGACCTTCGCGTTGCTCTCGACGAGGACGCGGGCGGTCTCCCGGACGTCTTCCTGGCGGTCGACCTTGGGCGATGGCGTACTCCGACTGGGCTTCGTGAGTGCCGCCACCTTGGCGTCGTCCTCGACGTGGGACTGGAGGATCTCCCGCTCGCTGATGACCCCCTCGTAGTCCCCGTCGTTCATGACGATAATTCCCTTGGGGTTGCCGTCCTCGAACATGGACCGGACTTTCCCCATTCGCGTCCCGACGTCGACTTCGATGAACTCCGTGGTGGCGATATCAGCGATATTCATCCTTCTACGTGAACGTAGTGCCGCCGGGGTATTTAAGATACTGCCCGTTTTATCCGGGTGGATCCAGCCCGGGTGTTTTTATACTGGCCGTTGAATGGCCGTCGATGTTCGACATCAGCGTCTTCGGACGCTACACCTACCTCGTGACCGAACTCGTCTGGGGGATCGTCGCCGCGCTCCTGTTGCGTCGTGCAAACGCCGTTCGGAAGGCCGCCGTGACCATCCTCGCGCTGTATCCGATCGCCTACGTCTGGGACCGATACACCCTCGCCGTCGGCGTCTTCGATATCAAACTCCGGACCGGGATCGATGTCGCCGGCATCCCGCTCGAGGAACACCTGTTCATGGCGGTCGTCCCCGGTCTCGTGATCGGCATGCACGAGACGATCTTCGGCGACGGGGCGGACGGGGTCGCGGTCACGGACCCGTAATCGGTCCCTACCGCTCTCACTCGCTGTAGTCCGTCCCGACGCTCTTGTACCGGCGAGTCGACGGTCGATCCGATGGATGGGAGCCGGTCCGACGGAACGGGACACGACCGCGCCCGGCGGTGCGACCGGGCACTGCTTCGGGGACTCCTGAGTCTCCTCGTCGCGATCGCGCTCGTCGTCTCCCTCGCTGTCGGAACCGCCGTGTTCGCCCCGCAGGTGACCGACGGGCTCGGCCTCGGCGAGGGGCCCGCGCCCAGTTCCGAGCCGCCGCCGGCCGGCGAACGCAATCCGCCGGTAACGGATCCCGACGACCCGGGTACGACCCGGTACGAAACCGACGTCGAGACGATCACCTCGCCGACCGTCGAGGACTTCGTCCACGCCGAGATCAACGAGCGGCGGGCCGAACACGGCCTCGAGCCCCTCGAGTGGGACGGGACCGCCGCGTCGGTGGCTCGCGCACACACTCGCGACATGGGCCAGCGGGACTACTTCGCACATACGAACCCCGACGGCGAGGGGCCGTACGACCGCTTCAGAGACGTCGACGACTACTGTCGGGCCTACGGCGAGAACATCGCCATGACCTGGGTCGATCGACGCGTCGAACGACCGTCCGGCGGGGTCGTTCGCTACGAAACGGCCGAGGCCCTCGCGATCGGTCTGGTCGATCAGTGGATGAACTCCACCGATCACCGGCGGGCGATCCTCGAGGAGGGCGAGACGCCAACGTGGGATCGGGCGGGGGTCGGCGTCTACATCGACGAGGACGGCGCAGTCTACGCCGGCCAGAACTTCTGTCGCGAGTGGTAACATCGCCACGGGCACGAGTCGGTCGGCGGCTGCCGCTCTCCCCGATACCGGACGACAGGAACTGCGAACGATTTACACGTTCATAGTCCTGACCGTCGTACGAACTGTATGGAGCTTCCGGAGACGGTCACGACGATCTATCGGACCGCGAGCGACCGCGATCTAACCTTTCTCGCGGCCGGCTTCGCTTACTACGCGTTCGTGTCGCTGATCCCGCTGGTCCTGCTTGCGCTCGTCGTCGGCTCGCTGCTGGGCGGCGAGGCGGCCGCCGAGCGGCTGATCACTGTCGCCGGGGATTTCCTCCCGGCGTCGGGCGAAGACCTCGTTACCGAAGCCCTGACGACCGAATCGGGACGGGCCGAGGCGACCGTCGTCGCGCTCGTCGTCGCCGCCTGGGGTGCGCTCAAGGTCTTTCGAGGGCTGAGTCTCGCGTTCGACAAGGTCTACGACGAGGTCACCGAAGAGAGCCTCGTCGGACAGCTCGTGGACGGACTGACGGTACTCGTCGCGGGCGCGGGCGCGATCGCGCTGATGATCGGGATCGGGGCAGCGCTCAGGCTCGTCGCCGATACCGTGCCGTTAGCCGACTTCCTCGGCTGGCTCATCCTGCTTGCCGGGCTCATCCTCGTCTTCCTGCCGATCTACTACGTCCTGCCGCCGATCCCCGTCGACGTGGCCGAGATCCTGCCGGGCGTGGTCTTCGCCGCCGTCGGGTGGACCATCCTCCAGTTCGGGTTCCAGCTGTACGCGGCCAACGCCGCCCAGTACGAGGCCTACGGGGCACTCGGTGCCGTGTTGCTGTTTGTTACCTGGCTCTACTTCGCGGGCATCATCATTCTGGTCGGGGCCGTCCTCAACGTCGTCCGGGCGAACCCGGCGCTCGCGGAGTGACCCCGCAGCCACTGCCCGGGTACGGCTGACGGGACCGTCCCCGACCACCGACAGGGGAAGGATTATGTCGTCGGCAGCGACAGCCACCACCATGAGCGACGAGCGACAATCCGGTCCCTCCCCGGCCGACGAGACGGACGCGGCCGACGCCGACTCGGATGACGCCTTAGAGCCCGGTGGCGGTCCCCAGCGGGTCGTCTCCGAGGAAAGCGTCGACGACATCCTCGAGTCGCTGGATTCGACCCGGTCGGATCCCGACTCGAGCGATGGGAACGCTGGCTCGAGCGACGAGGCCGACGATACGGCGACCAGCGAGTCCGTGACGGCTGCGTTCGACGAGGACGACGTTCCGACAACCGATCCCGTGACCGACGACGGCGACGACGAGCAGTCGTCGGCGCGAACGGACACCGCTCCGGCCGACTCCACGGCCGCCGAACCGACCCCGGAGCCGAGTCCGGGCGAGGGTCGCGACAGCACGTCCGCGGACACCACTGAGACGAAGCCGACGTCGATCGACGACGCTGCCGCTTCGATCCCGGACGACGCTGACCTCGAGGACCTCGCGGCCCGCGTCGAGGCGGGCGACGTGACCGGCGCGGACGTCCGCGCGGCCGAGGCCGGCGAAGGCCGCGAATCGACCCCCGAGATCGACGATGTCGATCTCTCGATGGACGACCTCGAGACGACGGCCGCGTCGGGGTCGGCGGACGACGACTGGCCCGACGACGCCGGCCCACTCGCCGGCTCGGTCGATCGCGACGGAAACGGCGGCGGAAGCGACGACGCGTCCGACGACACCCCCGGTCTACTCGGGCGGCTCAAACGCTTCTTTTCGCCGTAACGCGGCGTCAGCTTGTGATTACAGCTCGAAGGAGCGCCCGCAGTCACTCAGCCGACCAGTGTAATGAGGACGAACAGCGTCGCGATCGAGGACAGCGTCGTGACGAAGACGTTCAGCGACGCGAACTCCGGGTCGCCGCCGAGTTCGCTCGCGAAGACGAACGTCGAGACGGCCGTCGGCGTGCCGAGCATCACGACGCTGGCGATAAACGTCGCGGTGTCGACGGCCAGCGCGGAGAAGACGAGCCACGCGAGGGCCGGCATCACTACGACCTTGCAGGCGACGACGGCCGCGGTCGTGGCCGCGTCGATCGAGGACCGGTCGATGTCCAGCGATGCGCCAACACAGAGCAACGCGACGGGCAGCGCCAGCGACCCGACGGCGTCGAGACCGACGGCGACGGGTGACGGCACCCCGAGCCCGAGCGAACCGATCGTCAATCCGGCAAGCAGCGTCACGAGGACGGGGTTCGTCGCGAGTCGCCGCAGTTCGCCGGTAACCGTCGCGCCGGCCGCGTTGAGTGTCGAAAGGATGACGACCGTCAGCGGGACCTGAGTCAGTGAGACGACGCCGAGTACCACGCTCGCGATCGCCGTGACCGTCGGATCGAACGTCGCGGCGACCAGCGGCAATCCCAGATAGCCCAGGTTGGAGTGATACGACTGTACGATCGCGACGCTCCGGCGCGCGCTCGAGTCCCGATGCCAGTGGACGACCCAGGCGACCCCCGCGGTTCCGAAGACGACGAGCAAGAGCCCGCCGAGCAGCGCCGGCGAGAGCAACGTGGCGATCGAGCGATCGAACGTCGAAACGAAAATCAGTGCCGGGAGCGCGACGTAGTAGGCGAGGTCGTTCAACAGCGCGGTCCGGCGGTCGTCGAGGACGCCGATCGCTCGGATGCCCGCGCCGCCCACCAGGACGACGAGCAGTGCTAACAGCCGACCGACGACCTCCATACCCCGTCCCAGTCGGTTCCGTGGTTTGTACCGTTCGATCCGGTTCAACGGGGTTTTATAATAGATAACGGGACTGGTATACGATCATGACTGTAAACCGCCGTGACGTGTTGAAGCTCACGGGTGTTTCGATGGCAGCGGGTGCCGCCGGCTGTCTCGGTTCCGGCGACGAGAGCGGCAACGGGAACGGAGACGGCGAGGACTCCCCGCCGACGTACGCGCAGTGGCTCACCACCGACGACGAGGGCGCGGTCGGGTTCATCTACATCGACTGGTCGGACTTCGAGGACTCCGAAAGCGACGAAGAGAGCCAGAACGACGAACTGGACGAGACGTATCAGAACGACCCGATGATGGGACTGCCGATGGCCGGAACGATCGCGGCGGGGTTCGCCATCGGGTTCGGTCTCAGTTCGTACGGGCTCACCGGGGTCCTCGAGGCGACCGACTCCGAGGACGTGGAATCGCTCGAGTCGAGCGCCAACGCGACGCTCGTGGCGAATCAGGCGGTCGTCCTGCCCGGCGATATCGACACCGACGAAGTGGCCGATATCCTCACCGCCGAACCCGAGTCCGCGTTCGCGAGGCAGTACGAGCGAACTGATGGGATCGACGATTACGACATCTTCACCCCCGCCGACGGGAGTTCCGACGCGATCGCCGTCAGCGGCGGCGCGATCGTCTTCGTCAGCGGCAACGAGGTCACCGATCCCGTCGCCGCGGTCAAGACGCCGATCGAGGCCGCCGCGGGCGACGCCGAACGAGCGACCGAAGCGGTCGCGGACGTCGAGTGGTTCCTCTCGGCCGCCGGTCATGGTACCGTCGCGTACGGGGGCTACGGTGACGAGTTCGAGACCAACCCCAGCGGCGACAGCGGTACCAGCGGTGACGGGATGTTCTCGGACGTGGAATACACCGAACTCGAGGGGCTCGAGGGCGGGGTCAGCACGCTGTCGTTCGACGGCGACGGCGGCGGTTCCGGCGAGTTCGCCGCCGTTCTCGGCGACGCGGACGCGAGCGCGCTCGAGGAGTCGCTCGGCGCCTCCGCGGACGAGCGTTCGGTCGACGTCAGCGACGGTCGAGTGACCGCCTCGGCGACCTGGAACTCGGCGACCTGGAACGACGGCGAGTAAGCACCGCGACGAAAGCGACGCCTTCGATGGCGATTCTGCCCGACGGAAGACGCGGACTTCCGACGGGATCGCCCGTCTAGGGGCCGGCTCTTCGAAATCAACTGCTTCTCGAGAACGACGCCTCGAGCGGCGGGTCCCGCCAGTCGAAATCGCGGACGACTACCTCGACGTGATCTCGAGTTCGGTCGCAACCAGCGCTCGAGCCGTAGATGTGGGGTAGAGCGGATTTGAACCACGTCGAGACGGTCGCCCTCACTACGTTCGGGCGCTGCGGCTCGCCTCGTTCAATCTGTCCGTACCAATCGTTCGAGCGACGCGCTCGTCGCTCAGCTCCTCACGATTTGTCGCTCGAAAAAATGGGTTGGAGCAGATTTGAACTGCCGGCCTCCTCCATGTCAAGGAGGTGTCGTAACCAGACTAGACCACCAACCCTGGTTCGACCTTCGTCCGTGGCCTGCGTCGCCACGTCCGCTGCACTCAATCGTTGCCGGGCACACTAATTGAAGGTTTCGAATCGACCGCCGTACGCGACTCGTCCGCACGCGGCCGGGCGACACGCTTAAGTCGATGTACTGATTTGGGCATTACAAGACAACTACGTACATTGGTGTTCACTATGCAGGACTACGTCGAACGAGTCACGGACGGGCAGGATCTCACGCAAGCGGACGCTCGAGCGGCCTCGACGGCGGTTTTCGAGGACGCGACGGAGGCACAGATCGGCGCGCTGCTGGCTGCGCTGCGAGCGAAAGGCGAGACCGAAGCCGAGATCGCCGGCTTCGCGGAGGGCATGCGCGATGCGGCCCGAACGATCTCGCCGGACCGGGCGCCGCTGGTCGATACCTGTGGTACTGGCGGGGACGACTACGACACGATCAACGTCTCGACGACGAGCGCGATCGTCGCCGGCGGGGCCGGGGTTCCGGTCGCCAAGCACGGCAACTACTCCGTCTCCTCCTCGTCGGGCAGCGCGGACGTCCTGGAGGAAGTCGGCGTCGACGTCGAGGCCGAGCCCCCGGCCGTCGAAGAAGCCATCGAGGAGGACGGTATCGGGTTCATGCTCGCGCCGGTCTTCCACCCGGCGATGAAGGCCGTCATCGGCCCACGCAAGGAACTGGGGATGCGGACGATCTTCAACGTCCTCGGGCCGCTGACCAACCCCGCAGGCGCGGACGCACAGGTCGTCGGCGTCTACGATCCCGACCTCGTTCCGGTCCTCGCGGACGCCCTCGCCCGAATGGACGTCGAGCGCGCGCTGGTCGTCCACGGCGCGGGCACCGACGAGATCGGGATCCACGGCGAGACCCGAGTCGCAGAGGTCGACGGCGAGTCGGTCGAGGAGTACACCCTCGAGCCGGCCGATCTCGGCCTCACTGAACACGACATCGCGGACATTTCGGGCGGCTCGCCCGAGGAAAACGCCGCGGACATGCGCGGGATCGTCGAGGGCGACGTGACCGGCGCGAAACGCGACGTCATCCTCGCGAACGCGGGTGCGGCGATCTACGTCGCCGGCGAGGCCGACTCGCTCGAGGCCGGCGCGGACGCGGCCCGCGAGGCCATCGAGTCGGGCGCGGCCGCCGAGAAACTCGACCAGTTACGCGGCGTCACGGCCCAGCCGACCGGGGACCGATGACCCGGGTCAAGATCTGCGGCCTGACTGATGAGACCGACCTCGAGGCGGCGATCGACGCGGGCGCGGACGCCGTCGGCATCATCTGTGACGTCTCGGTCGACACGCCCCGCGAGGTCTCGATCGAGCGGGCGACGGCGCTGGCGGCGGCGACTCCACCGTTCGTCACGAGCGTCCTCGTGACGATGCCCGACGGCCCGGCAGAGGCGATCGAACTGGTCGAAGAGATCGAGCCCGACGCGATCCAGATCCACAGCGACATCCGACCCGGCGACCTCGCGTACCTGCGCGCGAACCTCGAGGCGGAACTGCTGCTCGCGGTCGACGCCGACGACGCCGCGACCGCCGAGACCTACGACGAGATCGTCGACGGACTGCTCGTCGACACGGGCAGCGCCGAGGGCGGCGGTGGGACCGGCCGCACCCACGACTGGGACCGGACCCACACCGCCACGGCCGACCTCGAGTCGCCACTGATCCTCGCCGGAGGGCTCACCCCCGAGAACGTCGGTGACGCGGTCCGGACCGTCGCGCCCTTCGCCGTCGACGTCGCCAGCGGCGTCGAGGAGCGGGGCGGGGTCAAAGACCACGAGGCCGTTCGCTCGTTCGTCGACCGAGCCAAGACCGCCCGCAAGCGGGCGGAGCCCGACGCGTGACTCCCATGCCCGATCCCAAACCCACCCCCACCGACCGGTTCTCGTTCGATCTCGATCGGGAGGCGTTCTGTGAATACGCCGGCTCGAGCGCCGACCGGGACGACCGACCGGCCGTCGTCCGGACCGTCGCGACCCTCGAGGTCGAGACGACGCCGCTCGCGGCCTACGCCGCGCTCACCGGCCGCTCCGAGGCGAGCGACCGGGAGCGCTCACCCTACGCCTTCCTCCTCGAGAGCGCGGGGAAGACCGCCTCGAGCGATCCCGACGGCGCGTTCCGGCCGAGTTCCGCCGACGCCGAGCGCCACGCGCGCTACTCCTACGTCGGCTACGACCCCGAGGCCGTCGTGACGGTCGAATCCGGCGAGGCGACCGTGGAGGCCCTGACCGACGAGGCACCGCTCGCTGCCATCGACACCGACGCCGAGGGCGACACCGTCGACGCGCTCCGGGCCGCGATGCCCGACGTTCGCCTCGAGAACGTGCCCGATCACGACCGCCAGCATCTCGAGGGCGGGCTGGTCGGCTTCCTGGCCTACGAGGCCGTCTACGACCTCTGGCTCGAGGAAGTCGGCTACGAGCGGCCCGATTCGCGATTTCCCGACGCGCAGTTCCTCCTGACGACGAAGACCCTGACCTTCGACGAGCGCGACGGGACGATCTCGCTGGTCTGTACGCCCGTTCTCGAGGCCGACGACGACCCCGACGCGGTCTACGACGCGCTCGTCGCGGAGGCCGACGAGGTGGCGGCGACGCTGTGTGCGGCCGAACCGCCCGAGACCGGCGGCTTCGTCCGCGACGAGGAGAACGCCGGGCCGAAAGCCGCCTACGAGGACAGCGTCCGTGCGGCCAAGGAACACGTCCTCGACGGCGACATCTATCAGGGCGTGATCTCTCGCACGCGGGAACTCTACGGTGACATCGATCCGCTCGGCTTCTACGAGGCGATGCGCGAGGTCAACCCCTCGCCGTACATGTATCTGCTCGACCACGACGATCTGACCGTCGTCGGGGCCAGTCCCGAGACCCTGCTCTCGGTGCGCGGTCGCGAGGTCATGTCGAACCCCATCGCCGGCACCTGTGACCGGGGCTCGAGCCCCGTCGAGGACCGCCGGCTCGCGGGGGAGATGCTGGCCGACGGCAAGGAACGCGCCGAACACACGATGCTGGTCGACCTCGCGCGCAACGACGTGCGCCGCGTCTCGGAACCGGGCTCGGTCCGGGTCGACGAGTTCATGAACGTCCTCAAGTACAGCCACGTCCAGCACATCGAGTCGACGGTGACCGGCCGGCTCGCCGCGGACTCGGACGCGTTCGACGCGACGCGGGCCTCGTTCCCCGCCGGGACGCTGTCGGGCGCGCCGAAGGTCCGCGCGATGGAGATCATCGACGACCTCGAGTCCGAGCCCCGCGGGCTCTACGGCGGCGGCGTTGGCTACTACTCGTGGTCCGGCGACGCGGACTTCGCGATCGTGATTCGGACTGCCACGGTCGAAGACGAGGGCGACGAGGACCGGATCACGGTTCAGGCCGGTGCGGGACTGGTCGCCGACAGCGACCCCGCCGCCGAGTACGAGGAGACCGAACAGAAGATGGGGGGCGTCCTCGCGGCCCTCGAAGAGATCGAACTCCCGGCCGCGGAGCCGCCGTCGGACGGCGAACCCGACGCGACGCCGGAGGTGAGCCGATGAGCGCGACGGCGGCGGACGACCGCGACGCGGCGGGCCGCGACAGCGAGACGGAGCCGCTGACGGTGCTGTTCGTCGACAACTACGACTCTTTCACCTACAACCTCGTCGAGTACGTCAGCCAGCAGGCCGGCACCGAGACCGCGGTTCTGAAAAACACCGCGTCGCTCGCGGACGTCCGCGCGGTCGACCCCGACGCGATCGTCATCAGCCCCGGCCCCGGGCATCCGAAGAACGACCGCGACGTGGGCGTCACGATGGACGTCCTCCGGGAGATCAGCCCCGAGGTACCGACCCTGGGGGTCTGTCTCGGCCTCGAGGCCGCCGTCTACGAGTACGGCGGCAGCGTCGGCCGCGCGCCGGAGCCGATCCACGGCAAGGCCTCCGCGGTCGATCACGACGGTGAGGGCGTCTTTGCGGGCTTAGAGCAGGGATTCCGTGCGGGCAGGTACCACTCGCTGGTCGCGACCGACGTGCCGGACTGTCTCGACGTGACGGCGACCGCGGAACACGGCTCGGAGACGCTCGTTATGGGCGTACGCCACGCGGAATACCCCCTCGAGTGCGTGCAGTTCCACCCCGAGAGCGTCCTCACGGCCGTCGGGCACGACGTGATCGAGAACTTCCTCGCGTTCGCGAAGGAGTGAGGGCGGCGAAAAGGGGGCGTCTCAGAAGAACGGGAGGAAGCCCAGGTCGGTGAAGCCGGTGGCGTACAGCGCCGCCAGCACGACGGCGGCGACGATGCCGATACGGACGGCCAGTTTGATTGCGATCTTGATCGCGACGACGGCGACGGCGAATGCGGCAAGCGCCGCCAGGACCAGGAGGATCGTCGGTCCCGAAGTCAGTGCTTCGATCATGTACGACCCCCCGCACTGGAGGGACGTAATCTTTCTGGAAGTCGTGACTGCCAGTCGCCGATGACTGACTCGCTCGAGCGATCGTTCGGCGCGTCGGACTGTGAAGCCATGAAAGAGAAAACCACCGGAGGGAACCGTGATCACGTCGCAGACAGTCACTTTCAGTCCGGTCTGAAAATGGTTAAGACGGTCGGCCACGTAGGTTCGAGCGACCACGGCAGCGGCCGTTTCACCGGTCGTCTGCTGACCGAACACGACAAGGTGACAGAGACATCTATACAACCTAATTTGTATTACTACAAGAACGGTAGGACTACAACACCACGTTTTATGATGGATGGATGAATACCGAACCTTCGTCACGAATGATGCAAGTCAGGACCCGGACCCACGCCACGATCGACGTACTGCAGCGAGGTAGCGACGAGGTGACGCGCGCATGAGCGACGCCGAGCTCTCCGCGGAAGAGTTGACGCTCCCGATCAAGCGCACCGAGGGGGAAACCCTCGAGGAGCGGTTGACCGACAACGCCTATCACGACATTCTGCCGGCCCGCTATCTCCGCAAGAACGCCGACGGCAACCTCATCGAGGCCCAGGAGGATCTCTTCGACCGCGTTGGCAAGAACATCGCGCTGGCCGAGGCCGTCTACGAAGCCGACAACCGCGATACTGAGATTACGGTTACGCCCGACCAGCTCAAGCCCGACCACCCGCGACGGGACGAACTCGCCGCGGACGTGTTCGGCGCGGGCACCACCGCCGAGGACGATGCCGAAGCCACGCTGTCTATCTACAACGTCAACAAGTTCGCCTACGACACCGTCGTCCCCGAACTCCCCGACGAGATCCGCGACCACGTCGAGGACATCGCCGACGAGTTCCAGGGCATGATGGAAAACCTGGATTTCATGCCGAACTCGCCGACCCTGATGAACGCCGGTGACGAACTCCAGCAGCTCTCGGCGTGTTTCGTCGACTCCCCCGAGGACGACATCGACGATATCCACCAGACCGCCAAGGAAGCCGCACAGGTCTTCCAGAGCGGCGGCGGGATGGGCTATGCCTTCTGGCGGCTCCGGCCCTACGGCGACGCGGTCGGCTCGACCGGCGGCATCGCCAGTGGCCCGATCACGTTCATGCGTACGTACGACCAGATGTGCGAGACGATCGCCCAGGGCGGCGCTCGCCGCGGCGCACAGATGGGCGTCATGCGCGTCTCCCACCCGGACGTCATCCAGTTCATCCACGCCAAGAACAAGGACGTCTCGCTGGCCGAGACGCTGCGGCTGAACGACCCCGACGACTACACGCACACCTCCTTCCAGGATGCCCTCGAGGAGGCCCGCGAACTCATCGACGACGACGGGCGGGTCCCCAAGCACCTCCGGAACGCGGTCGAGGGCCACCTCTCGAACTTCAACATCTCCGTCGGCATCACCGACGACTTCATGGACGCCGTCAAGAACGGCGAGGAGTTCACGTTCACCAACCCCCGAACGGGCGAACCCCACATCGCCACGGCCGAGACGAAGGAACTCTACGAGATGTTCGGCCTCGGCGACCACGTCGAGGTCGGCGAAGAGCTGTCGATCCCGGCCGAAGAACTCTGGGACGACATCGTCGAGGGTGCCCACGAGAACGGCGAACCCGGCGTCGTCTACCTCGAGCGGATCAACAAACAGCACTCCTTCGACGTCGAGAAACACCCCGACCACCGCATCCTCGCGACCAACCCCTGCGGCGAGCAGCCCTTAGAAGAGTACGAGGCCTGTAACCTCGGGCACATCAACCTCTCGACGCTCGCCGACCTGGAGGCCCCCGACTGGCGCGTCTGGTACGACGACCACGGCGACGAGTACGAGTCGCGAGCCGAGGCCGTCGATGCCTTCCTCGAGGAGGCGATCGACTTCGAGGAGTTCGACCGCCGCATCGAGATGGGCACCCGGTTCCTCGAGAACGTCGTCACGATGAGCGACTTCCCGGTCGAGAAGATCGAGCAGAAGGTCCGGGAGATGCGCAAGATCGGCCTGGGCATCATGGGCCTGGCACAGCTGTACATCCAGCTCGGCATGGAGTACGGCAGCGAAACCTCCAACGAGGTCGCGCGCCAGCTGATGCGCCACATTAACCATACCTCGAAGTGGACCTCCCACGAACTCGCCGAAGAACGGGGCAGCTTCGACGAGTGGGACAAATCCAAGTACGCGAACCCGACCGAGTACCGCGAGTGGTTCGAGAAGCAGACCGGCCTCGACGCCGACGACTGGGAAGACGGCTTCGCCATCCGGAACCACAACACGACGACCATCGCACCGACCGGCACGACCTCGATGGTCGGCAACACCACCGGCGGCTGTGAGCCGATCTACAACGTCGCCTACTACAAGAACGTCTCCGACGACGTCCAAGGCGACGAGATGTTGGTCGAGTTCGACGATTACTTCCTCCGCGTTCTCGAGGACAACGACATCGACGTCGACGCGGTCAAAGAAGAGGCCAAAGAGCAGATGGCCACCAACCAGTTCGACGGGGTCGAGGGACTCTCGACGGTGCCCGACGCCATCGGCGAACTGTTCGTCACGACCGGCGACCTCTCGGCGAAGGAACACGCCGGCGTCCAGGTCGCCTGTCAGGAAGGCGTCGACTCCGCGATCTCGAAGACGGTCAACGCGCCAAACGACTCCACGCTCGAGGACGCCAAGGACGTGTTCGAGTACATCTACGAACACGGCGGCAAGGGCGTCACCTACTACCGCGACGGCACCCGCAGCAAGCAGGTGTTGACTACCCGCGCCGACAACGCCGACTTCGCCGACGAGACCGAGGCCGCACAGGCCCTCGTCGAGCAGATCGACGAGATCTTCGGCGGCCTAACGGCGTTCCTCGAGAGCGAGGAAGTCCAGGACGTCCTCGAGGCGGACGTCGGCGGACTCCTCGACGAGGACGGCGAGCCCGTCCAGGTCGACTTCACCGAGAAGCGCGAGCGGCCCGACGCCCTGCAGGGTGTCAGCCAGCGCATCGACACCGGCTACGGGAAGATCTACGTGACGATCAACGAGGATCCCGAGACCGGCCAGCCGTTCGAGCTGTTCGCCAACATCGGCCATTCGGGTGGCTTCACCAACTCCTTCACCGAGGCGCTGGCGAAGGTCATCTCGACCTCGCTGCGCTCCGGTGTCGACCCCGAGGAGATCGTCGACGAACTCTGTGGGACCCGGTCGCCGAAAGTCGCCTGGGACAAGGGCGAACAGATTCAGTCCATTCCGGACGCCATCGGCACCGCGATGCGCCGGTACCTCGAGGGCGAGATCGACAAGCCGTATCCGAAACAGCAGACCCTCGAGGAGTCGGCCGACGCCGAGGTCTACGACGGGCCGAAGACCGACGGCGGGGCGGCCGCCGCGTCCGCGGACGCCGACGACACGACCCAGGACCTCATCGAGGCCGGCGAGTCGCCGGAGTGTCCCGACTGCGGTTCGATGTCGCTGTACTTCTCCGAAGGCTGCAAGACCTGCGAGTCCTGTGGCTGGAGCGAGTGCTGAGCGCTAACTGAGGGTTCGGTTCCGTTTTCGCGGTCGTTTTTTCGGGACAGCGGACGGGAGCGTCACCGCAAACACCACACTTAGCACCGGCCGGCGCGAACGGCGTCGTATGACTGCCGACGCTGGGGACGGCTCCGCCGGTGGTAGGGAGACGGCGGCCTCGAGCGACGGTACCGGCGCGCCGCGGTGTCCCCACTGCGAAGCCCCGATGTACAAGCGCCACTGCAAGTACGTCTGCCCCCAACACGGGGTCATCATCGACTGTAGCGACCCCTTCCGCTGAGCCGTTCTCGTTATATCGAGCCGAACGCCCGACTCGAGACGCAACTCCCGGCGATGAGCGAGTCGCTGCTCGAGAGCGAGTAGCGACGAGCAGCGGTGGGCTGTTCGGTCAGTTGTCCGTCGACTGGCCGTTTCCCGTTCGGAGCGGGTCTCGCGATCGGAGCGTGCGGTAGGCGGGCCCGGCGAGCAAGAGACAGGCCGCGAGAAGGCCGGCCAGCGAAACTGCTAGCCCGGCGTCGCCGATCCCGCCCGCCGTCGCCGTCGCCGCGGAGGCCCCGACGACGACCGCAGCGATCGTCCATGGGAGTTCGCCGACCGCCGTGCCGACGAGAAACCACCGGAGCGAAACGTCGCTGACCGCCGCGGCACACGTCGCCACGTCCGACGGGATCGGGGCCAGCCGCGAGGCGACGACGCCCCGAAGCGGACCCGCGGTCTCGTAGTAACGATCGACGGCGTCGCCGGTGCGCTCGAGGAGTCCGCCCTCGTCCCACCCGTTCGACGCCGTGGGGACATCCTCGGTCGACTCGTCGCCAGCGAGCCAGCCGACGGCGACAAAGATCGGCAGGACGGTGACGACGACGCCTGCGAGTGCGACCGGAACGCCGACGGCGACACCGTACCCGTAGCCGACGACGGCCGCGAGCGGCGTGGTCGGCCACGCGAGCAGGGGCCGCACGAGATAGAGCCCGGCGACGACGAGGCCGAAGGAAAGCGGATCGGCGGCGAGCGAGTCGACGGCCCCGATTGCCGTCGACGGCGAGACGAGCAGACCCGCTGCGACCATGCCGCTGGCCACGACAGCACCTGCGAGCGCACGTGTTCGTCCCGACTGCATCGATCTGAGATTTCGCTCGAGCGTTGAAACCTTTGTGTCTCGCGGGGCGCGGCAAGAATATGCCGCACGTGTTCGCGACCGTGGCGTCTCGGTCGGGGAGTAGTCCGCGAACCTGTCACGCGGGACCGTCGTCCGCGTGTGATCCGGCCGCAGTCGCCGATCCAAAGGAAAGGGCTTTTATAATCACACTGGATACCATTGAGTGCAGACAGAGACCGCGAGCGTGGGTAGCCAAGCCAGGCCAACGGCGCAGCGTTGAGGGCGCTGTCCCGTAGGGGTCCGCCGGTTCGAATCCGGTCCCACGCATCGCACAGGTGGCTGAGCTCCACCCCAAACCGATGCAGGTGATTTCCCTTCGTGGACATCACCCACGCATAATCCTTTCCGACGCTACACCGACGAGCGACAGCAGTACGGAGCCGATGTGACGTGTTCTCGAGGACAGCGGCGACAGCGCTATGAGCGGTTCTACTCGGCTCGATGACAGCGTTCGATACCGGGTTCGGTGTCAAAGCCGTCGTGGCCGTCGCGGAAGGTAACCGCTTTCCCGCTTCGCTCGAACGATCGCACATGGAATACGTCCCTCGAGAGCGCGTGCGCCTGCTCACCGGCGTGTTGAGCGTCGTGTCGCTAGCGGTGGTCTTCGCGGCCGCCGGCGGCCGGATCCCTGCCTCGAGCGTGCCCGCCGCCCCGGAGTGGGTCATCGATGTGATTCCGGCGGTCAACGCCGTGATCAGTGCGGTCGCGATCGGGACGATCGCGGTCGGCTGGCGGGCGATCCGCCGCGGTGCGATCGGCCGGCATCGGGTCGCGATGCTGTCGTCGTTCGGGCTGTTCGTGGCCTTTCTCGCGCTCTATCTCTATCGACTGACGGTGATGGGCGGACCGTCGGACTTCCCGGGGCCGGCGACGATCGAGCAGTTCGTCTACCTGCCGCTGCTGGCGATTCACATCCTGCTGGCGATCGTTTGTATCCCGCTGCTGTACTACGTCCTCCTGCTGGCGGCCTCGCGGCCGGTCGCGGAGATCCCGGCGACGAGCCACGCCCGGATCGGCCGCGTCGCGGCGTCGCTGTGGCTGGTCTCGTTCTCGCTGGGGATCGTCGTCTTCGTGTTACTCCACGTGGTCTACTGACCGGGTCGGATTCAGTCCAGAATGTCACCGACGCGTCGTGGCTCACCCTGCAGGTTCGGCTGTTCGGCGACGATCTGTAACACCTCGTGGTCGGTCACGTCGTAGTAGGACTTCTCGGTGGCTTCCTCGATCAGGTCCTTCTCGAGACGGAACTCGGTGCCTTCGTAGACGACGTCGACGCCCTCGTCGTCGAATGCGAGCGTAGTCATGGCCGAGAGTACGCAGCGGGGGTGTAAAAGCGAGGCGACTGGTCGCGACGGCCGAGCGCCGGGACCGGCAGACGGGCGTCCGACGGACGACTGACGACGCGCGAGGTTTATTAGGTGGTGCCCCCTTTGAGCCCGAGTGTGGCCTTCAGCAGGGACCCGCTCGACGAACTCGTCGTTCCCGACGGGACGGAAGCCCAAGAGCGCGACCTCGTTACCGACGGGGACGTCCTCGTCGGGGCCCGCTCGACCGTCGGGTTCGGCGTGCGCGGCCGGAACGTGCTGGCCGGCGAGTCCGCCGAGTTCGGCGGCGCGATCGAGGCCGACGGCGACTGCCGACTCGACATGTGGTGTGACGTCGCCGAGAACGTCCTGGTCGGCGAGGACGCCTACGTCGGCGAGCGCGTTCACATCGGCGGCAGGCTCAAAGTCGCCGGCGATCTCGACATCGGCGACGACGTCGAGATCGACGAGGGGTTCGAAGCCAACGGCTGGATCGTCATCCGGAACCCGATGCCGACGATCGTCTTCCTGTTCGTCTATCTCAAGCACTTGCTGTTGATCGGCGAGGAAGACACCGCCCAGCGGCTCGTGTCCGAACTCGTCGAGGACGACGACGGCGACTCCGAGGCCGAACCGCTGGTGATCCCCCGGAACGCGACCGTCGGCGACGACGCTTGGCGCGTCTCGACGCCCGCGACGATCGGCGACGACTGCCGACTCCACGGCAACGTCCGTGCCGAACGGATCGCCGTCGGCGCGGACTGCAACATTTTCGGGAGCCTCCGTGCGCGCGGCGACATCGCCGTCGGCGAGGGGACCCGCATCCACGGCGACGTGACCACGCGCGAGGGCGACGTCGACGTCGCCGCCGACGCGCGGGTCCTCGGTGACGTCGTCTGTGCGGACCTCGAACTCGGCCCCGACGCCGAGATCGACGGGACGATCCGCGCTGACGGCGAGATCACGATGCGGACGACCGAGCGCGATCGCGAATGAAGCGGACGGCCGATCGCTCCTCGCAGTACTGATTGTCTCCGCTCGAGCGGACGCTACGGACGGAACCTCGGAGCGTCTCGACGGGCGGCCGACAGCGCCGACCCGCCGATCAGCGCTCTCTATCGGCGATTTTCACCCCTATTCTTAATACTGATACTATGATAGAAGGCCACAGCCATGTCAACAATGGTCATATACCGACGGGGGTATTCATGCGATCGATCGTACTGACGAAAGGCGTCCCCGACTTCTCCGAGGGGGCCGTCTCGTTCGACGAGGAGGGCCACTTAGAGCGGGGGAAGACGCCGACGGTGATGAACCCCAACGACGAGTTCGCGCTGCAGGCCGCGCTCCAGACGAAGATCCGCCACGGCGGCCACGTCAGCGGGATGAGTATGGGGCCGCCGGGGTATGCCGAGGTCCTGCAGGGGGCGATGGAGACGGTCTACACCGACGACAGCTACCTGCTGTCCGACCGTGAGCTTGCAGCCTCCGACACGTGGGCGACGGCGATCACGCTCTCGGCCGGCCTCGAGACCTACCAGGAGGAAGTCGCCGACATCGACATCGTCTTCGCGGGGTTCAAGACGGCCGACGGGGAGACCGGCCAGACCGGCCCACAGACCTGCTGGGCGATGGACTGGCCGATCGTCACCCACGTCGTCGCGCTCGACATCGATCCCGACGAGCGGCTCCTGCGCGCGAAGCGACTCGTCGAGGGCGACGTCGACGAGATCGAGACGGTCGAAGCGCCCCTGCCGTGTTTCGTCGTCACCGATCCCGAGTTCGAGCCGACCTACCGGACGGCGTCCCAGCGGTTGACCCGCAAGCGGCTCCGGGCCGAGACCGAGGAGCGGGCCGCCGACCACGAGGAGTACCTGACGACGTGGGACCACGCCGACCTGAACCTCGATCCCGACTACATCGGGCTCGACGGCTCGCCGACGATCGTCTCCTCGGTGGATCCGATCCCCAAAGCACCCTCCGAGCGCGAGGCGACGATGCTCGATCCCGACGCCGGCGACGGCATGGGCGAGGTACTCGAGGAGATACAACCCTACGCCGCGGAGGCGGGTGATTGAGATGCCGGCCATCGATCCGGACGACCACACGGTAGCGGAACTGACCGACGAACTCGAGACCGTCGACGATGCGGACGAGCTATGGGCGATCCTCGAGGCCGAGCGGGCTGGTCAGGATCGCGACACGGCCCGCGACGCGGTCCACGGCCGGCTCGAGGCGATCGGAGCCGAGAGCGACGGCGTCGAGGCGGGCGCCGAGCCGGAAGACGAGTCGGACGCCGAATCCGACGACGCAGAGACGGATACCGACGAACCCGAGACCGAGGCCGATGAAGACGACGGCCTCTCCCACCCCACCCGCGACAAGCGACACGTCCGGGCGCTCGCGGACGGCGACTACGCCGACATGTGGGTGTTCTGTGAGACCCAGAACGGCGAGTTGCTCGAGGTCTCGAAGGAGATGCTGGGGAAGGCCCGCGAACTGATGGACGACTTCGCCGAGGAGTACGGTGACGAGGCGCGGGTCGTCGCGTTCCTGATGGGCGAGGACTGCGAGGGACTGGCCGAGGAGTCGATCGCCTACGGGGCCGACGTGGCGGTCTATCACGACGACCACAGGTTGGAACGGTTCCTACACAAGCCCTACACCGAGATCGCCTCACACATGGCCCGCGGCGAGGGCTCGATCGAGAGTACCGACTGGCGCGACTACGACAAGCCCCGGTACGTCCTGTTCCCGGCGACGAACAACGGCCGCGACCTCTCGGCGAAGGTCCAGGCCGAACTCGACTCCGGGCTGGCCTCGGACTGTTCGGACCTCTTCATCGAGGAGAACGAGGTCTCGAACCCAGTCAAGACCGGCGAACCGGGCGTGAAAAAGACCTTCGAGAAAGTCCTGCACATGAAGCGGCCGGACTTCTCGGGCTTCGAGTACTCGACGATCCTCTGTCTCGACAACCCGGGCCGGGAGTTTCATCCGCAAGGCTGTTCGGTCATTCCGGGCAGCTTCGAGCCCATGGAGCCCAACCACGACCGCGACGGGCTCGTCGTCGAACACGACATGGAACTGGACGACGACTGGTTCCGCGTCGAGATCACCGAGTACGATCAACTCGAAGCCGGGATCGACCTCACCGGCCACGACGTGATGGTCTGTCTCGGGCGCGGGATCGCGGACGACCCGACCCGCGGGATGGAACTGGGGCTCGAACTGGTCGACGCCTTCGCGGACGCCGAACTCGGCATCACGCGGGGCATCGTCACTTCCTCCTACGAGTTCGAGGGCCACGTCGAGAGCTACGCGACGGAAGAACGCCAAATCGGCGAAACCGGCCAGGTCGTCGCGCCGGACGTCTACATCGCGGCCGGCGTGTCGGGCGCGGTCCAGCACAAGGTCGGCATGGACGAGTCCGACACCATCGTCGCCGTCAACACCGACACCGACGCCCGGATCCGGGACTTCTCGGACTACTTCATCGAAGGCGACCTCTTCGAGGTACTGCCGCGCCTGACCGAGGCCGTCGAGGCCGGTGAGACGGCGCTCGAGGCCGAAGCCGTCGCCGACGGAGGTGAGGACGATGACTGACGAGTACGAACACTACGAGGCGATCGTCGTCGGCTGTGGCCCCGGTGGGGCCGCGGCCGCGGCGCGGCTGGCCGACCACGGCGTCGAGACGCTCGTCTTGGAGCGCGGTACCGAGGCGGGCTCGAAGAACGTCTCCGGCGGCCTGATTTACGGCGAGGAGTCCGCCCCCTACACGCTCGCGGACCTCTTCGATGGCTTCCGCGAAGAAGCGACCGAACGGCCGGTGACGGACTACTACATCCACAACGTGGCCGGCAACAAGGTCAAAACGTACGATCTGACCGACCTCCACGAACACGACACCGACTGGTGTGACGCCGTCCTCCGCCGGGAGATGGACTCGTGGCTCGAGCGCCGCGTCCACGAGAAGACAAGCGAGACGGGCGGCGGCGTGCTGACGAACGTCCGAGTGAACGGCCTGCTCGAGAATGAGGGCGAGATCGTCGGCGTCACCTGCGACGAACTCGAGCCGATCACGGCCGACCTGATCGTGGCGGCCGACGGCGTCAACTCCGAACTCGCTCGCGAGGCGGGACTGATGGACTGGGAGGAGCCCAAAGAGTGGTTCCAGGGGGTCAAGGCCGTCGTCGACGTCGATCCCGACGCGATCGACGACCGCTTCGATATCGGTTCCGACGAGGGCGCTGCCCACCTGTTTTCCGGCGATCTCTTCGACGACGTCCGGGGCGGCGGCTTCCTGTATACCAACGAGGATTCGCTCTCGATCGGGACCGTCTTCCACCTCGATAGCCTCCTCGAGCGGGAGGCCGAACCGCACGAACTGCTCGACGCGTTGCTCACGCATCCGCTGCTCGCCGGCTGGTTCGGCAACGAGTACGACGAACGCGAGTACGCGGCGAAACTCGTCCCCGACTCGAAGAAGGCCGCCCACCGGGAGCCGTACCGCGACCGACTCGTCCTCGTCGGCGACGCCGCCGGCCAGATGCAGGCCCAGGGGCCGATCATCAAGGGGATGAACCACGCCGTCACCGCTGGCGCGCTCGCGGCCGACGCCTTCGCCGTTACTCGGGGCAACGCCGACCCGGCGGCCGCCGGGCGGCGATACACAAAACTGCTCGAGGACTCCGGCACCATGGCCAAGCTCCGGCCCCGACGGTACGACCTCGCCCGGACCGTCGGCGAGCGCGAGGCCGTGACCAGCGCCGTCGAACGCGTCCTCGAGTCGCCACTTGGCTCGCTGGCGGTCGGCAATCCGATCGCGGACCGGCTGCTCGAGCGGGCGTACAACTCGCCGTTGCTGGTGTCGATGTTGCCGGATACGAAGACCGGCTACGTCTCCCTGCCGACGCTGATCGCCGAGGAACACGGCAAGACGATCCACTGGGAGAGCGAGATCGAGCCGCCGACGCTCGAGGAGCGCATCGGCGACCTGACCTACGACACCGACGTGGGCAACCCACACATCGAGTTGCTGGATCAGTCGCTCGACGCCAGCGGCGCGGCCGTCACCGCCTGTCCGGTCAGCGCCGAGGACTTCGGCGGCGGCTGCTACCGCTCGGAGGCGGTCAAGACCAACGGCACCGAGGAGACGCTGGTCAGTCTCGACACCCAGCCCTGCGTCGAGTGTGGCACCTGTGCGGTCGTCGCCGACACGGAGTGGGAACACCCCCGCGGTGGCAAGGGCGTCGAATACAGGGAGGGGTAACGTGAGCCGGTACGGACCGCGGATCGCCGCGCTCGCACGCCGGGCCGAGCGCGAACGGGCAGCGCTCGACGGGGACGACCGTTCCCCGACGGCGTCGAACCGCTCTCCGGCCCCCGGCGATGCCGACGCCTATCTTCGGGATGGCGTGGGCCCGGCCGTCTGGCTCTACGTCGAGGGACGGACTGGCGGCCGCACGGTCCCGTTTACCGAGGCCGAACTGGCTGCCCTCGAGACCGCGATGAACCGCTGGCTCGAGTGTTATACGCGGTGTCACGGCGTCGACCTCGAGGCGGCGTTTACGGTCCGGGAGGCGGCGGAACTACTGCTCGAGACGCGAAACGTCGTCGACACGGCCCAGTTGCTGACCCGCGTTCCGGAACGCGACCGGGCGTCGCCGCCGACCGGGTAGTGACCCGAGCCAGCACTCCCGAACGGGAGCTATAGTAGCCGCTGAAACGATTCACACACTGATCGCAACGCCGTCGTTCGATCAAGTGTGCAATGACTTTCAGTGGCTACTATAGTCGGGAAACAGCCACAAATCCCGCGCAGACCGGCTCGTATATGAGTCCCACGCAGTAGACGGGTATTCGACTATTCCCGTTGAGCGCAAAGTCAGCCCGATGGCACGAGACGATCGGTTATCCCGACGGCGAATGCTTCAGTTGACAGGTGTCGCGGCTTCGACGGCAGTCGTTGCGGGCTGTGGTGGCGGTGGTAACGGTGACGACGGTAACGGCAACGGTAACGGGGGCGGTGGGGGCGAGACGATCGAACCCGGTACCCAGATCGAGTTCGACGGACAGACGGCCGGCTGGGTCGGCATCGCGCCCGACTCGATCGCTGACGAGGAGAACCCGACGATCACCCTCCAGGAGGGGGAAACCTACGAGATCGGCTGGACGACCGGCGACGGCGCCGAACACAACATCGCGATCTACGACGAGAACGACGAGGTCGTCGACGACCTCGCGACCGAGCGGGTCACCGAACCCGAAGACCAGTGGCTCGAGTTCGAGGCCAGCAGCGAGATGGTCACGTACATCTGTGAGGTCCATCCGACGACGATGGTCGCCGATATCGAAGTCGAAAGCGGCGGCGGTGGCGGCGGTAACGGCGGGGCCGAAAACGAAAGCGAGGGCAACGAGTCGATGGGGAACGAGACGGAGGGCAACGAAACGGACGGCAACGAGTCGATGGGGAACGAGACCGAGAGCAACGAGTCCGAGTAACTCGGTTCTCGAGCGGGGCGTTCAGTAGATGAGTTCGTCGTCGTTCTCGACCATGTACAGCGTCCGCGCAGCGATGTTGACCGTGTGGTCACCGACCCGCTCGAGGTCGCGGATCGTCAACAGGAGTCGGGAGACGTCCTGCAGAATGCGCTCGACCTCCTCGGTCGAGTCGAGTTCGCGCTCGATGAGGTCGCGAACGACGATCTCGCTGGCCCGTTCGGCGAACTCGTCGAGATCGTCGTCGCGGCCGGCGAGTTCCCGACAGCGGTCGGTGTCTTCGGTGTCGTAGGCCATCATCGCGTCCTCGAGCATGTCGAGGGTCAGTTCGCCCATCTCCTGGACGTCGACGTCGGGGAACAGGTCCCGCTCGGCGTCCATGGTGTACTCGCCGAGGTTCGTCGCCAGATCGGCGATCCGTTCCAAGTCGGTGATGATCTTGAACGAGGCGGCGATAAAGCGGAGGTCGCTCGCGACCGGCTGCTGCAGCGCGAGCAGGTCGATACAGTCCTGCTCCAGATCGAGGTACATCCGGTTGATCTCGCCGTCGCCCTCGATCACTTCCTGTGCGAGGTCCTCGTCTTTCTGTTCTAACGCGTCCAGTCCCATGCGCAGTCGTTCCATGACGACCTCACTCATGTAGAGGACGTCCTCACGGAGTTCCGTGAGCTTCTCCTGGTAGGATTTCCTGGCCATAGTAGTTAAAGCCCGCCCGTCCTTCATAAATACTGTGTGCGAAGTGCCGCTACGGGTCAGCGGCTGCCGGTCGCGGAGACACTGCGACCGGGTCGGCGATCGTGGACGCGTTACCGGAGCCACTCGAGCGGTGTCGCCGGGAAACGAAGTGGCTCCGGGCGTCGGACGTCGTATTTCATCGCGAGCAAGCCACCGAGGACGACGGTGACCGCGACGGCCGAGACGGCGGCGTTCAGCAGCAGCCAGTCGACTGACGTGCCATACACCGTATCGTCGATGGGGGCAAGCAGCCGGACGCCGCCGCTGACGAGATCGAGCGCGATATGCGAACTGACACCGAGGACGGCGGCCCGCCAGGGGCCGACGGCCGAGAGGACCCCGATCAGGACGAGGCCGCCGAGCAGCGAGTGGGTCAGCGCCCGGTGGCTCCACAGCGCTCCGTGGACGGCACCGAGTTCGACCAGCGGCCGAAAGAGGAACGTGTCGGCGTCCGGAGCGGCGGTGGCGAGCGCGGCCACGAGGTACGGGGCCCCGCGCCGGGATCGGGTGACTAGCATGACTACCGCCAAACCGCACAGGATATGGACCCCGGTTGCGACCATCCCGCTCAGTACTCATGCCGTGTGGGACAATAAGTCACATTCCCAGTACGGAACACACATTCCCGCGTTTGACGGTGTGTCTCGGCCGACTTACTCGCTCGAGTGAGAGCGGTAGCGTCGGATCGAACGCGGTGAGCAACGGGAAACGCCGTCGTCGACCGGTGACACCGACTATCCGAACTTGCCGGTGATGTAGTCCTCGACGCGCTCGTGTTCGGGGTTCTCGAAGATCTTGTCCGTGTCGTCGAACTCGACGAGTTCGCCGCCGGTCAGGAAGACCGCGGTCTTATCGGAGATACGGGCCGCCTGCTGCATGTTGTGCGTGACGATGACGACCGTGTACTCCTCGGCCAGGTCCTCGATCAGGTCCTCGATCTTCGAGGTCGCGACCGGGTCCAGCGCCGAGGCCGGCTCGTCCATCAGGATCACGTCCGGGTCCGGCGCGATCGCCCGCGCGATACAGAGCCGCTGTTGTTGCCCACCCGAGAGGTCCAGCCCGCTCGCGTCCAGTTGGTCCTCGACTTCCTCGAGCAACGCGGCCCGCTCGAGGGCGGTCCGGACCTTCGCGTCGACGTCGCCGTCGTCTTTCCCCTGGACTTTCAGGCCGTAGGCGACGTTGTCGCGGATCGACTTCGGGAACGGGTTCGGCGACTGGAAGACCATGCCGATCTTCCGGCGCAAGGCGACGGGATCGACGTCGTCGTCGTAGACGTTCTTCCCGTCGAAGCGGAGTTCGCCCTCGACGCGGGCGCTGTCGACGAGGTCGTTCATCCGGTTGATACACCGGAGGAACGTCGATTTCCCACAGCCCGACGGGCCGATGACCGCCGTGACCTGCTTTTCGGGGATCTCGATGTCGACGTCGGAGAGCGCCTGTTCCTCCCCGTAGTAGACGTTCAGGTCTCGGGCCTCGAGCAGCGTTCGGTCGGTCGTCGTTTCCCCGCCGGAATCGGCGGTGTCGGTGAGGCCGTCGGTGCCCGGCGTCGGGGCCGGTTGGTCGTCGGTCGGTTCCGTTTCCGAGGAAGTCATCTGTTCGTTAGTCATTGTCAGGTGCGCTGTTGATAGCGGTTGCGGATGATGATCGCGATCGAGTTGATCGTTAACAGGACGACCAGCAGGGTGACGACGCCGGCGGCGACGACGCCGTACTGGAACTCCGTCTGTGGATAGGACGCCCAGTTGTAGATCTGGAGCGGCATGGCGCTGACTTTGCTGAAGAAGCTGTTCGGCAGTCCGAACACCGTCGTCGGCGCGGCGATCATGATCAGCGGTGCCGTCTCGCCGATCGCTCGCCCCAGCGCGAGGATCGTCCCGGTCATGATGCCGGGCATCGCCCGCGGCAGGACGACGTTGCGGATCGTCTGCCACTTCGTCGCGCCCATCCCGTAGGACGCCTGTCGCTGCGAATCGGGGACGGCCCGAATCGCCTCCTGGGCGGAGATGATCACGATCGGCAGGATGAGCAAGGCGATGGTGAACGCGGCCGCCAGTACCGTCCCGTAGCCGATGTTGAACAGGCCCACGAACAGGCCAAGTCCCAACAGGCCGTAGACGACCGAGGGGACGCCCGCGAGGTTCGCGATGTTGAGCTGGATAAAGCGGGTGAGATAGCCGTCATCGGCGTACTCCTCGAGGTAGACCGCGGCGCCGACGCCGAGCGGGAAGGTGACCAGCGCGATCATCAGCATGATCGCGATGGAGCCGACGAGCGCGGGCAGGAATCCGGCCTCGTAGGGGTTGGGGTGTGGCGGGTTCGTGAGGAACTGCCAGTCGAGCCAGCCGACGGCGTCGACGGCGACGTTCAACAGCAACGCCGCGAGCGACACGATGCCGACGAGCGTCGCCGCGAGCGCGAGCAGTCGGAACGCGACGTCTTTCGTCCGGCTGATGCGTCCGAAGCCGTCGGCGGGCGTCTCTCCGGTGTCGGCCGCCATCAGCGATACACCTCCCGATACCGCGACGCGACGAGTTCACTGATCAGGTTCATGACGAAGGTGATGACGAACAGGGTCAGACCGACCGCGAAGAGGCTCTTGTACGCCGGTCCCTGCCCGACGATGTCGCCGGTGCCGATCTGGACCATCGCGGAGGTCATCGGCTGGATCGAGTCGAGGAACATCCCCGCCGGGTCGGTCAGGTCGATCATCCGCGGCGTCTGGCCCGCGGCGATGGCGACGATCATCGTCTCGCCGATCGCCCGCGAGAGCGCGAGGATAAACGAGGAGAAGATCCCCGACAGCGCCGCCGGCACGACGACCGACGTTGAGACGGTAAACTTCGTCGCGCCGAGCCCGTAACTGGCCTGCCGCAGCGAGTCCGGGACGGCGCTCATCGCGTCCTCGCTGATCGAGGACACCATCGGGATGATCATGATACCGACCATGATCGAGGCCGACAGCGCGTTGAACGTCGAGAGATCGACCGGCAAGATCGTGTCGATCGCCGGCGTGACATAGACCAGCGCGAAGTAGCCGTAGACGACCGTCGGGACGCCGGCGAGTACCTCGAGCGCCGGTTTGAGATATGCCCGCTGTCGATCGGAGGCGTACTCGCTGAGATAGATCGCGGTCAACAATCCGATCGGGAGCGCGACCATCGCCGACCCGATCGTGATGACCAGCGTTCCCGAAATCAGCGGGAGGACGCCGAATGCGATCGGTTCGTTCGTCGGACTCCAGCGCGTGCCGGTGAGGAAGTCGACGAGCGGGATCTGTGCGAAGAAGTCGATCGCGTCGAGCAACAGCGTCAGAATGATCGCGACGGTCGTCAGGATCGACAGGAGCGCACACAGCATGAAGAGATAACGAAAGGCGGTGCCCCGTGCCGTGCGGATCCCGTCGTGGGAGAAGTCCGGCTGGCTCATGCCGTTACCTCCTCGATCGCAGCCTCGAGTTTCTCGAGGTTCTCGTCGCGTTTGTCTTCGGTGAGCGGCACGTAGCCGACCTCCGAGACCAAGTCCGTCGCGGCTCGCTTCATGTAGAACCGGACGAAGTCACGGACGGCCGACTTCTCGAGCGACTCCTTGGCGACGTAGATGAACAGGGGTCGCGAGAGGGGCGTGTACTCGCCGTTCATCGCCGTCTCGATCGACGGCTTGACACAGCCGTCACCGTCGTCGACCGAGATCGCCTTGATCGAGTCCGGATTCTCGCTGTAGAACGAGAAGCCGAAGTACCCCATCGCGTACTCCGAGCCCTGCACTCCTTGTACGATCGTTCGGTCGCGCTCGGTCGCGTGGTAATCGCTGCGGTGGTTCGCTTCCTCGCCGATGATGGCCTCGTTGAAGTAGTCGAACGTGCCGGAGGTCGTCGCGGCCCCGTACAGTTCGAACGGTTCGTCGGGCCACTCGTCGTTGATATCGCTCCAGTGGGTCGCGCCGTCAGCACGCCAGATTTCTCGGAGCTGTTCGACGGTAAGACAGTCGATCCAGTCGGCGTTTGGGTTGACGACGACCGTCAGCGCGTCGGTCGCGATCGGAAACTCGATCGGCGTCACATCGTTGTTCCCACACTGTTCAACCTCGGCGTCAGCGATCGTCCGACTCGCGTTGTTAATGTCGGTCCGTCCCGCACAGAAGAAGTTCCCGAACCCACCGCCGGTTCCGGTCTTACTGAGCGAGAGGTTGACGGTCGGATTTTCCTCGGAAAACGAGGAGGCGATCGCCTCGGTCACGGGGAAGACGGTACTGCTCCCCGCGATGTTTACGTTGTTGCCCTCCGCGGCGAAGACACCGGTACAACCGGCCAACCCGCCGGAGAGGCCAACGCCCGCTGCGGCGAGAAAGTCACGCCGACCGAGTCCGGCCGGCAAAGACGCCGTGGAATCTCTCGACATCACCGGATCGAAGTCACAGAGTAGGTAAGTATACTACTATGAGATCTATATAGCACTATGTACTACTGCGGCGATTCACTGGGTCCCAGCCCAGGGCCGGCGACGGCGTCTCGAACGCATACATATGGCAACAGTTGCCACCCACCAATCTAGTGGTGTCTGAAGGTACTTCGGTCCGTCCACTATTCGGCTGAAGACGAGGTGACATATATAGACGAGTCATGCCGAGAACCGAGCGAGAGATGGTGGGCAGTCTCGGGGCCGCTGGTGCCGATGTCGGCGGCGATCCGGTCGGCCGTGGCGTTGTCGCGGTATTCCCCATGAATTCGTTCGAATTGCGCAAACTACGTCAGCAGGGAGCCCACAGCGGACAAAATCAGACGCGACGTGACGTGTCTCTCGGTCGATCGCCGTATAGAGACGACCGTCAGGCAAGCAGCGACGCGTCGTTCTCGAGGGCATACAGCGTTCGAGCGGCGACGTTGACCGCGTGGTCGCCGACGCGTTCGATATCGCGGACGACAACGAGGGTTCGTGAGACGTCCGCGAGAAGGGGGCCGGCGGGGCGACCGCCGCTTCCGGCCCCGGACGATCGGCCCCCGACGCAGTCGTCGGCGTCGCGACGCAACTCGATGAGCCGCCGGACGACGCGCTCGGCGACCGCCACACAGCGGCGATCGAGTTCCGCGTCGCGCTCGGCGACCGCCCGGCAGGCCGCCGGTTCCTCGTCGACGAACGCCTCGACTGCGGTCTCGAGTTGCTCGAGTGCCAGCGCGGCGATTCGCTCGAAGTCCACGTCCGGCAACGCCGGATCCGAGCCGGTTGCGTCGAGCGTGTACTCGGCCAGATTGGTCGCCAGATCGCCCACCCGCTCGAAGTCGGTGACGATCGTGAACGCGGCGACGACGGTCCGGAGGTCACCGGCGACAGGCTGGTACAGCGCCAGCAGGTCGAGACACTCCCGTTCGATTTCGAGATACCGGTCGTTGACCGCGTGGTCCCGCTCGATCACCTCGCGGGCGAGGTCGCGATCGCTCGTAAACAGCGCGGAAAACCCGTCGGCGAGTTGCTCGCGAACGAGATCACCCATCGAGACGACCGTCTCGCGGAGCCGCTCGAGGCGGTGCCGGTAGTCCTCGCGGGTCATCACCCGAACTTGCCGGTGATGTAGTCCTCGACGCGCTCGTGCTCGGGGTTCTGGAAGATCTTGTCCGTGTCGTCGAACTCGACGAGTTCGCCGCCGGTCAGGAAGACCGCGGTCTTATCGGAGATACGGGCCGCCTGCTGCATGTTGTGGGTGACGATGACGACCGTGTACTCCTCGGCCAAGTCCTCGATCAAGTCCTCGATCTTCGAGGTCGCGATCGGATCGAGCGCCGAGGCCGGCTCGTCCATCAGGATCACGTCCGGGTCCGGTGCGATCGCCCGCGCGATACAGAGCCGCTGTTGTTGCCCACCCGAGAGGTCCAGCCCGCTCGAGTCCAACTGGTCCTCGACTTCCTCGAGCAACGCGGCCCGCTCGAGGGCGGTTCGGACCGTCTCGTCGACGTCGACGTCCTTCTCCTGTACGTCCAGTCCGAACGCGACGTTGTCCCGGATCGATTTGGGGAAGGGGTTCGGCGTCTGAAAGACCATCCCGATCTTCCGGCGCAGCGCGACGGGGTCGACGTCGTCGTCGTAGACGTTCTTCCCCTCGAAGCGGAGTTCGCCCTCGACGCGAGCGGCGTCGATGAGGTCGTTCATTCGATTGATGGTGCGCAGGAACGTCGATTTCCCGCAGCCCGATGGACCGATGAGCGCCGTGACGCCGTTTTCGGGGATTTCGATGTCGACGCCCTGTAACGCCTGGGCGTCGTCGTAGAAGACGTCGATATCCCGCGCCTCGATCACCGTATCGGCGCCCGCGGGAACGGAGCCACCCTCGACGTCGAGCGAGGCATCGAGTAGTGATCCGCTTGTCGCCTCTGATCCCGCGGTCGGTTCGGAGACCGCCGTTCCGCTGCTGTTCGTTCGCTGTTCGTCACCGTCGTCGACGTTTCGTGTATCGTTTCGAGTCATTTCAATCGCGCCTCTGGTACTTGTTTCGCAGCAGGATCGCGGTGCCGTTCATCATCAGCAAGACGATGAGCAACACGAGGACCCCGGCCGCGAGGACGCCGTGGTAGAAGTCCGGTTTGGCTAACTGTGCCCACGAGTAGAGCTGTCGCGGCATCGCGCTGAACAGTCCGAAGAACGACGTCGGCGAGATCCGGACGACCGCCGCGACGCCGACCATCAACAACGGTGCCGTTTCGCCGATGGCGCGGCCGAGCGCGAGGATCGTCCCAGTGAGGATCCCGGGCATCGCCCGCGGCAGAACGACGGTCCGGACCGTCTGCCACTTCGTCGCGCCCATCCCGTAGGCCGCCTGTCGCTGGGAGTCGGGTACCCCCCGGATCGCCTCCTGTGCGGAGACGATGACGATCGGGAGGATCAGCAGCGCGACCGTCAATCCGCCGACGACGACGATCCCGGGCTGCAGGGCGCCGGCCTTGACGAACAGCGCCAGGCCGAGCAGTCCGTAGACCACCGACGGGACCCCAGCGAGGTTCGCGATGTTGATCTCGATGAGTTCGACGACCGATCCGAGCAGTCCGCCGCTCGGCGCGTACTCCTCGAGGTAGATCGCCGCGCCGACGCCGACCGGGAACGCCGCGATCGCGACGACGATGATCATCATCACCGACCCGACGAGCGCGGGATAGATGCCGGCCTCCCGCGGTGTCCGACTGTGCGCGGCGGTCAGGAACTCCCAGTCGAGCCAGACGTTCGGGCCGGCGAACCCGGCCGCGTCAACGACGACGGCACAGACGACTACGCCTGCCGCGATGACGAGCGGCAGCGCGAGTCCGGAGACGCCCTCGCCGCCTCTGAAAACCCGTTCGACGTATAGCCCGACGGGAACGCCGACGACCGTCGTCAGGATGAGCCACGTCGTCCAGGAGACGCCCGCGAGCGGCCCGGCGACGACGCCGAGCGCGGCCGCGGCGATCGTGGCCCCGCCGGCGATCGACCCCGCACGCTCGTTCTCGCGGGCGCGACGGACGTACCAGCCGGCCGCTATCCCGACCGGCACCACGAACGTTCCCAGCAGCGACAGGGGTGCCATCGGGAGAACCGGGAGCGACAGGATCAGCGCACGGAGGCTCGGGACGAGTCCGGGAACCCCGACGATCGTCAGTCCGAGAACGACCACGCCGACCGCGGCCCGCTCGAGCGCACCGGCGTCCCGCGTTCGCTCGTGGGCCTCGAGCGCGCCGTAGGCGACGATCGCAGCGATCACGAGCGCGAGCCACTCGTGTGGGCTGACGACATGTCTGAAGACGATACCGACGCCGCCGGCGAGCAGCGCCGCGGCGACGGGCAGTCCGAGCGCCGTGTACGCGACTTCACCCGCCCGTGGATCGGAGCGGTAGTAGTAGAGCGAGAGGACGACCGCCGGGAGCGCGACGGTCGCGACGACCGTCGCCCACCAGGCCGGATCGGCCGTCCCCGGTTCGACCGCGTCGACCGCCACGTAGATGAGAAAGACGAACACGAGGAACAGCGTGAGTACCGTCGCCCCGAGGCAGCTGGCTTTGAACAATAGCCCGCGGAGCTGACTCACTTGTCCGTCCGCGCCGAACCAGGCACCCGTCGACTCGTCGGTCGTCGCCATCAGCGACGCACCCCCGGTGTGGCCGTGGCGTTCGCAGTAATCGTTCGGTTCATTGGTATTCCTCCCTGTATCGAGCGGCGATGCGGTTGCTGAGTAGGTTCATGCTGAACGTAATGGCGAAGAGCGTCAGCCCGATCGCGAACATCGAGTAGTAGCCGGCGGTTCCGCCCGACAGGTCCGTCGTCACCGCCTGCACCATGGCAGCGGTCATCGTCTGCCCGGAATTGAGGAGGTTCGCGAACGGCTGGGACGGGTCGAACATTCGGCCCTGACTGCCGCCGGCGACCACGACGATCATCGTCTCGCCGATCGCCCGCGAGAGCGCCAGAATGTACGAGGAGAAGATCCCCGAGATCGACGCCGGGATGACGATCTTCGTCGAGACCTCGAACTTCGTGGCACCGAGGCCGTATCCCGCCTGGCGTAGCGAGTCCGGCACCGCGCTCATCGCGTCCTCGCTGATCGAGGAGACCATCGGAATGATCATGATTCCGACCATGATCGACGCGGACAGCAGGTTGAACAGGTCCACGTCGAGCCCCAGTTGCTGGAGCCACGGCGTCAGGTACACCAGCGCGAAGAAGCCGTAGACGACGGTCGGGATCCCCGCGAGGATCTCGAGGGCCGGTTTCAGCACCGATCGCATCCGATCGCTCGCGTACTCGCTCAGATAGACCGCGGCCGCCGTGCCGATCGGGATCGCGACGAGCGCCGAGACGATCGTCACGGTCAGTGTGGCAGACACCAGCGGCAGGATACCGAGAATCGGATTTTCGCTCCGCAGAACCCACTCCGTGCCAGTGAAGAAGGCGAGGGGGTCGACGCGGCTAAAGAACTCGACGGCGTCGATCGCCAGCGTAGCGACGATACTGAGCGTCACGAAGACCGTCAGTGCCGCACAGCAGAACAACAACCCGTGGTACAACCGCTCCTTTGCAATTCGTCCGTTCGCCGATCGTGTGAGATCGGCTTCCATTGATGTGTCACTCATTTTCTATTCGGTTTCCCCGAAAAATCGGTCGGCGTTCGCGTTACTCGCCCGCTGCGTCCTCGAGCGCGCTCATGTTCTCATCGACCATGTCCTGGTTCGACGGGACGTAGCCGACGTCGTCGGCGATCCAGTCGGCACTCGAGTTCTCGAGGTAGTAGTTGACGAACTCGTAGACCGGATCACGCTGGAGTGCGCCCTCGGCGGGGTAGATGAACAGCGGTCGGGCCAGCGGGTACGAACCGTCCTGGGCCGCCGACAGGCTCGGCGCGGTCGGCTCGTCGCTTTCGCTCTCCGCGATCGAGAGGGCCTTGACGCGGTCCTTGTTTTCGCTGTAGTAGGCGTAGCCGAAGTACCCCATCGCGTACTGGCTGTTCTCGAGGCCCTGAATGATGGTGTTGTCGTCCTCGGTGCCCTCGTACTCAGTCCGGTGGCCGCCGCCGTTGACGTTCTCGCTGAACCAGTCGTAGGTCCCTGAGGTGGTGTCGGGGCCGTAGAGCTCGAGTTCTTCGTCGGGCCAGTCGGAGTTGATATCGGACCACGTGGTAGCGCTGTCGTCGCCCCAGATCTGCGCCAGCTCGTCGAAGGTCATGCTGTCGACCCAGTCGTTGTCGGGGCTGACCGCAACCGTGAGCGCGTCGCCCGCGATGTGCATCTCGATCGGTGTGACGTCGTTGTCGGCGCAGTGACTCTGCTCCGCTTCCTTGATCGGGCGCGATGCGCCGTTGATGTCGGCGTCACCGGGACAGAAGTGGTTCTCGAAGCCGCCACCGCTGCCGGTCGGGTCGACCGTGACGTTGACCTTCGGGTTCTCCTCCATGAACCGTTCGGCCATCGCGTCGGAGATGGGGAAGACGGTACTCGACCCCTTGACGATGACTTCCCCCGAGAGTTCGTCGTCGCCGTTCCCGCTGCTCGTGTCGCTGCACCCTGCGATCACGGCCGTCCCGGCGGCGCCGGTTGCGGCGATGAACTTCCGTCGCGATACTGCGTCGCGTCCGAACTGGTTGTCTGCCATCACGTGAGTGATTCGAAGGGGTATAAAAAAGGGATGCTATGAATCATATATATGCGTCAGTGATCACATATCTCTATATAGTCCTATTTCGTCGGCAGCGGGAGGGTCGGAGCGCGGTGTCGAGGCGGCGAACCGCAGTCGATCACGTCATCGACCGATCGCAGCCATCGACGCGAATTCGTCGCTGCGGGCATATGGACCGGGAGAATAGCAGTCCAGGATTCGTCGGGCGACGGTCGGTGTGACGGCCCGCTGGGACCACCGCGATCGACTCGTGTCCCCACCGATCCCACCGACCTGCTCGAGGGTACGCCGCTCACGGAGCGACGACCCGGCTGCCACCTGTATCTATATACTGATCTCGTTCACTACCGGGTAGTCCCGTTCGTGTTCATATGCCGTTCGTATTCCGGGATTAGGCGGCGCTGAATCGCCGTTCTATGGGGCCACCAACGGCGCTCTATAGACCCGCGTATATTTATGCCCGAGCGGCCGAAGCCCACCGTATGGAGACGCGAAAGGTCCAGGTGACCGGCGGCTCGACGTACACGGTCTCGCTCCCCAAAACGTGGGCGACGGAAAACGACGTCAGCGCCGGGACGACCGTCGAGTTCTACCCCGAAGACGACGCGCTCTTGTTGACCCCTCAGAGCGACACCGAACGACAGGAGGGGAGCCTCGACATTTCGAGTCTCGAGGGCGAGCGGCTGACCCGGGCCGTGATGACGATGTACGTCAGCGGCTTCGACATCATCAGGCTCGAGGCCGGTCGGATCACGACCGACCAGCGGCGGGCGATCCGGGACGCCACGCAGGGGCTGGTCGGCGTCGAGGTTTTGGAGGAGACGACCGACAGCGTGGTCATTCAGGACCTGCTCGACTCCTCGGAACTCTCGATCGTCAACGCCGTCACGCGCATGCGCCTGATCGCCCAATCGATGCTCGAGGACGCTGTACGCGCGCTGATCGAGGACGACGACGACATCGCCCACGACGTCATCGAACGCGACGACGACGTCGACCGGCTCTGGCTGGTCGTCTCGCGGATCTTCCGTGCCACCCTGCGATCGCCGCGGGCCGCCGAGGAACTCGGCGTCCCCCGCGAGGACTGCTTCGACTTCCACTCGAGCGCCCGGCAACTCGAGCGCGTCGCCGACCACGCGGCCAAGATCAGCAACATCGCGCTCAAACTCGGTGAGATCCCCGAACCGGTCGCCGAGGCGCTCGAGGAACTGCGAACCGACGCCGCGACGGTGTTGGAGAAGGCGATGGACGCGCTGTTCGCCGAGGGAACCGAGGAGGCGAACCGATTGGGTCACGACGCCCGCGAGGCCGTCCTCGAGATCGACGAACACACCCGACAGATCGACGACATGCTACGGGACCTCGAGCCGGTACAGGCCCAGTCGCTGGGGCTGATCGTCGACTCGCTGTCCCGGAGCGCCGACTACGGCGGGAACATCGCCGAGACGGCGCTGCAGAAGGCCGCACCCCGGCCCTGACGGTTCGCTCGTATCGACTGCTATCGTTCCAAGAGTCGGTGAGAGTCGTTCTGGTGATCGAGCAAAGTGAGCAGTAGATGAGAATGGACCGGAGGAAGTCTCCTGCTATCGTGGCAACAGGGAGTAGCCACGCCCTCCCCAGCCGATTGCTGCTCACGGGTGCGTAGCACCCGTTCGCATGGTTCGCGGGACCGGAGGTCCCGCGTAACGTTCGCTCCTTCCAGTCGCTCACTCATCCCTCGCACAGTGTCGTCGACCGACCTCACTGGCGTTCGGCGGCCGACAGCGCGCGCCACCGCACGCCAGTTGATCGGCCCGAGATACGACGCTGAGCCCCGTACTGACCGTGCGTTTCGGAACCGGGACGGATTCACTTCCGCCCTCCTCCGGGAACGCTTTTTAAGCCCCACCTCCAAAGGAAAACGATGGAACTCGACGATCATGCCGAGGATCTCGCCTCCGACCTCGGTGTCGACAAAGAGGAGGTCAAAGACGACCTGCAGAACTTGGTGGAGTACAGCGTGCCGGTCGACGAGGCCAAACAGAGCCTCCGGCGGAAGTACGGCGACGGGCAGAGCGGCGGCGGCGGGACGCCATCGGCGAAGGACATCGCCGACATCACGCCCGACGACAGCAACGTCACCGTCACGGGCGTCGTCCTGACGGCCGGTGAGCGGTCGATCCGCTATCAGGGTGACGACCACGTCATCGTAGAGGGGCGACTGGCCGACGAGTCCGGCGTCATCGACTACACCGCCTGGGAGGACTTCGGCCTCGAGCCGGGCGAGACGATCACGGCGGGCAACGCCGGGGTCCGTGAGTGGGACGGCGAACCCGAACTCAACCTCGGCGAGAGTACCTCGCTGTCGATCGATTCGGAGTCGCTCGACGTCCCCTACGAGGTCGGCGGTGAGGCACAACTGGCCGACCTCCGGACCGGCGATCGCGCAGTCAGTATCGAGGTCGACGTCCTCGAGTGCGAGCGCAAGACGATCGACGGCCGCGACGGCGAGACCGATATCCTAAGCGGCGTCTTCGGCGACGAGAGCGGCCGCCTCCCGTTCACGAACTGGGACCCTGCGCCGGAGATCGAGGACGGCGGGACGGTTCGTATCGAGAACGCCTACGTTCAGGAGTTCCGCGGCGTCCCCGAAGTCAACGTCTCGGAGTTCTCGACGGTCACCGCACTCGACCGGCAGATCGAGGTCGGGAGCGATACCTCGACGATGGACGTCGCCGATGCCGTCGGAACCGGCGGTATCTACGACGTCGAGATCGTGGGGAACCTGCTCGCGGTCCGTGACGGCTCCGGGCTCATCCAGCGCTGTCCCGAATGCTATCGGGTCGTCCAGAAGGGACAGTGCCGGACCCACGGCGACGTCGACGGGATCGACGATCTGCGCGTCAAGGCGATCCTCGACGACGGGACCGGTACCGTCACCGTCGTCCTCGACGACGAACTCACCGAGCGGGTCTACGGCGGCACCCTCGAGGACGCCCTCGAGCAGGCCCGCGAGGCCATGGACCAGGAGGTCGTCGCCGACCGGATCCGCGAGCGCATCGTCGGCCGCGAGTATCGGGTACGCGGCCACCTCTCGGTCGACGAGTACGGCGCGAACTTAGACGCCGAGACGTTCGAGGAGAGCGACGACGATCCGGCCGCGCGTGCGACGGCCTTCCTCGAGGAGGTGGACGCATGAGCGCGAACGACGACGAGGAGGTCCCCGGACGGGAGATCGCCTACCGCCTGTTCGCGGCCGAGTACGACGACGCCTCGCTGTCCTACGCCGAGAGCGACGAGGAACGGGCTCCGAACTACGTGATCTCGCCGACCGGCGCGCGGCTCAACCGCGTCTTCGCGGTCGGCACTCTCACGGAGGTCACGTCGGTCAACGAGGAGATGGTCCGGGCCCGCGTCGTCGACCCGACCGGCGCGTTCGTCGTCTACGCCGGCCAGTACCAGCCCGACGAACTGGCCTTCCTCGAGGGAGTCGAGCCGCCCGAATTCGTCGCGGTAACCGGCAAAGCACGGACCTTCCAGCCCGAGGACGGCGACCAGGTTTACACCTCCCTGCGCCCCGAGAGCATCGCCACGGTCGACGCCGACACTCGGGACCGCTGGGTCGTCAGCGCGGCCGAACAGACCCTCGAACGGATCGGTACCTACGCCGGCGCGGCGGACCTCGACGCGGACGGCGAGGACCTGACCGACGCGCTGCTCGAGGCCGGCGTCGAATCCGGGCTGGCAGCGGGGATCCCGCTCGCACAGGATCACTACGGCACGACGCCGGCGTATCTGGCGGCGCTGCGTGAGTGCGCCCGCGAGGCCTGCGAGGTCGTCGCCGGCGAGCGCGATCAGGTGAGCGGGCTCGACCTCGCGCCCGACACCACGAGTCCCGAGTACGACGTCTCGTTCGCGTCGCTGGCCGATCTCGACGGCATCGACGCCGACGCGCTCGAGTCCGAGCCGGCGGAACCGATGGCGGCGACGGCCGGCGGGAGCGGGGCGGCAACCGATCCCGACGACGCACACTCGGGCTCCGCGGCGGGGACGGCCACCGAGACCGATTCCGGGACCGAAGACGCCGCGATCGACGTCGACGCCGACGGGACGACGACCGATCAGGGAGAGACCGCAGGTGTGGTCACCGAGGACTCGTCAGTCGAGGACGCCGAATCCGAGACCGCGTCCCTCGAGGCCGACGAACCCGAAACCGAGACGGCGGCCGCTGATACCGCGGCCCCGACTCCCGACGACACCGGCGAGTCGACGAGCCCCGAATCCAACGACGGTGACGCCGACGACGACCTCGGCGACTTCGACGCCGGCGCGATGGACGACGGCGGGATGTACGAGATGGACGACGAGGAGCGTGAACAGCTCGAGGAGGAGTTCGGCGCGGAGTTTACGACCGGTAGCCAGGTCGAGGAGCCCGGCGAGGCGGAGATCGATGTTCCCGAGCCGGACGAACCGGCCGACGACCCCGCGGACGCGCCGGAACCCGACGATGCCGACGCGGAGTCCGCGACCACCGAAGCGGGCGACTCCGACGCCGACGACGGGCTCGGGGAACCGCCCGAATCCGGTCTCGAGGCCGACGACGCGAGCGACGCGTCGGAGCCCGACGCCGAGCCGGAGGCGGCGGTGACGGCGGACGAGTCGGCCGACGAGGCGGCAGCCGAGACGGACGACACCGAGAGCGACGCGGAACCGGCCGACGACGTCGACCTCGAGGACTACGTCGTGGAGACGATGGAGGAACTCGATGACGGCGACGGGGCCGACCGGACGGAACTGGTCGAGGCAGTCGCCGACGACACCGGAGCCGCCCCCGAAGACGTCGAGGAGGCCATTCAGGACGCACTGATGGGCGGGCAGTGTTACGAACCCGACGACGAGACGCTGAAAGCGATCTGATCGCGAACGGATGCGCGACGATTCCCGCCGGCGCGACGGGGCCGCACCGTCGAGGCAGCCGCTGGTCGAACCCGTCCCCAACGAACCGGCCGCGACCGCGACGATCGGCCGTGACCGCGCCCTGCTCGTCGCCGACTACCACGCCGGCTACGAGGCGGCGTTGCGGTACGAGCGCGGTGTCGACGTCCCCAGTCAGGCCCCGGACCGCCGGGAGCGGCTCGAGGCCCTGCTCGAGCGGATCCGACCCGACCGACTGGTCGTCTGTGGCGATCTGATGCATTCGATCGGCGATCCGGGCGGGGCCGAACGCGGCGAACTCGAGGTGCTGTTCGAGTCGTTCCCGAGCGACCTCGCGGTCACCGTCGTCAAGGGCAACCACGACGGCCGGATCGAGACGTGGCTCGGCGAGAGCGACGATATCAGTGCGACGGTCGAGGTTGTCGCCGGCGCGGGTGTTGCCCGCGGCGACGTCGGCGTCTGTCACGGCCACACCTGGCCCTCGCGGGCCGTCCTCGAGAGCGACGTGGTCTGTCTGGGACACGAACACCCCTGTGTCCGACTCGAGGACGAGGTCGGCGGGAGCCGCGTCGAGCGAGCGTGGCTGCGGGGGCGACTCGCCCCCGACCCGTTTCGCGACCGGCCGGAATACGAGGGCGTGTCGTGGCTCGAGGGGGCGGCCGAGCCGCCGCGAGCCGTAGTGATCCCCGCGTTCAACGAACTGGTCGGCGGGACGTGGACCAACGTCGCCGGCCAGTCGTTTCTCTCGCCGTTCCTTCCCACGGGGCTGGCCGACGGCGAGGCGTACCTGCTCGACGGGACCCGGCTCGGTCCCTACGAGTCGGTCTGATTCGACGGCGGGACCCCTCCGATCCGATCGAAACGTTTCAATTAAAAACTATTTTGGCGAGAGAGGCCCAACGAGGGATATGTCTCTCCGGAAACCGTCGGCCCCGTTCTTTTCGATCGTCCTCGGCGGATACGTCGGGGCACTCACGCTGTGTGCGACCAGCCGCGTCCTCGGCGCGGCGTACACGGCGTTGTGGCCCGTCGCGATCGGTGCGTGTGCCGGGCTGATCGCGGCCGGCTGGTGCCATACGCGGTCCGCGCTCGCGACGACACTCGTCCGAACGCGGTTGTACGCCCTCCCGGTCGCGGTGATCGTCGCCGGAGCCGCCGTCGTCCCGGTCCTCCCGGCGGTCGGCGTGCGCGGCCTCGAGCCGTGGCTCCGCGAGTGGATCGTGGAGTTCTTCGTCTTCAGTCTCGGCGGCGCAGTCGCCTATCTGGTCACGATAAACCGCTACGTCACCGCACTCCACGAACGGGAGTCGGTACTGGCCGAGTGGCACGCCCGGCCGGACCGCCGGTATCGGCGGTTGCTCCGCGCTGGCGGGCTCGTTCTCGGGTGCAGCCTCCTCGTCGTCGGGTTCGCGCTCATCTTCGTCCTCGAGCCGAGCGTCAATCCGCTACCCGCGTTCGGCGGTGCCCTCATCGGACAGGCGATCACCGCCGGCCGGCCCCGGACCTACACGCTGTTCGAAAGCGGGCTGTGTGTCCACCGGTCGAGAACGATCAACTACCAGTTCGTGCCCCGATCGCAGTTACGGGCGGTCGATCTCACTGCCGACCGACTCGAGATCGAACGCGGGCTTCCGTGGCCGCTCCCGATCCGGTGTGCCACGGCGACGGTGGCACACCCAGACCGGGTCGCGGACGCGCTCACGCGGGTCCTCGAGTCCGCCCCGGCGGCCGACTAACGACGCCGCCGTCGTCGCGCGGCGAGACCGCCGCCTACCGCCGAACCGTCTCCGATCTGATCTCGTCGCCATCGCGCCACTGGAAGTAGTAGTACTCGGTGCCGGCGATCTCGGTCACCGAGACGCTCGCGCGTTCGGGGACGCCGTCGGGGTACGTGGCCGGCCCACCGTCGTCCGGAGACCGGTCGTCTTCGTCGTCGCTTTCCTTCCACGCCGCCAGTTCCTCGAGGTACGCACTCGCCGCGCGAAGCGCCGCCGGCTCTCGGGTCGCGAGTTCGTCGAGTGCCTCGTGGCCAACGCGGTCCAACTCCGTCGGCGGGGTCGGCCGCTCGTCCGCGGTCATACTCGCTGCTGGGAACTGACGGTCCGTAAAACTCGTCGTTCCGTCGAGACGGTCGTCGGGACCGGCCAGTGACGCGGTGTCACGACCCATATCAGGTCCTAGTATCCATTAGTACCCCAATTACGTGTGGATTTATATACACGAACGAGGTCGCTGAGAGTGACAATGATCTCACAGACACAGCGGCAAAAGACGCTCGATCCGGTTCCGGACGACCTCGAGTCGGCCCGTGCGAAGTTGGTGTACCTCTACCTCGAGGTGGCGGAAGGCGCGACGATCGAGGAAGTTGGAGAGATACTGGCGATGAAGAAGATCAACGTCCTGAGCGTGTTGCACTCGCTGGTCGACGCCGGCCACGTCGAAAAACGGGAGTCGGCCTACATCGTTGCGAACTGAGCGGGCGACGACGAGCCGCGGAGACGGGAGCGTCGGCTGACTGACGACTGGCGGGACGGAAATCGGTTTCTCGGCGTGCCGTCGCGGTCGCCGGTTCATACGGTCTCCTGTCCGTCAGTACTGGTGGGACCGCAGGACGGTCGCGGTCCCACCGGGACATCGGGACAGCAAACCGTCTCAGAAGGTCTCGAGGTAGCGGTCGATCTCCCACTGGGAGACGTCGACGAGGTAGTCCTCGAACTCCTGGCTCTTGGCCTCGACGAACTTCGGCCCGACGTGGTCGCCGAGCGTCTCGTAGATGACCTCGTCCTCCTCGAGGGCCTCGACGGCTTCGCCGAGGTTGGTCGGCAGCGTGTCGATGCCGTACTCCTCGCGTTTTGCCTCGTCGAACTCGTAGATGTTCTCCCGGATCGGGTCGGGACACTCGAGGTCGCGTTCGATCCCGTCGAGGCCGGCGCTGATGAGCGCCGCAAGCGCGAGATACGGGTTACAGGACGGGTCGGGGAAGCGGGCCTCGATGCGGGAGGCCGCCGGGACCCGCGCGGCCGGCTTGCGGATCAGCGCCGAGCGGTTGCGGTCGGACCACGCGACGTAGACCGGTGCTTCGTAGCCGGGCACGAGGCGCTTGTAGCTGTTGACGGTGGGGTTCGAGACGGCCGTGATCGCCGGTGCGTGTTCGAGGATCCCGGCGATAAATGACTGTGCGGTCTCCGAGAGGTCGAACTGGCCGTCCTCGTCGTGGAAGGCGTTCTCGCCGTCCTCGGTGAACAACGAGAGGTGGGTGTGCATCCCCGAGCCGTTGATGCGCGGGATCGGCTTGGGCATGAAGGTGGCGTGCTGGCCGTGCTGAGCGGCGATCGCGCGGACTACTGTGCGGAAGGTCCCGACGTTGTCGGCCGTCGCGAGCGCGTCGTCGTACTCGAAGTTGATCTCGTGTTGGCCCTTAGCGACTTCGTGGTGGCTCGCTTCGATCTCGAAGCCCATGTCCTCGAGGCCGTAGATGATGTCGCGGCGGACGTCGCTGGCGAGGTCCTTCGGCGCGAGGTCGAAGTAGCCGCCGTGATCACCGGTCTCGGTCGTGGCGCGGCCGTCCTCGTCTTCCTCGAACAGGAAGAACTCCGGTTCGGGCGCGGCGTTGACCGTGTACCCCATCTCGTCGGCGCGCTCGAGGGTGTTCTTGAGGACGCGGCGCGGGTCGCCCTCGAAGGGTTCGCCCGTCGAGGTGTCGATGACGTCACAGATCATCCGGGCCGAGGCCCCGTCCTCGCGGTTTTGCCACGGCAGGACCGCGAACGTCTCGGGGTCGGGCTTGAGCCGCATGTCCGATTCCTGAATGCGGACGAACCCCTCGATCGAGGAGCCGTCGAAGTAGATTCCCTCGGTGAAGGCCTTCTCGGCCTGTCGAGCCGGCACGGAGACGTTCTTGACAGTTCCCAGAATGTCCGTGAACTGCAGGCGAAGGAAGTCGATGTCTTTCGCCTCGATTTCGTCCAGTACCTCCTCTTCGGTAGCGGTTAGGTTCCCGTTCGTCATCTTCTGCTCGCCTATGCCAACGGATTCTACTATTAAAGCTCTACTGTTGTGGGCGAATATACGCAAATGTAGCAAAAAGTGGCCGTACGTCGATTATAATAGGTAATATTCGGTGGGTGGCTGACATCGGCAGGAAGACGGCGATGAAATTGAATAGTTGTGGAGCGGCCGCGTCCCAGCCGCCGGCAATCAGCACCGAGATCGGGTACCTGGATCGAGAAATATCAGAAGGTAGATTGCTTGGATTCGAGCAGGTGCCGGACCGTCACCGGCGTTCGAACCGCCCGCTCCCACGCTGCCACTGGTTCGGACGACGGCCGCTCACGTGACCACTCCGTCCGGCGCGGGCGCTTCGTGAGCGTCGTCTCACACTCCGGACAGACGTACGCGACGCAACGCTTTCGCGACTGGAACACCCAGTCGCCGTCGATCGGACTCGAGTGATCACACTCCCAGCAAAACAGCGTCACCTTTCTCAGTGTCGACGTGCCGTCGTCGTGGGCAGTTGTGGGCCGGGTCATCGAGCGTGGGTACAGGACCGACGCATAAAGTTACACTCCGTGCAGCGTTCACACAATACAGCGAAACGGTGAATCCGGTCCGCGACAACGTCTCCGCACGTTCGAAATGAGACGCGTTCACACCGGACAGTCGCGTGGCCAGCCGACGCGACCGTCGCTCGAGGGTCACCGTCCGTCAGGGGTTTCAGCGACCGAGTCGTACCTGGGATATGGCCGCGACCAGTAAACCGCGTCAGCTCGAGACCGGCGACGACGTAGACGAGTTCGTGGCGAGTCACGACGTCGCGCTCGTGGAGTTCTACACGAGCGGCTGTGCGCTGTGTCAGGCGATGGAACCGGTCCTCGGCAACGTCGCTCGCGCAACCGATGTCTCGATCGGAATGGTCAATCCCGGCGACGACATCGGCCTCGTCGACCGGTTCGACATCCGGTCGGTACCGACTCTGCTCCTGTTCGAGGACGGCGAGGAGGTCGCGCGGCTGGCCGACGGATTCCAGGGCGGCGATGCCGTAACCGACTTCCTCGAGTCGAACGTTCCCGAAGCAGTCGACGCCGACTGACCGGCTTCCAAGGTCCGCCGCACGTCCGAGAACCCTTATGCCCGCTCGCTCGCATGCCTTTCCTATGCCCGACGAGGAGGGGGCCGACCTGCTCGCGCTCCGGTGTGACGCCGTCGCTGACTTGGACGACGCGGCGGTCCGCGACGCCCTCGAGTACTTCGGTCCGGACCTCGTCTACGTCGTCCGGGAGTCGTCTGACGTCCGCGTCGTGAGCCGGGTCCGACGGGCCGCCGACTGTCCCGTCGTCGCCGCTGCCGGCCCCGCGGAGATCCGGACCGAAACCGTCGCGGGGACCTCGTTCGTCTTCGCATCGTCGGCATCCCTGCTGGCGGACGCGCCACCCGCCGACTACGTCGTCTGTGACGACCTCGAGCCGACGACCGACGCCGTCGCGCTCGAGGCGAGGCTCGCCGGCCGCGAGGCGATCGGCCGCTACCGCGCTCGCTCGAGCCGAGAGACGACGTTTCTAACCGGCGCGCTCACAGCGAGCTACGACCACGTCTGGGAAACGACGGTCGACGGTGTTCCGGTCCGGTTGCCGATCCGCGGGGTCGCTCCGCTGGAACGGTCGGGAGCGGTCGAACTCGCTTGCCTCACCTGCGGCCGAACCGGCTCGGTCGCGGTGTCGTCGGTCCCGGCCGACAGGTTCGGACTGGGGGCGCTGTCGGGCGTCGGTCCGACGATAGCCCGGCGGCTCCGGGACACCGGCTACGGGACGCGCGCAGCCGTCGCCGCGGCGTCCGCGACGTCACTGTCCTCGATCGACGGGATCGGCCCGTCGACGGCCCGCGAGATCGTCCACAGCGCGCGAGCGCTCGCCGACGGCCGCGTCGTCCGGACGACGGCGGATCCGCTCCCGCCGACCGACGACGCGACGCCGCTGTTCGTCGACATCGAAACCGACGGGCTCCGGCCGACGATCGTCTGGTTGATCGGCGTCTACGACCCCGACCGGGAGGCGTACGTCGACTTCGTGGACACCGAGCCGTCCCGCGAGGACCCGGGGCAAGCGACCCGCGAGTTCGTCTCGTGGCTGGCCGCCGAGTACGATGCCCCCTCGCTGGTCGCGTGGAACGGCCACGGGTTCGATTACGACCACCTCGAGCGCTTCGTCGCCCGCTACACGCCCGAGTACCGCGCGTACTGGCACGATCACGTCTCGACGCACGACCCCTACGACTGGGCGGTCCGCCGGGACAACGCCGTCCTGCCGGGTCGAACGAACCGGCTCGAGGACGTGGCCGCCGCACTGGGCCGGGACCGAACGGGGGCCGCGGCCGCGATCGACGGCAAAACGCTGGCCGAGCGGATTCGGCGGCTGCTCGAGGGCTCGAGTAGTGCGGACGGGGGATCCGGATCGGAGGGGGCGACCATCGACTGGACGGCCGCCCGCCGGTACTGCGAGGCGGACGTTCGCGAACTGGCCGCGGTCTACGAGGCGATCGCGGCGGCCCCACTCGAGACGGAATCACCGGGAGAGCAAGCGGACGGATCCACGGCGGAACCGACACAGACTGGACTCACTGATTTCTAGTATGCGACCGCAAGACTCCGACGGACCGATCGACGGCTGGGACGACACCGGCTCGGACGGCCTCGCCTTGACCGCCGAGGAACTCCGCGAGACGTATCCCGACGCCCGCTACGGCGGACAGTGCCGCGAACGGTTCATACTGCCGGCCGAATCCGCCGATCACGTCCCCGCGAGGGAGGTACTGCCGCCCGACCTCGCCGCAAAGCTCGCCGTCGATCCCTGGCGCCATCAGGCCGACGCGCTCGCGGCGCTCGAGCGCGGCGAGAACGTCTGTGTCACGACCTCGACGTCCTCGGGGAAGACCTACGTCTACGCGCTGGAGATCGCGCGGCGGTTCCGCGAGAATCCCGACGTGCGTGCGCTGCTGGTCTACCCGACGAAGGCGCTCAGCCGCGATCAAGAGCGGGAACTCAACGACCTGTTCGACGACCTCGGGCTGGACGTCACGGTCGGCGTCTACGACGGCGACACCAAGCGCCGGGAGAAGTCCCGCATCCGCGAGGAGGCGAACGTTGTCATCACGAACTTCGCGGGGCTGAACCAGTACCTCGAGGGCCACCACCGCTGGGCCGCGTTTCACGCGGACTGCGACCTGCTCGTCGTCGACGAAGCCCACGCGTGGACCGGGGTCAGCGGGATGCACGCCGCCTGGATCCTTCGGCGGGCCCAGCGGGTGATCGAATGGTACGGCGGCGACCCCCAGTACGTCCTGACGAGCGCGACGATCGGCAACCCGGCCGACCACGCCGAGGCGCTGACGGGCGAGCCGGCGACGGTGATCGACGAGGACGGCTCCCCGAGCGGCCGCCGCCACCTCGTCTTCTGGGACCCGCCGGCCGACGGCGACGCGGGCGAGGGCGGCCGTGACGGGGACGACGAGGGGGACGACTGGCGACCGAGCAAACGCCCCGCCACCGTCGAGGCCCCCGAGGTGTGGGCCCACTGCTGTTATCACGGCGTTCCCTCGCTGCTGTTCTGTGACTCGCGGAAGGGGACGGAACTCGCCGTCGGTCGCGCACAGGAGTTCCTCGAGACGCCGTCGCTTCCCTACAGCGGCAGCGCCGACCTCGCCGCGTACAACGCCGGCCACGGCAAACGATCGCGGCGAGGTACCGAAAACCGCCTCAAGAGCGGTGACCTCGACGGCGTCGCGACGACCAGCGCGCTCGAGGTCGGCATCGACGTCGGCGGGATCGACGGCACCGTCCTGCTGGGGTATCCCGGCTCGAGACAGTCGTTCTGGCAGCGGATCGGCCGCTCGGGACGTGGCGAGCGCGAGGCCCTGTCCGTGTTCGTCCCGAGCCACTCGACGCTCGATCAGTACGTTCGCAATCACCCCGAATACCTGCTCGAGGAGGAACCCGAGAGCGCCGTCGTCGACCTCGAGAACAACCCGGTCTACCTGCAGCACCTGCGGTGTGCGGCCCAGGAACTGCCCCTGCGCCGCGAGGACGCGGCCCGGTTCGGCGGGCGCGATCGGCTCGAGCAGGCCGTCGAGTACGGCCGCCGGACGGGCGACTTCGAGGGCTCGCTCGCGGGTGGGATCACCTACGCCCACCGCGACCGGCCACAGGACGAGATCAGCCTCTACGCCTCGGGCGGGGATTCCTTCGAGGTCCGACTGGCCGGCGAGGGCTCGATCGATCACCAGCCGATCGGTCGCGCACGCGCGTACCGGGACTATCACGAGGGCGCGACGGTGCTGTATCGGGGCGACCAGTACGAGGTGGTCGAACTCCGCGAGGATCGACCCCAGCCGTATGTGAAACTCCAGACGGCCGACCTCGACTACTACACTCAGTCCCAGCGCCGGACGACGATCTACAACACCGAGGTCCGCGAGTCGCGCGCGGCCGGCGATTTCCGGCTCAACTGGGGGTACGGGACCGTGACCGTCCACCACGAGACGTTCATGAAACGCGACCTCGAGTCGGGCGACGTCCGCGCGGTCGGCCTCGAGACCGGCGTTCCACCCCTGGAAATGCGCACCCAACTGTGCTGGGCCGAAGTCCCCGCGGACGTGGAACGGGCGGTGACGGCCGCCCACAGCGACTATCACAACGACGAGTGCGAGGAGCTACCCCCGCGGCTCCACGGCTACCTCGGGGGGATCCACGCCGTCGAACACGCGATGATCGCCGTGGCCCCGCTCGAGTTGACCGTCGACGCAGCGGATCTCGGCGGGCTCGCGACCAACCGGCTCCCCGACGGGACCGACGCGAGCGGCTGGTTCATCTACGACGGGATCGAGGGCGGGCTGGGCTTTTCCCGGCGCATCTACGAAGAGTACGAGGCGGTCGCACGGCGGGCCCGCGATCTCTGGGTCGACTGCGACTGCGGTCGCGACGAGGGCTGTCCCGCCTGTCTCATGAGCGATCGCTGTGGGAACGACAACCGGCCCCTGTACGGCCCCGCCGCGCGGGACGTGATCGAGGCGCTGCTGGACGAGGGCAGCGCCTCCCTATACCCAGATCTCGCGGACGAGGACCGCGACGAGCGCCGCCCGCCCGCGTCGATCTCGTAGCGGCTACTCCTCGGGCGCTAACTCGCTGGGGTCGAGTTCGCCCGCGAGGTAGCGTTCACCGGCGTCGGTAACCTCGTAGACACCGGGCATGTGACGCTTCAGGAGGCCGTATTTGGCCAGTTCCCGGCACCGATAGGCGGCGAAATTCGCCGGACAGATCCCCGCCTCGTCGAACTGGTTCGGTTCGAACACGTCTTCGGACTGCATGAACTCGAGGATCCGCTCGTCGGCGGGGTCCATCCACTCGGCGTCGGTTTCTGCCTCGTCCGGCTCGGTCTCCTCGTCGGCCGCGCCGGACGCGTCACTCTCGGTCTCGACCGACGGGTCGGCGTCGGCGTCGGGAGTTGCGTCGTCCATGTGCGTACGTGACGGTTCTAGTCCGGGAGTATGTTTGCGTATCGATCGACCGGATCGCGCCGTCCCACCGGCTCGGACGGGATCGGCCCCGCCGGTCCGTCCGCATCGGCGACGGGATCGACGGACCGCAGGCTACGACCCGCGCCCGTCGGGCACGCCGTAATCGACGTGGACGTTCGGGGTCGCCGCCGGTTCCCGGCCCGTGATCCCGCGATCGACGAACGTGACGTCGGTCAGGTCGCCGGAGAACCGAACCGTCACCGTCTCGGACTCGACGGTCCCTTCGACGCTCGTGCCGGAGCGGACGGTCACGTCCGCCGTTCCGGATTCGGCGGCCAGGTCGATCCCGCCGTCGACGGTGATCTCGAAACTCGAGGGGGTCCCCTGCCCAATGATCGTCAGCGTGTTCGGATGACCGACTGCGCCGGTGTCCGACGGCGTTCGCGTCGCCGCGATCGTCGCGGCCGGTTCGGTTTCGGCCGGCAGCCGCGTTCCCTCGTCCGTCTCGGTGGGACGTCCCTCTTGGTCGACCGTCGCGTTCTGGCGTGTCATCTAGTGAACGCAGTCGAGGATGGACCCATAAGCCTTCCCACTGAACTAACGGTAAGCAAAGACGAAATATAACCGCTCGAGCCGGAAACGAGCGGCGTTTTGTGATCGGTCGCGTCGGTGTGGCCACCGGAACGGGACGCCGTCGGCGGTCGGCGCGTCGGGTGAACCTAGGGGAACGACTCTGTCACCGGTTGCCGTACTCGAGGGGGATGGACTCGAAACGACCCGACGTTCGACTCGACGACGCGCCCGACGAAGAAGGACGCGTTACCGCACGGAAACGCGAGGGATCGTCCGGTTCACTCGTCGATAGACTCCGCCGATTCTTCGGCCGGTGACGACACCGGCCGTCACTCCGTGTTCTCGAGCAGTCCGAGTTCATCCGCGACCAGGTCCGCGATCCGATCGGCGATTTCCGGGTCGACTTCCGCGACGGCATCGCCGTCGTGAAGTTGGTCGTTGTGTCGTTCGATCGCGTCGGCCACGTCCGAGAGCGGGACGCGGGAGGTCGTCTCGCAGTCGGGACAGACGATGGGAACGCGGGGGGTCTCGTCCGAATCGTTCGCGGTCGTCATTTCCCGGGTGTCTCGCGTCGACCGTCAAAACCTAATTGGTTCCGGCGGCCGACTATAACCCGTCACTCGGGACCGACTGCGTCGCGAGGCCGCCACCCCGAAACGACGGGCGTCGGGATCAGGTAGTAGGCCGTCATGTAATGCCATACCATATCTGCCGTTCGACGGATTCTACCGGCGATTTTCGCGTCGTTCCCGACGCGTTGGCCAGCAGAATTATTGTGGTTCGAACCAATCGTCCGATAGACGGGGGTACGACAGTCTGTCGGTGGGGCGACCCACTCGATCGTCACCCCGTCGTCACACAACGGAGCTCCATGGTTCCCGGCTACATCCGGTAGCCGTTCCCTGTCTTTCGTCTCCTCGAGTTCGAAAGCGACGCATCCCGGTAACCGCCCGCCTTAACCGCGACGGCGAGCGAGGACGGCAACGGACAGCGCGACGAGCGCACTGACGACGCCGAAGCCGGGCATCCTGTCATTGCTCTCGGCATCCCCGTCGTCACCGGTTTCGCCGTCCGATGCCGGGTCGGACCCGTTCGGTGGATCGCTCGAGTTGTCGGGGTCGAACCGCTCGTCGGCGGGGGCGTCGAGCTGCAGGACGACGACCACCTGGCCGTGGGTCGAGTTCTCGGCCGCGTTGTATGTCCAGCCGCCGCCCGCCTCTTCGTAGGACTCCGCGGCGGCGACCGGGTCGATATCGGTGTCCCAGCCGTCGCCCGCCGGTTCCTGTTGGATATAGCCGGCGACGTCGATTCGGTCGGCGTATTCGCCGCTGATCTCGGCTTCGCCGTAGGTGAGGGTCGCGTCTTCGGGGTTCCCGTGGAACTCGAGGCAGTGGGAGTCCATATAGCCGTCGCCCTGTGCGACGTCCGGACTGGTTCCGAACTGATCGCCGTCGAGCGGGAACTCGTAGTGGTCGTCCATGGGGAACTGGACGGTCATCGGATCGGCGTCGGAGTGCCACGTCGTCGCGCCGCCGGTCGGGACGGTCACGGACGTGTTCGGCACCGACTCGCCGATGACTGGGTCGCCGTTTTCGTTGACCAGCGAGACGCAGACTTTCCCGGAGCCGTCACCGAGGTACGGGCTCCGGTACTCGTCGCGCGGATTCTCGTAACTGACCCAGCTGCCGTCGTCGGCCGCCGCCTCGAAGTAGGGATCTCCCTTCTCGGGTGCGGGGTCGACGTATGCCGCCTCCGAAACGGTCCCGTTGTCGTCCGGATCGGCCTGCGCGGCGACCGCCCCGGAACCCGCCGCGACGAGGCTGCCGATCACGGCCAGTCCGAGCCCGAGCGCGAGGAGCGTTTGCCACCGCTTCGGGCCGTCCGTACCGCGTGCGTCGGCCATGGTTATGCGCCCCTCTCCGGCTCGATTCTCCGGGCGTCGAGCGGGCGATCGATCAGCGTCGACGACTGTCGTTTACTTCTATATGTCATCGACCTGCCGTACCGGATCGGCTATCCTATATATGAGCCGCGTACTCGAGCGGTAGCAGGTCGTTACGAGGCGTAGGCGGTCGTTTGAATGATCGGTGGCCGTCGAAACCGACACCTACTGCTGGCTCCGACACCCGAGCCGGACGGCCACGACTTTGCTGGCGAGACGACGGCCGGTCCGTCGATTCGTCGGCTTCGATTGCCGGTACGATCGATGAGAGTTGCGTATTATCCAATAAGTGGTGATCATATAGAATATTATCTTGACTGTTTTTGAATGGTTAGACTTAACACCCATCACTTGGCACTGCGTGGTATGGCAGGAAACGACAGTGACTTCGAGCGGATCCTGACGAAGAAAGATCTCTTCGTACTCGCGTTCGGCGCGATGATCGGCTGGGGATGGATCATCCAGACCGGGTTCTGGATCGACGAAGCGGGTGTGGCCGGGTCGGTACTCGGCTTCGTCGTGGGCGCGATCATGGTGTGCGTCGTCGGACTGATCTACGGAGAACTCACGTCCGCGATGCCGTTCGTCGGCGGCGAACACGTGTACAGTTTCCGGGCGCTCGGCCCGCTCTGGTCGTTCGTATGTACGTGGTCGCTCGTCCTCGGCTACGTCGGCGTCGTCGTCTTCGAGGTCGTGGCGCTGCCGTCCGCAATGGCGTTTATCGTGCCCGGATTCAACGTCCTCGAACTCTGGACGGTCGCCGGCGAACCGGTGTACGCGTCCTGGATCCTCGTCGGTGGGATCGGGGCGATCGTAATGACAGGGCTCAACTACCGCGGCGTGAAACCCGCGGCACAGTTCCAGACGCTGCTAACGCTCGTGATCGGCCTTGCGGGCGTCATGCTCGTCATCGGTGCCCTGTTTAACGGACAGACCCAGCCGAACCCGCCGCTGTCGGACGTCGGGACGGCAGGCGTCGCCACGGTCGCGATCATGACGCCGTTCATGTTCGTCGGCTTCGACGTCATTCCCCAATCCGCCGAGGAAGCGGACGTCCCGCCCCGTGTCATCGGGCTTCTCATTCCGGCGGCGGTCTCGCTGGCCGCGCTGTTCTACGTCGGCGTGATCTGGGCGTCCGGGCAGGCCATGCCCGGCGTCGAACTCGTCGAGAGCCCGCTGCCGGCTGCCGCGGCCATGGAAACGATCTTCAGCAGTCAGTTGATCGGCCGCATCATGGCGCTGGCCGGCATCGCGGGTATCCTCACGAGCTGGAACTCCTTCCTGCTGGGGGCCAGTCGCGCCGTCTTCGCGCTCGCCGATTCGGGGATGATCCCGCGACGGATCAACGCGCTCCACCCCGAGTACAACACGCCCTCGACGGCGATCGTCCTCATCGGCGGACTCTCGATCTTCGCGCCGCTGTTCGGCGAACAGATGCTGGTCTGGATCGTCAACGCGAGCGGGCTCGGCCTCGTCGTCGCCTGGTTCCTCGTCGTCGTCTCGTTCCTCGTTCTCCGCTACCGAGAGCCCGGCCTGAACCGCCCGCTGAAGCTCCCGTTCGGATACGCGTTCGGGGCCGCGGGGCTGGTCCTGACGCTCGGCTTCATCGGCCTCTATCTCCCGGGCGGGCCGTCCGCGCTTGTCTGGCCCTACGAGTGGGCGATCGTCCTCTGCTGGACGCTGCTCGGCGTGGTGCTGTATGGAATCACCTCGACGGACTCGGAGATCGAACTGGCCGATCTGGAGCCGAGCGAACTCGAGTGAGTGCTGCGACAGTCCGTCGGGAGTCAGTCCTCGTCCGCGGTCGACTCGACTAACGTCTCGAGTTCGAAGTCGTTCAGCGGATGCGGTTCGTCCTTGACCGTTTCGACCACGAACTGCGAACTCGTGCGAACGACCTCGTCGATCGCCTCGTAATCGCTGATGAGACGGTTGACCATCTCCCGGTCCGCCAGATGTGCGATGACGATGAAATCGGTGTCCCCCATCGTGAAATACACCTGATTGGCCCCTTCGATGGCGGCGAGTTGCTCTCCGACGTCCTCGTGATACTGTTCGTCGTACTCCGCGATGACTTCCGTGACGACCGTGATCTCCAGTCCCAACGCCTCGAGGTTGACGTCCAACAGGTCGTTGGTCACGACGCCGTCCTCCTTGAGTTTCGTGAGCCGGTAGTGGACGGTCGATTTCGGGATATCGGTGTACTCCGAGATCTCGTCGGGACTTCCCGTTCCGAGTTCCGCGACGGCCTGTAGAATGCGAACGTTTCGCTCGTCCATGTCACGGATATTCGTCCACTCCGATAAACAACATTCGAATATCGGGTCCGTCACCGGACGAAAATCGGACGGCGTTCGATGGCTCGGCCCGGCGCAGAGTCCGATCGCTCCGACGGCGTCGCGGAGGTGGAGCCAGATCTGTGTATTGAGTCCTAGATACTATAGTTTATTAGGACCCAGTCTAGAAGTATGTAGTATGTCCGAACAAGAGCCCAGGAGAGCGGCCGATCGCGAATCGAACGCGGCCGTCGTTTCGGCCTACGAAGACCACATGATGCCGATCTGGAAATCACTCGATGTCCCCGTCAAACGGGCCTCGGGCTGTACGCTCGAGGACGTCGAGGGCAACGAGTATCTGGACGTCTTCGCGGGGATCGCGGTGACGAACGTCGGCCACGGGAACGAGGCCGTCGTCGACGCCGCCAAAGACCAGCTCGAGGAGTTCGTCCACGGCTGTTCGTACGTCCATCCCAACGAGCCGGTCGCCGACCTCGCCGAGCGGATCGCCGACGTAACGCCGGGCGATCTCGAGAAGACGTTCTTCTGTAACTCCGGAACGGAGGCCGTCGAGGGCGCGGTCAAGCTCGCGCGGAAGTACACCGGATCGAAGGAGGTCATTTCCCTCGAGATGGGCTTTCACGGCCGGACGCTTGGTAGTCTGGCACTGACGGGCAACAAGTCCTACAAGCAGGGGATGGCCCCGACGCTCAACGACGTCGCCCACACCGCGCCGCCCTACGGCTACCGGTGTCCGCGCTGTGAGGGCGGAGAGTGTAACTCGGGGTGTGCCGACGAACTCGAGCGCGTGATCGGCTCTCATACGAGCGGCGACCTCGCGGCGATCGTCGTCGAGCCGGTGATGGGCGAAGCCGGGATCGTCGTGCCGCCGGAGGGCTGGCTCGAGCGGGTCCAAGAGATCGCTCACGACCACGGCGCGTTGCTGATCGCCGACGAGGTCCAGACCGGCTACGGTCGGACCGGCGAACTGTTCGCGAGCAGCCACTTCGACGTCGAACCCGATATCCTGACCCAGGCCAAGGGGATCGCGAACGGGCTGCCGCTCGGGGCCTTTACCGCCACCGCGGAGATCGCGGACGCCTTCGAGTCCGGCGACCACCTCTCGACGTTCGGCGGGAATCCGGTCGCCTGTGCGGCCGCGCTGGCGACGATCGACGAACTACAGGACGGGATCGTCGACGACGCCCGCGAGCAGGGCCAGTGGCTCGCCGACGAACTCGGCGCGCTCGAGGCCGAGTACGACGTCGTCGGGCAGACCCGCGGGCTCGGGCTAATGTGGGGCGTCGAACTCGTCGATCCGGAAACGACGGGGCCACAGAACGTGTCGCCGGCCCCGGACAGCGACCTCGCGGCCGCCGTCAGCGACTACCTCCGCGACGAATCGAACGTCGTGATGGGGGTCGGCGGCTACTACAAGAACGTCATGCGGTTCCAGCCGCCGCTGACCATCTCGCGCGACCAGTTGCAGTACGCCGTCGACGAACTCCGTGCCGCGCTCGAGACGGTCGCCTGAGTCCCGATGCGTTCGGACGCTGAGTCGAACTGAAAACGATCGGTCGGTTCGCACGAACCGTCCGCTACTGCCCGCCTCACTCGTCGTCCGATAGCGATAGACCGGACAGCGAGCCGTCGACGGCGGTGAAGTCGGTACACCCACACTGACGGCCGTCTCGGCGACCGCCGATCGGGCGGAGCTTCTCCTCACCCAACTCGAGGGCCGCACAGAGTGCCCCGCACCGTTCGCAGACGGCGATCGTTCGCCGGTTGTTCCGTTTCATCTATCGCCGCACCGCCACTTGGCCAACCGCAAGTATCGGTGTGAGGACGCGAGCGACACTATCGTCGCTCTTGAACGTCAATGTACACCCGATCGCAGGACAACGTTGCGATCGGTCTGTAACTCGTTTCAAGAGCGACGATAGGTCTGTTACCACTGCCGTCCAACGGGCCGGACGGCCGCGTTTGCGACCCGGTCGCGTCCGCGGGCCACGCGATCGCCGGCCCGCCGCTTTTCGGTCGGGTAGCGATAGCTCGAGCCATGAGCGACGGACCCAGCCGCGACCGGGCACAGGACAGCGCGGAACGACGGAAAGCCGAGCGGGCCGACAACACGGAGTCGATCCTCGAGGCCGTCGAACGCGATCTCGGGGAGCTGGAGTATCCGGTCACCAGCGAGGAGCTGGCGACGGAGTACGCCGACGACCCCATCGACATGCCAAACGAGACGGAGTCGCTAGGGAGCGTCTTCGACCGGCTGGCGGGCGAGCAGTTCGACTCCCCCGAAGCGGTCCGGGAGGCGGCCTACGGCGAGATCACCGGCGAGGCCGGCGGCCCGAACGAAGCCAACCCCGAACGCGACCTCCGAGAACTCGACGAGGGGAAGGGGGACTCGCTGACCGAGAGCGGCGGGGACGACCACTGACCCGACGGCGGGATCGTGCCCTCGCTCGCGGGCCGATCGACGGACCGCCGCGCCGTCGGTCGGATCGTGAGAGATAGTAGCCGCTGAAACGATGGACACGCCGACCGCGATGCGGTCGTGCGATCAGGGTGTCCACTGACGGTCAGTGGCTGCGATAGCAGAACGGATTTACGTTCGCGTCGCCTGTTTTCGCGTATGGATTACGAATCGAGCCTCGACCGCGCGATGGAGGACGTCCCCGATATCGGGGGCGACGAACAGCGACTGCAGATCCCCGATCCCGAGCCACAGAAAGACGGTGCGTTCACCCGCGTCACGAACCTCGACGAGATCGCGGACGTCCTCTCGCGGGACACCGAACACGTCCACCGGTTCATCCAGCGCGAACTCGGTACCAGCGGCAAGCTCGACGACGGCCGAGGCCGGTACAACGGCACCTTCTCCCAGCAGGACTTCGATGCGGCCATCGACGCCTACGTCGACGAGTACGTCCTCTGTTCGGAGTGTGGCCTGCCGGACACCCGCCTCGTCCGCGAGGACCGCACGCCGATGCTGCGCTGTGACGCCTGTGGTGCCTTCCGCCCGGTGACCAAGCGCTCGACGGCCAGCCAGCAGCAACAACAGCAGGAGGCAGTCGAGGAGGGCAAGACCTACACCGTCGAGATCACCGGCACCGGCCGCAAGGGCGACGGCGTCGCGGAGAAAGGCGAGTACACCATCTTCGTCCCCGGTGCCGAGGAGGGCGACGTGGTCGATATCTACATCAAGAACATCTCCGGGAACCTCGCGTTCGCTCGGCTCGACTGAGTACCCCTTTTTCGCCGCACTCGCGGTTTCGACGACACGACCCAGCGTGACGATAGTCAGCGGGCCGACTCGGGGACCGCCTCCGGCAGACAGACGACCTTTTCGCGGCCGACCCGGTAGCGGGCGATCACGCCTTCGTCCTCGAGTTCGGTCAGGAGGCGGCTGAGCGACGCCGCCGACCAGCCGTACCGGTCGGCGAATCGGTGCTGTTTGATCCGACCGCCGTGTTCGACCAGCACCGCCCTGACGTATTCGGCGGGCGTGAGACCGTACGCGACGAGGTCGCCCCTGCTGGTCGGCCCATCGTCGGGGTCGACGATCCCGGTCGCGATCGACGACTCGTCGTCCGACCCACCTTCGGCAACGGCCGCTCGGTCGGCACTCGTCCGGCCGTCGGTCGCGTCACCAGTCCGGGACCGACCCGACTCGAGCCGGTCGCGAGCGGTCGATCGCCCCTCGCTGGTCCCGGTCGCACTGAACGCGTCGGTACAGGCTCGAACGGTCCGGCCCACGGCCGTCGTGAGCCGGGATCGGAACGGCACATGTCGTTGGGACATCGTACGTCCGACTGGCCGCGACGGTTTCAAAGGGGTATGCACAAAACCACCCAAAAGGTCGTGACCCGCCACCGACGGACCGCGAAATTAAAGTCAGATTGTGCTAGTCACACCACTGTGGGAGTATCGTTCGACCTCTTCGGGACCTTGGTAGACGCCGACAGACCGACCGACCCGGCCGCCGCGGTCGCGGCCGAACTCGAGAAGCGGGACGTTCGAGTGCCCGACGACTGGGCCGACGCCTACGCGGAGCCACACATCGATGCACCCGAGGGTGCGGAGATCCCGTTACCGGCCCACGTCTCGCGGGCGCTTGCAAGCCGCGGCGTCGACTACGAGGGGAACGCGGCCAGACGGGCCGTCGTCGCGGCGTTCGATCCGGACGTCGAGACCAGACCCGGCGCACGCGAGGCGGTCGCGGCCGCCCGCGAGCGCGGTCCCGTCGCGATCTGTTCGAACTGCAGCGTCCCGGAACTCGTCGGTCGCACGCTCGTCCGCTCGGCGTTCGACCGCGACGATTTCGACGCCGTCGTCTCGAGCGTGGGCTGTGGCTGGCGCAAGCCAGCCCCCCAAATCTTCGAGTTGACCGCCGACGAACTGGGCGTTGCGCCCGCCGCCCTCGTCCACGTCGGCGACGACCCCGGCACCGACGGCGGGGTCGAGGCCGTCGGCGGCACGGCGTTGCTCCTCGAGGAGGTGTCGCTCGCGGACGTTCCCGACCGGCTGGCCACGGTGTCGGCCGACGAACACAGCAGTAATGACTGAACGCTGCCCCGCTCCGACTAGCATGGAGGCGACGCCGGTGTGCTGACGACGCTTGCGGTCCTCGGGCTGGCGTTCAGCCTCGACCTGCTGATCGGGGAGCCGCCGACGGCCGTCCACCCGGTGGCCTGGTTCGGCCGACTCGTCGACGTCGTGGACCGGAACTGGGCCGGCAGCGAGCGGGGACAGCGGCTGGTCGGAGTCGCCGTCGCCGTCCTCACACCGCTGGTCCCCGCCGCCGTCGCCGGCGGTCTCGTCCTCGTGGCGACGCCGCTGCATCCGATGGCCGGTCCCGTCGTCGCCGCGCTCGTCCTCTTTCTGACGACCAGCCTGCGCTCGCTGCTCGAGCTGACCCGGGACGTGGTGGCGGCGACCGACGGGGACCCTGATCGAGCCCGCGAGCGGGTCCGCGGGCTGGTGGGCCGGGACACGTCCACCCTCTCGCCGGCGGGGCTTCGTAGCGCGGCCGTCGAGAGCGCGGCCGAGAACCTCGCCGACGGGCTGGTCGCG
>NZ_JBGUBA010000008.1:0-112651 GCF_041821105.1 Natrinema sp. H-ect1 | reverse complement strand
ACTGGCCGAGCTGCCGGTCGAAACGCCGACGGAGCCGGCCGGCTACCGGCACGTCTACCACCAGTACACCGTCCGGACCGACGACCGGGACGCCCTCGCGGCGACCCTCGAGGAGCGCGATGTCGGGACGGGTATCTATTACGAGACGCCGATCCACCGCCAGCCGGCCTACGAGACGGTGAGTTCGGCCGCGGCCGAGTTCCCGGTGGCCGAGCGGGCGGCCGACGAGGTGCTGTCCCTGCCCGTCCATCCGACCCTCTCGGAGCGCGACAGGCGGATCGTCGTCGAAGCAGTCCGCGACCATTTCACGACCCAATGAGTACAGACGATCGAGCGAACGCGACGACCGAGGAACAGCTCCGCGCCGGCGTCGTCGGCGTCGGCTCCATGGGCGAGAACCACGCACGGGTCTACCGCGAACTCCCGGGCGTCGAACTGGCCGGTATCACCGATCACGACGACGAGGTCGCCCGCCGCGTCGCCGCCGAGTACGGAACGGAGGCGATCGACCTCGAGACGCTTTGCGAGCGCTGTGACGCCGTGACGGTGGCGGTGCCGACCCACGTGCATTACGAGACGGTCTCGACGTGTCTCGAGGCCGGGGTCGATGTCCTCGTCGAGAAGCCGATCGCCGAGACCGTCGAGCAGGGCCAGCGCCTCGCCGAGCAGGCTCGCGAGGCCGGGCTGGTCCTCCAGGTGGGCCACATCGAGCGGTTCAACCCGGCCGTCCGGACGCTTTCGGACCTGATCGACGATCTGGACGTGATCAGCGTCGAGGCCGAGCGGCTCGGGCCACCGATCGACCGGACGGCGACGGACAACGTCGTCTTCGATCTGATGGTCCACGACGTCGACATCGTCGGCGCGCTGCTTGGCGAACGGCCCCGATCGGTCGCCGCGATGGGGACCGAGAACGGCCGCTACGCCACCGCGACGCTCGAGTACGGCGACGCCATCGCCACGGTGACCGCGAGCCGCGTCACCCAGAAGAAGGTGCGGAAACTGACCGTCACCGCCCGCGAGTGTCTCGTCGAGGTCGACTACCTCGAGCAGTCGGTGTTGATCCATCGCGACTCCTACCCCGAGTACCTCGCCGACGACGGCCAGCCCCGCTACCGCCACGAGAGCGTCGTCGAGCGGCCCCACGTCGACAACGGCGAGCCGCTCCGGTACGAACTCGAGTCGTTTCTCGACGCCGTCCGGACCGGCTCGGTGCCGGAAGTCACCGCCGACGACGGGATCGCGGCCCTCGAGACGGTCCAGTTGATCGACCGGCTCGCTGCGGGGCCGTCCGACGAATCCGACGACGAGCTCCCCCAGGACCGGGAGGTGGAAGCCTGATGGTCGCGGGATCGAACGACGAACGCGACGATGGAGCCGGGGCGACCGTCGAGGGGCTCTACGGTTCGCAGCTGTCCCCGGACCGTCAGCGCGAACGGTTGACGGACGGCGAGGTTCCCGTCGCCGTCTACGGGCTGGGCAAAATGGGGCTGCCGCTGGCGGGGGTTTACGCCGAGACGACGGGGAACGTCACCGGCGTCGACGTCGATCCCGCCGTGGTCGAGTCGGTCGTCGACGGCGAGAGCCACGTCGTCGGCGAGCCCGGCCTCGACGAGCTGGTGGCCGAGCAGGTCGCGGCCGGGCGGCTCGCGGCGACGACCGACGGCGAGGCGGCGGCCGCGGCGGCGCGGATCCACGTGATCATCGTGCCGACGCTGCTGGACGCGGAGAACGAGCCCGACCTGACGACCGTCGAGTCGGTCGCCGACGACATCGCGGCCGGACTGGCCCCCGGCGATCTCGTGATCGCCGAGTCGACGCTGCCGCCGGGGACCTGCCGCGACGTCCTCCGGCCCCATCTCGCGAACGAAAGCGGCCTCGCGCCCGACGAGTTCGGACTGGCGTTCTGTCCGGAGCGGACGTCATCGGGGACCGCCCTGCGGGACATCCGCGGCCAGTACCCGAAGGTCGTCGGCGGCGTCGACCCGGAGAGTACCCGGGCCGCGGCCGTCGTCTACGACGAACTCTCCGACAACGCGGTCCACCCCGTCTCGGATGCGACGACCGCCGAGGCGGTCAAGGTCTTCGAGGGGATCTACCGCGACGTCAACATCGGGCTGGCCAACGAACTCGGCCGGCTCGCGGACGAACTCGAGATCTCGGTGCGCGAGGCGATCGACACCGCCAACGACCTGCCGATGTGCCAGCTCCACGACCCCGGGCCGGGCGTCGGCGGCCACTGCATCCCCTACTACCCGCACTTCCTGCTCGGTCGGACCGACGAGCCCATGGCCGTGACGGAGACGGCCCGCCGGGTCAACGACGGGATGCCCGCGACCGTCGTCGAGCGCCTCGAGCGGGAACTCGCCCGCGAGGGCACCGACCTCGCGGACGCGTCGGTCGTCGTCCTCGGGATCACGTATCGGCCCGGTGTCGAGGAGACTCGCGCCTCGCCCGCGCTGGGAGTCATCGACGCGCTGGACGAGTTCGGAGCCGACGTCGCGGGCGTCGACCCGCTCGTCGATCCGGTCGACTACGGCGCGCGGCCCGTCGAGATCGACGAACTACGTGGCGAGGGGTTCGACGCCGCGGTGGTCGTCACGCCCCACGCCGCGTTCGACCGAATCGCGTGGGAGGCCCTCGAGCCGATGGTCGTCGTCGACGGCCGGGACGCGGTCGACCTCTCGGGGACGCACCATCGGGAGTACGACCTCGCGGGCTCGAGCGACGGGCGACCGCCTCGAGGCCGGCATCGTGCGGGCGATGAAACGGACGGCTGCGACGCCGAAACGACGCCGGCGACGACCGACGGAGGAACCGATGTATAAGGGAAAGCGGATCGGCGTTGTCGTCACGGCCTACGACGAGGCGGCGTTCGTCGGGCGAGTCATCGAGACCGTCCCCGACTTCGTCGATCGGATCTACGCCGTCGACGACGCCTCGCCGGACGAGAGTTGGAGCGTGATTCAGCGGGTCGCCGAGCGGCTCAACGAGCGGGCGGCGAGTGAGGGTGCCGATCCGGCCGTCGCCGTGGCCGACGGGGGCGACGATCGCCGGGTCGTCCCGATCCGCCACGAGGCAAACCGCGGCTACGGGGCGGCCGTCAAGACCGGCTACCGGCGGGCCGCCGCGGACGGGATGGACGTCGTCGCCGTGATGAACGGCGACGGCCAGATGGACCCCGCGATCCTCGATCGGATCGTCGACCCGGTCGCCACGGGCGAGGCCGACTACGCGAAGGGCAACCGGCTGCGCAGCCCCGCGGACCGCGCGGAGATGTCGAGGTTCCGCCTGTTCGGCAACGCCGTCCTCACCGGCCTCTCGAAGTTCGCGTCGGGCTACTGGTCGATCGGCGACCCGCAGAACGGCTACACCGCCATCTCGCGGGAGACGATCGAGGACCTCGACCTCGAGGCGATCACCGACCGGTACGGCTTCCTCAACCACATCCTGACCCACCTCAACGTCGCCGATCGCCGGGTCGCGGACGTCCCCATGTCGGCCGTCTACGGCGATGAGGAGAGCAGCATCCGCTACGTGCCGTTCGTCCGGTTCGTCTCCCTGCTGTTGCTGCGTAGTTTCTGCTGGCGGCTGAAGACCAAGTACGTCGCCCGATCGTTCAACCCGGCCGTCGTCCACTACGCTGTCGGCTCGCTGGGCCTGGCCGGCGGGCTGATCGGACTAGCCGGGTCGGCCGCCCGAGCGACTCGCGAGGGGGACGGGTTCACCGCCGGACTCGCGTCGTTCGTCGCCACCATGCTCGGCCTCGTCTCGCTCGGCTCCGCGATCAGACTCGACGCCGCGGCGAGCGAGGACCTCGAGCGCCCGTGTGCCGACCGCGAGGGCGATGCGGAGCCTGTCAGCCGCGAGAATCGAGCGCCGGCACGGCAGGACCCGTAGCGACGCGGCGCCGAGGGAGAAAGGGGAGTGAGAGGGAGTCGAGAGCAACAGCAGCGGCTCGAGCCGCGTCGTCGACGCCGGGAGAGCCAGGGCTACTCGATGGAGTAGGTGACGATCTCCTGGCTCTCACAGGCGGGACAACGGCTCGTCTCGGCCGAGACGTTGGTTCCACAGTTTCGACACTCGTGGAGGACGGTGACCGACCCGTCTTCCCCGCTCTCCGTAGCGGGTTCGGGGGCGTCCGTCCCCGACTCCGCGTCGGAGAACAGGTCACCGAGGAGGGTGGAGAGGCTCATAGAACGGGGTGGTGATCGCTCCTATTCCAGAGCGAGTCATAAGTGTTTCGCGACTGTCGGTACGACATTATTATTACTGAACGAGTGTCCGGAACCTCACAGGGAGTGCGATCGAGGGCGGAGCGCCCGCTTTGCCTCGCCCTCAAGCCGGGCGATCGAGCCCCGGGATTCCGCGACCGCAACCAGCAGGTCGGTCAGGTTCACCAGGCTGCCGACGTACTCCCGCCGCCGGCGCTCCCAGCGGTCGCTCGCCCCGTCGTCGGCGAGGATCTCGAGCGACCGGTCCCGGACCGCGTCGTAGGCGTCGAACTGTTCGGCTAGCCCGGCCCGCTCGAGTGCCCGGAACTCGCCGTACTCGTGGTCGTCGGTGCCCCGATATCGGAACGCCGGGGTCCCAAGCAGCGCGGCCTCGGTGGCCATCGTCCCGGTGTCGGCCACCAGCAGCTCGGCTTCGGCCATCGCGTCGTGGATCAGGGCAGGATGGAGGTCGTAGGGCCGCGCTGGGAGGTCTCGCAGGTCCAACTCGCCGCCCTCGTCGGAGACGAAGACCGTCGCCGACTCACTCAGCCGCTCGATCAGGTCCCGGCGCTGCTCGGGCCGGAACCCCTCGAGGTCGGTATCGTGGAGCGCGTCGAGCGCGTTGAACCGGACGATGACGTAGGGCTCGTCGGGGTCGACATCGAGGTACTCCCGGACGTCGCCGGTCGGTTCGAACACCTCCGGGTGGAGATAGGCACATTCCTTGAAGCCGTCGAACGTGTAGTGGGCGTCGCCGAGATCCCGGCGAGTCACGGCGGGCGAGATGATGCAGTCGGCGAAGGGCCGGGAGACGGTATGGTTGAAGTCGCCGGGTTCGTCGTCGAGGACGAGGACGACCGGCGCTCGCGAGAGCGTGCCGGCGTAGGCCGCGTAGGGCCCCCGGCCGAAGATCACGTCCGGATCGAACCGCAGCGCCTCGAGCCCGATCGTCAGGAACTGCCCGCCCAGTTCGCGGACGAACCCGAGCCGCGAGTAGCCGTCCGTCTCGTGGCGGCCGTAGACCCGATAGGGCATCCCGAAGTAGTCGAGTAGGTCGGTCGTACAGGCGTACTCCCGGGTGAGGACGAGGACGTCGTGGCCCGCCCGCTCGAGGCGGTCGACCGCGTGTCGATACAGGTGAACGTGTGCCGGCGTGTTCGCCAGGACGAGGATCCGCATCGTCGGGAGGTAGCCGCCCTCGACGCTTTGTAATCGCATTACTACAGGTAGTCGCTGGGCGAAATTTCGAGATGCGATCGGCACGTCCCGTTGTACGTGAAGGAAAACGGCCTCGAGCGCCGCGGCTAACAAAGCGGCTCCGGGCCGTCGTCCCCCGCAGTCGAGATGGAGGTCCTCACGCTCACGACGTACGCCGACGCCCCGTTCATGACCCAGCAACAGGCCGCGCTCGAGGAACGCGGCGTCTCCTTTACGACGCTGTCGGTGGCCGGGGAGGTCGCCGCCGACACCGATCGGCGGCCCGTCGACTACGTCCGGACCGTCCCGCGGGTCGTCCGCAAGGCGGCGGCCGGCTACGACCTGATCCACGCCCACTACGGGCTGACGGCACCGCTGGCGCTGGCGGGGCTCGGCACCCCGACCGTCCTCTCGCTGTGGGGATCGGACGTCCACGGCCCCGTCGCCCCCATCAGCAAGGCGGCCGCGCCGTTCTGTGACGCGGTCGTCGTCATGTCCGAGCGCATGCGCGAGGCGCTCGGACGGGAGTGTACGGTGATCCCCGACGGGGTCGATCTCGAGCGATTCCGGCCCGAGCCGCAGGCGCGGGCGAAAGCACGGGTCGGCTGGGACGACGAGGGCCGCGATATCCTCTTTCCGTACCCGCCCGCTCGCGGGGTCAAGAACCACCCGCGGGCCGAGCGGATCGTCTCCGTCGTGGACAACCTCCGCGAGGAACCGGTGCGGCTCCGGACCGTCCACGGCGTCGACCACGATGCCGTCGCCGACTACATGAACGCCGCCGACGCGTTGCTTTTGACGTCCGACAGCGAGGGCTCGCCCAACTCCGTCAAAGAGGCGCTGGCCTGCAACCTGCCCGTCGTCGCCACGGACGTCGGCGATGTCCCCGAACGGCTGGCCGGCGTTGACCCCTCCGTCGTCGCGACGAGCGACGAGGAACTCGTCGAGGGGCTGCTCGCGGTCCTCGAGCGCGGCGAGCGATCGAACGGCCGCGCGGCCGCCCGCGAGGTCAGCATCGATCGAACCGCGGACCGGCTGCTCGAGGTCTACGAGCGGGTCGCGGACACGGTGATCGATACCGAGCCCGAAGGCGAACAGCGGCGCGTCGTGGGAACGGGACGGCTCGAGTAGGCGTCGGTCTCGCCTTCGACGTCCGTCCCAAGTATATTTTTCTGGGGAAAACATATCTTTTACCGGCACGTACGGTGGCGTATGAGCGAGGACGGTCCACGAGTCGCCGACCTCGAGCCGTTTCCGGAGACGGATACCGGCGACGAGGTCAACGACGCCGCGGAGACGGAATGGCGGGCCGCGACGACGGCGTTCGAACGCGTCGACGCGGTGTTAGGGCGGACGACCGACTGGCAGCGCGCGAGCGAGATCGCCGATCGCGCCCGCGTCTCCGAACCGACCGCACGCAAACACCTCACGGCGCTCGCCGAGACGGGACGGGCGACGACGAAAGAGACCGGCACGGGGAAACGGTTCCGCCGCGATCCCGATCGGCGACGGCTCGAGCGGGTCCAGCGGCTGGCCGACGACCACTCGCGAGCGGAACTCGAGCGCTCGATCCGCGAGATGAAGGCGCGGATCCAGGAGTTCCAGGAACGCTACGACGCGACGGGCCCCGACGAACTCGTGGATCGGCTGGAACCCGACGACGAGGACGGCTGGGACGACCTCTCCCGATGGAAGACGACGCGTCGGAATCTCGCGTTCGCGAAAACGGCCCGGTCGTTCGTGGAGACGCGACTCGTCGACGCGATGAGTACCGGTGCGGAACACACGGAGAATGCCTGACGAGCGGGGACCGATCGACTGGGACGCGCTCCGCGCCGTCGAAGGGGTCTTTCGGGACCGACTGAACGGACTGGTCTCGGCGGTCGAGTACGTTCCCGACGCGATCGACCCGGTCGAACTTCAGGTGACCCTCGCCGCCGGCTTCGACACCGATCGCTGTCGGTTCGACGTTCAGTGGTGGACGAACCACGGATACAAGTACCACTACAGCGAGGCCGACCTCGAGTTCCGGTTCGGCTGGGAGATCCGGCCGGGAGTGCCGGACAAGCACTTCCATCCGCCCGCGACCCCGGCCGAACACCGCGAGTCGTGTATCGCCCACGAGGAGCCGGAACTGGTCACGCTCGCGGTTATCAAGTGCTGGTGGGACGCGCTCGAGACCGGCGATCCCGCGGTCCTCAATTCGAACGAAAACCCGCCGTAACCCCGTCCGACGGTCGGTCGTCAGCGGCGTTCCGTTTCGTAGTCACTGCACCGCCGCCCGATACCATTCTATCGCCTCGGGAACGTGGGCCTCGAGCGGGCGGTACTCGTAGCCCAGTTCCTCGCTGGCCTTGCGCGACGTGTAGAACAGCCGCTGGGTCGCCATCTCGGCCATGTCGCGATCGAAGGGGAACACCCGGCGATCGGCGACGGCGTCGACGACCTCGGCGACGGGGCCGGCGGCGCGGATCGCGGTCGCGGGGACGCGGATCCGCGCAGGGGAGCCGTCGGCGACGTCGGCGATCCGGGACACGGCGCGGTCGTAGGTGAGGTTCTCGCCGCCGAGGATGTAGTGGTCGCCGCTCTCGCCGCGCTCTGTGGCCGCCAGCAGCCCGTCGACGACATCGGCGACGCCGACGATGCTCAGCCCGCCGGGGAGGTGTGCCGGCATCGTCGGTTCGACGCCCATCGCGAGCAACTGTGCCGTGAACGCCTCGTCGCCGGGGCCGAAGATCGAGGTCGGATGGACGGTGACGGCGTCGCCGCCGTTGGCGGCGTAGTCGTCGACCAGTTCCTCCGCGGCGGCCTTCGAGGCCTGGTAGGCCCCGACCGGCTCGGCCACGTCGGTCTCGTCGGCGAACTCGGCGTCGCCCTGCGGCCGGCGCGTCCCGGCCGTGCTGGTGAACACGACGCGACCCACGTCACCGTCACGACAGGCCGCGAGGAGCCGCTCGGTGCCGTCGCGGTTGACCGCCCAGATCGTCGCCGGGCCGGCGCTCCAGAGTCCGATCCCCGCGAGGTGAAAGACCACGTCCGCGCCGTCGACGAGTTCGCGCAGCGTCTCCCCGTTGGCGAGATCGCCGACGTGCCAGTCGATGCCCTCGAGGTCGCCCCGCTCCGACGTCGGCCGGCAGAGGCCACGAACGGTCCAGCCATCCGCCAGCAGCCGCTCGCAGAGGTGCGAGCCGAGAAACCCCGTCGCGCCGGTGACTGCCGCAGTAGGGGCGTCGGCGGACACGGTTATCGACCCCCCTCGAGCTGTGGCGGGACGGCGTCGCCGGCTACTGCCGCGTAGAGTCGGTACGCGGTCGTGACGGCCGGGTGGGGGTCGTCGGACGGCGGGAGGGCACCGTCACTGATCCGGCCTCGCAGGCGATCGACGTCGACGCCCGCCCCGTCGACGGTGACCGGGTCGTCGGTGCGACGGGTGGCCGAAAGCACCGGATCGGCCTCGAGCGAGCGGCCGAGCAAGGAGGTAGCGACGGCATCGACGGCGGGAGCCGAGCCGGCAAACAGCGCGTCCGCGGCGATCGGATCGCCGCCGTAGGCGACCGTCGCGTCGAGGACGGCGAGAGTCGGTTCGACCGACCGGGTGACCGCAACCGGTGCCCGGTCCGCACCCGCGTCGCAGTCGACCAGCGCGGCGAGGGTCCGCATCGCGCCCGCGACCGGCCCGTCGGCGGTCGGCCGCAGCGACGGGACGACGACGACCGCGTCCTCGGCGAGCCGGGTCGGGACCGAGAGCGCGACCGGTTCGTCCTCGACCCCGCTGAGGCCGCCGGTTCGGGGCTCGTCGGCCAGGTCGACGAGGGTCGCGTCGAACCGCTCGAGCAGGTCCGGATAGCCCAGGTACTCGGCGGTCCGATCGAAGTCGATCCGGTCGTCGGTCGCGCCCGCGACGGCGATCTCGGCGTCGGTCCGGTCCTCGAGACGGGCGACGATCGCGCCTACGACCGCCGGGTCGGTCACCATCCCCGAGGAGGGGTGAAACGGGTAGTGGACGTCGGGAACGATCGTGATCCGCTCGGCGTCGCTCAGTTCCTCGAGCGCGGGCCCGAGGACATCCCGGACCGGCGACTCGAGGGCGGCCAGCCGGGCGTCGACGTCGGGATCCCAGCCACTGCGGCGATCGGCGTCGTCGGTTCGGGCGGCGCGGACCGCCTCGGTTCTCATCGCGTCACCTCCGGCGTCCCGCGGTCGTCCGCGCCTGCGTCCGTCTCGTTCGCTTCACCGTCCGTCTCGCCCGCTTCGGCGGCCGCGAGTTCGTAGGCCCGTTCGGCCAGCGCGAGCGTCCGTCTGCCGGCCTCGCCGTCGACGGGCGGGCGCTCGCCCTCGCGGATCGCGTCACAGAAGTCCGCCAGCGCGTCGTAGTGGGCCTGCAGGTAGAACGTCGGCCCGAAGACGTCGGGTTCGTCGCTCGTGAATCGGCTCGCGACGTTCGAGAGCGCCGACTTGGCCGCGTCGGCGTAGAAGTTCCCCGGCAGGTAGTCGTCGTTGCTGATCGTCCCCGTCACGCCCTCGAGGCGGAGCCGGGTGTTGACCTCGGGGAGTTGCTCCCACTGATAGGAGCCACAGTGCAGCGTGATCGTCGTCTCCGTCTCGGGGGCGGCCATGAGGACCGTTGCCGCGTCCTCGACGTCGGTCTCGAGGCTTCGTCCCATCGACGCGTCCCGCACCTCGAGGTCGCCGAACAGCCACTCGAGGACGTCGAAACAGTGGACGCCGAGTTCCAGCAGGGAGCCGCCGCCGGCGGCGTCGGCGTCGAGCGGCCAGGACGCGGGGGCGTCCTCGGCCGGCGGTCGGCCGAGCGGCCCGTCGTTGAGTCGGGTGATCGAGGCGTAGGGGACGTGACCGACGCTGCCCTCGTCGTAGGCCGCCTTGACGCCCTGCATGTCCGGCTGGTAGCGCAGCGTGTGGTCGACGCCGACGGCGATATCGCCCTCGCGGGCCGTCTCGAGGAGCCGGTCGGCCTCCTCGGTCGAGCGGGCCAGCGGCTTCTCGACGAAGACGTCGACGCCGGCCTCGGCGGCCCGCTCGACGGCGTCGGCGTGGAGAAAGGGCGGGAGGGCGACGACCGCCGCGTCGACGTCCTCGGCCGAGAGCAGCGTCGTATAATCGTCGTAGGTCCGCGGGACGCCGGCCCGTTCCGCCCGCTCGCGGTTCCCCGGGACGGCGTCGGCGGCCGCGACGACCTCGACCGACGGCATCGCCGCCGCCGATTTCAGGTGTACCATGCCGATGTTGCCGACGCCGAGGATACCGAGCGAGAGCGTACTCGAGTCCGTCCAGCGATTCAGAAGCGGTGGAGTCATCTGCCCGAAACGGGGCCGCCAGCGGGCTTTGTTATCGCCGTCGTACGTTTCGTCGAGCTTTCGTGTAGCGCTCCCTTTCAGCCGCTCACTGCCAGCTCGCCGTTGCCCGTTCGCTAAACCCCGACTCGGGCGCGACCCGATCGGCGACGTCGGCCATCGTCTCGACCCGGAGGTCCGTTGCGGCCCGCTGGCGGTCGAGATACGACAGGATCGCCCGCATGCGACGGTCGTCTCGCTCGTCGGTCAGGTTGTTCGGGTGCAGCCACATGTGAAAGAGCCCGTCGGTGCGGGCAGCCTCGTCGATACCGCGACGGGCCAGTTCGACCATCGGGTCCGCCCAGATCGATTCGGCGACGGTACGGGCAGCCCCTTCGAACCCGAACAGGAATAGCGAGGCCGGAACGTTGACCAGCCCGTACTCGTCGACGACCGGTTCCACGAGCATCGATCGATCCCGGACCGTCGAGTCGAACAGGCCGCGAACGCCGTCCCGGGTCGGGGACCGCCCGCGATAGGCCGTAATCCCCTGCTCGGCCAGGACGTCGCGGTGGCCGACGTCGTTGCGGGGATAGACCAGGGTGTCGATCGATCGGTTCCAGTCGGCCGCGATCTCGCGACTGCGCTCGAGTTCGGCCACCGCGAGTTCCCGGTCGGTTTCGGGGCGACCGAACAACACGTGCGAAAAGGTGTGGCTGGCGAACTCATGGTCGGCGTCGGCCGCGAGGACGTCGGCAACGAGGTCAGGGCCGTATCGCAGGTCCTCGCGGTCGGCCCACTCGTCCCGTTCGCGGGCGAACCACCCCTCCGGAGCCGGATGATCGTCGTGAACCCCATCACAGTTATCCAGCATGAGATGGCCGACGACGGCCCAGGTCGCCGGCACTTCGAACTCCTCGAGTAGCTCGAGCATGACCGACCAGCCGCGACGGCCGGCCTCGACCCGTTCGGCCGGCGGCGTCACGAGATCGTGAAACCCCCAGCCGAGTTCCGCATCGAGCGAGATTACGACGCTGCCCACGGATCCCACCACGGTTGGACGCGTTTCATATCTGGACGGTTCCGACGGGATGACTTTGTTATGGATCTCTTGCCGGCGACGGAATCGGGACCGGCGTCGTTGCCCGTCGACGAGCCCGCAACGGCGAGACGAGCCGCGGTCGCCACCGGGTTAACCGAACCGAACAGGGACCGGGTCGACGCGACACTGCCTGAACACGCTCTATAACAAAACGCTCATCGAGCGATTCCCGGGATAGCAGGCGTCGCAGACACTTCAAAACCCAATCATGAGCGGATCTATACCCCCTTCCGAGCGAGCGTTCGTACTCGGACTCGACGGCGTCCCGTGGCGACTCATCGAGCGATGGAGCGACGAGGGCGAACTCCCGAACTTCGCCCGGATGCGCGAGGAGGGCGCCGCCGGCCCACTCGAGAGTACCCAGCCGCCGACGACGCCGCTTGCGTGGCCGTCGATCGCGACCGGCGTCTGGCCGGACAAACACGGGATATACGGTTTTCAGAACCTCTCATCGGAGTACAGCCACGAGATGTACACGAGCCGGGACCTGGCACAGCCGGCCCTGTGGGACCAGCTCGGCCCGGCCCACGTCGGCAACGTCCCGATGACGTATCCGGCCCGCGAGATCGACGGCTCGATGGTGACCGGGATGATGACGCCCGCGACGGACCGAGAGTTCACACACCCGCCCGAACTGAGCGCGGAGATCGAGTCGCGGATCCCCGATTACGAGATCAGCCTCGATTACCCCGAGTACGCCAACCGCCCCGACGAGTTCGAGGTTGCCGTCGAGGAGATGCTCACAAATCGGCGCGAACTCCTCGAGTTACAACTCGAACGGGCCGGCGACGACTGGCAGCTGTTTTTCTTCGTCTTTACCGCACCGGACCGCTTCCAGCATCTCGTCTGGGAGATGGATCGGCTGCTGGCACACTACAAGCAGTTAGACGAAATTCTCGGGGAAATGATGGCCTACACCGACGATCACGACGCCGATCTCTACGTCGTCTCCGACCACGGCTTCGGCCCGATCGAGGAACTCGTCTACGCCAACCGGATCCTCGAGCAGGAGGGGTATCTGGCCAGGCGCGAGGACGACGGGACCCGCGGTGCGCTCGCCAGTCTCGGTATCTCGCGGGACACCATCACGGGGGCGCTCAGCCGCGTCGGGATCACCGAGGAGACGCTGGTCCAGTCGCTGCCCCGGCGGCTGGTCGACTCCGTCGCCGAGCAGATCCCCGGCGATCACGCCCTCTACGACGTCGACTTCGATCGGACCGTCGCGTTCGTCCACGACACCGGCAACTGCTATATCAACGACACCGATCGCTTCGACGGCGGCGCCGTCTCGCCGGCGGAGGTTCCCGAGGTGAAAGCCGACGTCAGGGCCGCCCTCGAGTCGGTGACCGACGAGACGGGGGAGCCGCTGCTCGAGGTCCGCGACGGGGACGAACTGTTCCCGACCGACGACGACTCGCCGGACCTGGTGGTCGGCGGGCGGGGCGTCTACGAGTCCCGCAGCGGGATGGCCGACGAGGTGCGGGGCGACACCGGGACCTACGACGCGAGTCACCGCAGCGAGGGGATCGTCCTCTGTCGGGGGCCGTCGATCGACCCCGGCGCGACCCTGCGCGGGGCTCGAGTCGTCGACATCGCGCCGACCCTGCTACACGGGATCGGTGAGCCGGTCCCGAAGAACGCGGACGGGCGGGTCCTGTTCGACGCCTTCGCGGAGACGAGTACCCCGGCGACGAGCCGTGTCGAACGGACGGCGGTCACCGAGATCGATACTGGCGACGACGTCGACGAGGACTTCGACGACGTCGAAGACCGGCTGAAAGGATTGGGTTACATGGAGTGATTCCGGTCGCGAACCGCAGGCACGACTCGGGGTGACGGTCGGCCGTTATGAGTCCCGCGGCAGCGACACGGTGACCGTGTTTCCCCCCTCGGCGCGTTCGAAGGCGATGTGGCCGTCCGAGAGGTCGACGACCCAGTGAACGAGCCACAGCCCCAGCCCCGAGGTGTGATAGACGTCGTCCATCTTCCAGTCGCCGGTCAGGACGCGAAACTCCACCTCCGGAATCGGCGGGCAGTCGTCGCGGATCACGATATCGACCCCGTCCGACCGGGTACGGACGGTCACCGACAGCTCCGTCGACCCGTCGGAGCCGTGGCGAACGGCGTTCTCGAGCAGTTCCGTCACTGCCAGTTCGACCTCGTGTAGAGCGCGGGCGGTCGCCGCATCCGGCAGGTTCGTCTCGATCGTCGCGTCGGGATACGAGTCGTGGATCCGGTCGACCGCGTCGGTGACGACCGGGACGAGGTCGATGGGTTCCGGGACCGACCGCTCGGTCAGCAACTCGATGATCTCGCGCTGTTTGTCCGCGCTCTCTAAGAGTTCCTGTCCCTGCGTTCGGATGATCTCCGCGCGCCCGCGGGAAGGTTCCGATGCCTCGCTGGCGATGCACTCGGCGTTGCCGAGGATGACGGACATGTCGTTGCGGAGGTTATGTCGCAGGAGGTTGTCCATGACCGCGAGTTGACGTTCGCGCCGTCGTCGGTCGGTGATATCCCGGGAGAAGCCGACGATCCGCTCGACATCGCCGTCCTCGAGGATCGGTTCCGAGCGGACCCAGACCCAGCGGCCGTAGTCGGCCGCGGGGTTGACCCGGTACTCGATATCGACCGATTCGCCGCTCGCTGCCCGTTTCATCGCCTCCCTGACACAGGGAGTGTCGTCGGGGTGGACGACGTCGAGAAACGCCTGTGGGTCGGCCTCGAGGGTCGACACTGGCTGGCCGAAGACGGCCTCGTACGCGGGGTTGACGAACAGGACCTCTTCCCAGTCCCCGTCGAACATCCAGAGAACGTCGCCGACCGTACCGGCGATCGTCCGCAAGCGGCTCTCCGCGTCGCGGCGTTCCTGCTCCGCAGCCACCTGCTCGGAGATGTCGCGCGAACTCACGACACAGCCCTCGATGCCCTCGTCTGGGGGGTTCGTGAACCGACTCTCGAGCCACACCCACCCGCCGTCCGCGGCCGCGTGTCGGTAGCGAACCGTCGCCGACGACCCCGTCGCTTCGATCACGGCCTCGAACTGCTCGAGAACGGCCGTTCTGTCGTCGGGATGAACATACTCGATGGCACGGTCACCGACGAGTTGACTCGGCTCGTAGCCGACGATCTCGGTACTGGCTTCGTTGACGTAGACGTACGTGCCAGCCGCGTCGACGACCACGAGCTTTTCCCGAGCATGCTCGAGCAACACGGACGAGAGATCACTCATCTCCATACGACTGTTCTGGTATGCGTTAGTGTTAGAACCCGAAAAGGGTATGGGTGCTGTTGTCACGACGACACTATCGGGGCCGGACGACCGGGCAGACCGAACGAGTTCGTCGTCGATGGGGCAGTCGACATCGAGACGCGAGCGGTAGCAGGATCCTATCGTCGGTAGGTGAGTGCTACGGGGCGACAAGGAGCCCCGTCCGCGGAGAAACACATATATAATTAATAGTGTCGGCACCGGTGACCGTTCGTAGGCACGCACCCGTAGTCGGCATCGTCGTCAGCGCAGTCGGCGGGTCGAACGCGTGTGTCTCGAGTGAGACGATGATACGGCAGAAGCTACTGATCGCGATCGCAACCGCGGTGGTCGGCGCGCTAACGCTCATCGGATCCGATCGACTCACATCGATCGCCCGCCGAGCCGACGGATCGGAGCCGGCCGATACCGAGACGACTGTCCCGCGAGACGCCTCGAGCGGGTCGGAACGTCGGTTCGGTCGGCGCGTGTCCGCCTCCCTCGAGCCCGTATTCCGACAGCCGTGACGAGTCGAGATCGGGGTTTCAGCTCCTGATCGGCCGGTTTCGGTTCCGTCGGCCGCGACCCGTCGTCGATCGGGACTCTCCGGTATGCGACTATTTACTAACACCGTGTCTGTGCTGAGACGTAATCGGTCAAACAGACAATGAATAGAGGTCAGACTCGGAGCGGCCCGCTCCCCGTCGGGACCCGCCGACGGCCCGCTGACGGACTCGAGACGCGCCCGCGAGCCGACGATCGCCCGTCCGCCGGCCGCGAGCGGGCCACGGAGGTGAACGGCGAATGAAGGTGGTGTCGGTCGTCGGTGCCAGACCGCAGTTCGTCAAGGCTGCGGCCGTCTCGCGACGGCTTCGGGACGCCCACGACGAACGCCTCGTCCACACCGGCCAGCACTACGATCCCGAACTCTCCGCGGTGTTTTTCGACGAACTCGCCCTCCCCGAGCCGGCGTACCACCTCGGCGTCGGGTCGGCCCCCCACGCGACCCAGACCGCCGAGATGATGACGGCACTCGAGGGAGTCGTCGAAGACGAATCACCCGACGTCGTCCTCGTCTACGGGGACACGAACTCGACGCTGGCGGGCGCACTCGTGGCCGCCAAGTCGTCGGCGACGCTCGCACACGTCGAGGCCGGACTGCGCTCACATGACCGGTCGATGCCCGAGGAGGTCAACCGCCGACTGACCGACCACGCCGCCGACCTCCTGTTCGCGCCCGGCCCGGACGCAAAGCGGACCCTCGAGCGGGAGAGAATCACCGAGGGCGTCTCCGTACCGGGGGACGTGATGTACGACACGCTGCTGGCGATCCGCGATCGCCTCGAGACGCTGGGCGGCGACGAGCCGTCGGTTCCCGACGAGTACGTCCTCGCGACGGTCCACCGGGCGAAAAACACCGATGACCCCGATCGTCTCGAGGCGATCGTCGACGGGTTGACGCGACTCGAGCGACCGGTCGTCTTCCCGGCACACCCGCGGACCATCGACGCGCTCCACGACTACGGCCTCTGGGAGCGACTGACCGCGGCCGTTCGCGTCGTCGATCCCGTCGGCTACGCCCGGTTCATCGGGCTGGTCGAAGGCGCGACCTGCGTCGCGACCGACTCGGGCGGCGTCCAGAAGGAGGCGTTCTATCTGGACACGCCGTGTGTCACCCTCCGGGATCGGACGGAGTGGACGGCGACGGTCGACGCCGGCTGGAACGACCTCGTCGGGGCGAACGCCGACCGGATCGTCGACGCCGTCCGGGCCGCCGAGAACCCGCCCGCCAAGCCCGACCTCTACGGGAACGGCAACGCAGCGGCGCGAATCGTCACGACGCTCGAGCGACACGTCGACGATGGCTGAGACACCCACTCGAGGGCGAGCCGAGACGGAGGTAGCGACCGACGACGACCCCTCGTCGGACGCGACGTTCGACCGGGTCGCCGACCTCCCGCGGGCGCAGGTCGATCCCCCCGGCGACGCCTCGTTCGCCCTCTGTCTGACCCACGACGTCGACCGGCCGTTCAAGGGGATCCGGTCGCTGTACTATGCCCTCCAGGAGCGACCGACACATCACCTCCGGACCGCCGTCTCCGGGGACAACCCCTACTGGCAGTTCGAGGAGATCATGGCCCTCGAGGACGAGTTAGGGGTACGCTCGGCGTTTTACTTCCTGAACGAACAGCACCTGCTTGCCGATCGGCCGGTCCGGGAGTGGTTCGCGCCGGTCAACTGGGTCCAGCACCTCGGCCGCTACGACGTGACCGGCGACGGGATCGCCGGCGTCATCCGTGACCTCGATTCGGGCGGCTGGGAGGTCGGCCTCCACGGCTCCTATCACTCCGCGGACGAGCCCAAGCGGCTGCGCGAGGAGAAAGCGACCCTCGAGGACGTTCTCGATGGTCCCATCGCCGGCGGTCGCCAACACTACCTGCGGCTGTCGGTCCCCGAGACGTGGCGCTACCACCGGGCGATCGGTCTCGAGTACGACGCGAGCCTCGGCTCGAGTACCGAGTGTGGGTTTCACGCAGGCTACGACCCGATCCGGCCGTTCGGTGACGACTTCCTCGTCTTTCCGTTGACGATCATGGAGCAGGCGCTTCCGGATCCCGACAGCCAGCCCTGTGGGGCCCGTCAAACCTGCGAGCGGCTGTTGACGGAGGCGGCGGAAAACGGGGCTGTCATGACCGTTCTCTGGCATCCACGCTATTTCAGCGACCGGGAGTTTCCCGGCTACCGGACGCTGTATCGCTGGCTGATCGAGCGAGCGCGGGAGTTGGGGGCCTGGATCGGCCCACCGCGGGCGCTGCAGGCGGCGCTCGAGGGCGACTCCGACGGATCGCATCGCGCCGAAACCGACCCCGCCGAATTTCGATTCACACAGGTAAAATCATGAGTTTACGACTCCCCACGGGCGCGGCAGCGGTCGTCGTCACCGCACTACTGCTCCTCAGTAGCGTCGGCGGCGTCGCCGGCCAGTCCGGCTCGCCGATCGCACAGGCGGACACGCAGCAGGCCGACGGCTACGTCGTCGAACAGGGCTCGTTCTGTCAGCCGATCGAGCCGCTGTCCTCGGGCGAATCGGTCGAATCGTTCTACGAGTATCGCAGCCACGAGACCCATCCGGAAGGAACTGACCGCTTCTACAGCTCCTACGGGACGACCCACCTCCAGCGAGACAACACGTCCGCCCTGTTCCTCCACGAGGGCCCCGAGGGGCTGAGTCTCGTGACGGTCCACGGCCGCCTCGATAGCGAGACGCCCGGTGGACTGGTCACCTACGAGATCGCCGGCCTGCCCGCCGAGAGCGAGTGGGTCGTCCAGGACGACAACTACACGGCCGAAACGCGGATGGACGAGTTCGACCGCGGCGACGGCTGGACGTCCGCATCCTGGATCTTTCAGGAGGGGCGGACCGACGGCGGCGCGATCCGGGGCGGGCTCGACGGTCAGTTCGCCGTGACTATCCGGCCGGGCTTCAACGAGGACTCGGCGTTCGCCGACCGGCGCAGCGAACTGTATGACCCCGACTTCGACGGCGACGGCGAGATCGAACAGTGGGACGTCCTCTCCGGCGCGGCCGGCGACGGCAACCGGCGGACGGAACTGCCCTCCCTCGAGGAGCCGGTGACGATCCGGACCGGCACCTGCGACGATCCGTCGGTCACGTACGAGCGAACCGACGGCGGAATCACCGCGAGGGTGACCGACGCCGCGCCCGAGGATCGCGTCTTCCTGCAGCCGACCCGCGGGACCGACGACGGCGTCCGGTTCGACGGCGTCGAGCTGACCGGCCTCGAGGGCGAGGCGTCGATCGGCTTCGAGAGCCGGTTCTCCGAACTCTCCGGGAGCGGCCCCGACGGCGTCGAGGCGCTGTCGTATCTAACCATCACGAACGAGTCGGGCGCCGCCGACGCCTCCGGGACGGTTGCCGTTACCGTCCAGAAGGACCGACTCGAGGAGTTGGGCCTCGAGCCGGAGGATATCGTCCTCTACGAGCAGACCGCTGACGGGTGGGCTGAGGCCGACACCACGGTCCTCGCGGAGTCCGACGGTGCGTACCGGCTCGAGGCGGACGTAACCGCGCCTTCGGCCGTCGCGGTCGCGCCGGCACCCGGCAGTGGGTCGGATTCGCTCGGCCTGCTCGGACTCGGGGCGGGCCTCGCCGCGGGGGCAGTCATCGGCCTTGGCTGGCTGGCGACGACCAGACTGCGCGACCGATAGCGGCGGCATCCGCGGCCGCGGAAGACCGGTTTCCAAGACGGTGTACGCGCTGATCGCGATGGCGTCGCGCGATCAGGGGAGCATGACGTTCAGCGGCTACTCTCCTCTCGATGGAGTCCCGCGTACCACCCGTCCGTCGAGTCAGAAATCGAGCTGAAGGTTGTACTGCATACAGCGGACACCGCGGGAAGGGACACGTCATTCCAGAGTTAGCCGGGTCAGGGTGAATCAGAATAACAGTACCCTTTTGCCATCCCTTTTGCAAGTTCGACTAATGACGGAGCAGGGCTCGTCGGAGACTGAAGATAGAAAAGACGATCATATCCGGATCGTGCAGGAGCGAGACGTCGAAACCACGGGAACGGGCTTCGAAGACGTACACCTCGTCCACGACGCGCTGCCGGAACTCGATTACGACGCGATCGACCCCGCTATCGAATTTCTGGGACACGAGTTGTCGGCCCCGATCTTCATCGAGAGCATGACTGGCGGGCACCGCAACACCACGGCCATCAATCGGGCACTGGCCCGTGCTGCCAGCGAGACGGGCATCGCTATGGGGCTTGGAAGCCAGCGGGCTGGCCTCGAACTCGACGACGACGGCGTCCTCGAGTCGTATACCGTCGTCCGCGACGTCGCGCCCGACGCGTTCATCTACGGGAATCTCGGTGCCGCACAGCTTCGAGAGTACGACATCGAAACCGTCGAGCGCGCAGTGGCGATGATCGAGGCGGACGCGCTCGCGGTCCACCTGAACTTCCTCCAAGAAGCCGTCCAACCCGAAGGCGACGTCGACGGGCGGGACTGTCTGGCTGCGATCGAACGTGTCGCTGCGGATCTCTCGGTTCCGATCATCGTCAAAGAGACCGGCAACGGGATTTCCGGGGAGACTGCCCGAAAGCTGTCCGCGGCAGGTGTACACGCGATCGATGTCGCCGGCAAAGGCGGTACGACGTGGTCCGGGATCGAAGCCTACCGTGCGGCTACCGCGAACGAACCACGCCAGCAACGGATCGGGACCCTGTTCCGTGACTGGGGCATCCCGACCGCTGCAAGTACGCTCGAGTGTGTCGCCGAACACGACTGCGTGATCGCGAGTGGCGGTGTGCGGACGGGGTTAGACGTGGCCAAAGCGATCGCGGTAGGTGCCCGTGCCGGCGGGCTGGCGAAACCGTTCCTGAAACCGGCCACGAACGGCCCGGACGCCGTTATCGAGCGCGTCGAGGACCTGATCGCCGAGTTACGGACGGCGATGTTCGTGACCGGTTCGGGGTCGATCGACGCGCTTCAACGAACGGAATACGTGTTACAGGGCGAAACGCGAGAATACGTCGAACAACGAACCAGTAGCGAGAAGCAATTGTATTCGTGACCACGAGCAAACGATGCAACGACCATCGATGAAATCCCGGTATACCGTATTGGCTCGGGAAGCACCATGAGTATCGGAACGCTCCTGCTCGCACTGGTAGTCGGTAGTCTGGTCGGATACTACACCGCTCTGCACCGGATTCAGGAGATCGGTGATGCCATTATCTTCAGCGGTCTCGCCGTCTTGCTCGTTTCGATCGGGACACAACTCGGCGGTGACGAGCAGATTCTACAGGATTTGAATACGATCGGCGGCTCCGCCCTCGTGTTGTGTCTGGGCAGTATCATTGGAAGTGTCGGCTGTGTCTACCTCCTCATCACGGCCACGTCGATCGGCGATCCGGAATCCGCCTCGGCCGATGGGACCGTCACTCGGCCGGACACACCGTCGGAACTAGACGCTGGTGGCTTCGATTGGAAGGTCACGGGCCTCATCGTCGTCTCGCTTACCGTCGGGCTCGGACTCTCGGCCGTCGGGCTTCCGGAACACGTCATCACACGTATCGTCTCGATCTCCGATTACGCGCTCCTGGCGCTGCTGTTCGGCGTCGGTATTACAGTTGGCGGCGATACCGAGGCCGTGAGTCATATCGTCCGGATTGGCTGGGGTGTCCTCCTGATTCCGGTGGCCGTGGCCGTCGGGAGTATTCTCGGTGGCGTGTTGCTCGGGGCGGTTATCGGCATGCCAGTCACCCACGCCGCAGCGGTCGCAGCAGGGTTCGGATGGTACAGTTACGCGGGTGTCGTCGTCTTCGATCTCGGCGGGGTTGAACTGGGGACGATCGCGTTTCTCGCGAATCTCTTTCGGGAGATCGTTACCTTCCTGGTGCTACCAGCCGTCGCCAAGTATCTCGGTGGGGTAACGAGTATCGCACCAGGTGGCGCAACGACGATGGACGTCACGCTCCCGTTGATTCAGCGTGTTTCGGGTGAGCGGTTCGTGATTCCAGCGCTCATCAACGGGCTCGTCCTGTCGGTCGCTGCGACCGTTCTCGTCCCGGCCATTCTGGGCATCTAGACGCCGTTACATCGAGGGTCAGTCGCTGCCGACGCCGACGGGCGCGTTCGGATCGTCGGTCGCCGGCTGGTCGAACTGCCGGACGGTATCGATGTCGTCGACGCGACCGCGGGCCGTCGCGACGTCGACGAGCAGGTCCGTGAGGTTGATCGTCTCGGCCAGGTAATCGTGGCGACGCCGTTGCCACGCCTCGTCGACGCCCTCGTCGCGAAGGACCGCCGTTGCCCGATCGCGGAGGGCGTCGAAACGGGCGACGTTGTGGATCAGCCCTCGGTTCTCGAGCGCGACGAAGTTGCCCATGTCGGCGTCGCCGACGAAGGAGTTCGATCGGACCGCCGGCGTACCGAGCAGGGCGGCCTCGGTGACCATCGTCTGGGTGTCGGCGACCAGCAGCGTTGCCTCGGCGAGCGCGTCGTGCATCAGGGCGGGATGGAGATCGAACGACCGTGCCGGCAGGCCCGTAAGGTCGACGTCGTTCCCCTCGTCGGAGACGAGGACCGTCGCGTCGTCGCTCAGTCGCTCGACGAGGCGGCGACACTGCTCGCTCGAGATGCCGTCCTTGCCGACGTCGTGCTGGGAGCCGAAGGCGTTGAGCCGGAGGAGGACGTACGGCTCCGCCTCGCCGACGCCGAGTCGGTCGCGGACCGAGGGGTTCGGTTCGTAGACCTCGGGATGGAGGTACGCACACTCCTTGAGCCCCGGGAACACGTAGTGATCCTCCCCGAGGTCCTTGCGGAAGGTGTTCGGCGTGAGGATCGCCCGTGCGAACGGCGTCGAGACAGTGTGGTCGAACGACGCCGGCTCGGAGTCGATGAGCAATACCGTCGGCGTCCGGAGCAGGGCCCCCGTGTGAGCCGCGTAGCCCCCCATCCCGAAGACGAGATCGGGATCGAACCGTCTGGCCCGCCGGATCGCCCGGAGGTAATGGGCCGGCAGCCGGCTCAGCAGCGACCCCTTCGACGTATCACAGTAGCCGTAGACCTCGTAGGGCAGGTCGTACCACTCGAGCAGGTCGAGTGTACAGGTGTAGTCCCGCGCGAGGACGAGGACGTCGTGGCCCCGCTCGCGCAACGTCGCGACGGCGTGTTTGTACAGGTGTACGTGTGCTGGCGTATTCGTAAAGAACAGGTATCTCATGTCACGGACCACCCGGATCCATATCCGTACGTGGGACCGTCACTGCAATTGTTATCTCGCTCATACCAGTTTCACCGGGAGAGTTCACCGAACCGATCGATCGCCGGCACGGCCGCTCGAAAGGGTAGCCGCCGTATAATAATGGCCTGCCGGCGGGAGGGCGGAGACAGATGCAGTCCGAGTACATTCCGCGGATCGGCGTCCGGCGACTCTCGAGTACCGTCTCCTCCCGGTCCGCCGACCCAGCGGGCGATTCGACGGGGGAAAACAGATCGGGGACGGCCGCTCGAGCGCTCGAGCGATACGGCCCCGTCCTCGAGTCGACGCTCGCGTACGCCCGGGAGCGAGACTACGTCGGACCCGATTACGGCGACGGGATGAGCAGCCAGCTCCTGCAGGCGCTGCCGGTCGAGAACAAGTGGCTCAACCTCGCCGTCCAGGAGACGGTCAAACGGACGCCGGTCGACGTCAGGCCGCTGTTTCGCGTCGAACTCCGACGCAACTTCAAGGGCGGTGGCCTGTTCGCGATGGCGAATCTGAACTATCACGACCTCGGAACCGAGTGGGACCCGGCGAGCGAGCCGGGGTTCGACCCGCTCGCGGAGGCCGAACGGCTCGCCGACTGGCTCGTCGCCGAACGATGTGAGGGGTACAGCGGGTTTTGCGGGGGGCATCGACACGAGATCCAGCATCTCCACACGAAGGGCGAACCGAGCGATCCCGACATCGTCTCGACCGCCTACGCGGTGACCGCGCTGTTGCGCGCTGCCCGAATCGACGAGCGATACGCGGAGATTGCCCGGACCGCACGCGACTTCCTCGTCGAGGACCTGAACTACCGGGAGGTGCCGGAGGGCGCAAAGATCGACTACCACATGAACCACCCGGACGACTCCTACACGCTCAACTCCGCGGCGCTGGGCGCGCGGATGCTCGTCGAACTCTACGACTACTTCGGCGACGAGGACTACCGCGAGCGGGCGACGAAGATCCTCGATCACGTCGTCGCCAACCAGACCGACCGCGGCGGGTGGCCCTACCGGCTGCCGGCCTCTGCCTCCCACCTCTCGATGGACAGCCACCACAACGGCTTCATCATCGAGTGTCTCCAGCGCTATCGCGACGTCGTCGACGCGGACCGGTACGCCGACGCGCTGGAGACCGCCCTCGAGTTCTACCGAACGGAGTTGTTCGAACTGGACGGCGCACCCAACTTCGACGAGGAAAACGCTTATCCTCGCGACATTCACGCCAGCACGCAGGGAATCTTGGTGTTTACCCGCGAGGGCGAACTGGCGTTCGCGGAGCGGATCCTCCGGTGGGTACTGGCGAACCTCCAGCCCGAACAGGGGCGGTTCTACTACCGGCAGTATCGATACCACACGAAACGGGTGACGCTGATGCGCTGGTGTCAGGGGTGGATGTCCTACGCGCTCTCGGCGTTCCTGCTTGCGAGCGCGAACCGGGCCGACCCCGATCGGGTGCCAGAGCATCGGGGGGCGGCCGATCCATCGGTGGTCGGCGACCGATGAGTCGGCCCGGCTCGTCGACGCGGCCGGAGCAACCGCAGGACACGACCGGAACGGACGCCGTCTCGACGACAGCGGTATCGGGGAAGCCCGACGACGAGCCACCGCCAGCCGACGATCGCCGGATCCTCGTCGTGACGGGGTTGGGACACAAAAACGAGCGCCACTACGGACCGCTCGCCGACGTCGCCGGGGAGACGACCATGGTCTGTCTGGATCCGACCGGCGACCTCGAGTCTGCACGGACCGTTCGCGTCCCCGATATCGGCCCGCGGATCGTCCGCGTCCTCTGTCTCTTTTTCCTCGCGCTGTATGAAGGGTATCGCAACGACTACGACGCGGTCGCGTCGATATCGCTGGTTCCCTACGGCTGCTATGCGCTCGCGCTGAAAGCGATCTACGGCTACCCCGCCCACCTCGGGATCATCGGGATCGATCTCGATCATCACGCCGAGCAGTGGTACGGGGCCGTCCCGCAGTGGCTGTTCAGGCGATTCGACGCGGTGTCGGTCCCCGGCTCTTCACACGCCGAGCGGCTCGTCGGGTTCGGCGTCCCCCCGGACCGGATCGAACGCCTGACGAACGCGATCGATGTCGACACCTACCGGCCGCCGGAGCGGGCGGTCGAGAGCGACTACGAGTTCGTCTGGGTCGGCCGGTTCAGCGCCGAAAAGGATCCGCTGCGGTTCGTCGACGCCCTCGCCGAACTCGAGGCCGCCGACCGGGAATTCCGGGCGGTCATGGTCGGCGACGGCCCCCTTCGGTCGGTCGTCGTCGAGGAACTCGACGCCCGCGGACTGTCGGACCGGGTCGACTGCCCCGGCTGGGTGGACGAGCCGCTCGAGTACTACCGCCGATCGGCGGCGTTCGTCCTGACCTCCGAGCGGGACGCCTTGCCGCTGGTCATGCTCGAGGCGATGGCGACCGGCCTGCCCGCGATCGTCCCGCCGGTGGGGTCGATCCCGGACGTCGTGACCGACGGCGAGAACGGGATCGTCGTCGCCGATCGCGAGCCCGCGACCGTCGCCGCGGCGATGGAGCGCTGTCTGGACGAGCCGGCGTTCCGGCGCTCGCTCGGAGCCGCCGCGACGGCGGTCCGGGACGACGTCTCGCTCGAGCGGGCGAGCGAGGACTGGCGGCGGATTCTGGCGACCCTCGAGCGGTGAGCCGGGTGCCGGTTGCGACTCGTCGCTCGAACGGCTGCCGGCGACCGGAAGGACCTCGATTACCGCCGGTAGCGACGCGATAACAAAGCGAATACTCACCGCAGGGAGACCTACATGGATATCGAACGGCTGACTCTCGAGGAGTGGGGCGACGCCTTGCCGGCGACGGGCTACGAGGTGTTTCACGAGCCGGACGCGCTGGGCGTCCTCGACGACCACACCGACGCGGAGCTACAGCTGTACGGCGCGTTCAAAGGCCAGCAGCCGGTCGGCCTGTTGCCGGTGTTCGTCGACGAGCGTTCGATCGGCCGGACGGTCCTCTCGCCGCCGGTCTCGTTCAGCGTGCCGCGGCTGGGCCCGATCCTGGATCCGGCCAGCCCGAAGCGACACAAGCGCGAACGGATCAACCGGGAGCTGACGGCCGGCGTGATCGACGCCGTCGGCGTCGGCGATCGGACGACGCTCTTCCGGATGCGGTGTCCGATCGAGTACGTCGATCCCCGTCCTTACGAGTGGAACGACTTCTCGCTCGAGCCGAAGTTCACCTACGTCCTCGACTGCGAGGGCGAGACGATCGAGAGCCTCATGAAAGGCTTCAGCAAGAGCCTGCGCCGGGAGATGCGGAAGCAAGACGAGCTGGATCTCTCGATCGAGCGGGAGGGAATCGAGTCGGCACTGCGGGTCTACGAGGACGTGGTCGAACAGTATCGGGCCCACGACGATCCGCCGCCGATCTCCCGCCCGTTTCTTCGCGATCTCCTCACGTCCCTGGACGACGAGCTGTGGCGGGTCTACGTCGCCCGGTCGCCCGACGGCGAGTACCAAAGCGGCGTCGTAACCCTCTACTCGCCCGACCTCGCGTACTTCTGGCAGGGCGGGGTGACGGCCACCTACGAGGGTGTCAGCGTCAACAGCCTCCTCCATCGAGCGATCCTCGAGGACATTTGTTCCGATCCGGCGCTCGAGTCGGTGACCGGCTACGACCTCGTCGGTGCGAACACCGAGCGGCTCTGTGAGTACAAGGCCAAGTTCAACAGCGACCTGCGCCAGTACTACGTCGTCGAGTCGTCGGGCCTCGAGATGTCGTTGGCCAAATCGGCGTACCAGACGTTTTCCAGCGCGTTGAAGTAACGGGAAAAGCCGGCGGACAGCGAGCCGAACGCGACCGGCCGTAACGGCGTGGGGCGGTCACCGCAGCGAGACGGAAGCGGCTTCGTTTCAGCGAGAAACGACAGCAGCGAGAAGAGCGCCAGCAGCGCGGTTCGACCGCCGGCCGTCTCACTCCATGTACCCGAGTCCGCGGAGCCTGTCCTCCACGTCGTCGAAGTCCTCGTCGGCGTCTGCGGCCCCGCTCGAGCCGGCGGTCGCGTCCGGAACGGCCTCGCGGACGGTCGGCTCCGCGTCGGCCGAGAGGACGTCGGTCCTGACCCGGCCGTCGATGTCGTCGGGGATCGGTTCGCCGACGCTGTGGAGGACCGTCGGTGCGACGTCGACGACGGACAGTCCGTCGGCGGACGCGTGCGGGTCGATGTCGGGACCGTGTGCGAAGAACACGCCCTGCTTTCGGTGGTTGGCGGCTTTGTCGTCCGCGGGTTCGAACACGGTATCGGCGAGTCTCGTCTTCTCCTCGTAGCCGTCCCGCCCGACGACGACCAGATCGGGCCCGGCCTCGTCCGACGGGAACACCTCGTCCCCGTCGCGGACCCTCAGCGCCGGCTCGCCGGTGTCCGGACCGGTCACGTTCGAGAACCGCTCACGCAGTTCCGCCTTGATCGACGGCACGTCGGTCGGGGCGACGATTCCCTCCGCGAACCGCTCGGTGTCGTTGATGTAGACGTAGCTCGGGCCGTGTGCGAACGCGACGGTTTCGGTGAAGTCGACGTCGTACAGGCTGTGATCGCCCGGCACCTGCTCCGCGATCCCGTCGACGAGGCGCTTCGGCAGGTGCTTGACGAGCCGCTTGTCGTCGACCCCGAGGCGGTCCAAGGTTCCGTGGAGCGTGGACTTCGTGATCCCGAACCGGGCGAGCGAGTTCCGCGTGGTCCCGTCGGTCTGCTCCGAGAGATAGCCGCCCTCCGCCAGCACGGTGTTCAGGTTGACGAACGTCGAGATCGGCCCGAACCCGTGATCGGAGACGACGAACAGGGTGGCGTCCCGCCGCTCGGCGTACTCGAGGGCGTCGCCGACGATATCGTCGAGCCGCTTGTAGTGGTCGAGAATGACGTCCTCCTCCCAGATGAGATGCTGGAGCCGGTCCGGGGCCGTGTACACGAAGAAGAACAGCCGCCAGTCGTCGATCGCCATGAGTTCGTCCATCAGCTCCCGGCGCGCGCTCACGAGCGATTCGAGGTCGTCCGTGAACGCCGTCTCGTCGTCGGTGTAGTCGTTCCAGTCCAGCGCGATCCGGTACTCCGGGATCCGGTCATCGATCTCGTCGACGAACCCGGACGGATGCGTGAACCGGTCGCTCATCGACGGCGAGATCATGCCGGAGACCATCGTGCCGTCGATCTCGCTCGCGGGATAGGTCATCGGGACGTTGCCGACGACCGCCGGCGACAGCAGCTCCCACAGCGGCGGCCGCCCCAGACTCGCGCTCGTGTTCATCTCCTGCGTGTAGTCGCGCTCGAGCCGTTTGAAGCCGTAGATCCCGTGTTTGTCCGGCCAGACGCCGGTCGCGATCGAGGGCCACGCCGCCGGCGTCGTCGGCGGGTCCGTACTCTCGAGGGGCGCGCCCACGCCGTCCTCGACGAGCGTCGCGAAGTTCGGCAGTTCGCCGGCCGCGATCCAGTCCGAGATGAGGTCCCACGGCACGCCGTCGATACCCAGAACGAACGCGCGGTCGGTAGTGGTCGAGTCGGTAGTCATGAACCAGTGTCTCGTTCGCGTTGACCCCGGCCCCACCAATTGTTATGGATCGAATTACGAGCGCGACTCGGATTTCGGGGCCGATCGCCCGCCGCCGTCCCCGACAACGCGGTGCCGTCGGGGCGATCAGTTCGGCGATTTCGCGTCCAGGTCCTCGTCGCCCGACGACGGGATCCACCGGCGAAGCATCGGGACCGAGACGCCGGCGGCGTCCTCAAGCAGATCGAGGACGACGACGTCGTTCGACTCGAGGCCCCCGACGAGGCCGGCGACGACGAGCGAGGCGAGCCCGACGCCGACGAGGACCGGCCCGATCGTCACGACCGTGATCGAGAGCCACGGCGAGAGGGCGAACGCGAGCGGGAGCAGGACGGCCGGCAGGGCGACGTAACAGCGCAGCGCCTCCGGAGAGATCGGGGTGATATCGTAGCGGACCGCCAGGACGCTACAGATGACCGTGTGGACGGCGACCAGCGAGGTGACGGACGCGACGGCCGCCCCGACGGCCCCGTACCGTGGAATGAGGGCGACGTTGATCCCGATGTTGAGCAGGAGCCCGACGACGTTGCCGACGGCGATCCACGTCGTCGAACCCAGCGCCGAGAGGGTCTCTCGGTTCCGACCGGCGGCGGCGCTGAGGAAGAAGCCGGTCGCGAGGATCGGCAGGACGCGGGCCGCGTCCGTATACGCGGTCCCGAAGACGAGGTGGATCACGTCCAGCGGAAAGACCACAAGCAGGAGAAACGCCGGGAACGTGACCACGTAGACCCACTTCGTCGTCGTCGCGTAGATCTCGTCGACCGCGTCCCGATCGCCGTCGTCGTCCAACCGAGAGACCAGCGGGAGATAGAGGAACCCGAACGCGGAGAGGACGACGAGTAACCCGCCGGCGATCGGATAGGCGGCGTCGTACATGCCGACTTCGTAGGAGCTTCGAAAGTAGCCCAGCATCAGCGTGTCCGTTCGCGTCAGTAAGATACTGATCACGGTCGAGACCACGAGCGGGGCAGAGAACCTGAGGAGTTCGGGGACGTGCGTCCGGTACCGGCCGCGAAGCGGCATGAGACGGCTCAGAAAGGCGTGAGCGACGACGAGCGTCACGATCGCGCCGCCGAGGTACGCGACGCCCGCCGCGACGATGCCGACGCCCGAGAGCAACAGGACGGTGAGCAACCCGATTCGCAAGAGCGGATCGAGGAGGTTGCGGGTCAGCGTCCGGTAAATCGTGTTCTCGTGGCCGCGAATCCCCGCCACGGCGATTCGAAAGCACGCGACGAACGGGATCGCGACGGCGAGCAGCCTGACCAACGGCACCGCCGCTTCGGTCTCGAACAGCCCCGAGACGATGGGGTCGGCGAACAGGAACAGGACCGCACTGAGACAGACCGAAGACACCGTTGTGACCAGGAGCCCACTGATCCAGACGCCGCGGCGGTCCTCGACGGCGTCGTACCGCGGAATGTACCGGGAGACGCCCTGCGTACAGCCCACGAGCGCGACGGTCACGCCAACGTTCAACAGTGCCAGTCCGACGCTGATCTCGCCGTACGCGTCGGGCGACAGCAGTCGGCCGATGACGACCCGCTCGGCAAGCGTCGCACCGGACCCGATGATCCCGCCGACCATCACGATCGCCGCACTCGAGAGGAGCGCGGACAGTTCGCGTTCGCGAGCGACCATCAGAGGTAGCCGAGATCCTCGAGCCGTTCGGTGACTCGCTCGTCGTCGGTCGATCGGTCGGCCGCCGAATCGCCGTACGGCACGTCTCCGTACTCCGTTCGCGGGGGCTCGTCGACGAGGAGCCCCTCGGGGACGGAGCCGGTCATCACCGCCGGTATCGGTCGGTCGAGCAGCCCCATCACGATCGGGCCGACGTCGGGGAGCGAGAGCCGCTCCGGTGTCGCGTCGGCGAAGCCGGGACCGGCACCGACGAAGACCCCGTCGCGTTTGTGGTTGTGCGTCTCGACGGGCACGAACCGGCGGCCGTAGAGCCCGCTCGAGACGGTGTGGTTCATGTCGGTCGGCAGGAAGCAGACGTCCGGTGCGTTCTCGCGGTAGGGCCCGCCGAACAGCTCCTCCCGGCGGCGGACGAACTCGAACGCCGGCTCGCCGTCGGGCGTCTCGAGCCCCGACAGCAGCTCGATGATCTCGTCGCGAACGCGCTCGTACTCGGCGGGCGGGACGACGCCGTCGGGCTCACGCCCCTCGAGGTTGATCCGGACGCCCATCCGCATCCCGTCGGGGCAGTACGCCTTCGACGCTCGCCAGTCGATGCTCTCGCTCGCGGCGGACCGGGCCCCGTCCGGGACGACCCGGAGCAGCGCCTCCTCGAGTCCGACGCGTTCCGCGGCGGCGTAGACGTCGGCCGGTTCGATCCCCACCCGCGAGGCCGCGCGCCGGCCGGCGTGCAGCGTCCGTTCGAGGACGGTCGCGGTCCCCCCGGTCCCGTCCGCGGCGTCGCCTGCGGGACCCTCTTCGGCCCCGATCAGCGACGCCTTCTCGGCTTTCATCGACATCGCCTCGCCCTCGTCGGTCGCCGCGACGAAGCCGTGTTCCCTGAGGATCTCGTTGACGTGGATGCCGTAGCCGGTGACCGGCCCCATCCCATGGTCGGAACAGAGGACGACGTTGACGTCGTCGCCGACGGTCTCGAGGACGTCGCCGGCGAGCCGGTCCGCGGCCACGTAGATCGCCCGATGCCGGTCCGGATCGTCGAAGTTGTGAAACACCGCGTCGGTCTTTTGGACCTGTATCACGGCCAGTTCCCACTCCTCGCGCTCGAGCAGGGCGACGGCGGCCCGACGCCGGTTCTCGACCAGATCCAGATACCCCTCGAACTTCTCGTCGGGATCGTCGCTGAGTTCGCCCCGCGAGTAGATCGTGTACTCTTCGCCCATCGCGTCCGCCAGCTCGTCCCGGATCCCCTCGGGGTGGCCCGGCTCGTCCTCCGCGGCGAGATAGCCCGGGATCAACGCCCCGTCGATCGACTCCGCGGGATGGGTGATCGGGACGTTCAGCACGACCGAGCGGCCGCCGTCGCTTGTGACGTAGTTCCACAGCGCCGGCCGACGGACGTCGCTTCGCGACACGAGGGTTCCGTCGTCGGGATAGCCGTCGTAATCAAAGAACCCGTAGACGCCGTGGTGGCTCGGGTCCGTTCCGGTGTACATCGACGGCCACGCGCTGCCGGTCCACGGGGGATGGGTCGAGGCCAACGGTGCCTCGAGCCCTCGATCGCGGAGTCGCCGGAGGTTCGGCAGCGAGGACTCGAACCGATCGAGATAGCGGAAGTCGAGAGCGTCGAACCCGAGGACGACGGTCTTCATCGTGAGTTCCTCCGTCGGCGGGGACGGCGGTCGGTCTCTCGCGGCTCCAGAGGAACGCGAACCGTTCGATTCATCGTTTCGCTCGAGACTACAGTCTCCCTTTGTTATCCCTCGGTTTCTCACCCTAACTGCCGGTTGGGCCGGACGCCGCGTTCACCGCGACGCGGCGGTCGGTTCCCGGCCGACGCATCGCCTGACGGGCGGACGGAGACTACCGCTGTCGGTCGATCGACGAGCAACGGCGAGCGAACGCCCGTCGGAACCGCCGATTCGTCTAGTACGTCCATAACGAAGGCATTCACGAATCGTGATGTGAGCATGCCCGGAGTCAGCGTCCAGCACTCACGATCCCGAGGGCGTTCGGCGTCGATGCGACGAACGCTCGAGGAGTTGTGCTACGTCGAGAACTACACGAGTCGCGTCGTCCGAGAGGCGGAGCCGTGGACGATCGGCACCACCGCGTATCCGTCCTATCCGATCGACGAGTTCGAAACCGACGAGTTCTGGATCTGTCTCGAGGGCCGGATTTACGACGACGCGCCGTCGTCTCGGGCCGAGACGCTCGAGCGAATCGTGACGGCCCTCTTTTCGGACGACGAATCACACTCGTCGGTCCGGGACTGGCTCCGGACGACCGACGGGGAGTTCGTCCTGTACGCCCTCGAAAAAGCGACCGGGCGACTCGCCGTTCTCAACGACGTGTTCGGGCGGCTCCCGGTGTACTACGCGGACCGGGACGGTAGCCCCGTCTTCACGCGCGAGATCGGGTACTTCTTCGAGTCGCCCCTCGATACTCCGGCGTTCGATCGGCACGGGCTCGCACAGACTCTCCTCTTCGGGTACACGCTCCGGGACCGCACCCTCTGGGAGGACGTCACGACGATCCCGCCGGGAACGCAGGTCATCGTCGACCCGGACGGAACCGCCTCGTTCAGGTCCGTCGCGGAGTTCGACTTCGACGAGAAACGCCACGCCGACAAGAGCGTCGAAGAAAACGCCAAAAACCTCGCGAAACGCTTCCGGGCGGCCTGCGAGGACCGAAGCGATCCGGATCGAACGAACCTCCTCTCGCTCAGCGGCGGTCACGACTCGAGATCGATCGCGGCCGCGTTCCACGCGTCGGACGTGCCCTGCTCCGCGGCGACGTTCATCAAGTCGACCCAGGAGACGAGTTCGGACGTCGAGATCGCACGCGAAATCAGCCGGAGCCTGGACGTCGACTGGGAACTGTTCACCGTCGACCCCGTACAGGCGTCGAACGCGGACACGCTCTTGACGATCAAACGGGGACTCAACCATCTCGGTCTCGCGTTCCTGATCGACTTCTTCGAGCAGCTACGGGCCACCCACGGGTCCGACCTCACGTACTTCACCGGCGACGGCGGAGACAAGACGCTGCCGGACCTCAGTCCCGCCAAGTCACTGTCCTCGTCCGAAGAACTCGTCTCCTACACCATCGCTCGAAACAGCGTGTTCCCGCTCGAGGACGTGGCGGCGATCACCGGCCTCGATCGGGATCAAATCGTCGGTGAAGTGGCGGCGACGTTATCGTCCTATCCGGAGTCGAAGCTGGCGAACAAGTACGTCCACTTCCTCACGCACGAGCGCGGGTTCAGTTGGCTGTTCGAGGGCGAAGACCGGAATCGGTACTACTTCTGGAGTACCTCCCCGTTCTATTCGGCACCGTTTTTCACGTACGCGATGAACGTCCCGGACGAGCAGAAGGCACACAACCGCCTCTATCGGGAGTTCCTCCGAGAACTGTGGCCCCGAGCGATCGAGTTCGACGACGCCGACTTCGGCACGCCGATGGCCTCGCCGCGATACAAACTCGTCCAGTACGGGCTCTCGCTGCTCGGTCGCCATCCCTCCCTCGAGGACATCGCTCGCGTCGTGTACCGCGGGGAAGTCAACTCCCAGTACCACCCGAACGTCGCGCGACTCCTCAGTGACTCGGTTGCCCGGTCGCAGTCGCTCGAGACCTATCTCGACACGGACATCGTCCGCCGGTTCACGGACGATACCACATCCTGTGATAACCACCAAATATATCTGCTGCTAACGGTCACTGCCGCGATCCTGCTGGCGGAGCGACGGTCCCCGTTTGCCGGTCGCGAGTTACCGCTCGATGCCAGTGCGCTCTCCTGAGCCGCGAGCGTCGCTCTCGATCTCACCGACGACTGTCGAGTTTTCGGGATCGGGTTCTCCCAGGGTCACCGGTCGCGCGCGTTGTACTGGAGGTCGACGGCCGCGTCGCCGCGCAGTCGGAAGTCGGCGATATCGCCGTCGAACCAGTAGGCGTCGAGCCAGTTGCCGACGCCGCCCCGAACCGTCCCGTTCTCGACGACGTCTTCCTCGTCGATGGAGGCGTTCTGGTAGTCGGACTGGACGACCGCGCCGTCGATCTCGAAGGCGTAGGTCGTCGGCCCGTCGGCGTCGGTGCCGTCGATCACCAGCGCGTGGGGGAACATCTCGTACGCGCCGTACTCGCGGGGATCGATCCGTTCGCCGTCGACGGTGATCATCGCGGTGCCGTCCGTGAACGTCACGTCGGTCAGCGCGCCCGAGAAGCGGTAGGTCTGGGTGCCGTCCGTGATCGAACTCTGGGCGGTCGAGCCCGAGACGGTCGTCGCCTCCGCGGCCGGCTCGTCGTCGGCGACGAGTTCGATCGATCCGTCGACGGTGATCTCGTAGCTCATCGTCGTCCCCTCGCCGCTGACTTCGAGGACGTGGGGGAGCTGTTCGCCGTAGTCGGCGGGATCGACTTCCTCGCCGTTGACCAGTACGGTGCCGGGGCCGTCGACGGTCAGCTCGGCGAGGTCGCCGCTAAAGCGGAAGGCGTCCTTCCAGTCGGCGACGGTTCCGTTCACCGTCGAGCCGTCGATTCGGTCCTCGTCGTCGATCGACGCGCCCTCGGCGGTCGAGCGCTCGACGTCGCCGCCGACCGTGAACTCGTAGCGGGTCACATCCGAGGAACTGCCGTTGACCAGCAGGAGGTTCGAGAGCTGGGACTCGGCGGTATCCTCGTTCGAACCGCTGCTCGAGCTATCGCTCGAACCGCCGGACGCGGCCTCCTCGGGCGTGGTCGGGACGCCGTCGACCTCCTCGGGCCGGGTCCGCCGGGCGGAGCCGGCGAACGAGCCGTCCACGTTGCCGCCCGGGTTGGAGCCGTAGACCTCTTCGATGGTGGCGACGCCGTCGAGCGACCACGCGCCGTTGCCGCCGTAGATATCGCCGATGTTGGCCCCGGAGAAGTCGCAGTTGCGGTACGTCGGGTTGTTGAAATACGCCCAACCGCCGCGGTTCCCGCCGACGGCCACGCAGTTCTCGACGCGGGAGTCGTCGGTCCCGACGCGGAAGCCCGAGGACGAGTGGTTCGACGAGTAGGAGTCCTCGATGATCACCGTACCGCCCGCACCGGGGCTGGGATGCTCCTGTGGGTTGCCCGGGGAGGAGCCGTAGACGGCGTTGCTCGGGTTGTCCTGGTAGTTGAGGTTCCGGACCGTGACCGTCCCTGCGTGCGAGGGCGGGACGAACACGCCGGGGTTCCCGGCGGGGTAGTTCTCAGCGGTCGAGCCGTCGCCGAGATAGACGTTTTCGACGAGGACCTCGCCGTTCGGATCGGTGGCGTAGGCGACGAGCGGGGAGCCGTCGTGACCGTCCCAGACGCCCCGAATCCCGACGTTGCGGATCGTACAGGAGTTGCCCTGCGTGTGAATGAGGTACTCCGCCCCGCTGGCGGTGATGTCGATCAGCTTGTTCCCCCAGGTCTCGCCCTCCTCGAGGCGTTTGGTGAACCGCTCGCCGGCGCTGACTTCGATCACGTCGTAGTCCCCGCTGGCGCTCTGTCCCGTCGCGGTCGCCGCGCCGAGAGTCGCCGCCGTGGTGGCGCCGGCCATCGTCAGGTACGATCGTCGGCCAAGTAATGACTCGTTACCGCCGTTCCGTCGGTCGTCGCCGTTCGTCTCGGACGAAGCGTCATCGTCCGGTACCGAAGTGTCGCGTGCCATGCGACCGAAATCGAGTATTATACCCTCATAAGCCTTTCCTAATTTCTGCACATTCTCATATCAAAACACTATTTCGCCGAATATAGATTCAAAATATTTTGAATTATTTGTGTGTTTGTTATGTATGTCTCGGCTCGAGGAAGGTCTAATCTGAAGAGCAGTAAATAGGTATTACCGGCCGAAACGCGCTTCTCCGGCCGGCTCAGGGAGCCGGTAACACCATATTACCGTAGCGGTGTCGACTGTCGGACGCGGTCCAGTCAGGACACCGACGGAGACCGACCGATCACACGGCGGGTCGCTCGAGGCGACCGCGATCGAAACGCGGCGCTCGAATCGCCACCGATCAACTCAACGCGGACGGCTGGACCTTCGGTCGAAGGATACAGTGTGATCGCTTCAACCCCGCCGACGGCGATCGGGCGGCACCGGAACCGAGAAACCGACCGGTCGCTGGAGCAGATCGCCGAACGGACCGCCAACGAGCGAGACGGTCGCGTCCTAACTCGACTCGAGACGGCAGCAAGAAACCGAGGCGGGGCCGCCGCTGGAGGCGGCTACCGAGACGGCGAAGGGATGCCGGCGACGGGTTCGATTGCGATCACGCCGGCGGAGTCGGTTTCCGACCGTGTCCGGTTCGGGACCGAAACGACGGGATCGCGTTCCCGGTGTCGAAAACAGTGACGAGAGCAGCGCCGGTCCGAGGCGATTGACCGTTCCGCGGAATTGACCGCGGGTCCGAATGCAGTCCGTTACGCCGCCTCGGACTCCCCGCTACTGGTAACGTAGTACAGCGTGAACTCCCCGTTGGACTGAACCCGGTTCACGTTGGGGGAGGCCGTTATTCGATCGAGTTCGCGCTCGGAATATCGCAGCCCCTGGTACGCTATCACCTCGCGTTCGTAATCCGATCGCGTGAGCGCGAGGTACCGATCGCCCTCGTACTCGTTAGAAACCCCGTCCTCGATCACGGACGGAGGGAGACCGTCGTGGGCGTGCATCCGCTGTTCGTTGCCGTTGATCGCGTCGTCGTACCGGTTCGGTCCGTTTCGCAGCCCGACGAACGCGAGATCGGACTGCTGAGTGGCGAAGGCGGACTCGTAGCCGTGCAACTCCTGTTCGCTCACGTGGGGGGACGCTTTGTAGATGTACGGCGAGGGAAAGACGGCCAGCAGCGACAGGACGAGTAAGACGGCGACGGCGACGGCCATCAGCGGTCGCCCGACCGGCGGTCCGCGACCCCCCGATCGTCGCGCCGAGAGCAGCGTCAACAGCCCGTGGATCGCGATCGCCCCGAGGACGGTCACGAACACCATCATCAGTCCGAAGACGCGGAAGTACATCTTCGACCCGCTGGCGAGGAAGTACGCCACGAAGACGGGGCCGAGCGCGACCAGGCCGGCGGCGAGATACGTCGTCTCGAGGCGGAAGCGATCGAGCCACTGCGAACTCAGCCGTCCCGCGACGGCGAAGACGAGGCCGCCGGCGAGCAGCGAGAAGACGAGCGAGGGGAAGAACAGTTTGAAGAAGATCTCCGAGAGGCTCCCCCCGATCGACGCCAACGAGGTGCCCTGGGTCGCGACCGTGTCGCCCGCGCCGCCGCCCGTGCCGAGGACGAACTCGATCACCGAACCGAGGAAGTACTCGGCCGTGCCGGCGAAGAACCCGTAGTTCGAACTCCACACCAGAAAGACGACGGCGAGGAACAGCACCTGTCCGTAGAGGGCGGGGTGTTCGGAGGCGCGGTCGTGATCGGCCCGCCTGGCGAGGAACTGAACGAGCCCGATCGCGACGAAGGCGACGAGCAGATGCGCCGCGAGTTGCGGGTGATAGAGGACGACCGCAGCCGACCCGAGCGCGAACGTGACGCCGACGGCGGAAATCGAACGTCCGTCCCGATCGGTGCGGAGATACTTCGCGAACAGGTACAGGAGGACCGACGAGAACAACACCGCCTGCGACATCGCGTGTGCCGACAGGTTCATCGAGATCGTCGTGATCGGCAACAGCAGAAACGCCGAGAAGGCGGCGATCGCCACTGCGTTCCAGTCGCGGACGATCACGCCGACACACAGGGGGACGAACAGACAGAACAGCAGGACGGCGAAGAACACGACGAACAGCATCGACCGCGAGAGCGCGATCCCGACCGTCGCGTTGATCAGGACCGTCACCGTGTGGATACCGGGATAGAACAGCTCGAAGGGGAGGAACGTCCCCTCGCTGATACCGCGGGCCCACCCCAGATGGGTCAACGCGTCGTAGTGGCCGTAGAACCGGTAGCCGCGAACGATCGGAAGCCCGACGAAGACAGCCATCACGAGCCCGCCGAGGACGAGCGCTATCGAACGGCTCCACTGGTGCCGGTGTGCCCGCGAGAACGGGACGAACGCGACGGCAAGCGAGACGCTCAGCGCGACCAGCAGCCCCGCCCAGACCGCCCACGGCGTCATCGTGTAGATCGATAGCTCGTAGCCGGTCGCAGGGTTCGTGTGCGCGACGAACGCGCTGGCGCTGACCGCGAGAAAGCCGATCGCGAGTACCAGCTTCCGGATCGGATCATCGTCGACGGCTGACTGGGAAGACATTCGAACTGCCGAGACGTTGCCCGATCGCGGGCCTTGTTATTCACCGGTTGCCGACTGTAAGTTCGCTCGTACCGTCACCGCGGACCGAACGACGCTCGAGGGCGAGCCCGCCCGGAAGCGGTCACGAGGGGCGCTCACTCGCCGTCGGTGACGTCGACCCAGAAGTAACCGTGGCGGTACGCGTTTTCGGTCGTCGGCGTCTCCGGGACGTCCCCGTCGTACAGGAGAACGGTGATCCGGATCGATTCCGCCTCGGCCTCGGGGGACAGCGTTCGATCGGCGTAGGCCGTGCCACCGGCGTTGACGCTGTAGTCGATGCGCTGTAACTCGTTGCGTTCGACGATCTCGCCGTCCTCGAGACGCTGCTCCTGAACGACGGCCGTGTAGTCCTCGTCGTGACCCTCTTGATTCTCCACCGCGATGACGAGCGGAATTGCATCTCCGGACTCGATCTCCGAGGGATAGCCCGACGCGACGAGTTCGCCCGTGTCGTCTTCCGTGAGCAGCCGGAGGCTCGTGTACTGCTCGCCGTCTTGGGGTGCGACGAGCGCGTAGCCGACCGTCGTCACCGCCAGCAGCATACTGATGACGAGAACGACGTTGACGGCGACGTGACGCGTCGACCGGGCGTCGAAGATCGCTGCACGAGCCGCCTCGAGTCGGCGAGCGGGGCGATAGCGGTCGGCGGGCGGGACCGCCAGTCGGCGGGCGATCGCGACGCCGGCCCCGAGCAGGGTGGCTCCCGCAACGGTGTTGACGACGGTCGAGGTGGTGAACCCGAACGGCGTGACGGCGATTACCAGCCCCAACGGCGGGAGGAGGGCGAAGCTCAGTCCGAACGACAGCGCCGCTCGTTCGGTGTCTGACAGGGAAACCGTCTGTCGGAGCAGGGGCCGACCGTCGGCGATCGCGGGCGTCTCCCGCGGGAAGAGCGCGGACAGGACCACGTACCCGGGCGCGAGGAACAACAGCGGGAACCCGACCGCCGCCCGCAGGACCGTCGACGGGGCGTCGACGATCGTCAAGAGGACGGCCGCGACGAGGACGAAGCCGGCGATGCCGATCAGATCGATGGGAGCGCCAGCGAGGACGGACTTGCTGCGCCGCCGCAGGGCCGTGACCGGCTGAAATGGCAGGCCTTTCATTGTGATTTATCGACCGCACCATCCTGTCAGCCATTGTTACTGGTCGGTTACCGTGGTGGTCGACGCCGACCGCCGGCACGCGACCCGGCGGCGTCCATCACTGATCGCGGAGCGTCGGCGGACCGTGGGATGCGACTGCTCCCTCGAGTAACGAACCGTCGGAGCGTGTCCGCTCGCTGTCGCTTCCGACGACGGAAACAGGCTGCTTACAAAGTAGCTGTGCGGGGAGCCATCGCTCATGGAACGCCGAGCGACGACCGCCTCGATCGCACGCGAGGGATCGCGACCATGAGCATCGACGTCCGCGTCGCGACGGAGGACGATCTGGACCGGTGGAACGGGTACGTCGAGCGATCGCCGCAGGGACGGCTCTGTCACGAACTCGAGGCGCTGCGGGTACAGGCCGACCACGCGGACGCGACGCTGCACCCGCTGGTGGGGTTCAAGGGACAGGAGCCGGTGGGGATCTTCCCCGTCTTCGAGATCACCAAGCGGCTCGTGACGACGGCGTTTTCGCCGCCGCCGCGGCTCCGCGTCCCCTACCTCGGGCCGGCCTTCCTGAACATGGGGAAGCTGAAACAGCGCAAGCGCGAGCGCCGGCGACAGCGGTTCATGGACGGCTGCTTCGAGTGGATCGAGTCCGAACTGAACCCCAAATACGGCCACGTCCGCACCGCGACGACCTTCGCGGACGCGCGACCGTTCCAGTGGAACGAGTACGACGTGACGCCGTCGTATACCTACGCGGTCGACCTTGATAGGGACGAAGACGACCTCCTCATGTCGTTCAGCAGCGACGCGCGGAGCAACGTTCGCAACGCCGACGACGACGCCTACGAGATCGACGTCGGCGGCCGCGAGGAGATCCGGCTGATCCACGAGCAGGTTCGGAACCGGTACGAGTCCCAGGGGATCGACTTCGACGTGCCGCTCGCGTTCGTCCTCGATCTCGCCGACCGATCGCCCAACGGTCACGTCCGCCCCTACACCCTCCGGGTCGACGGCGAGTTCGTCGGCGGCATCCTCGCGCTGGAGTACGGCGACACCGTCGGCCGCTGGCTCGGCGGCGTCCGCACCGACGCCGACGTCGATCTGCCGACCAACGACCTCCTCGACTGGGCGGTCATGCGCGACGGCATCGAGCGCGGCCTCGAGACCTACGACCTCGTCGGTGCCGATACCCGTCGGATCAACCGCTACAAGGCGAAGTTCAACCCCGAATTGCGGACCTACTACAGCCTCGAGTACGGCTCGTGGGGGGTCAAGCAGGTCGCGTCGCTGTACGACTCGGTCAAATAACGCCTCGCGGCCGCGGGGGCAGCCGGTATGAAGTCGTTTCGACGGTTATTCGGAGTCGTTACCGGTGACCGGTCGACGATAGAGGAGCCGCTCAGAGCCGGAAAACGAGTCGGTCCATGATAATTTCGTCTATAACGAAGGGTAGAGAGGAGGGAGGTTCCCTCGATGGACGACGGATCCTCCCTTCGAACGCTACTCGTCGGTATCGACGCGGCCTGCGATCGGGTCCTCGAGCCGCTGTTCGACGACGACGAGGTACCGACCCTCCAGTCGCTCTACCGGGACGGGGCGAGCGGGCCGCTCGAGTCCCAGATCCCGCCGTGGACGGCCTCGGCGTGGCCGTCGCTGTACACCGGGATGAACCCGGGCAAACACGGCGTCTACGGCTTTCTCTCCTTCGACGGCTACGACTGGGACGTGGTCAACGCGACCGACGTCCGCGAGCGGACGCTGTGGGAACTGCTCGACCGCCACGGAATCACGAGCGTCGTCGTCAACGTCCCCGTGACCCACCCGCCCCGCGAGTTCGACGGCGCGCTCATTCCGGGGTACACCGCACCGGAAGACCCAGACTGTCATCCCGCCGGCCTGCTCGCGGACGTGCGGGAATCGATCGGCGAGTACCGGGTCTACCCCGACGAGGACGCGGCCGACCTCGGGAGCGCCTACGCCGACTGCGTGCGGAGCCGCGGCGAGGCGTTTCGGTATCTCGCCGACCGGTTCGACCCCGAGTTCGGCTTCCTCGAGTTCCAGGCGACCGACTCGATCTTCCACGAGCGGCCCGACGACGACGCAGCGATTCGGGCGATCTACCGCGAGGTCGACCGCCAGCTCCGCGAGACCATCGCGACGCACGATCCGGACACCGTGATCGTCGCCAGCGACCACGGGATGGGGCCCTACGACGGCTACGAGTTCCGGGTCAACGACTATCTCCGTGACCGCGGCGTCGTCGAGACCGAACGCGGCGGCGAGGGAATGCCCACGTGGGCGACGGTTCGGGACGGCAACCTCAAGCAGGGCGATGAGGCCGCGGACTACGAGCCCGGCCTCGCCGAGCGCGCGATGGCGAGGGCCGCGGGGATGGGGCTGACGAGCCAGCGGATCGGTGCCGTCCTCGCGCGGCTCGGGATCGACGACTTCGTGGCCGAGTACGCCCCCGCGGGGCTGGTCAACGCGGGCGCGACCCAGGTCGATTTCGCGGCGTCGACTGCCTCCGTCCGCTCGCGGATCGAACTCGGCGTCCGCATCAACCTCGAGGGTCGCGAGCCCGACGGCGTCGTCCCGCAGTCGGAGTACGAGACGGTCCGGTCGCGGCTCATCGGGGAACTGCGGTCGGTCACGACGCCGGACGGAGAGCCGGTCTTCGAGACCGTCGCTCCCCGCGAGGAGTTCTTCCACGGCCCGGAGAGCGATCGTGCCGTCGACGTCGTGACCGTGCCGGCCGACTTCGATCACTTCCTCTCGGCGACGCTACGCGACGAGCAGTTCGGCCCACCGAGCGAGCCGTGGAATCACAAGCTCGAGGGGACCGTCGCGGCCAGCGGCGACGCGATCGATCCCGATGCGGGGGTCGGCCGGCCGCACCTCTTCGACATCGCGCCGACGGTCCTCTCGACGCTGGGCGTTCCGGCCGACGAACGGATGGACGGCGAGGCGCTCCCGTGTGTCTCGCCGGCCGAGACCCGCTCGTATCCCCGGCTCGACGCGGAGCAGTCGGTCGAGACGGCCGACGAGGAGGTCGAGAAGCGACTCGCTGAACTGGGCTATCTCGAGTGAGTCAGCGACGTCCTACCGTCCGGAGCGGACGAGCCGAAGCCCCGCCTTGGCAGTCGTCCAGACCGGATAGGCCGCGTTGTAGACCGGCGTCGGCGCGTTCCGCGCGCCGGCCCGGAGGAGCCGATGGGACAGCGGCGGCTCCGAGGCCGTGATCAGCGCGTCCAGATCGACGCCCTCGAGCCACTCGAAAAAGGCGCGTTCGGCCGGCGAGGTCGGATCCGTCTCGCGTGCGCGCTCGCGAATGTCGGCCCACATGTGGCGCTCGTCCCGCCCGAGGACCCAGTCGCCGCGCTCGAGCGAGCGCCGGAGGCGGCGATAGTCGGCGTCGGTGAAGGGGTAGCCGTGATCGGTCGGCTCGAGGCCGGCCAGCCGGAGCCCGACTGCGGTCCGATAACATTTCTCGCACCCGCCGCAGTTGCCGTCCATGCGGTCGTTACAGGTCTGAAGCTGTAGCCCCGGGTTCTCGGTGCGGACGTAGTCGGCGATAACGTCGAGTCGCTCCTGGCGGGTGAGTTCGTAGGCGTCGTGGTGACACCGGGTGCCGGCCCACCGGACTCGCTCGTCGATATCGGGACGGGACCCCCACTCGAGGTCGATCCCGTCCCAGTGGGTCGCGGCGACGGAGAGATCCGTCATGCCGCGGGCGTACGCGAGGGGGGCACAGAGCCCGAGCAGTCCCAGCCCGTGGCCGACGGAGCTGTACCAGCCGCCGTCGACGTGGCGCTTGTAGTGGGCCAACAGCATGGGGTGATCGAGGAAAGAGAGCATGTTCGACTCGACGAACGCGGCGTCACAGTCGCGGTCGTCGGCGAACCCCGACACGCGCTCGCGGAGCGCCGCCCACTTGTCGTCGTCGGCCGCGTCGGGAGTGATCGTCCAACCGCGGATCCCGATCAGCGTCGGCGACTCGTCGCGATGGCGGACGTACGAACACGTCGAGTCGACTCCACCGGTAAAGAGCAGTCCGTGGTCCCCCTCCGGGTCGGGCTCCGGCTCGACGGTTCGACGGGCGTAGAGGTCCCCGCCCTCGAGGAAGTCGTACATCGAACACAGCGACGCCTCGACGTCCTCGAGGGCGCGAGCGAACGTCGCGTCGACCTCGTCGACGTAGACGTCGGCCCCGTTGGCCCACGCGACCGGGCAGACGTGGGCCAGAACTGGGATCGCGAGGATTCCGTCGGGAACGTCCGCGATCGGGACGTCGTAGCTGGCTCGGAAGGGCTCGTCGGTGAAAAACCGCTCGAGGTCGCTCGAGGGGCGGACGGACCACTCGAGCGTGCGTTCGTCGACGGATAGGTCGTCGATGAGAATGGATGACATTCGGAATCGCCTCTCGTCCCGGTCGGACCACGACCGTCTACAAAAGGGGCCGGAACCGTTGATCAGTTCGGGATCGAGAAATCGTTCCGTAGCCGACCGTTCGGAACGGCAGGGTTGCCATACAGGACGGGTGTCGCCACGCGGTCACGACTCGAGCCGGCTCCGAGCGGTCTCGGACAGCGATATCGACGATCTCAGCATCGGCAACGGTCGAACGTTCGTGGATGGGGTCGATTCACACACCTGTTTTCGGCCGTAAGAGACGGATAACAAACGTGGCCAGTGCCGACGACTGACCAATACATGCGTGTCGAGAGCCCGCCGAACGGGCGCGGTGAGAACGCGTGAACCGCTCGCGACTCGACGTGACGCTCGCGGTCGGCTACCTCGCGGTCGCCGCGGGGATCCTCGTCGCGAGAGCCAACCCCGCGACGGCATACGAGTCCTCGGTGTACACCGGCTCGCCGACGGGAGTCTGGGTCGGGTTCGCGCTCGCGCTCGCGATCGCAGTCGGGACGGCGCTTACCTGTCGCGGCCGGCGGCAGGGGCTCGGCATCGCGCTCGGCGCGATGACGGTCACCGCCGTCGCGAGCCTCCCCGTGATCCGGAACTACCACTTCCTCGGAATGGGCGACTCGATGAGCCATCTGGGGTGGACGCGGGACATCGTCGCCGGCGGGACGGCGCCCCACGAACTGTTCTATCCGGGCCTCCACGCGCTCGCGTCTGTCTTTCACTTCCTCGGTGGCGTCTCGATCGAGCGCGCGCTCCTGTTCGGCATGGTCATCCTGTTCGTCCCGTTCCTGCTTTTCGTCCCCCTGACCGTCCGGGAGATGGCCGACAGCGGGCTCGCGGTCGGGCTCGCCGCGATCGTCTCCTGGATGGTTCTGCCGGTCAACAACATCGCGACCCACATGGCCGTCCACACCAACTCGAACGCGCTGTTTCTCGTCCCACCGGTCGTCTTTGCGGTCGTCGCCTATCTCCGCCGCCGGGCGACCGTCGAGCGGCTCCCGCTCGGACTCTCGCCGTTCAGCGTCCTCCTCGCTCTCACCGCGATCGCGCTCTTGCTGGTCCATCCCCAGCAGATGTTCAACGTCGTCATCCTCATCGGCGCGATCACCGCCGTCCAGTACCTCGCCCGCTGGCGGTTGGACGACCACCCGATGCTCGAGCATCCGACTCTGGCCGCACAGACGCTGCTTCTCGGCGGCCTGTTCGGGCTCTGGGCGCTCGGCAACGAGCGGTTCCGGTCGTCGGCGATCGCGCTCGTCTCCGGACTGCTCGCGGACGACACCGGGGCCGGCAACACGGTGAACCAGCGCGGGACGTCGCTGACGGAGATCGGCGGCAGCCTGCCCGAACTGTTCGTGAAATTGTTCCTCGACGCGGCGATCATCGGCCTCGTCGTCGGCCTCTTCGTGCTGGTCGTCTGGCTCCGCCGCTCGAGCCTCGCGGACGAGCCCCGCACGTTCGTCAACTACGTCTCGCTCGCGCTCGTCCCGCTCGGCGGCCTCTTCGCGGCCTACTTCCTTGGCACGCCGACGATGGCGTTCCGACAGGTCGGCTTCATCTACGTGTTGCTGACGATCCTCGCCGGGATCGCGCTGGCACAGCTGGTCGGCGGGCTTTCGGAGTGGATCACGAGGCCGGGTGCGAACGCCGTCGCGGCGCTCGTCCTCGGCGCCTGTCTCGTCCTCGGGCTGCTCACGATGTTCGCCTCGCCGCTGATCTACAATCCCGGCCAGCACGTAACCCCCGAGATGATGAGCGGCTACGAGGACGGGCTCGAACACGGTGCCAACGGGACGCCGCACGTGGGGATGGGGTACGATCCCTACCGGTACGACCACGGGATCAACGGCCTCGCGGGGAACGACACGCTCAGCAGCGCCTCGGCCGCCACCGGTACGGCCAACGCGACCGTCTTCTCGAGGGGGAACTACAGCGGGGCCTATCCGACCGACGAGTACTACTTCGTCTACACCGAGTGGGACCGGACGAAGGAGATCGAGGTCTACGACCAACTCAACTACCGGCGCGCGGCCCTCGAGGGGATGGACCGATATCGCGGCGCGAACAAGGTCATCTCGAACGACGAGTTCGAGATGTACGCCGTCCGAGACGCGTAACCGACCGTCGTCGGTCTCGGATCGTCGCTCCGGTGGGTCGCCGAAGCAAGCTAACAGGTTGTTTTCCGCCCGCGCGATCGAGAGACATCGAGGACCGCGAGTCGTGATCGATTCGTCATCGCCCGTCGCGCCTACCGGCGTCGCCTCGAGGCCGTCCCGTCCGCTTTCCCGGCGGGTAATCCGACCGTCGACAACCGTTGAAGCGCCGGTAATACGCTATTACGGCCGAAAACGCGACCGTGTGTCGTCGAAACGGTGGCGTCCGTCCCAGACGGAGACACACGGTTTGATCGGAGAGATCGGGCTCGAGCCGGCCAGTGGCCGCTGTATTCCCGTCTTTCCTGCCGAAAAGAGTTGCTTACCGACCGCCGATTCCTCACGATTACGTTCGTAATTTCGTGAGCGTACAGCGGTATATTGTTCGCGATTCTACAGTGTTAGAAATATAGTCTGTAAATTTAAGCCATACCTCCAAGGAAAAGTTTATGGGTGTAAGTCGGAGTTACGCAAGTGTATGGCGCAGAACCCCCGTACGTCCGACACGGAATCTATGCCGACGACAGGCCGTAACAGCGGATTAACCCGCCGAAACTACGTGCGCTCGCTCGCTGCGGTGGCGACCGCGACGACCGCACTCGGTGGAGTCGGCGCGGCCGCGGCCGAGGACGACTACGAGGTCATCGAAGCCCAGGGACAGACGATCTCCCTCGAGGAGGGCGAGACCTGGGAGAACAAACTCATCGACATGACGACCGGCCAGGACATCGTCGTCACGGCCCACAGCAGCGACTGGACGATCCGGAACGTCGGCTTCAAAGGCGAGAACACCTCCGGCACCGGCACCGCGACGTTCGGTATCTCCGATACGGGCAACGGCACCAGCACCGTCGAGAACGTCTACCTCGGTGACGGCGCGAGTACGGGCAATACCAACCCGAACGGCCACGGCCAGACGGCCTTCTGGGTCGCCCCGGACCACAACGGTCATATCGACTTCGAGAACGTCAACATCCAGAACTTCTCGGACAACGCGATCTACGGCTCCGCGCCCGGCAACAAGGGCGGCGGGACGATCCACATCGACAGCAGTTTCGCCGCCAACTGTTACGTCTCGCATTTCCGGCTCGGGACGGAGGGCAGCAAGGTCACCAACTCGAGCGTCTACGTCGACACCAACGAAGGCTACGTCGGCCGCGGGATCTGGGCGTGGGCACCCGGCACGGTCGAGGTCGAGGACTGCCAGATCGAGATGAACGGACAGAACACCGCCATCGACGCGGGTGCAAACGGCAATCCGACCGAGGTCGTCGTTACGGACTCCGAGTACGACGACGGGGCCGGCATCGCCGAACACGCCGGCTCGACGGTCAAACTCGGTGACAACGTGGGGACTGATCCCGAGCCAGTCATTCCCAGCGGCGTTCCGACCTCGCCCGAGGAAGCCGCGTCGGGCGGTTCGGACTGAGCCGCCGACGCCTCTCGTCTCCACATCTCGGCCCCGCTGACGCTTTCCGACCCTCCCCATTACCGCCCCGCTGACGCTTTCTCTCCAACCCCCACCGTCGTCCCCGCTGTTTCTACCACACCGCATTCGGTCCTCCCATCCACGTTCCGCCGCTGAAACTCGAGTAATCAGCTATTACTGACCGAGACCGTTCTCGAGCGGGCCCGGAATCGGCTGCCCGTCTCGGTAATAGCCACTTACCGAACCCGTACGTCGAATTTCGAATTTCGTAAAATACGACACGGAATATCACCGAATCTTCTACGAATCGTGCTGTATGTAGTTACAGTCTGTTAATTTTACGCTAGTAGATGGAGAAAGTTTATACAGGTAGTCTCGTATTACCCGATTGCATGGCACGCGACCCTTCGGTATCGGACGGCGAGTCGTCCCCTTCCCCGGACGGGGAGGCGAGCGACGACGGCGGTAAGAACGGATTACTACACCGGCGATCGTACATGAAGTTGGCCGGTGCGACGACGGCGGCGGCGACGCTGACGGGAGCGGCGGCCGCCGCCGGCGACGAGTACGAGACCATCGAGGCCCGCGGACAGACGATCAGGATCGGCCGCGGTGAAACCTTCGAGAACAAACTGATCGACCTGACCACCGGTGAAGGCTTCCTGCTCTACGTCGAGGGCGCGAACGCGACGATCCGAAACATCGGGTTCGAGGGACTGTACCGGGGCGATTCCTTTATGATCTCGATCAAGGCCGGTGTCGGCGACATTCTCGTCGAGAACGTCTACCTCGGCGACGGCGCGACCAAGGAGGGCTCGAGTTTCGTTCACGGCCCCGGTGGCGTCTTCATGCATCCGGAAAACGATGCCGACGTGACGTTCCGGCACTGCAACGTTCAGGGGTTCCCGAACAACGGCTTTTACTGTTCGAATACGCCCTACGGCGGCAGCGTCCGCTTCGAGCGCTGTTTCGGCAAGAACAACGGCGTCACCACGTTCCGGTGTGGCAGCGCCGACGACGAGATCGTCGACTGCGTCGCATACAACGACGACACCGACTACGGCCCCGGTTACGGCGGCTACGGCGAAACCAGCGGCCGCCCGGTCTGGGTCTGGAACGGCGGGACCGTGACGATCCGCGATTCCCACTTCGCGGCCGGCCCCTACCCCTACGCGCTCGTGGCCGGCGCGAACGGGTCGCCCGGCAGCGTCGACTTCCAAAGCGGCGGCGTCCGCGGCGAGATCCAACGCGCCAGCGGCTCGACGGTCGACGTCGCCAGCACCGTCTCGAGCGACCCCGACCTCTCGGTCCCCGACGGCGTCCCGACGACGCCCGAGGAAGCCGCGACGGGCGATAGCGATGGCTCGAGTGATCCGACCGCCGGTTCGGCCGGCGAGACGGACAGCGACGGGCTACCGAACCTCCTGCTGGTCGACGGCAGTCCGGCGGACGCGACGCGCTACGAGTTCACCGTCGACGGCGACGTCGAGCGCTCGACCGCCGAGGGCGCGTCGATCGACGACGAGGACCGAATCGACGGCTCGGCGGTCCAGGGAAGCGTCGCCGACTGGAAAGACGCCTTCCGTTTTGCCGGCGATCTCACCGAACTGACCGTCGACGGTCCCGGCTCCGTGCTGGTCAACGGCGAGCAGGTCGACCCCGACGACTACGGTTCGGATCTTCCCCACGTTCTCGAGGTCAGCGGCGACGGGACGGCGACGAGCTACGAGATCACCGTCGACGGGACGATCGAACTCGTCGCCGACGACGAGCCGGCTGCGGAGGCCACGACCGTCTCGGGTTCGACCGTCCAGAGTTCGATCACGGACGGCACCCAGACGTTCCGGTTCTCGGGTGCGGTAACCGACGTGACGTTCTCGGACGGGGCTGCGACGATCACGGTCGACGGCGAACCGATCGACCCCAGCGAGTACGGCGATCACGAGATGCTTCCCCACGCGCTGGTCATCGACGGCACCGACGCCGACGGGCCGACGACCTACGCGTTCGAGGTCGACGGCGCGGTCGTCAGATCGGACTATCGCGACGCCTCGATCGACGACGAGGATGTCGTCGAGAACGGAACCGTCCGCGGCGCGGTCGGCAACTGGCTCGATGCCTACTGGTTCGACGGCGATATCGACGATTTCCGACTGCGCGGCGACGCAGCGGTCGACCTGCAGTACAACGCACGCGACCAATAATTCCGAGTGTTTTCTTACTGGTCGCGAGCGCGCGATCCGCCACAGAACGCGGCGACGGCGGACGCGAGCGGTGGCCGGCCCCGTCTCTCGAGACGGCGTGAGAACTGTACGGATCGTCGTCGTATCGAGAAGGCTCCCGCGCCTGGAACAGCTGCTGGCACGCGACTGCTCCGGTACTGGATGACGGTCGTCGGGAGCCAGCCGTGGCTACGGGACCCGGTACCAAAAAGCTTCTCAGCGGTCGGCGGCGATCGGACCGCGACGGAGCGCTCGCGGATCGGGACCGGCCGCTGGAGCGAGGACCCACCGCTCGGTGGGCGAAAGCGGTCGGAAAACGTCCGCAGTGACGGGCGGCGAAACTGACGAACCGAGACCGGCGAATCGAGGATCACTCGATCCGGGAGAGTTTGCCGTCAACGTTGCGCTCCTGATGGCGATTCCGGACGAGGTGGGCACCGGAGAGACAACAGAACGCGGCGACGACGACGGCGGCGAGCGCGGTCATCGGGACGGCAGCAAGCACGGGAAGGCCGAGAGACGCCGCAGCGAGGACGGCAACACCGACCACACTGAGGGCGGCGTACCACCGGTCCCAGCGGTCCTGTCGATGGGTCTCGGTATCGAGATACATCATCAGCAGGTCGGCATTGTCCGACAGCGAGATCAACCCGCGGTCCTGATCGTACTCGACGATGCCAGCGTCGTCCATCTTCGGCAGGTGGGTCTGATAGAGGGCGACGTAGACCCGTTTTCGCTGATCGGAGCTGAGCGCGTTGATATCGGTGTCGTTCTCCCAGGCCGCGATCTGCTCGGCGAGTTCGCCGAGGGTGACCGTTTCGTCGGCTTCCAGCAAGTACGTGAGGACTTCCCGCCGTCTGCGGTTCTTTAATAGTTCGAAAATGACGTCCTTCGAGAGGCGTTCGCCCTCGTCGTCGGCGACCGATGCGATCTCGTCGGGCAACGACGTATCGATCGAGGACATCACCAACTCCCCCCAGTCGTATCGGCCCCATTCGAGCTTGCAGCCCCCTGACTCCGGAACGCCGGATCACCGGCGTATCGACTCGACGACGACCGCTGTACGTTCGAACGGCGGGTCGAAATCACGTTTGACACACCAGGTTGAACACCAACAGAGATACTCTTAAACACGACTACGTTTCGCACCGTCTGCAAAGGAGGTACGGATCGACTTCTCGACCGACCGATAGCGGCGGCTCCTCGAGGGCGAGACGAGCAACGACGACGGCTGTCGAGTCCGGACCGTATCCGGCGATTGCGTGCATATATCGACGACGTACGGGCGAGTAAGGGGTGGAAGGAACGACGACCGTGCGGTGATGGGGTAGAGCGGGACACGGCACTGGTACCGAACGTCTGCTGGGACCGATATAAAATCGAGCGACAGTTCACACACGAAAGAGCAGTTTACGGAATGAAGGGGTGATTTACGTCGGCGACTCGCCGAAACGATCGGGGCGTTTCTTGTTGCATGTGATCATTGGTCATAGTGGGTCGAAACGACCGACAGTCGGTCGTTTCGCCCGGACACGACCGATGGGACACGGTTTCGACTCGACCATCGGGGCTGTTCGCTCGCGGACAGTCGATGGTCGGGTCCTTTCTCTTTGCTTTTCGCTTCGAATCTCCGGGTGGGAACGGTAAGTCGGTGTTTCCGTCGAAACCATGTGAACCCCTTACAGTGCCGGCACGGTTTCGATCGACTACTGATGACGCGGTCTATCATCGATCACGCCAGCGACGAATCACAATCCGAGCAGGTCGAGGCTGGTCTGTGTCCCGACTGTGAGACCGACACGATCGTACACGATCCCGATCGGGGAGAGCGTGTCTGTGAGGAATGTGGGCTCGTCCTGAACGCAGATCCCATCGATTACGGGCCCGAATGGCGGGCGTTCAACGCACAGGAACACGACGAACTCTCCCGGGTCGGCGCGCCCTTGACCCAGTCGATGCACGATCGGGGGCTGACGACGACCATCGACTGGCGAAACAAGGACGCCAACGGGCACTCGATGTCCGCGGACAAACACGGCCAGCTCCATCGACTGCGGGTCTGGCAGGAACGGATCCGAACGAAAAACGCCGGGGAGCGCAACCTCAAGTACGCCCTCTCGGAGATCGATCGAATGGTCAGCGCGCTGGGCGTCCCCAAGCCGGTCAAGGAGACGGCGAGTGTCATCTACCGGCAGGCGCTCGAGCAGGACCTCATCCGTGGGCGATCGATCGAGGGCGTCGCGACCGCCTCGCTGTACACCGCCTGTCGGAAGGAGGACATCCCCCGGAGCCTCGAGGAGGTAACCGCCGTGTCACGCGTCGAGCAACGGGAGATCGGTCGGACCTACCGGTACATCGCGGACGAACTGGGCATCAACTTGGAGCCGACGAACCCCCGCCAGTTCGTCCCGCGGTTCTGTTCGGAACTCGACGTCGGGACGGACGTCGAGACCAAGGCCGTCGAGATCATCGACCGGACGACCGAGCAGGGCCTGCACTCGGGGAAGTCGCCGACCGGGTTCGCGGCCGCGGCCATCTACGCCGCTGGCCTGCTCTGTGACGAGACCATCCCGCAGCGGGCCGTCGCCGACACCGCCCAGACGACCGTCGTCACGGTCCGGAACCGGTACCGGGAGCAACTCGAGGCGATCGATCAGCAGCCGGCTACATAACCGAGCGGTCGTTCTCGCCGTAGAACGCCTCGTCGACCAGCGCGTGCAGGTTGTCGTAGGGAACGAACGCGATGAACTGCTCGTCGTCGTTGTAGAGTTCGACGCCCGTCTCCGTGTGGTCGTACCGGTCGCACTCGATCTGTCCCTCGGGGAGGATCGCGCGGTACATGCTCCATTCGACAGTGCCCAGTCAGATATAGCTATCCGGGCACGTGGCCGGGTTCCCTCGGACGGAGCCGCCGGCCTCGAGCGACCGGTACCCGCGAACGAAATCGGTTTATCCGCACCGCCGTTAAATCGGGCAGTGACCGACGAACGTTCTGCGACGCCCTCCGACGAGCAGCGAAGCGACCCTGACGAGCAGGCCGACGCCGCGTTGACTGCCGGCGACGGCGCGGCGACCGACGCCGACGAAGGGGCGGTCGGTGACGACGCGTTCACCATCGCCGACTTCCACGACGCTAGCCAGCGCGAGGGGCGGCCCGTCCTGACCGCCGCGGCGGTCGCCCGCGCGCTCGAGATTCCCCACGAGGACGCCAGCGACCGGCTCGCGGCGCTGGCCGAGGGAGGCGACATAGAGCGGCTCTCGGTGTCGACCGACCCCGTGGTCTGGTATCCGACGGAACTCGAGGACCTCACGGACCGCGAACGCGTGGTCGTCTTTCCGAAGCGCCGGGAAATCGTCGTCGACCGGCCGGACCAGTTCACGCGCGCACAATTGGCCCAGTTCGCCCACCTGGCCGACGCCAACGGCGACCAGGGATACCGCTACGTCGTCCGGCCCGAGGACGTCTGGAGTACGCCCCACGACAGCTTCGACGACCTCGCCCGGACGATGCGACAGGCGCTCGGCCAGCGCTCCGAGGACTTAGAGGACTGGGTCCACAGCCAGTGGGACCGGGCCCACCAGTTCCGGCTGACCACCCACGAGGACGGCTACACCGTCCTCGAGGCCCAGACCCCCGAGATCATGGGCAACGTCGCCCGCCAGAAACTCGACGAGGAACACGTCCACGCGCCGATCTCCGAGACGGAAGACTGGGTCCGGGAGGGCGCGGAAGCGGCGATCAAGCGGATCCTCTATGAAGCCGGCTACCCGGTCCAGGACCACCGCGACCTCGAGTCCGGCGAGGAGCTATCGATCGAGCTGACGGTGTCGCTCCGGGACTACCAGCGGACGTGGGTCGACCGCTTCGCCGAGGCCGGCGAAGGTGTCTTCGTCGGCCCGCCCGGAAGCGGGAAGACCGTCGCGGCGATGGGCGCGATGGCCCACGTCGAGGGCGAGACCCTCGTCCTCGTACCCAGCCGCGACCTCGCCCAGCAGTGGGCCGACACAATCGTCGAGTACACCTCGCTCGAGCCCCATCAGATCGGCCAGTACCACGGCGGGCAGAAGAACGTCCGTCCGGTGACGATCGCGACCTACCAGATCGCGGGAATGGACCGCCACCGCTCGCTGTTCGACGACCGCGAGTGGGGACTGGTGATCTTCGACGAGTGCCAGCACGTCCCCTCGGACGTCTACCGGCGGAGTACGCACTTGCAGTCCAAACACCGGCTGGGCCTGTCGGCGTCGCCGATCCGGGAGGACGACCGTCAGACCGAGATATTCACCCTCGTCGGCCCGCCGATCGGCACCGACTGGGAGGCGCTGTTCGACGCCGGCTTCGTGGCCGAGCCCGAACTCGAGATCCGCTACGTGCCGTGGGGCGACGACGAACAGCAAAACGCCTACGCGTCGGCCGAGGGCCAGGAGAAGTACCGCATCGCCGCCCGCAATCGGGGCAAGATCGACGAGGTGCGGTACCTGCTGTCGGCCCATCCCGAGGCGAAAGCGATCGTCTTCGTCGATTACCTCGAGCAGGGCCGGGAACTCTCCGCGGCGCTTGACGTCCCCTTCCTCAGTGGAGAGACGCCCCATCACGAGCGCCGGCGGCTGCTCGAGGAGTTCCGACGCGACGAGCGCGATCTGTTGCTGATCTCGCGGGTCGGCGACGAGGGGATCGACCTGCCGACGGCCGATCTGGCCATCGTCGCCTCGGGGCTGGGTGGCTCGCGCCGGCAGGGGACCCAGCGGGCCGGCCGGACGATGCGGCCCGCCGGCGGCGCGCTCGTCTACGTCCTCGCGACGCGGGGCAGCCGTGAGGAGGACTTCGCCCGGAAACAGCTCCAGCACCTGGGCCGCAAGGGGATCACGGTCCGCGAGCAGCGGGTCGAAGACGGTTCGGGCGCGGGCGAGGACGAGGACTGACCGCCGCGACGGCGAATTGCGGCTCGAGCCGAGGCCAATCTTCAAGGTGCCGTGTTCGAACCGTACTGATATGACTGACTCGCGCGTGGCCGGGGTGGGTCGTCGGTGAGCGACGACACCCAGCAGCGCCAGATCCGCGTCGGCGAGACGGCCGATGGAGCGCCGCTCAAACTGCCCGTGATCGAGGTCCTCACCGGCCGCGGGTTCGCGACCGGGAAGAGCGGCTCCGGAAAGTCAAACACCGCGTCGGTCATCGCCGAGGAACTGCTCGAGGCCGGCTATCCGCTGCTCATCGTCGACACCGACGGCGAGTACTACGGCCTGAAAGAGGAGTACGAGATGCTGCACGCGGGGGCCGACGAGGAGTGTGACATCCAGATCGGGCCGGAACACGCCGAGCAGATGGCGACGATCGCGCTCGAGGAGAACGTCCCCGTCATCCTCGACGTCTCGGGCTATCTCGATTCGGACGTGGCCGACGAATTGCTTCGAGAGGTCGCCCGACAGCTGTTCGTCAAGGAGAAGAAGCTCAAAAAGCCCTTCCTGCTCGTCGTCGAGGAAGTCCACGAGTACATCCCCGAGGGCGGCGGCGTCGGCGAGACGGGCAACCTGCTGATCAAGATCAGCAAGCGCGGCCGCAAGCACGGACTCGGAATCTTGGGCATCAGCCAGCGACCCGCCGACGTCAAGAAAGACTTCATCACGCAGGCCAACTGGCTGGTCTGGCACCGGCTGACCTGGGACAACGACACCAAGGTCGTCGGCCGGATCATCGACACCGAGTACTCGGATCTCGTCTCCGAGCTCGACGACGGCCAGGCGTTCGTCCAGACCGACTGGACCGAGACCGACGTCCGAAAGGTCCAGTTCCGGCGCAAGCGGACCTTCGACGCCGGCGCGACCCCCGGCCTCGAGGACGTCGAACGGCCCGAACTCAAGTCCGTCTCCGACGCGCTGGTCGGGGACCTCCAGCAGATCTCCGAGCGCAAGGACCGCGAACAGGACCGGATTCAGGAACTCGAGACCGAACTCGAAAAGAAGGAGAAACGGATCGAGACCTTAGAGGACGAACTCTCGTCGGCGCGGGACGTCTCGAGCGCGGCCAGACAGATGGCCGACGCCTTGCAAAACACCGAGACGGTCCAATCTCAGCTGCCGGAGGGCGGCGGGGACCTGCGCCGGCTCCACGAGGAGATCGCCGATCTCGAGGACGAACGCGACGAGTTACGCGCGCGGCTCGCGGACCGCGACGAGCGCATCGAGGCGCTCGAGGGCGAACTCGAGGACCGGACCAACGAACTCGAGCGGCTCCGCGGGGAGAACGAGCAGTTGCGGGAGGTCGTCCGCGAGCGCGCGGCGAGACGCGAGGAGGACTCGGGTGGCGACGGGCGCGGAGCCGAAAACGCCGGGGCGGAGTCGGCCGGCGGGGACGAGTCCGAAATCGTCCAAGCCGGCGGCGACGCCGTCGAGTTCGGGTACATGTCCGACGACGACGATAGGGAGAGAGACTCGAGCGGCGGAACCGATACCGATTCGTCCGGGTCGGAGGAGGGAGTCGTCATCGCGGACGAGGACCGTCGCATCGGAGAGATACTCGAGACGGACCTCGAGGACCGACTCGCCCGCGCCTGTGAGGGGTCGCAGTGTTCGGTCGAGACGGCCGAAGCGATCGTCGAACTGTTCGCGCGGACCGGCCCGCTCCGGACCGAAACCGTCGCCGCCCGGGTCGATCGGTCGCGGGTCGCGGTCCAGAGTCTCGTCTCGGAGCTGCGAACCGAGGGCGTCCTCGAGCGGGCGGGCGAGCGGACCTACACGCTACACGAGAACGTCCGGGCAGAGTTGCGGAGTGCGACCCCCAGCGAGTGATCGGCCTCCGACCCGCTATCTCACCGCCGTCGGAACGTCACCGTCGGCCCCGGAGTCGATCGCCGACGGTTTCGATCGCGCTCGGCTCGATTCCCTGGTGGACCGGCAGGGCGACGACCGACTCGGCGTAGCGGTTCGCCGTCTCGTAGGCGTCGTCGCCCCGCACCGACTCCCGGAGGATCGGCCAGCCGTGGGCACCGGCGACGCCAGCGTCCTCGAGGTCGGCGAGAAACGACGACGAGTCGTCCGCTAGCACGGGATATTCGTAGGGGCTGATTCCGGTCGGTAGCTCCTCGTACAGCGGGGCGAGGTCGTCGCGGTCGGCCAGCGCGCGGTCCCACGCCCGGAAGTTCTCGCGGCGGGCGGTCCGGATCGCGTCCGGATCGGCGGCATCGGTGACGGCCGCCGAGAGCTTCGACATCGGTGCCTTCGCGGCCTCGTATCTGGCGATCGGATCGACGCTCGAGACATCGTCGTCGTCGAGGAACGACTCGATCGATCGGTAGAGTGGGTCGAGTGCGGTTTCGGCGACCGACGTGGCGAGATATCGATAGTCATCGGCACCGAACCGGTCCGCCCTGCCGGCCAGCGACGACGGCTCGAACGCCGCTTCCACCTCGTCGCTGGCCCGGTAGAGGACGGCACCGTCGGGGACCGGCAGCAGCTTCCGCAGCGTCGTGAACCCGAGGTCGCCGTGGGTACCAAGCAGCCGGCCGTCCGCGACGCTGAGCGGCCCGTGGGCGTTGTCGTCGACGTGGTAGCAGCCGTACTCGTCGGTCAGGTCCGAGAGCCGCTCGAGGCCGGGCTGGGGGAACCCGAAGTAGTTGACCGAGGTGACGGCGACGGTGTCCTCGTCCAGTCGGGATTCGAGGTCGGCGAAATCGGGTGCGAGCGACGGCTCGAGGGCGTAGAACCGGGGCTCGAGCCCGAGTTCGCGGAACGGTTCGACGACGGCCGGCGAGAGGTAGGCGGGAACGAGGACGTTGCCACCGGGTTCGACGAGGCCGTCGAGGCCGTCCCGAAGCGCGACCTTGCCGGCACCGTAGTAGGAGTAGCCGACGCCGGGAGCGTGGCGCTCGACGTAGGCGTCGATCCCCTCGCCGTCCGACCGGGAGAGCGAGGCGTCGAACACCGACGGGGTCGCACTGATCATGCCTGCGGTCGCGGGCGGTCAGTAGGAGAGAGGGTCATCAGCGAGAGACGGTTCGTCCGTGCCCTTAGTGATGCGGAGGGTACAGAGTTAGCGCCAGTGAGAAACCGGGACTTACAGCCGCGCTGTCGGTCGCGCAGTTCGCTCGCGTTCCGAGACGGTCGCTGCCAGCATCGGCTTACAGCGTCCCAGTACTTGCATAACAAAGCCCGGCCGCCGGCACAACGCCACCATGGCAGGTTCGACGGATGGAGACGACCTTCGGCTGCTCGTCGTCGGGCTCGACGCCGGCTGTCTGCCGATACTCGAGCCGCTGTTCGAGTCGGGCGAGCTGCCGACGCTACGGGGGTTGTTCGCGGAGGGGACGGCGGGACCGCTCGAGTCGCAGATCCCGCCGTGGACCGCGAGCGCCTGGCCGTCGCTGTACACCGGCAAGAACCCGGGCAAACACGGCGTCTACGACTTCCTTACCTTCGACGGCTACGACTGGGACGTGGTCAACGCGACCCACGTCCGGGCGCGACCGATCTGGGAACTGCTGAGCGATCACGGCCGCTCGAGCGTCGTCGTCAACGTCCCCGTGACCCATCCGGCACGGGAGTTCGACGGCGCACTGATACCGGGGCTGACCGCCCCCGAGGAACCGGCCTGTCACCCCGAGGGGATCCTCGAGGACGTCAAGCTCGCATGCGGGGGCGAGTACTGGATCTACCCCCAGAGCGGGCCGGTGCCGGACCGATCGATCGAGGGCTACGAGCGGACGATCGAACTCCGGGGGAAGGCGTTTCGCTACCTCGCCCGGCGGTTCGACCCCGACTTCGGCTTTCTGCAGTTCCAGCAGACGGACTCGGTGTTTCACGAACGACCGGGCGACAAGCGGGCGATCGAGGCCGTCTACCGGGAGGTAGATCGACAGGTGGCCGAAACCATCGAGCGGACCGAGCCGGCGAACGTGCTGGTCGTCAGCGACCACGGGATGGGGAAAGTGACCGGCGACGAGTTCCGAGTCAACGAGTATCTCCGTGACGAGGGCTACGTCAGCGCCCGCAGCGGCGGCGAGGGGATGCCCGATTGGTCGAAGACCTGGGAGAACGACCTCCTCTACGGTTCCGAAGCCGGCGACCGGGAACCGAGCGCCATCGAACGGGCGCTCAACGCCGCCGCGACGGTCGGACTCACGACCCAGCGGATCGCGAGCGCGCTCGATCGGGTCGGCCTGAAGGAACCGATCGGCAAGCGGGTTCCCAACGACGCCATCCGGGCGGCGAGCGAGCAGGTCGATTTCCCCGACTCGAGGGCGTACGTCCGCTCGAAGAGCGAACTCGGCGTCCGGATCAACCTCGAGGGACGGGAGCCCGACGGCACGGTCCCGCCCGAGGCGTACGAGACCGTTCGGGAAGAGCTCATCGCGTCGCTGTCGGCCGTCCGAACCCCCGATGGCGAGCCGATGTTCGAGGCCGTCGAGCCCCGGGAGACTTACTTCGAGGGACCACACGTCGAGGCAGCACCGGACGTGATGACGATCCCCGCGGGGTTCGACAACGCCATCGCCGCCGATCTCGGCAGGGAGCGGTTCGGCGAGCCGATGGAGCCGTGGAACCACAAGCGGACCGGCGTCGTCGCGGCCGCCGGCCCGGCCTTCGACGCGGCCGCCGACCTCGAGGGGGCGACGATCTTCGATATCGCGCCGACGATCTGTTCGCTGTTCGACGTCCCGGTCGACGACGACATGGACGGCGGGCCGCTGTCGGCCGTCGACGGCGGTCGTCGGCGAGCGTATCCGGCCTACGATCCGGACCCGATCACCGCGACCGACGACGGAACCGTCGAAGACCGACTCTCGGACCTCGGATATCTATGAGCATCGAGATACGGCAGTTCGATCCGCGAACCGACGCCGACGAGTGGAACCGCTACGTCGAGCGATCCGACGGGACGAACCCGTTCTTCCGGGCGGAAGCACTGGCGTTGCAAGGCGAGGAAACCGACACGACACCCCATCTCCTCGCCGGGTTCAAGGGACAGGAACCCGTCGGGGTCTTTCCCGTCTTCGAGTACGCGAAGGGGCCGATCACCGGCGCGTTCTCGCCGGCCCCGCACTCGTGGACGTCCTACCTCGGGCCCGCCCTGTTGAACGTCGAGAAACTCAAACGCCGCAAGGCCGACCGCCGGATCAAGCGCTTCCTCGAGGGCTGTCTCGAGTGGATCGAGGAGACCATCTCGCCGCTGTACAGCAAGTTCGTCACCGGTGCCGCGTTCGACGACATCCGGCCGTTCCGCTGGAACGAGTACGACGTCGTCCCCGGTCACACCTACGTCGTCGACCTCGAGGGCAGCGAGGAGGAGCTGTTGAAGCGGTTCAGCAGTGACGCTCGCAGCAACGTCCGCAACGCCGACGACGACGCGTACGTCATCGAGGAGGGCGACGGCGACGACGTCGAACGCATCGTCGAGAAGGTCCGGCAGCGCTACGAGAGCCAGGATCAGCCGTTCCGGCTGCGGCCCGGCTTCGCGCGGTCGCTGTACGAGACGCTGCCCGAGGGCGCGATCCGGCCCTACGCCTGTCGGGTCGACGGCGAGTTCCTCGGCGGCATCCTCGTCGTCGAGTCCGACCGCACCCGCTACCGGTGGCAAGGCGGCGTCAAGCCCGACGTCGACGTCGATATCGCGATCAACGACCTCCTGGACTGGCACGTCATGCGCGACGGGCTCCGCGAGGGGATCGACGAATACGACCTCGTCGGGGCCGGCGTCCCCAGTATCAACCGCTACAAGGCCAAGTTCAACCCCCGCCTCGAGACCCACTACGAGATCACGCGAGGCGCGTTCGGGATCGATCTCCTCGTCGATCAGTATCAGAAACACCGGTAACGCCGAGGGCGTGACGCCGCCGCGATCACAGCGCAACCGTTCGGTTCGCACTGAGCGACGCGTCGCAGTCAGTCCGCGCGCTCGCTCGGTTGCGGTCGGTTTTCGGAGACGGACCGGCGGGCCACGAAGACGAGCGCCAGCAGCGTCAGCACCGCCGCGACCGCCAACGGTCCCGTTCCCGCCGAGAGTCCGACGAGCGCCGTGACGTCGGCGTAGAACGTAAAGAGGAGAAACGCCGGAAAGATGGTCCCGATCGCGTATCGCCACGGGACCACCAGCGGGCGTGAGAACCGTCCCGCACCTTCGAGATACTCCTCGATCGCGGCCGGGCCGAGAACCCAGGCGGTGTAGGTCATGAACCCGGTCAGGCCGAGTATCAGGAGGAGGTTGACGAGCTGGTCCGCAAACAGCGTAAACACCGCGGGGCTGAACGCGTTGACGCCGCCGGTGACGACGACCAGCGCGAACAGTCCCCGGGTGGCCGTCGACCGCTCGAGGTCGAACTCGTCGACCAGAAACGAGACCGGAATCTCGAGCATGCTGATCAGACTCGTCAGGGCTGCGAGGAGAACGACGAGGAAGAAGACCGCGCCGAGGAGCCGCCCGCCGGGCAGGCTCGCGAACGCGCCGGCGATCCCGATGAACAGGGCACCGGGGCCGCCAGCAGTCGGTCCCGGCGCGAACGAGAACAACAACGGGAACACCACGAGTCCGGCCAGGATGCCGATACCGAGATTGAACACGGCGATAGCCGAGGCGTCGAGTGGAAGCGAGCGGTCGTCGTCGATGTAGGAGGCGTAGGTGATCATCGTCCCGCTGCCGATCGAGAGGGTAAACAGCGCCTGGCCGGCGGCTGCGCCCAGTACCGAGAGGAAGTTCGCCGCGAGGTACGCCCCGTCGAACGCGAGGTAGAACTCGTATCCCTGCGCAGCGCCGGGTTGGCGGGCCGCCCAGATCGCGAGTCCGACGAGCAACACGACGACGCCGGGGATCATCACCCTCGTCGACGCCTCGATGCCGCGTCTGATCCCCGCGGCGACGATCAGCGACGTGGCCGCGAGGACGGCGAGTTGGTAGCCGAACGCTTCGGCACCGTAGCTGATCGCCGCGAAGTGGGTTTCGGGGGCCGCGAAATAGGCACCCGTCGCGCTCTCGAGGAAGTACCGGAGGATCCACCCGCCGACGACGCTGTAGAACGACATCAGCATGATCGAGGTGACGACACAGAGGACGCCCAACACCGTCCAGAAGCGAGATCCGGAGAGCGATTTGAACGCCCCCACGGGGTTCCGGTTCGACCGGCGGCCGATCACGAACGCGGCCAGTAATCCCGGTACCCCGACGAGGAGAACGATGAGCAGATACAACAGCAGAAAGGCACTCCCGCCGTTCTCCGCGGTCATCCAGGGAAATCGCCAGATGTTCCCCAGTCCGATCGCGCTTCCGACCGCGGCCAAAATGAATCCGGCCCGGCTCGTCCAACTCTCACGTACCATTCTGTCTCAGGAAATCGACTCGGCGAGCATAAGAATTGTTTATCAGTGCCATACCCCCATTCGCAGTGACATGGGAGCGGGGACTCCGATACGACGCGTACCCGGGTCAGTTCTCGCCCGTCAGTACCGACTTGCAGTGGCTACGATGGGAACGCGGCAACGCCGGCGAAACGGGGGCACCGAGACTACTCTCGGATCCGGTAGGTCGACTGGCGCGCGTCCTCGAGACAGACGCGACTGGCGACCAGTTCCCGATCCTCGAGTTTCCCGAGGGCGTAGCGAACGGTCCGGGGACAGAGCCGCGACTCGGCTGCGATGCCCTCCTGTGTGAGCGGTTCCTCGTACTCGAGGACCTTGTAGACGAGTTTCGCACTGGGCGGGAGGTCGTCGAGCGAGACGTCGGTCCCGGGATCGTCACCGTGGGTGTCGGACTCGGTCGCGCTCATACGGTTCGACTCGATCGGACGGCCGCTGGCTGTGTCGGTCCCATGCTGTTCGATCCTACCCGCGTCGGTCATATATACGGCCCAGACAGTTCAGCCAGACAGGCGGATGCTAACCGGTCGTATCGACGTGACAGACGACCGGACACGGACGGCCGACGGCCACCCCACGACCCCCGTCGAAAACGGCGATCCTAGCCGGTGCTACCCCACTCGTCGGCTGGTTAATCCACACATAGTAAGGCACTCGCCCCACGCAGAGAATCGTATGTTTGGAACGAGCGGTATTCGTGGCCGGGTCGGTGACGAGGTGACGGCGGCGACCGCCCTCGAGGTCGGTCGCGCGGTCGCGTCCGAGGGGTACGACCGCGTCGTCGTCGGACGGGACGTTCGCGAGAGCGGGGCAATGCTCGTCGACGCCGTCGCGGCGGGGCTGTGTGAGTGTGGCGCCAATGTCGTGACGGTGGGCGTCGAGGCGACGCCGACGGTCGCCCGCGCGATCGATCATCTCGAGGCCGACGCTGGCGTCGTGATCACGGCGTCGCACAACCCGGCGACGGACAACGGGATCAAGCTCTGGACGCCGTCGGGGAAGGCCTTCGGTCCCGACCAGCGCGAGGCGATCGAGCGGCGGGTCCGCGAGGACGACTACGAGCTGGCCGACTGGGAGGGAATCGGCGACCGGACCCATCGCGCGGGCGTTCGTGACCACCACGCCGACGAACTCAAAGCAGCGGTCGACCTCGAGCGGACGCCAAGCGTTGTCGTCGATATCGGCAACGGTACCGGCGGGGTGACGGCATCGGTCCTCGACGAACTGGGCTGTCAGGTGCAGACGCTCAACGGGCAGCGGGACGGCTCGTTTCCCGGCCGACCGAGCGAGCCGACCGCCGAGACCCTCGAGACGCTGTCGACGCTGGTCGCGGAAACGGACGCGGAGATCGGACTGGCCCACGACGGCGACGCGGATCGGATGCTGGCGGTCGACGAAACCGGGGCGTTCGTTCCGAAAGACGTCCTCCTTGCACTGTTCGCCCGGGACGCGGCCGGCGAGGGCGACCGCGTCGCCGCACCGGTCGATACCAGCCTCGCGGTCGACGACGCGCTCGCGGCGGTCGGTGCATCGGTGACCCGGACGCGGGTCGGGGACGTCTACGTCGCCGAGCGGACGACCGAGCCGGACGTAGTCTTCGGCGGCGAACCGAGCGGCGCGTGGATCTGGCCGACAGAAACCCGGTGTCCGGATGGGCCGCTCGCGGCCTGTACGTTAGTTGAACTGGTCGCGGATCGGGGATCGCTGTCGGACCTCGTCGGAGAAATCGAGCGGTATCCGATCCGGCGAACGTCGGTCGAAGTCGAAGACAAGCGGGCCGCGATGGCCGCCGTTCGACGGCGGGTCGACGAGCGATACGACGAGGTCGATACGCTCGACGGCGTCAGAGTCGAGACCGAGGCGGGCTGGTTCCTGCTTCGTGCGAGCGGGACCCAGCCGCTGATCCGGGTCACCGCGGAGGCACGATCGCCGGCCGACGCCGACGATCTGTTCGACACCGCCCAGTCGCTGCTCGCCGAGGCCATCCCTTCGTCAGCGTAGGCGGCGACAGTACGACGGGAGAACGGTGCGACTCGAGGTGTGAGCGGAACAACGGTGCGACGACGACTACGATCCGGTCGAAAACGTCGGTTATCTGGCTTCTTTCGGGATGAAATCGGAAGTCTTCATCTCGCGGTAGGTCGCACAGTCCGGACAGGCGTGGACGACGTCGCGGTTGTCGCCGAACACGCGAGCGAACTGGCGGGTCACCTGATTCCCACAGTTGACACATCGGGGGGCTGTCGTTTGCTGGCCGGCCGTCATGGGCGTCCAGTTGGCGGATGGGTCCGTCGACATCAACAGTCCGTAGCGACAGAACGGTATTTACTATAGACCGCATAATGCCGGTCGCAGCAGGGGATTGCAACGCGATCCCGGAACGGCTCGAGTCGGAAGACTGTTCGAGGATCGGGAGTGTGAGCCACGGAGCCGCGGGAAATACGATATTAAACGCGAGTAACAACGTCTTTATCGCCGTCCAAGTCCGTTCGAACTCGCACGAACCAAACCGAGAGACGGGTCTCGATAGGAAGGCGTGAACCGTCGTCACGAGACCGACACCCAACTCGTCGCGACCCGGCGGATCGCGACCGACGAAGCGACGGCCGTAGCTATCAGGTGTGCCATTTATACGAGCGGCAAACACCTAGGCTAACCGGAGGGTATCGATCGATACCCAGGTTCCGGTGGGCGCCACCGGCGACCTCGATCGCCAGCGTGACCCTCCACGTTCGATTCCGATGTCGTTCGAGTACGGGTCGCGATCGACGACGCCGTGCGGACCGGGCTACGGGGGTGGCCTCGGGTCCTGCGGCCTCGGTGACCCCTGCTCGAAACCGACCGATCGGGCTTTTCGCGGGGTGACAGAAAAGCGTCCAGAGCGGCAGCGGGCGGGTCGAAAACGAGAGTACGACAGCAGTGGGAACGCAGACCCGACAGGAATCGGGTCGCCGGGGACCGCTTACTCGACGGTGACGCTTTTCGCCAGGTTCCGCGGTTTGTCGATGGGACGGCCGAGGAGATCGGCGGCGTGATACGACACGAGCTGGAGCTGAACGTTCGCGAGCAGGCCCGCCAGATCGGGCTCGGTGTCGGGGATCGGGAGGTGGTCGTCGGCGACCTCAACGGCCGGGTGGTCGTCGGGACAGACCGCGATCACCGGCGCGCCGCGGGTCTGTGCCTCCTCGGCGTTTTTCAACGTCTTCTCGTCTTCCTGTCCGGTGAAGATCGCGAACACCGGCGTCTCCGGCGTCACCAGCGCCAGCGGCCCGTGTTTGAGTTCGCCCGAGGCGAAGCCCTCGGCGTGTTCGTAGGTGATCTCCTTGAACTTCAGCGCCCCCTCGAGCGCGACGGGGTAGCCGAGCCCGCGACCGATGAAGAAGTACGCCTCGCTGTCGCTGTAGCGTCTGGCGACGGTCTTTGCGGCCGACCCGGCGAGTACGTCGTCGATGGCCGCCGGCATCGATGCCAGTTCCGGTAGGAGCGCCTCGAGGTCGGCCGGCGGCTCGCCCCGCAGGTCGGCGGCGATCCGCTGGGCCAGCAACGTGAGCATGACCGCCTGCGAGGAGAAAGTCTTCGTCGCGGCGACGCCGATCTCCGGGCCGGCCCGGATAAACAGCGCGTCGTCGGCCTCGCGAGCGGCCGTCGATCCGACGACGTTCGTCAGGGTGAGTGTAGCGGCACCCTCGCGGGCGGCCCGCCGAAGCGCAGTGAGCGTATCGGCCGTCTCCCCGCTCTGGGTGACCGCGATCACCAGCGTGTCGTCGTCGATCGGCGGGGCCGAGACGCTGTACTCGTTGGCCAGCAGGGCGGTCGACTGGACGCCCGCCTGATTCAGCGCCAGCGAGCCGTAGAGCGCGGCGTGATACGATGTCCCACAGGCGACGAACTGGACGCTGTCGACATCGGCGAAGGTCCCGGGTTCGAAGTCGGCCAGCGCGATCCGGCCACCGGCCGGATCGATCCGGCCCTCGAGCGCCTGTGACAGCGACGTGGGCTGTTCGTGGATCTCCTTGAGCATGAAGTGGTCGTACGTGCCCTTGCCGGCCTGTTCCGGGTCCCACTCGACTGTTTCGGGTTCGCGCACGACCGGGTCCCCATCGAGGTCGGTGAACTCGACGCCGTCCTCGTCGACGACGACGACGTCGCCGTCCTCGAGGTAGATGACGCTGTCCGTGTACTCGAGGAAGGCGGGGACGTCGCTGGCGAGGAAGTACTCGCCGTCCTCCATGCCGACGACCAGCGGCGACCCGCGGCGGGCCGCGTAGAGGACGTGTTCGCCCGAGACCATCGCGGTGACGGCGTAGCTGCCCTCGAGTTCGTCGATAGCCTGTCGGAAAGCCGGCTCGCTGTCGTAGCCGGCGTCGAGGTAGTACTGGACGAGATGTGGGATGACTTCGGTGTCGGTGTCGCTGGTGAACTCGTAGCCGTTGGCCGCGAGCCGCTCTCTGAGTTCGGTGTAGTTCTCGATGATACCGTTGTGGACGACGGCGACGTCCTCGCTCTCGTCGGTATGCGGGTGGGCGTTGGCGTCGGTCGGGGGCCCGTGCGTACTCCAGCGGGTGTGACCGATCCCGACCTCCCCCTGGAGCGGCTCGCCGATCGACGATTTCAGTTCCTCGACCTTCCCGGAGCGTTTCTCGACGTTGATGCCGGAGCCGTTCTGGACGGCGACGCCCGCGGAATCGTAGCCGCGATACTCGAGGTTTTCCAGGCCCGTCAGCAGCGGTTCGAGAGCGTTGCCGTCGCCGACGCGGCCGATGATGCCACACATCGGTGGCTCACCCCCCGTCGGGCCGGTGGTGACGGTCGTGTGGCCCGCTCACGGTAGTTGCGTGTGCAGCGACGGCCCGGCTCGCCCCCGACGACGAGGGCCGACGCGATCTGACAGCACAGTGATCCGAATCGAGTGTTCGAGATGACAACCGGTACGCGACCATGAGCCAAGGCAACCCTCCCGAACCCATTACTATAGACGGACTACTGAACGCCGTAGTCTCCGGGTACTCGAGGCCTGAGTCGCGGTTCGGCCGTTTCGAATGCGGGGGACGGGTCGCCGTATCGAGTCGCTATCACGACCGAACCGTCGGTCCCGGCCGCGCTCTCGAGCGGTTTTGCCGAAGGCGTCGGCCGGCGGTGAAAAGTACGGCAAACGAACAGGGGATTGCCGCTCTAGTACGGACGGCAAAACGATCGGTAGGGGGCGGACACGGGACCGGTCGACCCGGTTTCGAAGGGGTGCAGCCACGTTGACAGAAAAGGGCAAAAACCGGCACACCTTTTGCAGTGGCGGCGAACGTGTACGTATGGGTTTTGGTAGCTACGACGAATCCGAACAAAAAGAGCAGACTGCCGACGACGACGAGGACGTCGAAGCCGTCAACGTCCACGAAAACGACCATCATGGCGAGATGTCGTTCGAATCCGACATATCGACGGACGAGCTGGTCGACCAGCTCGGCGCGATGAAAGACGACGAAGACGACGAGTAACGCGTCGGTAGGCGACCGGAGCGCCCGGAATCGCTTGCGACGGTCCGCAGGGTCGTCGAACTGCTTACATCTCGGTTTTCTCGCGCGGACGTACGACTGTCGTCGCTCGATCGGAGAGCGTCGGGACGAACTGCAACGGCCAGACACCGCTGGAGGAATGGGCGGCCCTGGGGCTCGGTCAGAGCGTCTGTGCGCAGAGTTCGCCGATCGCCCGTCGCAGTCGCTGGGAGACGGCCGACTTCGAGACGTCGAGCCGTTGTGCGAGTTCGTCCTGGGAGATGCCGCGAGGGACCTCGAAATAGCCTTCCTCGTAGGCGACGGCGAGCAACTCCTGTTGTTTGTCGGTCAGGGCGACGACGCCGTCGTCGTCCTCGTCGGACACCCGGAGGTGATCGACGGTGATCGACACGTCGCGCTCGCGGCAGTAGTCGTTGAACGCGACGAGTCGGTCCCGGTCGGGAAACCGCAACTGGAGCTGCCAGCCGGCCCGGCAGCTCGAGCAATCGAGGAGACGACCGCCGACGGCGGCAGTCGCGGCGGTGAACGTGACTGCGCGGTCGGTAAGGGCCACCCGGTAGACTCGCCTGTCCGGATAGCGGTCGACGAGGACGGGATCGGCGACGGTAGGATCGGTCTCGAGCCCGGCCTCGAACGCCTCGAGATCGGTTCCGTGGGCCGTGACGAACACGACGGTCCGGCCGGGTTCGGGCTCGGTCCAGTAGTCGGGCTCGAGGGTGACGTCCGGGGCCCGCCGGAGCGAGGGGGCCAGAAACAGCCGCGAGTGATCGAGCCGGAGCTGGGCGACGATACCGCCGTCGGCCGTCGATCGAACGCCGCTCGCGTCGGCAGCGGTTCCGTCGGCGTCGGCTCCCGGCTCCGGTCGGTCCTCGCCGTCGGCAATCTCGATGCTCACAGGACCATCCCCCGCCCGCCCGGGCGGCCGCTGTAATCAGTTCTTACCTCGAACGCACTCATTGAATGGCTCATTAGGAGCCGAGTACATGGTCGTAGACGCTATACACGGAACCGAACAGGGGGCCGACATCAATACGTATTCATCCGTCAACTCGCTATCCAGTTTGGGCCGAGCGGGAAAGCATGTGTTACCCGATGGATCGGCTCAGTAAGACCGAAATACGCACGGCCCGGCATCGATGCTGGCCGGAGTTGGCCGGCCATCACGACCGATGCCGGCTGAGTTGGGCCCCGTCGCCGCTGGCTGGGACGGTTCGATCGGCGGCACGCGATCACCCTCCGTCGGCGTCGTCGAACAGTAATGCGAACAGCTTCCGCTGGGCCAACCGGAGGTGCCGGCTGAACGTCGGCTGGGAGATGCCAAGCGAGTCCGCGATCTCCTCGCCGGTGTGATCGCGGGGCCATTCGAAGAATCCCCCGTGGTAGGCCGCCTCGAGCGTCCGCCGCTGTCGCTCCGAGAGGCGCGCGGCGAGTTCGTCGATCGCACCCGCTGCCCGGGGCGGTCGCTCCCGCGTTCGGCGAGCGATCAGCTCCGTCCCCGAATGTCGCCGCTCGAGGGCACGGACGAACGCGCGGACGTCGATGGGATCGCCGAGTTCGATCGTGAGCCGGGTCCGGTCGTCGACCGGCTCGAGCGAGCGGAGGACGCCGCCGTGGGCCGCGATCGTCCCGGCGACGGTGGGCGCGGCAAAGACGATCTCGAGGGCTGTCCGGTCGTCGCCGTCGCCGACGACCGTGACCGATTCGACGGCCGTCACGGCCGCGACTCGGTCCCGGATCGCGTCCGAATCGCCGTCCGAGATCGAACAGTACACCGTCGAACCGTCCGTCGACCGCGGGATCACGGCCCGGACGTCGATCGCCCGCCCGAGCCGGGCGGCGAGCGACGACAACGGCTCGGTCTCGTCCCGGCAGACGACCTCGAGTTCGGTTACCCGGTCGGCGAGCAGCGCCGCTTTCGTCTCGAGCGCGCCGATCGCGGCGCCCGCGATCGTTCCGAGATGGGCACAGGCTCGGCGGGTCCGCTCGTCGAAGGCGCCTGGCGCCGTCGCGTACGCGGTCAGCGTCCCGAAGCGGAACTCGTCGGCAGTGAGGGGGACGCTCAGCACCGACCGGAACCCGCGGTCGCGCAGGCGTCGCCGCCACGAGTCCCCGCCGGCACGGTCGGTCGTCTCGGAACTACTGTCGTCGGTCGCGAGATCGTCGACCACGACCGCCTCGCGGGTCGTCGCCGCGGTGTGAGCCGGCGTCTCCTCGCCCCCGTTCAGCGCCACCGTCGCCGACTCGAGGAACGCGGCGTCACGGCCGGCCCACGCCGTCGGGACGAGCCGTTCGCGGCCGTCGTCCGCGTGACCGACCCAGGCGAGCCCGACGCCGTCGGCCGCGGCCGGCAGCGGGAGCGAGACCAGTCCTTCACAGAGCCGTTCCTCGACCCCCTCGCGGGTCTCCGCCCCCAGTAGCGACCGTCCGAGGTCCCACAGTCGCTCGTCCCGGTCGACGACCGTCTCGAGCCGAGCGCGCTCGTGGCGGCAGGTCCGGAGGGCAGCGGCGCGATCGCGGTCCTCGAGTGCGAGCGCCGTGGCCGTCGACAGCGCCTCGAGCCCGTCGATGTCGATGCCATCGAACGCCGTCGGCTTCGTGCTGGTCGCGAGGACGATCCCGTCGCTCCCGACCGGCACTGCGAGTACCCGCTCGGCTCGGAGCCCGGTACGTGCGAGGACGTCCGTGAACGCCTCGCGGTCGTCGACCGTCGGCTCGCCCGACTCGAGGATCGGTTCGAGCCGCGTCCCACAGGGGTCGATCGCCGGCGGTTCGATCGACGCGTCGTCGCTGCCAGTATGGTCGGCCGTCACGGTGGCCGCCGGCCGAAGGTCGTCGGTCCCGCGGTACCAGACGGCGACATCGGCCCCCATCCACTCGCCGACGGCGTCGACGACCGCACGCCGAACGGCCGAGGGGGTTTCCGCACTGGCGAGTGCAGCGGTCGTTCGACGAAGCATCGACGCCGCGCCGTCGCTGGACTCGGCCCCATCGCGCACGACACAGAGCGTTCGATCCGCCGTCGATGGGGCGCGGTCGGCGTCGAAGTCGGGAGACAACGGTGCGATGGAAACGTCGACCGGCCGCGGCGGCTCGGTCGCGAGCGTCCCCGAAACGGAGTCGAGCCACCTGACGACCGGCGAGTCGGCCCGCTCCAGCACCGCCGCCGCGAGGTCGTCGTCGAACACCGATTCGAGGTCCCGGCCGACCAGCGACGCCGCGTCGGCCAACTCCAGCAGCGCCGGGTTCGCAAGCCGGATCGTCGCCCCCTCGAGGACGGCGATCCCGACGTCGACAGCGTCGACGACCGACTCGAGGAGCGCGAGCCGATCCCGATCCGTCTCCACGGCCTCGGCGGGCCGGTTCCGGACGTGGATCGTCGCGCCGTCGTCGCCGGGATGAACGGCGACAGCGATCGGGTCCTCGAGCGAGGGGACCGGCGTCTCGAACGCGGTGACCGAGCCGGTCCGCTCGGCCTCCCGGACCCGTTCGGAGAGGGATCGACCGAGGGCGTCCGGCAGCCGATCCCAGAGGACGACGCCCGGCGGGAGCGGGTCGTCGGCCATCGTCGAATCGAACCGCCGGACGAATCGGCTGGCTGCCGCGTTCGCGTACTGTACGTCGTCGTCCGAACCGAGGACGAAAAGCGGGTCCGCCAGCCGATCGAGCCCCGTTCGGACGGCGTCGGGACCGCCGGCGTCGGCGGTCGAGTTCGCGTCCGTCCGCGTCACGATGACCCCCTCGAGGGCCGGATCCGCGAGCCGGTTGGTACAGGTAAGCGTCGCGACCCGCCAGGTGCCGTCGGCGTGGCCGAGGCGGACCCGGACCCGTTCGGTCGTTCCAGTCGGTCCCGCGACGGCGGTGGCGACGGCGTCGCGAACCTCCTCACGATCGTCGGGGTGGACGAGCCGCGTCAGCGCCGTTCGCTCGAGTTCGGCGGGCGTATACCCCAGCCGCGACTCGACGGCCGGCGTCGCGTACTCGACGGTACCCTCGGCGTCGACGACCCAGACGACCGCGTCGGCGGACTCGAGAATCGCGCGGTGCCGCTGGGCGGCCGCGGACGCGGCGCGTCGATACCGCTCGCGATCGGCGGCGTTCCGAACGCGGGTCCGCAGGACGGTCGCCGACGCGTCGCTCGCGACGTCGCTGGCTCCCGCCTCGAGTGCGCGATCGGCGTCGTCCCCGTCGGCGAGTGCGACGATCGGGACGCCGTCGGTTCGGTCCGCCAACTGCTCGAGGAGGGAGGGGGAGTCCGAGCGCTCGTCGGGGTCGAAGGGGCAGACCAGACAGTGGACGTCGCGCTCGGCCAGTCGTTCGCGGGCGGTCGCGACCGTTCGCGCCCGCAGCAGCGACTGCTCCGCGAACGCCCCAGCGAGGGCGTCCATCGCGTCGTCGGCCGAGCTGGACTCACCGACGATCAGGATGCACGGGGAGTCGCCGACGACCGTGGCAGCAGCGTCGCTCACCCGGTGACCACCCCCACCAGGATCGCGGCCGTGTAAGGAGCGGATCGGCATCGGAACGGGTCGGCAGCTATCGGGCGCTGTAGTGCCGGTTCGGTCGCCGACTGCCACCGAACGTGCCCGACTCGAGCGGTCACGATAGCGGTCACAACACCACCGGACGGGTTAAGTATCGATCTCGTACCGGCGGGTAGCACCGGATTAGGTTCGGCGACCGCTGTCGAGCGGCCAGGGGCCATCGTGGCGGCCGGTGTCAGCTGGCGAGTCGGAGACACCGCGCTGGCGCGGTTAGGGCTGCTCGCGGACCGTCAGTACCGGTACCGGCGCGTTCCGGACGATCTCCTCGGCGACGCTACCCGAAATCAAGTGATCGAGTCCGGACCGACTGGCCGTCCCGACGATGACCATGTCGACCGGGTTCACCTCCGCGTAGTCGACGATCTGTTCCTGGGGAACGCCGTGGCGAACGTCCGTCGTCGCCTCGACCCCGTCGCGTTCGGCCGCCTCTCGAGCGCGTTCGGCGGCCCCTGCGGCCTCGTCTTCCGGATCGTGTCGGAGTCGGTCCTCTTTCTCCGTCGCCTGTGGGCCGTCCTCCGAGACCGAGAGGACGTGCAGCGTCGCGTCGAGTCGGTCCGCGAGTTCGATCCCGTGGTCGGTCGCCCGCTGTGCGGCGTCGCTCCCGTCGGTCGCGACCAGCAGATCCTGATACATGTCCCCCGATTCGAGTGACGGCGGGATAGGTTCCGGACCTGCCGTTGCCTGCCGGAGGGGTGTGGCTCGAGCGAGGCCTCGAAAAAGCGGTTCGAAACGGCCGGTCGGAACGCAGCCGGGGCGAGGCGCCGACGGTCAGGGCACCAGCGCGGCGAGGTCGATCGCGTCGAGGACGACGATCGCGAGGTAGAGTTGGCCGATCCCGGCGACGATCATGACGACGCCCGCGATGCGCTTGAGCAGGCCGGTGTAGGCCGCGAGCCGGCCCGCGCCCGCGACCAGCCCCATTCCGGTCGCGACGGTCAGCGACACCATCAACACGACGAAGCTCCCGACGTAGGTTCCCAGCAGGATCGCCGCCGAGGTCGTCGGCAGCGACAGCGCGCGGGTGACCACGCCGAAGAACACCGGTGCGACACAGCCGGCCGCCGCCAGTGCGTAACCGACCCCGAAGATCCCGAACCCGAGGACGCTCGAGCGCCGCTTGGGAAGCGCGATCGAGGGCGACGGGGCGCGATCGAAGACGATCAGGAGGCCGAACGCGATCAGGACGACGCCGGCGACGACCTCGAACCACGTGACGGCCGACAGCGTCGAGTAGCCGACCCAGAACGTCGCGCCGAGCAAGACGCCGAAGGTGACCAACACGCCGAGGCCGGCGATCAGTCCCCGACTGAGCGCGCCGCCGAGCGACGCGCGGTCGCCGTCGGTCTGGCTGACGTAGAAGCCGACGTAGCCGGGCAGGAGCGGATAGGAACACGGCGAGAAGAACGTCGCGATCCCCGAGGTCAGTCCGAACGCGATCGACGTCGCGAGTGTGGTGTCGACCATGTTAGTTTTCGATCGCTCGTTCGATACCGTCGACGAACTCGTCGGCGGATTTCCGCCCCTTGTCCGTCCACTGAACGCGTCCGTCGGCGTCGATCGCGACGGCGTAGGGGAGCCCCTCGATAGAGTACTGGGCGCTCAGGTCCCGGATCGGGTCGATTCCGAGCGTCCAGTTGCCGTCGTGTTCTTCCCACCAGTCGACGACCTCTTCTTTCGTGACCGAGCCACCGACGTTCTCGTTCGTAACCGACATGAACAGTACGTCGTCGCCGACTCGCTCGTGGGCCTCGATGAGATCGGGCATCTGCTTGGAACAGGGCGGACACCACGTCGCGAAGAAGTCGATGAACGTCGGCTGATCGGATGCGGGCACGCGTACCTCGCCGGCCTCGCTGCCCGGCGCGGCGATCGTTTCCACCGTCTGTGGCTCGACGGGGTCGGCGTCTTCGGTACTCCCGAACGAGGGGACGCCGCCGATAGCGACCGCACTCGCGCCACCGACTATACCGAGGCTACCGATTCCGGCGAGTAGCTCCCGCCGTCGCATCTAGCCGTTCACCACCGTTTCGAAGTCGTCGATCAGGCGGGACACCTCGACCGAATGCCCTTTGACGTACACGCGTTCGACGATTCCCGCTTCGTTGACGAGGAAGATATAGGGGAGATGCGGGAAGGTATACTCGACGTTTTCGTAATCGTGATCGTAGTTCTTTTTCAGTGACTCCTCGGGGAGCCCGTAGGTCTCTCCGATGATCGATTGGGCTTTCTCGTAGCGCTCGGGCCGCAGGAAATGCCAGTTGTCCGCCTCGTAATCGACGCTGCGTCGGTCGGCGAACGTCCGTAGTTGCTCCGCGGTATCCCGTTCGGGATCGAACGTCATCGCGAGGAACGCCGCCTCGTCCTCGTAGCCGTTTTCGACCGCAGCCTGCTGTGCGCGTTGCAGTCGTAACGTCAGTGCGGGACACATCCCGTCCGGACAGTTCGTATAAATGAACGTCATCAAGACAGTCCGGTCCCCCTCGAACTGCTCGACGGAAATCGTCTCGTCGGAAAGCGGGTCAGGCAGCGTGACCGACGGGTATTCGTCCCCGTAGCTCGGGTGTGTCGCCGCGCTGAGGTCAGTTTCCGGCGGCCCGAGAACGGCATCGGGATGGCCCGCGTCCCCATTGTCGTTCTCGTTTCCCCCCAGCGCCTCACCGAGACAGCCGGCAATACTGGTAAGTCCCGTTATCCCGGCCGTACCGAGGTATGTTCGCCGGTCCATAATCGACTCGAAGGGTGGGCCGATCAAAGGTTCATTGGTTCGGTTCCCGAAGAGCGGGCGATCCTCCGTCCACGGGACACGGATCCGACCACTGATACGACCGGTGAACGAGAGTCACCCTACGACCGGTAGACGAGAGGTCCCTTCGACCCGCGAACCAACAGGCGTTTCATCACCGGTTTCCAACCGTGAGTCAATGAACCGTCGGCGTTATCTCCGCGGCGTTGCCGGGGTCGGAGCGGTCGGAGCCGCCGGCCTCGCCGGCTGTCTCGAGCGGCTGGGCTTCGAAGAGGAATCGGCGTGGGCGAACCCGCCGCTGGTCGAGGACCGCCCGGACGCCGTCTACCTGCCCGCCTCTCGGGAGGAGATGGGCATGTACGGGATGGACAGCGACGGAGATTACGCCCTCGGGCTCTCGTACACGTTTCCGCATCGATTCTGGACCGTCGAGGCGACCAGCGAGGGCAAACAGCTCGTCGAGGTCGACGCCGACGACAGCCTCCATCTCATGTTGACCGTCTGGGACCGGGAGACGGACACCGTCCTTCCGGTGGATCCAGTCATCGAAGTGCTGCGGGACGGATCGCCCGTCGACGCCGGCATCTCGTCGCCGTGGCCGATGATCTCCCAGCGGATGGGGTTTCACTACGGCGACAACATCCGCCTCCCCGGCGAAGGCGAGTACACGGCTCGAGTCCGTGCCGGGCCCGTCTCGGCCGACCGAACCGGTGCGTTCGACGGCCGACTCGAGTCGGCCGCGACGCTCGAGGTCGACTTCGAGTACAGCCGCTCGTCGATCAACGGTCTCTCGTTCCAGACGATCGACGAGGAGCGGCGAGGGAACCGCGGAGCGTTGCCCCTCATGTCCCACGGTGATGGCGGGGACAGCGACGGGGCCGGAGACGGAAGCGGCGGGATGCCACCGATGGGGCAAGGACCGCCGATCGACGACCTCCCCGGCGAGTCGCTGGGGACCGAACGCAGCGGCGACGCGGCGATCACCGCGATCAGGACCGACGCCGAGCGGTTCGTCGGCAGCGACGGTGGCGAATACCTGGCGGTCGCTCTCAGGACCCCGTATCACGGTATCAGCCTCCCGCTGACGTCACTGTCGGCGGCCCTCGAGCGCGACGGCTCGGTCCGCCTGGAAGAGCGATTGACCGAGACGTTAGACGGCGAGTTCGGTCACCACTACGGGCTCGCGGTCGACGATCTCGCCGCCGGAGACCGGCTGAGAGTCACCGTCGATTCCCCGCCGCAAGTGTCCCGTCACGACGGCTACGAAACGGCGTTTTTCGAATTCGAAGACGTAACGTATACGGTCTGAGTCGGGACGGGGTTCGCGTCCGCTGAATCGACACTGCGGGTCAGCCGCCGGCGTCTCCGGCCGTGCTGCCGGAAACAGCTTCTGGCGGGATTCCAGCTCGAGCCGCTGCTATTTTCACGGCAAACCGACGCGGTCCACGTCCGGTCGAACGACTACCGAGTGTCGCGGGGAATCGTTTTCCAGGTAAATCCGATCGTAGCGGGCGAAATCGTTCCGAAACGAACCGCAATAGTTCGGTACGGCTCCGATAACTATCGGGGAGTATCGAATACGACCAAGGCATGTCTCTGTCAACCAATTCGGATATGGATATCGGCTGCCCGGCGTGCGACGCGACGGTCGTCGCGTCCGTGCCGCCGGGGCCGGGAATCCACGCGGAGAGCGATTCGAATCGGCTCCTGGGGAAGGAAACCCGGTGTCGGAACTGCGGTCACGAACTCGAACTCTACTACTATTGAGCGGGCCGTACGGAATCGGTCGACCGAACTGGTCGCCGTCGGATCGGAACCTGAACATCCGGGATCGTGACGACGAGCGAGAGGGCTGCAGTCGTGTGCCACTGGCGGACTCGAGGGGGCCGCTACTGGCTCGAGCGGACGTGTCTCACACCGGGTTTCCGGTGAAATTCGAGAGGGACGCTGGTACTGGCTCGACATGGCCATGTGGAAACACACCGAATTTCCGGTGAACAGGACCGAATTTCCGGTGAGCAGGTCCAAGTTTCCGGTGGACAGGACTGAGATGGAGGACAAAATCAGTGCAAGGGACGACTCGGTTCGGCACCGATACGGCCGCGACCCGTTCTGATTCATAGTGGAGTCGGATCCATAACAGCCGTGGGGTCGAATCGGCAGTAACCACGGGTTCGAACACCGGGTTTCCGGTGAATCAGCGGAGCGTTCCCGAATCCTCGTTCCGCGGCGGTGCTGTTCTTTTTGTACCGGGACTGTTCTGTCACCGATTCGGTGACGTGAGAACTACCGACTCGACGGGTTTGGCTGGTCCCCGCTCGAGTTAGATCACCCATCGCTCGATGAGGGCCGCTCGATGAACCCGGCAGTTCGACCGGTCGCGCGGTCACACCGTGTTTCCGGTGAAACGGGGCGGCGGCCGCCGCTCGAGAGCGGAGTGGTGAGACACACCGTGTTTCCGGTGAAGCAGTCCGAGACTCATCGACTCACAACAATCCGGTGAATCCGCAAAGCCACTGTAGCCGCCATAGAGGGGTTAATCGACCGCCTCAGGGCCTAAGAGACCGTTCTGAGTAGAGACGGAGTTAGAGATTGAGTAGAGACCGGGTAGAGACCGGAGAATATCTCGAGGGCAATTGACAGCCCTTGACTGCCTTCGTGGGTGGTAATTGACATCCTGTCTCAATTATGGCTACATATAAGTAATAGATATGAGTATAGCCCACTAAGTGAATCGAAAAATACTCTCAAGAGTAATCGAGAACGGATCCAGTCGAATCGGTGGATCACGCCAGCGGCGTTTCCGAGGGTTAAACCGCTCGTTCCACCCGGCTCGAGCGGGTTCGTACGTCCAGAGCGACCGTATTTCGAGCCGCCCCACACCGGGTTTCCGGTGAAACGCACCCCGACTTCGACTCCACCCCAACCCCCCAGTCGCCCCGTTTCACCGGAAACACGGTGTGTGTGTCCGCGACCGATCACCGATCGGAACCGAGGATCCGGTCTCGAGTCTCCGGACAAGGACGTCCCGATCTGATCGTCAGTTCGGTCCGTAACCGCCCGCTCGGTGCCGAACACACACTGTGCGACCGATCCCCAACCCGCCGGGGCGGAACGGAAGTGCTATTTCACCGGAAACACGGTGTCCGACTATGTCGAGTTCCGGCGACGACCTGTTCACCCGCGACGACCCGATCTTCGAGAACAAGGAGCTACTCGAGATCAACCACCTGCCCGAGGAGGGGCGGATCGTCGGCCGGGACGACGAGATCGCCGAACTCGCGAACGCGGTCAATCCGGCGATCTTCGGCCAGAGCCCGAGCAACCTCCTCATTTACGGGAAGACCGGGACGGGCAAGTCCCTCTGTGCGAAGTACATCTCCGAACGGCTCGTCCGGGTCGCCGAAGACGAGGGGATCACGTCGGCCTTCGCCTACGTCGACTGCGCCCAGGACAACACGGAGACACAGGCGGTCCAGACGATCGCCCACACGTTAAACGAGCCGGCGATCACTGATGTCAGAATCCCCGATAAGGGACTAAGTACATCGACCTACTACAAGCGCCTCTGGACGGTGCTGGACGCCCAGTACGACGTCGCCCTGGTCATCCTCGACGAAGTGGACAAGCTCGACGACGACGACATCCTCATGCAACTCTCGCGCGCGGGTGAGGCCGGCAAGCTCGAGTCGTGCAAGATCGGCGTTATCGGGATCAGCAACAAGATCAAGTACAAGGACCGGCTCGACGAGCGGGTCAAGTCGAGCCTCTGTGAACGGGAGTTCGTTTTCCCGCCCTACGACGCGACCCAGCTCCGGGACATCATGGAGGCCCGCAGCGACGCGTTCAAGGACGGCGTCCTCGAGCCGTCGGTCATCCCGCGGGCTGCCGCACTCGCGGCCCGGGAACACGGCGACGCGCGGAAGGCGATCGACATCCTGCGCTACGCCGGGGAGATCGCCCAATCGGAGGGCCACGAGACGGTTCGCGAGGAGTACGTCGTTCAGGCACGCGAGCGGGCCGAAACCGACCGGTTCCGGGAACTCATCCGCGGCTCGACGCCCCACTCGCGCTACGTGTTACAGGCCCTCGCGGTCCTCTCGCTCAATACGCCCGACGAGGACGGGTTCCGAACGACACGGATCTACGACGTCTACGAGGAAATCTGCCGGCAGGAGGGCTCCGACCCCCTCTCCCTGCGCCGCGTCCGCGATCTCCTGAAGGAACACGCCTTCCTCGACATCCTCGAGCAGACCCGTCGCAGCGGTGGGAGCGCAGAGGGCAGCTATACCGAGCATCAGTTGCTCGAGGACCCCGAGGTCGTCCGGACCGTCCTCGTCGAAACCGACGAGCCGTAGCCGAGCGACAGATCGGCGGGGCCGCCGTGGAACCGACCCCATATCGAATCGAGTTCCGTGCAACGGATCGAACCCTGGAGACCGCATTCGGCCGACATTTCACCGGAAACCCGGTGTCCCGGCTGCAGGAGCCGATCGTCCGGCACCGAACTCTCCCGCGGCATCACTGCCCCGTCGCCCAGCCCCGCGGGGTGTCGTTCAGCCGTTCGGCTCCGTCCTCGGTCACCGCGACGAGGTCCTCGATTCGGACGCCGAACTCCCCCTCGAGGTAGATCCCCGGTTCGATGCTGAAGACCATGCCGGGCTCGAGTTCGCGGTCGTTGCCCGCGGCGATGTAGGGCGGCTCGTGGACCTCGAGGCCGACGCCGTGGCCCGTCCGGTGGACGAAGGCGTCGCCGTAGCCGGCGTCCTCGATAACCGACCGCGCCGCGCGGTCGACCGCCCCTGCCGTCACGCCCGGCTCGACCGCCTCGACGGCGGCGTTCTGGGCTTCTCTGACGGTCTCGTGGACGCGTTCGTACGCCGCGGGCGGCTCGTCGCCGACCACGATCGTCCGGGTTTGATCGCCCGGATACTGCCCTATAGCAGTCGCCCTACTTTCCTCGAGGTCGGCCGCGACGAAGGCCCCGAAGTCCAGAACGACGGGGTCACCGTTCTGGATCTCCCGCGAGCCACTGTGGTGGTGCGGTTGCGCGCCGTTCGGGCCGGCGGCGACGATGGTTTCGAACGCCGGTTCCTCACCGCCGTCCGCCGCGAGCAAGCGATCGATCTCGGTCGCCAGTTCCGCTTCGGTGGTCCCGATCAGGTCCGTCCCCCGCTCACGGATTTCGAGCGCGACCCGATCCGCGACCGCGCCGGCTCGCCGCAGCGTCTCGAGTTCGACCGCGTCCTTCCGGATCCGGAGCGGTTCGAGGACGGTCCCCGCCAGTCCGAACGCGGCCTCGGGGAGCAACTCACGCAGGTCCTGAGTAAACGTCGCCCACATGCGGTCGTCGACGAGGACGGTCGGCGGCCCTTCGATCTCTCCCGCGAGCGAATACCCATCGATAACGGCCTCGATGGCTTCGAGCGGGTCGTCCGCATCGGTCCAGAACCGCCGCTCGAGGTCCGGAATCGGAAGCTCGGACAGTTGCGCCTCGTACATCGCCGGCGCGACGATCGCGGGGTCGCCGTCTCGAGGGACGAACAGCAGCAGGTGTCGCTCCGAGGGCGACTCCTCGAAGCCGGTCAGATAGGTCAGGTTCGGACTCGGGAAACAGACGACGAGGTCGGCCCCTTCCGCCGTGAGCCGGCGCTTGCAGGCTTCGATGCGGCGCTCGAACGGTGGTTCCATGAACGGGTGTTCGCTCGAGCGGCGAATCAACGTTTGGTTAGTCGGGTGTGAAGGCGGCTCCGGTCGTGAATATCGACTCCTGTCGTGAACATCGACTCAACGATATCAACCGTCCTGCTATCGTGGCAACACGGAATGGCCACGCCCTCCCCAGCCGATTCGCTCGCTGCTCACGGCTCCCGTTGGTCACCGTTCGCTCTCGAGACCTCCCTCCGGTCGGCCTCGCACCGCTCGCTCATCCACTGTCAGAGCAAGCTCTGACAAGCCTTCGCTCGTGAAACTCGCGAAGACCTCGCGCGGTGTCGTCGGCCGTCCTCGGTGGCACTCGTCCGGCCGACAGCGCACGCCACCGCCAGTCGTTTTCCGATTCCTACGACTCGACCCATCGCCGACCGCACCAGTTTCCCGACGTGACCGTTGCCGCGGGTGGACGGTCACTCGAGGGCGAACGCCGTCGGAAACGTATTAACCCCCCAGCGACCGCAGGCCGCGAAGCAACCCGTCGGGACGCTGTGTCATTACAGCGAATGCGAGTTCCCGAGCGGTTGTCGTCGACGGCTGTACGGAATCGACAGTGCCGGGCCGACGGTCGAGGCCGAACGGACGACGAGTCCGCGACCGGCGGGCCGAGCTGTCCCGGTTCGCTGATCGTCGTCTCGAACCGGCAACCGTATCGTCACGAGTACGACGACGCGGGGCCGCCGACTGAGACTGACGGCGGTGCCCACTCGAGCGCTACTGCCCAGACCCGGTCGATCACGGTCGACGAGCCGACCGGCGGGCTGACAGCCGGGCTCGATCCAGTCGTCAAGCGGACCGACGGGACGTGGATCGCCTGGGGCGACGGCGAGGCGGACTTCGACGTGACCGACGAGCGAAACTGCGTCGCCGTCCCGCCCGGGGAGGAGGACTACACCCTCCGCCGGCTCGATCTCTCCGAGGAAGCGGTCGACTCCTACTACTACGGGTTCAGCAATCGCGTCCTCTGGCCGCTCTGTCACGGCTTTCCCGACCTGATCGAAGACCGATCGAACGACTTCGAGTGGTACCGGACGGTCAACGAGCGGTTCGCCGACGCGGTCGCCGACCACGCGACGGCCGACGCCGTGATCTGGCTGCAGGACTACCATCTCGCGCTCGCGCCGCGGATGATCCGGGAGTCCGTGCCGGCCGGCGCGACCGTCGCCCACTTCTGGCACATCCCGTGGCCGTCGCCGCCGACGTTCCGGCAGTGTCCCGCCGGCGGCCACGTCCTCGAGGGACTGCTCGGTAACGACCTGCTTGGCTTTCACGTCGAGCAGTACGCGGATCGGTTCCTCGAGTGCGTCGACCGGTTCCTGCCGACGGCGACCGTCGACCACGAGCGCCGAACGGTCCGGTACGACGGGGGGCGAACTCGCGTCGTCGCGACGCCGATGGGAGTCGACGCCGCGGCCTACGACCGGGACGCTCGGTCGGTCGACCCCGACCGCCTCGCCGACCTGCTCGAGGAGTACGACATCGCCCCCGACACGACGCTCGGGCTGGGCCTCGACCGACTCGACTACACCAAGGGGATTCCCGAACGGCTGGCGGCCATCGAGCGGTTCTTCGAGCGAAACCCCGGCTGGCGCGGCGAGTTCACCTTCCTCCAGAAGGCGACCCCCTCGCGGACCGACATCGAGACCTACCAGCGCCACGGCGACCTCGTCCGCAGCGAGGTCACGCGGATCAACCGCCGCTTCGAGACCGACGACTGGCGGCCGATCGCCTACACCGAGGACTACCTCTCGACGGACGACATCTGTACGCTCTATCGGCGCGCGGACGCCATGGTCGTCAGCCCGCTGGTCGACGGGATGAACCTGGTCGCCCAGGAGTACGTCGCGGCCAGCGTCGATGGCGACGACACGCTGGTGTTGAGCGACCGGACCGGCGCGCACGAACGGCTCGGCTCCCACGCGCTGACGATCGATCCGATCGACACCGACGGGTTCGCGGCCCAGCTCGAGGCGGCGCTCTCGATGCCGGCCCACGAGCGCCGGCGGCGGATGAACACGCTGCGCCAGCGCGTGTTCGCCGGCGACCTCGAGTCGTGGATGGCTACGCAGTTCGACTGGTTCCGGCGGCTCCGCGACGAGCGGGGTCGGACCGACGCGGGCTCGGACAGCGATTCCGACTCGCGGGAACCCACGCCGCCGGTCTAACGGATGACCAGCTCCGAATCCGGAACCGCCGCTGCCGAGTCGTCGCCCCGGCCGCTCGAAGACGGATTCCCGGCCGTTCGGGAGACACTCGCGGACGCTGAGCAACTGCTCGTCTGTCTCGATTTCGACGGGACGCTCGCGCCGATCGTCGACGATCCCGATGCGGCCCGACCGACCGAGGACAACCGCCAGGCCGTCGCGAGGCTGGCCGCCCACCCGGCCGTGACGACGGCGGTCGTCAGCGGCCGGGCGCTGCGGGACGTCCGCGGTCGCATCGACGGGCCGGCGATCTACGCCGGCAACCACGGCCTCGAACTCGAGCGGCGGGGATCGATCGCCGTCCATCCCGTCGCGCGGAAACGGGCCGCTCGGATCGACCGCCTCTGTACGGTTCTCGAGACGACGCTCGCGTCGATCCCGAACGTACGGATCGAGAACAAGCGTCTGTCCGGGACGGTTCATTTCCGGTCCGTGCCGACGGCCGCCCGACCGGTCGCCCGTCGGCTCACGACCGCCGTCTTCGGAGCGTTCAGCGACGGCGCGCTCGAACTCTCCCGCGGGAAGCGCATCCTCGAGATCGGGCCGTCGATCCCGTGGGGGAAGGGGAACGCCGTCGAGTTGATCGCGGCCGACGAACCGCCGGGGACGGCCGCCGTCTACGTCGGGGACGACGTCACCGACGAGTCGGCCTTTCGTGCCGTCGAGCCGGACGGGATCGGGGTGCGGGTCGGCGGCGACGGCCCGTCGGCTGCCTCCCGTCGGGTCGAGTCGCCGGCGGGCGTCGCGTCGTTGCTCACCCGACTCGCGGACGGCATGTCGTCCGGTCCCGAGCGGCGACCCTGAGCCGGGCCCGAATCGCCGGGGGCCGTGCGGACGTCCCGTCGTCGGCAAGGGGACCGGTTTCACCACCCGAATAGACCACTCGAAATCTCCGAAACAACACAAATCAGAAATTTGTTGTCCGGGGCCGAAAGTATTAGTTACCACTGGAAATACAATGGGGACGAGTGTGAACGTGTGTGAAACTCCGACAGCCAACTGATTTCCTGATCCTCGAGGCGCTCGAGGACGAGGGGCGAAACGTCGCGACGAACCTCGCGGCGCATACGGGAAAGAGTCGAAAGAACATCAACACCAGACTCCCGGTCCTCGAGGACTACGGGCTGGTCCGGAAGATCGGCCCCGCGGAACGCTCGGGACTCTACGAGATCACGTCGGCGGGGAAGGCGGCACTGGTGTATCGCGATCAGTACGACGAGGTCGACGACTTCGAGGCGCTGATCGAGGGGCCGAACGCCGGCACTGATGGGGAGGGAGAGCGGGCGAGTTTCGTCCGGGGGGGCGACGACGCCGACGACGGGGAGTAACGTTCGTTCTCCGCGCACCCGCTCCGTACCGATCGGCCAACCCAGGGTTCCGTAGCCTGCGGACCGGAAAGCCTGCGAACCGAGTCGTCGCCGACTCGAGCGTCGGTCAGTCGCTGGCCCGGTGACGGGTCACCGGTCGGCCCCATCTCGTCCGTCGGCGGCGAGTTCCGGCCTGGCACACGCGGAAAAGGCGAAATCGAGTCGTCGCTCACGACCGTCCGTCGGCGGAATCGCGCCTCCACACCGCGTCGGGGAGGGATCGAACTCCGGGTCCCAGGCGTAGGAACTCAGCATCGGCGTCGTGACGATCGCATCGCCCGATCGAACGGCGACGCCGTGGCGGTGGGCCAGTCCGAGCGCGTGCCCGACTTCGTGAAGCAGTACGTGCATCGTCCGCGCCGCCGTCGTGACCGGGACGATCCAGTCGTCGCCGAGCAGGTCGTCGACCGACTCGAGCCGCCCGATGTGTCGCGCGCCGCCGACCGACGCGACGTGGGGGACCCCGTAGCCGGTCGGCGCGTCCTGCATTCCGCCGTCGGTCACCAACAGGTTGACGCCCGAGACGGGGTCGATGTCACGGCGGCCGAGCCGCCCCGACGCGAGCGCCAGCGGCCATTCACCGCGACTGGTGAGGCGTGCGGCGTCCTCGGTCGACACCGCAACCGTGCCCCCCACGGTCGGCTCGACGCGCCGCCGCTCGAGCGCGAGCGTCCGTGCGAGGAACGCGCGGACGTGGTCGGCTACCCCGTCGTAGCGACCGGCCCGCTCGGAGAGCCAGATCCGGACCGCGAGGGCGTCGTCGTCGGCCCGCGTCGTATACGCCAGCGTGCCGAGCGACGCCATCGAGCCGACGGCCCCCAGAAACACGCGGCGCTTCACGGCGACGACTTTCGCCGCCGCCGTTCAGATTCTGCGGGTGAACAGAGACACGCATTAGGGTCGATCAGTGACACCGCGTCCGCCCGGCGGCCGTCGGGTATCGACCACGCGGGCGCGGCGACCGGTGACTCTGATCTCGAGTCCGGCCGGCAGTGCGGTCGGCTCGACCGGACGGAGCATGAGCAAGGCGTCCTCGGCGGTTTCGACCAGCCGTCTGTCCGGCTCTCGTTGGCGCAGACAGAGCGCCCACTCGCCGGATCGGAGCCGGGTTCGGACCTGCCAGTCGGTGTAGTACCGACCGTTCGATCCCCTGAGGACGGTTTCATACGGCGACGTCACCACGGAACGCCCACCCTCACTCGGCCCGCGAGCAGCCGCCCGGAAACGGATCTCGGCATTCTCGTCCGAGCCGACCGGAGCCAGCCCCGTCGCCGCTTGGCTTCATATACGCGACTGTTAAGCGATCATGAGTGTCGTGCAAACGAGAACACGGGACACCGAGATCACGGAGTATAGTAGCGGCTCCCGATCATGTCTGTGGATACCATTATCAGGATCGAGTGACTGGGTTCGACCGGCGTCAGTCGGAGTCGCCGCGCGATTGTGACACCATTCGAAACACCACCACCTACCGCGTCGGGAGGCGGCGTCGCGCGGTTCCGCTGGCGTCCCGGGACCGAGCGGGTCGAAGACCGGCCCGTCAGTGCCCGGCCCCGTCTCCCGACGCCGCGGTTCCGTGTTCCGCCCGAGTGTGATCCGCCACTCGAGCGGCGGCTCGACGCTCACTCGGTGCTGCTGCCGCCCTCGAAGAACTCGCTGAGGATCGATTTGAGCCCCTTTCGCAGGTGCTGGTGCATCGTCGGCGGCGAGATGTCCATCGCTTCGGCGATGTCCTCGCCGGTACTCTCCCGGGGCCAGTCGAAGAAGCCGCCGTAGTAGGCGAGTCGCAAAGTCGTGAGCTGTCGGTCCGTGAGTTCGTCGAGGATCCGATCGCGGCGCTCCGCTGCCGTCCGCACCGGTCGGTCGACCTCCCGCCTTGCGACGAGTTCGGTGTTCGCGTAGACGACGGTCAACGCGTCCGCGATCTCCCGGATGTCGGCGTCCTGTGAGACTTCGACCAGACAGCGTCCCACGCCGTTCTCGACGACGACGTCACAGATCGTCGCGCCGTGGTTCACGAGCGTCCGAACACCCGATTTCGCGAGTCGGATCTCGACCGTACACTGGTCCTCGCCGTCGTGGATGAGCCGACACTCCTCGACCGAATCGTGGGCGTCGGCCTCGTCGCGGACCGTCTCGCCGTCGAGACCCTCGATCGTGACGTACTGGAACGTTCGCCCGCCAGCGGTCGTCCCCGCCCACTCGAGCGAACAGGTACAACCGTACTCCTCGGAGAGATCGAAGGAAAACGTGTCGCCGCCGTCGATGCGGAACTCGAGTTCGACGACGGTGTCGGCAAAGAGCAGTTGGCGGTTCTTGACGGCCATGATCGTAAAGCCGATCGTCTCGCCGAGCAGGCGGAACCCAGCCCGTTCGCGTTCGCTGAAGGCGTCGTCCCGACTGGCGAGTACCGTCAACACCCCGTAGGTCGCGTCCTCGTGGGTGATCGGGACGGCGATCGCCGACCGGACGTCGTCCTTGCGGGCCGCCTCCCGAAGCGGCTCGGGCGTCGTTTCGTCGTCGAGGATGTGGTTCGTCGTCTGAATCTCGCCCGTTCGGGCGGCTCTGGCGACCGGTCGCTCCCGACCGGTGGCGTACTCGATACCGTCGCTGACCCGATCGAGGTAGGTGTCGGCCTCGCCCGTCCCCGTTCGATAGGCGAGTCGGCCCTCGCCGGTGCGCTCGGCGATCCACGAGCCACAGTACAGTTCCGAGTCGACGAGCTGTGTACAGACCTCGCGCTCGATGGCGTCGCGAGCGGGTGCCTCCACCAGCGTCTCGATCACCTGCCGAACCACCGCGTTGATCCGGTTTAACGTCTCGAGTTGGTCCTGTCGGGATCGGAGCCGCCGTTCGCGTTCGACCCGCTCGGTGATGTCCCGGGCCAACCAGACGACGGCGCGTCGCCCCCGGATCCGCTCGTCGATCGGGACGACGCGGGCTTCGAACCGTCGGCGGCCGTCGGTCGTCTCGGCGTCGTACTCGACCGACTGGACCTCGTCCGTTCGGAGGGCCCGATCGAGACAGTCCTGCAACTCCGCGGCGACCTCGTCCGGAAAGGCGTCGTCGAGTCGGCTGCCGCGCAGTTCGTCGACACTGGTCCGGTACAGTTCTGCCGACTCCGAGCGTACTTTCGCTTCCAGATAGGTGCCGTCCTCGCCGATGACGAAGGCCTCGTCGGGCAGTTCGTTCGCGAGGATACGGTGCGGCCGCTCGTCCGTCGTCACACGGTCCCGCGACCCGATCGTCGAGACGATCCGATCGATCGGGTCTTCGTCGCGCTCGCTCGGGACGTAGTCGGTCGCCCCGGCACGGAGTGCCACCGTAGCGAGTCGCTCGCTACCGTCCTGTGGGGCGACGATCGTCGGCACGTCCGGCGTCTCGGCGTGGACCCGTTGTAACAGCGTCTGGATTTCGCCGGGACAGTCCAGTTCGAGGACCACCGCGCCCGGTGGCGATACCCCCGCTTCGTCTGCGGACGTCAGAGCCGCTTGCTCCGTCGCCGTCGACTCGTCGTCAGTCGCGGGACCCGAGTCGTTCCCCCCGTCCGTTTCGGGCTCATCGACCGACGACTCGAGGATCGACCCGATGTCGTCGGCCGTCGACACCGCTCGAACGGCGCGGTCGGTCGCCTGTTCGAGTCGGGGTCGAAGGCGACTCCGTTCGCTTCGAGCGTCGATCACGACGACGATCGGTCGTTGACAGTCTCCAGTGGTCATCCGTATCTCTCCCGTCGCGTCCGCCGACACCGCTACCGCCTCGCTCCTTTCTGTCACATCGTGACTGTGAAATAAAAGCTTGCTGGTCAGACGGGGTCGATCGGCGCGAACTCGACCGGGCGTGGATGCGCCACAGTCGACGCCGGGCGACTCCCTCGAGCGGAGGCCCGCCGAGGGAGCTACGACGAAACCCAACCCCCCTATCCCGGCGTCCCGCGACCGATTAGAGTTCGCCTCGTTCCCGCAGCGCATCGATCAGATCGTCCACGAGGGGGTCGACGCCCTCGTAGGGGAAGTCACCGCCGTCGGTCTTGGTGTACAACTCCATCGCGGTCATCGAGAACTCCCCGGTCTCGAACCGCGTACTCGGGCCGTCAGGGAGCGCCGGGATCAGCGTCATGGGGTCCGAAACGGGATAGTCAGCGCCCTCGAACGCGTCGACCAGCTGTTCTCGGAGGTCTACTTCGACTGTCATGTTAGGTCGTGATTATCCCGCGGGCGCATTAAGTTCCGGGTGCGATCGCGGTCAGAGCCGGCGCATGCACTCGGAGCGGAGTCCCCGCTCGGTCGACTCGCCGGCCTGAACCGCGATCGAACCCGTCAGGGCGGTCGTTCGGTTGACGTCGGTCTCGTCGAGCGCCATCCCGAACACCAGCACCGCGAGCTGGATCAGCGGGGCCGCGAGCTACCATGGGAGGGTACTGAGGAGAACGCCGGGATTTTCGAGCGTCGATCCGCCGACAGGAACCGATCCCATGGCTCGAGGATCGCCCTCACTTGCGACCGAAATAGTAGACCCCCAAACATATAGTCGAAACAGTGATTAATCAGCGGGGACGAGTGTTCCCCCATGGCAAAGGATACCGTCAGGTACCCCGACGACGTGGTCGAGGAAATCGACGCACTCGTCGACGACGGTATGTTCGAGAGCAAATCCGAGTTCTATCGCTTCTCCGCGGAATACGTCCTAACCCTGATCAACGACGACCACGACGTCAAGACGTTCAACTTCGACGAGATCAAGGGCGAACTCGATATCAGCGACCGCGACCACGCCGAAGCGCTCGGGGCCGACGGCGGGACATTCTTCCTCGATGCCGTGATCAACGTCCGCAAACACGGGCTCCGGGGCAACTACGAGGCCGCGGAACGCTTCATCGACACCCACTACGACGAGACCGACCAGGAGTGTATCATCCTCGAGGAACTGCTCGGCACCTACCGCGACGAATCGGCGTAGCTGTCCGTTCGAAGCTGTTCTCCCGGTTTTCACTCACTCGACGAACGGCTCGCCAAGTGCCGCCAGATCGACGTTCTCGGCGACGAGCCGCGCCGCTCGATCGGACGGCGTCGTGTCGGCCCCATCGGCGTCCGACGGCGGTCGGCCACCCACTCCGTCCGCCGGCCGGTCGACGCCGGCCGACTCGGCGACGCGATCGAGAAAGGCCGCCCGGACCGACTCGTTGTCGAACAGGCCGTGCAGGTAGGTCCCCAGCACGTGCCCACGGGCCGCGCTCGAGTCGCCAAGCGGCCGCGTCACGTCGCCGACCGCCTCCGTCCGTCCCGCGTGGATCTCGTATCCCGTCGCGGGGCCGTCCGCACCGGACAGCAGCGGCGACGCCGACCCGTCGACGGGCACCGCGGTCTGCTCGAGGCGCTTCTTACCCTCGAATCGGGTCTCGACCGGCAGCAGGCCAAGTCCCTCGACGACGTCGTCCTCGCCGGTTCCCTCGAGCGCGGCGTTGGTGATGCGCTCGCCCAGCAGCTGGTAGCCCCCACAGAGGCCGACGATCGGGCCGTCGAAGGCCGCGAGCGCGTCGGCGTAGCCGGCGGCCCGCAGCGCCAGCAGGTCGTCGACCGTGTTCTTCGTCCCCGGAAGGACGACTGCGTCGGCGTCGACGCCCGCGAGCGGATCGGTCGCGGCTGGGTCCCCGTCGCGGCCGCCCTCGTCGACCGGGAGATACACCACCGAGACGCCCGGCGCCGCCGCCAGCGCCTCGAGGTCGGTCGCGTTCGAGATGCGGGGGAGCCGCGGGACGGCGATCCGGAGCCGTCGGTCGGCCGGCACGCCGTCGTCGTCCCCGACGACGCCGCGTTCCTCGCTGCCGGGGAGGCCGACGCTGTCCTCCTCGGGGAGTCCGGGGTCGTCGTACGGGAGTACGCCCAGAATCGGCACCCCGGTACGGGATTCGATCTCCTCGATGCCGGGCTCGAGCAAGGACGGGTCCCCGCGGAACTTGGTGATGACCGCGCCGACGATGCGGTCCCGGAGGTCGTCGGGGACGAGTTCGATCGTGCCGTAGAGGCTGGCGAAGGCCCCGCCGCGTTCGATATCGACGAGGAGGAGGATATCGGCGTCGGCAAAGTCGGCGGTCTCGACGTTCGCGAGGTCCCGATCGTGGAGGTTGATCTCGCCGATGCTGCCCGCACCCTCGGCGATAATCACGTCGTTGTCGGCCGCCAGTCTGCGGTACGACTCCGCGGCAGCTTCGCGCGCGCGAGTCCAGTACTCTTCGTAGTAGGTGCCGGCCGGCACGTGGTCGTGGGCCTCCCCCTGCAGGACCAGTTGGCTCTCGCCGTCCCCGCGTGGCTTGAGCAGGACCGGGTTGCAGTCGGTGGTCGGGGTAGTCCGGGCGGCTCGAGCCTGCACGAACTGGGAGACGCCGATCTCGCCCCAGCGGTCGCCGTCGGCGTTCGCGTTCGGATCACCGTCGCCGCCCGGGTCGGCGTCGGTTCCGCCCTCGCCCTCGGCGTCCGGCCGCACGACGACGCGGGCGTTGTTGCTCATGTTCTGGCCCTTGAAGGGAGCGACGTCGACCCCGCGGTCAGCGAGCAGGCGACAGAGGCCGGCCGCGACCGTCGACTTGCCGACGTGGCTCGCGGTCCCGGCAACGAGAAGCGTTCGTGTCATCCGCGTTGGCGGTAGTCGGGAAGCCGAGGGTATCGTCCTATCGGTTCGCGTTCAGCGTCCGATGCTGTCGCGACTCGCGGTCGTTTGCGGCCATTCCCGCAGGAACCGTCGTCACGGAAGCTCGGACGCACACTCGAGCAAATCGTCCTCCGTTTGCCAGGTGCGGAGTCGATCCGCGTCCGCGAGCATCTCGAAGATAGACGTCTGCATCCCGCTGTAGGGGCTTTCCGGGTCGGCTTCCGTTTCGATCTCGTCCGGTTCCAGGCCGTCGTACGTCCGCTTGAAAACGTACGTCTTTTCGAAGTACTGCTCCAGCGCAGTGAAATAGCCCTGTTCGACGAGAAACCCGCCGCTGTCGTGTTCGGACACGCCGACGATGTAATCGGCGTAGTCGGCGAGGAGACGGAACTTGAGGTAGGTATTCGTCCACTCGTTACGGATGTCGACCATCAGGAACGCGTAGCTATCCGTCCGTCGGTTGAGCCTGTCTTTGACGAGTTGCAGGCGATGGATCTCCGGCCGACCGTAGCTGCCGAGAACGAAATACGACCGCCCGGTCGTGAGAAGCGGCGCCAGTTCCGTGACGCTGTGTTTGAGCGCTTCGTACTCCGCCGGCGTCAGCGACGACTCGTGGAGATACGACTCGGCCTTCGCCGCGAGGTCGTCGACCGTCACCGGCTCCTCGCTCATCGCTCGGTTGCACGCCCCTTCGAAACTTCAATTTGCCGACCGAACGAGGGACCGAATCGTATACGACCGATTCGTATTTGAGCGAAACGCTTTTGCACGCACCGAACGAATCCATAGGTATGAGTACCCCGGACCGGCCGCCGGCGGACCTCCAGCGCGTCCGCGAGCGACTGAACGTCGTGACACAGGAGACGCGGTTCGCGCTCGTACAGGACCTCCTGGGTCATCCCGAAGGGCTACCGACGCTGAAGGAACTGGATTACGTGAACCCCAGTAAGAGTCGGACGACGATCCGACAACACCTCCAGCAGCTCATCGAGGCGGACATCGTCGAGGAGGTAACGCTCCCGAACGATCGTCGGCGGAACGATCTCCCCTACAAGTTCTACGGGATCAGCGACGAGGGGCGGGCGTTCCTCGAGGCACACGACCTCCTGCGGGCCGAAGAGACGTTACGGTCCGTCTACGATCGAGTCGAGAAGACCGACGAAATCGAGCGGTACGAAGCCGCACCACGACCGGAGCGATAGGGTCGGCGTCTCCGTAGCAGCTACTCCGTTCTGTATCTCGCGTCCCAGCGCGGTCCGGCTCGGCTCGAGAGGACGATCCCCACTGCCCCCATGACGAGCCCGCCGAGGACGAGGACCGCGGCCAGCTCGAGCGACGGTGGGACGACGACGAAGCCGGCCACGAGCGTCGGCACGAGCGCGACGGCGACGCCGATCGTGAACGTCGCGAAGCGGACGGCGTCGAAGAGGAACTCGTTGGGATCGAAGCCGGCGATGAAGACGGTGAGTCCGTAGTAGTACAGCGCATAGCCGGCGAGCAGCACGGCCCCGACGACGGCGTCGAGTGGCGTCGCGTCGAACCAGACGACGGCGGCGAGATACGGGATCACGGCCGTCGGCGCGCCGACGAGGATAAAGGCCGTCCGCTTGGCCCGGAAGACGTCCGCGATCGAGACGGGGTAAGCGAGGTAGGCCTCGAGCGAGTCGAACTGGGTGAGCCAGTTGTAGGTGGTAAACGCCGAGAGCCCGAGGACGCCGCCGAAGAAGATCCCCGGCGCGGGCGCGACCCCGGTGATCGAGTCGACGACGCCGACGAGTGCGGCCACGAGTGCCAGCAGGATCGTCGACGAGACGAACGGCTTCCAGACCCCGCCCGAGGAGCGGGCGAGATCGAGCAGCGACTTCGTCACGAGGGGCGAATCGGCGACGGGCAGGGCTGCACTGAGCCGGGCGAACCGGTCGGTCGCGGTCCGCGAGGGCCGGCCGTAGGTCGGGTCGTACAGCAGGAGCGAGCCCGCCGCGACGACGAGGGTCGCGGCGGCCAGTCCGCCCGCGGCCGGGACGGTGCCCTCGATCGGGACGAGGAGGCGACGAAGAACCCCGCCCGAGCCGAGCGCCCAGCCGCCGACGGCGGCGAGCCCGATTCCCAGCCCGATGGTCCACGGCGGCACGCCCCGCGTCCGAACCGCGATCAACGCGACGGTCGTCGCCATGCCGACGGTAAAGACCAGAAACAGCGATCCCCAGAACGCGACGAGCGAGAGCGGCGTCGTCGCGGAGAGGCCCTCGGCGACCGCGCCGCCGAGCGCCATCGGCAACACGAACGCGATCCCGTAGAACAGCGCGTCCTTCAGGAGGAAGACGCCGAGCAGCCGCCGGCGCGAGAGCGGCAGCGTCGTCGACGAGGACAGCAACAGCGAGAGTCGGCCGAAGACGTTCTCGAGCATGTCCGAGCCGGCGAATCCAGCGGTGCCGCTGTAGAGTCCGAAACCGGCCGCGAGGACGTGGAGACCGACGACGACCGTCCCGGACGCGGTGCCGGTCTCGACGAGCGCGACCGAGCCGCCGACCGCGAGAGCGGCGATCACGAGCGGGAAGAGGGCGAACCGCCAGCCGCCGAACAGCTCGGTGTGCATGCGCCACTCCTCGCGAAAGAGGATCGCGAGCAGTCGACGCGTCGACAGGCCCGAACCGGAACGGCCCGTCCCCGTCGGGCCGGCCGGGTCCGTCGTCTCGCCGGTCATACGTCCAATTGCTCGAGCGTCGGCGTGTCTCGCGCGTCCTCGCCCTCGACGCGGTCCAGGAAGACCTCGAGCAGCGACTCGTCGGTCCCGTCGTCGGCGACGGACCGCTCCGTGACGAGTTGACCGTCGGCCACGATGCCGACGCGGGTACAGATCTCCTCGGCGACGTCGATGTTGTGCGTCGAGACGAAGACGGCGTTGTCGCCGGCCGCGTAGGAGACGAGGAACTGCTTGACCTGCTCTTGGACGAGCGGGTCGAGGTTCGCCAGCGGCTCGTCGATGAAGACAACGTCGGGCTCGTGGAGGAACGCCTGCGCGATCATCACCTTCTGTTGTTGGCCCCGGGAGAGATCGGTGTGTAGGGTATCGAGTTTGCTCTCGAAGCCGAGCCGTTCGGCCCACCGGTCGGTTCGCTCGGCGACCCGCTCCGCCTCGAGGTTTCGCACCTCACCGACGAACTCGAGGTACTCGCGCGGCGTGAGAAAGCTCGGCGGCGACTCCTGTTCCGGGAGGATGCCGACCTGCCGGCGCGTCTCGATCGGGTCCGTCGTCGGATCGGTCTCGAGAACGCTGACCTCGCCCGAATCGGGCTCGATCTGGCCGGTCAACACCCGGATCGTCGTAGTCTTGCCCGCCCCGTTCGGTCCGAGAAACCCGTACAGCTCCCCTCGCTCGACGGTGAACTCCATGCCGTCCACGGCGTCGACGGCGCCGTAGGACTTCTCGAGTCCGGCTACGTGAATCGCACCCATTGAACGCGAAACCGTTTGGAGGATTTGATAATAACTGTGTTGGTAGGGGTATAGTAACAGCGGCTCGAACGGATGAGTGCTGGACGACGCAGTCGGGGATGCAACTGATGTTACTCTCGGAAGTCGATGATGGGAAGTTGCGTCCGGAGACTCGCGAGTAAATACACCACGGACGAAACGAGTACGACCCAACCGACGACGGACGCCACCCCGTGGATTACGCCCGGGTCGGCATCGGCAAGGCGGCTGAGGTGATACAGTACCTCGTTCGTGAGTACGACCAAGGTCGACAGCAGCAATAAGACGATCGCGAGAACCCGTTTCGTTCCTCCGCTTAATTCTGCCATTCAATACTTTCCTTTCGTGTTGAACGGGTAAAAGAAATCGATTCACTGGATGGCTGGAACCGCTGCCACCGGTGTCTCCGTCGGCACTCAGAACTCGGTGCCCTGTCGCGCCCGCTGGCCGTCGTCGATCGGGTGTTTCTCCTTGCGGACGTTCGTGATCAGGTCCGCGCTGTCGGCGAGGTACGCGGGCTCGGTGTGGCTCCCCGAGAGGACGAGTTCGAGGTCGTCGGGCTTGGCCTCGAGCAGTCCCAGTACGTCGTCCTGGGACAGTAGTTCCCGGTCCGCGGCGTAGAGGATCTCGTCGAGGATGAGCATGTGCATCCCGGCCTCGGGTTCGGCCGCGAGATCGATCGGCGCGTCGAGGTCGGCGTCTTCGGCGGCCTCGAGCAGTTCGTGGGCGCGCTCAAGTCCGGCCTGCGCTTCGGCCTCGTGGTCGGCCTCGTCGCTGCCGTCGGCCATCCCGTGCCAGCCGTAGTGGCCGAGGTTTTCGTAGCTGATCCCCGGCAGGGCGGCGATGGCGTTGTACTCGCCCCGGACTGCGTCGACGCTCGAGGCCCCGCCTTTCATGAACTGGAGCATGTGGACGCGGTAGCCGTGGCCCGCGGCGCGCATCCCCATCCCCAGCGTCGCGGTCGTCTTCCCTTTCCCGTCGCCCCACCAGACCTGTACGCGGCCGAACTCCTCGGGCGCGGCGGGTTCGATCCGCTCGGCTTCGGGCGTTCGACCCTTCCCGGGCGTGTTCTCGATCGCGGACTCGACTGGCTCCTCGTCGCTCATACGCGGGCGGTCGGGCCGCGCCCACATGTACGTTGCTCCATCGCAGGCGGCATTCTGTGACATACGTAACCAAACGTGTCTTCCGTGTTCGCTCCTAACTCGCGGTCACCGATGTCCCTCGAGTTCTCCTCATCCGACGAGACGCCCGGCTTCGAGTGCGTGATCGCCGCGCTCGACGACTGCGCCTGTCGGGAAATCATCGCGATTCTCGAGGAACCGATGACCGTCGAGGCGATCGCCGAGGCGACGGAGCGCCCGCTCTCGACGACCTACCGGAAACTCGATTGCCTGACCGAGGCCGGTCTCGCCGAGGAGGCCGTCGGCGTCCGGGAGGGCCGCCACCGGAAAGCCCGGTACGTGGCCAACCTCGAGCGGATCTCGATCGGGCTCGACGAGGACAACGAGTTGCGCGTCGACGTCGATTACGCTTCGGGGGCCAGCATCTGGTCCGAACTGCAGGGCGGCCACTGACCGATGGTTCTCACCTCGCGTTAGCTCCCGACGAGATCCGCGTCCGTCGGTCCCTGTCCGTCGAACTCCCGGACGAACTCGTCGAGCCGGTCGGGATCGGACGCCGCCGGCAGCCGCTCGTCCGCGGTGGAACAGTCCGCGTCGACCTCGAGTCGCTCGCAGACGAGGTCCGCGGTCGCCTCGGCCATCCGCCGATAGGTCGTCAGCTTCCCGCCGACGACGCTACAGCAGTTCTCGACGCCGTCGTCCGCGTGATCGAGCAGGTGAAACCCCCGCGAGATGCCCCGGCCGCCCCGCGCGGCTTCGTCGGGTTCGTACAGCGGGCGGACGCCCCACCACGTCCGGACGCGGTCGGCGTCGGCCACCGGCGGGAGCATCGCCGCACACTCCCGGACCGTCTCGGCGATCTCCCAGTCGGCCCGCTCGTAGTCGTCGGGATCGTCGACCGCCACGCTCGTCGTCCCGAGGACGACCTCGCCGTCGTGGGGGACGACGATATCCCCGTCGGCCGGCTCGCGACACCGGTTGAGAACCGGCTCGAGGCCCGGGTATTCGACCGAGACCATGACGCCGCGAGTCGGTCGCATCTCGACGGCAGCGCCGGCCATCGCCGCGACCCGACCGGCGTGGGGCCCGGTCGCGTTCACGACGTACTCCGGACTGAGCGTCGCCTCGGCGTCGCCGCCGAGCGTGACGGACCTGATTCGGCCGCCCTCGGTCGTCATCGATGTGACCGGTGTGTGCGGACGGATTCGCGCGCCGTGGTCGCGGGCGTCGGCCGCGTTCGCCGCGACCAGTCTGGACGGGACGACGACCCCGTCCGGGACTTCCATTGCGCGTTCGACGTCGGTCGCCAGCTCCGGGACCGCTTCGCGGGCGGCCGCGCCGTCGACGACGTCGGTCGGGATACCGACGTTCTCACAGGCCGCTCGCTTCGCCTCGAAGTACGCCGGATCGTCGGCCGCGAGTTCCACGAAGAGTCCGCCGGTGTCCCGAACGCACTCGCCCGCGATCCGGCGGACGATCCGGTTCTCCTCGAGACACGCCCGGGCCTCCGGACCGTCGGCCTCGGCGTAGCGTGCGCCGCTGTGCAACAGGCCGTGCGACCGGCCCGAGGTACCCGACGCGAGCCCGTCGCGCTCGACGAGCGTGACGTCGACGCCCCTGCGTGCGAGGTCTCTTGCGATTCCCGCCCCGGTCGCGCCGCCGCCGATCACGAGGACTTCGGTTCGCTCCATACCCGATCGAGGGCGTCCACACTGACGTAGCTTTCACCGATCGAGCGAGACGAAGGGCGAACGGGTCGTGATCCGCTGTAGTCTCTCGACTCGAGGACACCCTACGCCCGGTCCTCGAGGATCGACACCAGTTCTTCGACCCACTCGCGCGTGGGCTCGTTGACCGGAGCGCGGCCCCGTCGTCGCTGACAGAGCGTCTCGGCGTAGGCCTCGAGCCAGTCCGTCGCGGCGACGCCGCGGGCGTCCAGCGCCGACCACCAGCGCCGCCAGAACTCGTCGAAGGTCGTCACGCTCACGGTCACGCCGAACTCCGCCTCGAGGGCCGCGAGCCGGTCCTCGATGGCGTCGTCCCGGACCGGCTCCGAACTGGTCACGAACGCGACCGACTCGGTTTCCGGGTGGGCCTCGAGCTTCCCCCGGATCTCCTGGAGTTCGTTCAGCAGGTACGCCTTGCCGTACTTCGCGTCGTAGGCCTCCCGAACCCTGAACTCGTCGTCGGGGTCGACGACCTCGATGTCGGCGATGTTACCGTGTTTCTTGTCGGCCGAGCGCATCTGCGTGAGCGGCTTCAGGCGGCCGTCGAGCAGCCCCTCGTCCTCGAGGACCTGTGCCAGCGCGTGCATGGCGACCTCGTAGATGCGAGCCCCGTGCTGAGACTGCGCCAGGTGAATGTCGATGACCTGCTTGACCGTTTCGGGGGACGGCTCACCGGCGACGAACCGATCGACCAACTCCAGGGCGTCCTCGTAGACCTCCTCGGCGCGCTCGCCGCGATTCGAGAGGCTGACGATCATGTACTCGAGCGCCTCCAGCGCATCGACCGGGTCGTCGTCCTCGAGGGCCTCGACCAGGTCGCCCCACTGTCGTTGGGCTCCCCGAATGTTCGCCTTGTACTGTTTCGAGTAGGGGTAGTTCTCCGCGAGCGAGCGGGTCATCATCACGCCGTCGGCGTTGACCCGCAACAGGTCTCTGTCCCGGAGCGCCGGGGCGACGTAGTCGCTGTCGATCGTCCGCATCGACAGCCCCTCCCGCCACGAGAAGTGCGCGCTGTTCCGGCTCCCCTTGTGGAGTCGGACGCTCTGTGCGGGCTCGAGGGACTTGATCACCAACTGAGTAACGGTCAGCCCGGCGATCGCACGCCCTCGCTCGCTGGTGATCGACTCGACGATCTCGTCGATGAGGGGCCGGATCTCCCCGTCCAGCGCGATCTCGTTCTCGGTTCCGGGGTCGGTGACCCGGTCGAGGACGTCCTCGAACCAGCCGTCCTCGAGGTCGGCTTTGATGCGGTTGTACCGTTCTCTCGCGGCCTCCGACTGCTTTCCTTCCCGATACTCGGTGGTGGTCCCGTCCTCGTCGACGAACACGACGCGGTCGGCGTAGTATCGTACGTGGGGCTCGACCCCGTCGTTCGCGTTCGATGTACTGTCAACCATCTCTATGTGTCTGCTATGTTCCCCAATATGACTTAAAAGAAATGTCCACTGTAAACTCCCGGATTAATATATAAGTATATAGTAGTACAATAACCGCGCCTACTGATTACAGCGCAGTGTCGTCGGCGAACGGACCCGGTTGCTATCGACCGACCTGCGGTCGTCGCGACAGCCTCCACGTGGCGCGAGACTTCGTGGCGCAGAGCCGTGAGAGACGGCTTCGAGGGCGAGACCGACGGCTCGGCGGAGCATGGCGAGGCGACGCTAGGCCCGTCGGATTCGACCGGTCCTCGAGGTGCGAAACCACAAGCACTACACTCTTTCAACGCCGGAAACCTATCAACGATGACGCTGCTACCGGGTGGTGGAGATGAGTGATCGGATTCGCGTTGCCAGTCTGTTTACCGGTGCCGGCGGTCTCGATATCGGCTTTAGCACGCTTTCGGAGTTCGACGTCCGCTTTCATACCGACATCGACGATATCGCTATCGACACGCTTCGGACGAACGCCGAGCGGGGCTCCTACATCGACGACGACGCGATCATCGAACGAACGGACATCACGGAGTACGATGGCGGCGACCTCGAGCCCGACGAGGTCGATCTCGTTATCGGCGGCCCGCCGTGTCAGCCGTTCTCCGCGGCGGCCCGCCGTTCCGGCGGCTTCGCCGGTGCCGACAGCGAGGACGGACAGCTGTTTCGCGCGTACGTGAAACTGCTCGAGCGGTGGCAGCCGACGGCCTTCCTCTTCGAGAACGTCTACGGCATCACCTCAGACGAGGAGGACTGGCAGATGATCGTCGACGCCTTCGAGAACGAGGCTGGCGATCCCGGGTATCGCCTGACGGCCCGGACGCTCGACGCCGCGGACTACGGCGTCCCACAGCACCGCGCCCGGACGTTTATCATCGGCGTCCGGAAGGACGTAGACGAGGAGTTTCGCTTCCCGCGACCGACCCACGGTCCCGACTCGCCCGCCGACCGCGACCTCGTGACGGCTGGCGAGGCCCTCGCGGATCTGGAGACGGCGGGCGCGGCCGAAGATCCGACCTACGAGATCACGTCGAAACACGCCCATCTGCTGGCCGATATCCCGCCGGGGCTCAACTACAGTTTCTACACGGAGAAGCTCGGCCACCCGGAGCCGGTCTTCGGCTGGCGCTCTCGCTTCTCGGACTACCTCTACAAGGCCGATCCCGACCGGCCCGTTCGGACCCTGAAGGCACAGCCGGGCGCGGCGTCGGGCCCCTTCCACTGGGAGAACCGGAAGTTCACCGAAGCGGAACTCAAACGCCTGCAGGCGTTCCCCGATGACTACGTCCTCGAGGGTTCGTACGGGCAGGTCGTCAAACAGATCGGCAACTCGGTCCCCCCGCGGATCGCCGAGGTGCTGGCGAAAGCGATCGCCGAGGAACTGTTCGGGGCCGATGGGTACGACGACGTGGTGCCGATGCCCGACGGGTACGACCTGAACTTCCGCTCGAGAAAGCGGACCAGTACGGAGGAGTACCGCCGGAAGGCGCGCGAACGGCTCGAGGAACTCGGGCTCTGGGACCCCCGCAACGAACGAAGCGGCCAGCAACGCGGGTTAGAGGAGTACGGCGACTCGAGCGACGACGAGACGGAGCCGGAAGCGACCCGCCGACGGGCCACGCTGCACTACCGCGACCACTTCGAGCGCGAGCGGTTGAGCTATGGCACCGCCGTCGAACCGGACGGTGCGGGCCGGACCTTCGATACGGAAAGCGACGTGGACGGCGCGACCCTCCGCGTGGACATCGAGCGACAACACGGCGGCGAGGGGACGATCGAGATCGTCCTCGAACCGGACGACGGCATCTGGAACGGGATCGGCTCCCTCGAGGTGACCGCGACTGGAGTCGATCTCGACGATGTCTTCTACGTCTGGGATATCGCCGCAACGGACGTAATCGAGCGAACGCGATACGAGAAGTTCATCGACGTCGTCGGGCACTACTCGACCACCCGGCTGGACTACTCGTCGTCGCTCGAGTTGACGGGCGTCGACGCGGGGCTGGTCCCGCGGACGCTTCAGTTTTTCAGCCGAGCGAGCAACTGCAACACGGAGTTTACCCTGGACGAACTCGGCCGTCAGTTGAACGCGACCCACGAGGAACTCGTGGACGCGCTCCGACAACTTCGCGGGTGGCGCTACGAACTCCGGACGCCGGCGACTCACGAAACGATGCCCGAGGGGAAGGTCCTCTGTACGTACCCGTTCCCTGACATGAACGAACGGTCCCATTTCGATTCCGAGATCGAACTCGACGCACTCGAAACGCGAACGAACTAACCCCCGACTGCGAGGACGACTCGAGTCCCTGCCACTGGCTGTTCGCGGGTCCATCCAACTACCGGCTAATATTACAACGACGAACGCCACGTCTGACCCCCGCTAAACTGGGTCCGGATCGCGGTTCGTCCGACAGGGGGCGTGGCGCAACTCCCGCGCTCAATATCGTCGCAGCGAGCGATCGTGATGACACGGCGATCGACCCGGACGATGGAGTCACCGTCGCTGTAACCGGTTACTCCCCCGAAGACTGCCATCTTCTTTCGACAGAGATAGCGGCAGTAGTTTCCGAAACGCCCGAGTCGAGGTATCGCTTGCTCGGGAACCCGTCTTTATCCGTCCGACCGCGTAACCCGAACCCATGACAGCAGACGCGACGAAAAAACAGGGCTCCCGAACCGCGGCCACACCCGCTTTGCAAACCGGACCGGCCGCAATCACGTCGAGCCCGCGGTCGGAGGTGCCCGCGGAATGAGCGACACTGCCGAGTCCGGCGGTTCGGACGAGGAGTCCGATCGAGACGACGGCCACCTCGAGGACGTCGACGTCGGTGCGGGGTGTACCGAGATCTGGGAACACCTCGCCGAGGAGCGCGAGGACTGAGCGCGCCCGTTCACGATCGATTACCCCCGAACCGCCCCGTGACCGAGCGGTCTCGCTATTGGTTCAGCGCGATTTTCTCCTCGAACTTCTCGCGGACCTTCTCGACTTTCGGGGCCGCGTGCATCTGGCAGTAGGCGTCGGTGGGGTTCTTCTCGAAGTAGTCCTGGTGTTTCTCCTCGGCGCGGTAGAACGTCTCGAGGGGCTCGAGTTCGGTCACGACGTCGTCGTCGTACTCGGAATCGAGGGCCTCGATGTAGGCCTCGGCCTGCCGGTGTTGCTCGTCGTCGTGAGCGAGGACGATCGAGCGGTACTGGGTTCCCACGTCGGGGCCCTGTCGGTTGAGCTGTGTCGGATCGTGCGTGGCGAAAAAGACCTCGAGCAGTTCGTCGTACGCGATGGCGTCGGGGTCGTACTCGACTTGGACGACTTCGGCGTGGCCGGTGTTGCCGGAACAGACCTCCCGATAGGACGGGTCCTCGACGTGGCCGCCGGCGTAGCCCGAGGTGACGGCGTCGACGCCTTCGAGTTCCTTCATCGCCGCTTCGGTACACCAGAAACAGCCGCCGCCGAACGTGGCTCGTTCCATACCCCATAGTAGGGCACGACCGAGGAAAGATGTGACGGGTGGGTTCGTTCGGGCCCCGCGACCCGACCGCTGCTGACCTCGCGATCCGAATCGCGTGCCAAGGGATTTGCCGGTGGCCGACGAACGCCGGGGTATGTCCTGGGACACAGTCTCCCTCGAGTACGACGACGATGTCGCAACGCTGACCGTCGACCGACCGGACGCCCTGAACGCCCTGAACGTCGAGACGCTCGAGGCGATGGGGGAGGCGATCGAAACGGCCGCCGACGAGGGCGCACGCGCGCTCGTCCTGACGGGGGCCGGCGACGCGTTCATCGCCGGCGCGGACATCAAGTACATGCAGGATCTCGATCCCGAGAACGCCCAGGAGTGGGGCGAACTCGGCCACGACGTCGCCGACGCGCTCGAGGCGTTCCCCGCGCCAACGATCGCCGCGGTCAACGGCTACGCGTTCGGCGGGGGCTGTGAGATGGCGCTGGCCTGTGACCTCCGCGTGGCGAGCGAGTCGGCGCTGATCGGCAACACCGAGATCGATCTGGGGATCATCCCCGGCTGGGGGGCCACCCAGCGGCTGCCGCGGCTGGTCGGCGACGAGACCGCCCGCCGGATGATCTTCCTCGGTGAGCGCCTCGACGCCGCGTCGGCCGCGGAGGTGGGGCTGTTCGGCGAGGTCGTGGCGGACGACGAACTCGAGGGGGTCGCCGCGGAACTGGCCGATCGGCTCGCCGCGAAACCGGCCTTCGCGATGCGAACTGCAAAAGCAGCGATTAATCAGGGCTACGAGGGCTCACAGGAAAGCGGCCTCACCTACGAAAAACGGGCCTTCGCGAGCCTCTTCGGGACGCCGGATCAGCGCGAGGGGATGGCCGCGTTCGTCGAGGACCGCGAGCCCGACTTCGAGTGATCAGCGGTCTTCGACGCGCCACGTGAGCAGAACGCCCTCGTCGAGCCGGTCGACGGCCTCGAGTACGAGTTCGGGGAAGTCGGCGACGAACCCCTCGCCGTCGGCCAGCGTCGGGGCGTCCCGGCCACCGATAATCGTCGGGCCGACGAACACCCGTAGCTCGTCGACCAGCCCGGCCTCGAACAGCGAGAAGATGAGTTCGCCGCCGCCCTCGACCATGACCCGCTCGAGGCCCGCCTCCTGCAAGGCCGCGAACGCCCGCAGGAGATCGACCCGCTTCTCGCCCGCGGTGATCAGTTCGGCGGCGTCGGCGAGTGCCGCGCGCCGGTCGACGGACGCGGCCTCGCTCAGACAGCAGTAGGTCGTCGCCGCGTCGTCGAGGACCGCGGCGTCGGTCGGGGTCCGCCCGCTCGAGTCGACCACGACCCGTGCGGGGGTTTCCGGCTCGCCCCGCTCGCGCCGTCGTTCCCGCAGCCGCTCGTCCTTGACCGTCAGGTGCGGATCGTCCGCGAGGACGGTCCCGACGCCGACGACGACGGCGTCGCTTTCGGCCCGGACTCGATCGACGCGGGCGAAGTCCTCGTCGCCGCTGATCGCGAGTTGCTCTCGGCGTCGCGAGGAGAGTTTCCCGTCCGCGCTCATTGCGGCGTTGACCACGACGTGCATACCGCTGCTGCGGGGGGACGGCTAAAGAAATCCCCGCTCGCGGGCCGCCGGCGTCGCGTCGGGTGTCCGCCGACGGGGGTCGGACCGTTTCTCGTGTCGGCTATACGCCACTATATAGCATCGCGTATCCAACATATAAACGACTTATCCGGTTTCGCTGGACGGGTCGGACACGACGCGTGACGACCGCCACCACCCCAGCAGACGACGCGGTATCGTTCGACCACCGTCACATCGCCCTCGAGAACCACGGCGACGTCTACGTCGTCGGCGACGTTCACGGCTGTCCGGACGCACTCGATGCGCTGCTCGAGCGACTGGACCTCGGCGGCAACGACCTCGCCGTGTTCGTCGGCGATCTGGTCCGAAAAGGACCCGACAGCAAGGCCGTCCTCGACCGGGTGCGCCGGTCGCCGCGACTGCTCTCCGTTCGGGGCAACAACGAGCGAAAGCTCATCGAGGGGGCGGCCTCGCTGTCGGCGCTGGGGCCGGCCGACTACCAGTACGTGGAGTCGCTGCCGACCGCGATCTCGTGGGACGGCGGCCTCGTCGTCCATGGCGGGGTCGACCCGGCCCGCTCGCTGTCGGCGCAGTCCCGCGAGGACGTACTGACGATGCGGTCGCCCGAGGGTGACGGCTACGACGGCCCCTTCTGGTTCGACGCCTACGAGGGGCCGCCGCGGGTCTTCTTCGGTCACACCGTCCTCGAGACGCCGATCGAACGGGAGTGGGCGGTGGGGCTCGATACGGGGTGTGTCTACGGCGGCAGTCTCACCGCGTACGACGTCGGGAACGAGCGGTTCGTCAGCGTCGACGGCCCCGACCACGTCGAGCGATCGTCGTCGAAGATCGTCACGCCGGACGGCAGTTGCTAGGGGGGTCGGGATGAACGAACGAGATGCGACAGCCGACGACGAGCGGGGTGGAACGACCCCGGAGGAACAGGCAAACGACCAGTCGACCGCCGACGGCACCGAGTTCGCGTTCCGATCGCTGCTCGACGACGAAGGTGTGACCGCCTCGAGTCCGGCCGAGCGGACCGACGGCGGCGCCGAATCGGAGACCACTGATCGCGCCGGAGACCAGGAGTCCACAGCGGACACCGTGATCGAGGCCGAGTCGGACGCGGGAGCGGGCGCGCCCGGCTCGCGGACCGACGGTGCCGCGGAGACCGACGACGGCAACGCCGAGACGCTGCCTCTCCCCGAGCCGATCGGCGATACTTCGGCCGACGGCGACGGGACCGATCCAGTCGAAGGGAACGACCCGTCGTCCGGCATCGCCGACGTCGACCTCTCGAGCCCGGAGTACTACCTGAATCGCGAACTCAGCGAACTGGCCTTCCAGCGGCGGGTCCTCCACGAGGTCCTCGATTCGGACAACCCGCTGTTGGAGCGCGTGAAGTTCTGCTCGATCGTCACGCGGAACCTAGACGAGTTCTTCCGCAAGCGCGTCGGCGGCCTGAAACAGGGGATCGCGGCCGGCGTCACCGAGGAGACGCCGGACGGACGCACGCCCCGCGAGCAGTGGGACGCCGTCCTCGAGGCGGCCCGGCCGCTGCTCGAGCGGCAGGCCGAGTGTTACTGCGAGGAGATCCGTCCGGCGCTGGCCGACGAAGGCATCGCCATCGTCGATTACGACGACCTGAGCGCGGCCGAGCGGACGACGCTTCGCGAGTACTTCGAGAGTTCGGTGTTGCCGACGCTGACCCCGCTGACGTTCGATCCGGCCCATCCCTTCCCGTTCATCTCGAATCAGAGCCTCTCGCTGGCAGTGCTGACGCGGGAACGACCCGACGCGGAACTGACCTTCTCGCGGGTGAAGATCCCGCGCAACCAGCTCCGGTTCGTCCAGCTCGGCGACGACCGGCGGTACGTCCTCCTCGAGGACGTCGTCCGGGCGAACCTCGATCTGCTCTTTCCGGACGTCGAGGTGGTCGACACTGCCCTGTTCCGCGTGACCCGCAACGCCGAGGTCCGGCGCAACGAGGAGGTCGCCGAGGACCTGATCGAGACCATCGAGGAGGTCATCGAGGAGCGGCGGTTCGCGGCCGCCGTCCGCCTCGAGATCGAACCCGACGCCCCGCAGGAAGTGCGCGAGATCCTCACGCGGGAACTCGAACTCGACGACCGGGAGGTGTTCGAACTCGCCGGCCCGCTCGATTACCGCGACTTCGCCGACCTGACCGAACTCGACCGCCCCGACCTGAAGCTTCCCGAGTGGTCGCCACAGCCCCATCCGCGGCTGGGCCGGTGTGACGACGGTACGACCGTCTTCGACGTCATCAGCGACCGCGACGTCCTCGTTCAGCATCCCTACCACTCCTTCGAGGGGACCGTCCAGCGGTTCCTCGAAGCCGCGGCCAACGACCCCGACGTACTGGCGATCAAGGCGGCGATCTACCGGACCGCCAGCGACTCACGGGTCATCGAGAGCCTGATCGAGGCCGCCCACAACGGCAAGCAGGTCGCGGTCATGGTCGAGTTGAAGGCCCGCTTCGACGAGGAGAACAACCTCGAGTGGGCGAAGAAACTCGAGGAGGAGGGGATCCACGTCGCCTACGGGACGATCGGCTACAAGACCCACACCAAGACCTCGCTGGTCGTCCGCGAGGAGGCAGAGGGCGTCCGGCTCTACTCCCACGTCGGGACCGGCAACTACCACTCCGAGACGGCCAAGAGCTACGAGGATCTGGGGTTGCTGACCGCCGATCGGGACATCGGACAGGACCTCGTCAGGCTGTTCAACTACTTCACCGGCCACTCGATGTATCGGGACTACCGGGAGCTGTTGATCGCGCCGGGGAACATGCGCGATCGGTTCGTCGAACTGATCCGGGCCGAGGCCGAGCGGGCCCGCAACGGCGAGGACGCCCGGATCGTCGCCAAGATGAACCGGTTGGAAGACCCCGAACTCGTCCGGGAACTCTACGAGGCTTCGATGGCCGGCGTCGACATCGATCTGATCGTCCGCGATATCTGTCGGCTTCGACCCGGGCTCGAGGGCATCAGCGAGACGATCGACGTCTACAGCGTCGTCGGCCGCTTTCTCGAACACTCGCGGATCTTCTACTTCCGGGCCGGCGGCAAGGACCGGTACTACATCGGGTCGGCCGACTGGATGACCCGTAATCTCGACAACCGGGTCGAGGCGGTGACGCCGATCGAGGATCCGCGGCTCCGGGAGCGACTCGAGACGATCCTCGAGACGCTGCTCGAGGACGATCGGAACAGGTGGATAATGCGGTCGGACGGGAGCTACGATCGCTGCCGATCGACGGACGGTTCGTCGTCTGACGTTCACGAGACGTTCATGCGGTCGGCGTTACGCCCCGCGGGTCGGGGGCGGATCGATCTCGGCGACTGAACGGTGGGGCGATCGCCGACTGCTGATTGCCAGTTTCAGACTACCAATCGCCGACTACCGATCACCGACGGTTCCCTTTTCCATTTCCGAAACGAGTGCCACCAGCGACGCGGCCCGTCCCTGCCGATACCGAGTCGTTCGAGGCCGTACGGATACCTCAATAGCACAACTAGCAGCGGCTTTGTACGTTCCGTCGGTCGACTTCGATACGCGCTCTCCCCCGACCATGAACGGATCAACCGGCGGCTACGGCGATCGTTCGACGCGGCAACGGCTCTCGACGGCGACGCAGTACGCGACCGAGACGGCCACCCTCGAGTCGATCGTCGTCCGATACGAGGACCGGGCGGACCGATGTACGATTACGCCGCGTGAGTGTCCGGCCGACGATCAGCTGACGACGTGGCTGTCGGCCGATATCGAGGCGTTCGTCGATCTCGAGGACGTTCGCTGACGACGACCGGCCCGGCGAATCGATCACGATTCGCGCCGACTGTACCCCCCTCTTCGTCGGAGTGATCCCACTCGATATGTATCTCTACAATTTCTATATAGCACTATGTTTGGTAACTATTGTCGATAGATTCGTACTGATGAATAGTTATCCGAGATGGCCTAAACCGTCCGATAGTGGCACTATCTCCCTGGCTAATTCTCTCTATAGACTAGTGGATTTATATTGTTGTAATCAAAATCGGCCTGTATGGAGACGCGAAAGGTCCAGGTGACCGGTGGGTCGACGTATACCGTTTCGCTGCCGAAGACGTGGGCGACCGACAACGGTGTCAGCAGCGGTACGACCGTCGAATTCTATCCCGAAGACGACGAACTGCTTCTCACCCCGGAACGCGAGACGCGCCGGCAGGAAGGCACCCTCGACGTCTCCGGCCTCGAGGGCGAACAGCTCACGCGGGCCGTGATGACGATGTACGTCAGCGGCTTCGACGTGATTTCGCTCGAGGCCGGCCGGATCACGACCGAGCAACGAAGCGCGATCAGGAGTGCGACCCAGCGACTCGTCGGCGTCGAGGTTTTGGAGGAAACCAGCGATAGCGTCGTCATTCAGGACTTGCTCGACTCATCGGAGCTGTCGATCGTCAACGCCGTCACCCGGATGCGCCTGATCGCCCAGTCGATGCTCGAGGACGCGGTGACGGCCCTGATCGAGAACGACGACGCGATCGCCGAGGACGTGATCGAGCGCGACGACGACGTCGATCGGCTCTGGCTGGTCGTCTCGCGGATCTTCCGCGCGACGTTGCGCTCACCACGCGCCGTCGAGGAACTCGGCGTCTCTCGGGAGGACTGCTTCGACTTTCACTCGACCGCCCGGCAACTCGAGCGGATCGCCGACCACGCCGTCAAGATCAGCGACATCGCGCTCAAACTCGACGACCTGTCGGCCGACGTCGCCGATGCCGTCCACGGGCTCCACGCCGAGGCCGCGTCGGTCCTCGAACAGTCGACCGACGCCCTGTTCGCCGAAGAGTCCGACGAGGCCACCCGCCTCGGCCACGCGGCGCTCGAGGCCGTCGTCGAGATCGACGAACACACCCGCAAGATCGACGACATGCTACGGGATCTCGAGCCCGCACAGGCCCAATCGCTGGGGCTGATCGTCGACTCGCTCTCGCGGAGCGCCGACTACGGCGGGAACATCGCCGAAACTGCGCTGCAGAAGGCCGCCCCACGGCCCTGACGACCGCGGTCGATCGATTATCGGGGGACGGTACGCTCGTGGTGTAAACGGCAGAGCCGCAGCTGGCCGCGCTGGCACAACGGAAGAATCAGCGGGCGTTACTCGAGGAGAACGGCGTTGACCTGACCGGTCTGGCCGGGTCGGGACGTAACGCGGGCCTGCCCTTCGCTCGTCTCGATGACGGCACCCTTCGTGATGATGTTTCGGCGGACGTAGTTCGGGTTGGCGTCGTTCTCGACGACGTCCTCGATGTCGGCCGAAACCGTCTCGTCGCCCTTGTTGACGCTTGCGACGTTGGTCGCCAGCGCACGGGTCTTCGTCTCGTTCCCGCGGGCGTCGACGGTGCGGAACCGCGGTTCGCCGACCTGCGTCTCGGTGGGCAGCCGACCGAGTTCGTTCTTCCGGCGCTTTCGAACGTTCTTCAGTCGACCGCCGGTTCGCTTGCGCGTAGAGCGTCCCTGATCCTGCATACACGTACCCAGCCCCGGCGCGTATTTATATGCAACGAGATACACCCCGGCTGCAGGCCACCGGCGCAGTCGCCGGCCGGTCACTCGTCGGCGACAAGACAGTACGCGCGGCCGGGCTCCTCGAGGATCGTCTCCTCGTCGGCGTAGTAGTTCGAGAAGACGCCGCGCTCGGCGTAGTAGATCCGCCCGTCGCGGGGGATCGCACCGCTGGTGACGTGCCCGCGATTCCGGACTCGCCAGCGCTGGTCGCCGGTCTCGCGATCGAGCGCGTACAGATGCGTATCGTAGGAGCCGACGAGAATCGTCTCGGCGGTGGCCGTGATCGAACCGATGACGTGCCCGTCCACGTCGGCCGACCACAACTCCTCGCCGGTATCGGTCTCGAGCGCGTAGACGTGGTGGTCGTCGCCCCCGACGTAGACGATCCCTGCCTCGGGGTCGATCGCCGGGTTCGACATGACGACGTCGCCGGTGTCGAACGACCACTCCTCGCTGCCGTCCGCGAGGTCGAGCCGGTAGAACCGGCCGTCCCACGAGCCGACGAACGCCGCGCCGTCGTAGACCGGGATCGTCCCCTTGATCTGTGCGCCGAGGTTGAACCGCCCGCCCGCCATCGACTTCCCGTCGGGGCCGCCCTCGCCGCCCGCCTGAAACGACCACGCGAACTCGAGGGAGGGGAACTCCCAGCAGTAGACGACGCCGTCGTTCGACCCCGTGACGAGCCGGCCGGCCTCGCAATCGATCGCGGGCGAGGGGTGGGGCATCCCCCAGAGGCGGTCGTCGCTCCAGACCGGCGTGCCGGTGGCGGCGTCGACCGCCCAGAGCGTGCCGCTTGCCGGGTCGCTGTACTCGGCGAGCAGGTAGAGCGTTCCGTCGACGTACGCGGGACTCGAGCCGATGGCGATCGCGCCGCCGAACTCGCGGGCGGTGGTTCGCCACTGCAGGTCGCCGGATGCGATATCGACGGCATAGAGGGCCCCATCGTAGCCGCCGACGTAGGCGGTCCCGTCGACGATCGCCGGCGTCCCGTGAAAGCCCAGGCTCCGGCCGGCGCCGGTCTCGAGGTGCCAGCGCTTCTCGCCGGTCGGCGTGACGGCGTCGATCCGGCCGGTGTCGCTGGCCACGAGGACCGTCTCGCCGTCCGGCGTCGGTCGCGGCGTCGACTTGGCCGCGGTGTGGCCGATCCGGTTGGTCGAGAACGACCAGTCGACCCGCACCGCGTCCGGGACGGTCTCCTCGGGGTAGTAGCCGTACCGACGCAGGCCCCGTCGGAACATCGAGGTGCCGTCGTCGGCCGGCAACGGAACGTAGCCGTCCGCGTCGCTCGCGGCGGCGGTGATCGCCGAACAGTCCGTCCGCGAGCGGTACCGCCGGTCGGCACAACCAGCCAGTCCGACGATCCCGGCCGTGCCGGCGGTGCCGAGCAGTTGCCGCCTGGTGACACGTGCAGCCGCGGCTGTCCCGCCGTCGTGGTCGGCGTCGGCTCGAGGGTCCGCGGCGCGCTCGTTCACGCGTCTACTCCTGTTGGGCGTCGACGACCGCCACGCCCGCGAGGTTCACGATGTCTTTGACCTCGTCGCCCCGCTGGAGGACGTGGACCGGCTTGTCCATCCCGACCAGCATCGGCCCGATGGCGTCGGCACCGCCCAGTCGCTGGAGGAGTTTGTAGCCGATGTTGCCCGACTCGAGGTTCGGGAAGACAAGCACGTTCGCGGGTTCCTCGAGTTCGGAGAAGCCGTACGTGCCCTCGAGGATGTCCTCGACGACGGCGGTGTCGGCCTGCATCTCGCCGTCGACCGTGAAGTCGACTTCGGGGTCGTCCTGCAACATCCGCGCCGCCTTGCGCGGTTTGCGGGTCCCCGCGTTGTCGACGCTCCCGAAGTTCGAGTACGAGAGCAGTGCCGCACGGGGTTCGATGTTGAACCGCCGTGCCAGTTTGCCGGTCTGTTTGGTGACCTCCGCGAGGACCTCCTCGTTGGGGTCCTGATTGACCGTCGCGTCGGCGACGAAGATCACGCGGTTCTTGAACGTCAGCATGTAGACGCCGGCGGCGTAGTCGACGTCGTCGTCGGTGCCGACGACCTGCAGCGGCGGCCGCAGTGCCGAGGGATAATGATGGGAGAGACCCGTCAGCAGGGCGTCGGCGTCGCCCTGTTCGACCATCACGCTCCCGAAGTAGTTCGAGTCGCGCTCGATGAGTTCGCCGGCCTCGCTGCGCGTGATCCCCTTGCGGGCCCGCAGTTCGTGGAGTCGGTCGGCGTACTCCTCGTAGTCGCCGACGGAGGGATCGGCGACGGTCGGATCGAAGTCCAGCCCGAGGTTCGCCGAGGTCTGTTTGATCTCGTCCTCGTCGCCGATCAGGACCGGCAGGGCGATCCCCTGCTCCTGAATCTGGTAGGCCGCGCGGATCATCTTCTCGTTTTCGCCCTCCGCCAAGGCGACCGTCTTGGGGTCGCTCTTGGCCTTGTTGAGGACGACCCGCATCATCTCGCGGGACTTGCCCAGTCGGGCCTCGAGTTCTTCCTCGTAGGCCTCGAGGTCGATCTCGGTACGAGCCGCACCGGACTCCATCGCGGCCTCGGCGATCGCCGGCGCGACGCGGAAGAGGACGCGCGGGTCGACGGGCTTGGGAATGATGTAGTCGGGGCCGTACTGGATCGGGTCGTCGCCGTAGGCCTTGACGACCGCGTCGGGAACGTCCTGGCGGGCGAGTTCGGCCAGCGCCTCGGCACAGGCGACTTTCATCTCCTCGTTGATCTCGGTCGCGCGCACGTCGAGGGCCCCACGGAAGATGAAGGGGAACCCGAGGACGTTGTTGACCTGGTTCGGATAATCCGAGCGGCCGGTGGCCATGATGACGGTGTCGTCGCGGGCCGCTTTGGCCTCCTCGTAGCCGATCTCCGGATCCGGATTCGCCATCGCGAAGACGATCGGGTCCGACGCCATCGACTGGATCATCTCCTGGGAGACGATGCCGCCGATCGAGAGCCCGACGAAGACGTCGGCCCCTGCCATCGCGTCGGCCAGCCCGCCCTCGGGCACGTCGCGGGCGAACTGCTGTTTGTACTCGTTGACGTCGCCGTCCGCGGCGCGGTCCTCGGTGATGATCCCCGAGGAGTCACACATCGTGATGTTCTCCTTCCGGACGCCCAGCGAGACGTAAAAGCGCGCCGTCGCGATGGCACTCGCCCCGGCTCCGGAGAAGACGACCTCGAGTTCCTCGAGGCTCTTGCCGGCGATGTCGGCGGCGTTGAGCAGCGCGGCCCCGGAGATGATCGCGGTGCCGTGCTGGTCGTCGTGGAACACCGGAATGTCGATCTCCTCGCGCAGCCGTTCCTCGACGGTGAAACAGCCGGGTGCTTTGATGTCCTCTAAGTTGATCCCGCCGAAGGTCGGCTCCATCATCTTGATGGCCTCGACGAGCTTGTCGGGGTCCGAATCGTCGAGTTCGATGTCGAAGACGTCGATGTCGGCAAAGCGCTTGAACAGCACGCCCTTGCCCTCCATGACGGGTTTGGAAGCCTGTGCGCCGATGTCACCCAATCCGAGAACCGCCGAACCGTTCGAGACGACGCCGACGAGGTTGCCCTTGGCCGTA
>NZ_JBGUBA010000007.1:0-128947 GCF_041821105.1 Natrinema sp. H-ect1 | reverse complement strand
TTTGAACGGCCCGTCGATCACATCGTCTTTTGCATTCACATCCGAATGCCCTCGAGCATATAAGGGCGTCGGATCGCGGCCACGCCGGAAACCGCATCCGGCGAGGGCGTGTGCGATCACAACTGAACGCCCGGACACGTATAAGGGCACCGAACTGTCACGGCCGGAAACCGGCTATGACCACGTCTTCAACGGAACCCTCGAGTGTCCATAAGGCCGTCGGAACGAACCGACGAGCGTCGAGAGCGGATGTGCAGTTCCTCCGTGCCGGGTAACGGCCGAAGGACGCGGCGGCGAGCGCCGCGTTGTTCGCATTACAATCGAGTGCCCGGGTAGTATATAAGGCCGTCGAACGGTTCCCGCATCGGATCCCGATACCATGGCACGGTTTTCCACGAGAAAAGGGGGATGTGTTGCTATTAAAACACCAGTCGCTCGAGCAGTGCAATAGTCGCCGAGAATGTCACGCGGGCGGAGGTCGGCCGGTCATCCCACCCTCGTAGGGAGTCGGGCCGGATGATACCCGCGTGCGTCGTTCTCGAGCGCGGACGCGCAAGAAGGCTTCGTGTCACCGATCGCTGCCGGCCGTTCATGTCAATCAGTATGAACTGGCCGTTCGAGCGGCGCGAGACGCATCGATGCCGATAAACCACGTGCGTCGTAACGTAGGGACGAATGGTCCGGGACCCGTTCGCTTCGGAGTCGACGCCGTCCGCGGAGGAGATCTGCTCTGCGCTGGACGATCCCGACTGCCGTGAGATAATCCGCAACCTCGAGGAACCCATGACTGCATCGGAACTTACGAAGCGGTGTGAGATCCCGCAGTCGACGCTATACCGGAAACTCGAGTTGCTGACCGAGGCGACGCTGCTCGAGGAGTCGACCGAGATTCGACAGGACGGCCACCACGCGAGCAAGTACTCGGTCGCGTTCGACGAGATCACGCTGGGGCTGGACGAGGAGCGGCAGTTGACGGTCGAGATCGAGCGGCCGGCCCGGACCGCCGACGAGCGACTCGCGGAGCTGTGGTCGGAGGTGCGAAAGGAAACATGAACCCGTTCCCTGCCGGTCCGACGGAAACGATGCTCGCACTGGCGGTCGTGAAGACGCTCGTCCTCGTGGTCGGAAGCGTCATCACGTACTTCGCCTTCAAGGCCTATCGACGGACGCGCCAGCCGGCGCTTGGCTATCTCGCGGCCGGGTTCGGGATCGTGACGCTCGGATTCGTCCTGGCCGGCATGCTGTACGAGGTACTCGGTGTCGCGCTCGTGACGGGGATCCTGCTCGAGAGCCTGCTCGTGTTGGTCGGCTTTCTCGTGATCGCGTACTCGATGTACGCACAGTGAGCGGCCGGCGTGTCACGGCCGTAGACGTAACTGACAGTTGTGGCGTTCTCGTCTCGATTCTACCTCGAGAAGCGTCGAGCAATCGTAGTGGCACGGAGTTGTGATACCGTCCTCGACGACTCGTACGTCGATCCGTGAGTCGACGGCGGCAAACCGGTGTTCAACGTGCCGGCGTGGAATCGGGGCGATTATGCCGGCCCGCTCGTTCGTTCGATGGTCGTCGTCACCGGTTCAGCGTGTGAATCGCGTGTCCGAGCGCGTTCTCGGCGGCCTCCATCACTGATTCCGAGAGCGTGGGGTGGGTATGGACCGTCGCGGCGACGTCCTCGAGAGTCGCGCCGAGTTCGATCGCGAGGCCGAGTTCGGCGATCAGTTCCGAGGCTTCGGGACCGACGATCGAGGCACCGAGAAGGTAGCCGGATTCCTCGTCGGCAACGACCTTGACGAAGCCGTCCGAGTCGCCGGTCGTCAGCGCGCGACCGCTCGCGCGGAAGGGGAACTGGCCGGTTACGGGTTCGAAGCCGGCCTCGGCGGCCTCGGATTCGGTCATCCCGACGGTTCCGATTTCGGGGTCGGTGAAGACGGCTGCGGGCATGGCCTGATAGTCGATCGCGGCGGGTTCGCCGGCGATGACCTCGGCCGCGACTTGTCCCTCCGCGCTGCCCTTGTGAGCGAGCATCGGTTCGCCGGCGACGTCGCCGACGGCGAAGATATGCTCGAGGTTCGTGCGTGCGCGCGAATCGGTTTCAACGAAGCCGGCATCGTCGGTCTCGACGCCGGCTTCCTCGAGGTCGAGGGTGTCCGAGACGGGCTGGCGGCCGACGGCGACGAGTACCTTCTCGGCCTCGAGTTCGAGGCGCTCGTCTTCGACGGCTTCGGCGCCGCTCGCGGTTTCACCGCTCTCCTGTTCCGAGGCGTGTGATGCCTCGCCCCCACCATCGGCAGCGGCGTTGTCTGCCGGTTCGGCGACGACGCGGATCCCGTCATCGCCGTCGCGCTCGTGCCACTCCGACGCGGTATACCCGAATTCGAACTCGATCCCGAGGTCGGTCGCCCGCCCTTTGACGGGGCGTTTGAGATCGTCGTCGTATCCCGGGAGGATCGAGTCGAGCATCTCGATGACAGTCACGTCGGTCCCCAGTTTGGCGAAGACGCTTGCCAGCTCCATTCCGATATAGCCCGCGCCGACGACGACGAGCGAGTCCGGCACCGACTCGAGGGCGAGTGCCTGTCTCGAGTCCAGTACGGGCCCGTCGCCGAAGTCGAAATTGGGGATCTCGATGGGGCGGGAGCCGGTCGCGATGACCGCGTGTTCGAACTCGAGGCTCTCCGAGCCCTGACCCTCGCCACTGTGGGAGACGCGGGCGGTGTTCTCGCCGGCGAAGCGGGCGGTCCCCTCGAGCAAGGAGACTCCATTGGCCTTACAGAGCTTCTCGACGCCGCCCGTGAGCTGGTCGACGACGCCGTCTTTCCACGTCATCATCTCGCCGAGGTCGATCTCCGGGTCGGCGTGGACCCCCATCTCCTCGGCGGTCGCGGCGTCGTGAGCCACGTCGGTGGCGGTAATCAGCGCCTTCGAGGGGATACACCCGTAGTTCAGGCAGGTCCCTCCATAGGCGTCTTTCTCGACGAGCGTGACGTCGAGATCGAGCTGCCCCGCGCGGATCGCGGCCACGTAGCCCGCGGGACCCGCGCCGATGACCAGTACGTCCGTGCCGGTGGTGACGTCTCCAACGACCATCAGTTATCGTCCTCCGTCGTGCGTGTGATATGTGCGCTCATGTTCGGTAGTTCCGGCTTCGATTACTCGAGCAATAGTAGATGCGGGTTCTCGAGGTACTCCATGACGGTGTTCGTAAACTGTGCCCCGACCGCACCGTCGATCAGCCGGTGATCGAACGACAGCGAGAGGGTCATCACGGAACGCGGTTCGATCGACTCGGTGCCGTCCTCGTCGGTGACGACGCGAGGTTTGCGCTTGATCTCCCCGATCGCGAGGATGCCCGCCTCGGGGTAGTTGATGATCGGCGTGGCGTACTCACCGCCGATGCCGCCGATGTTGGTGATGGTAAACGTCGAGCCCCGGAGTTCGTCGGGACTGATCGTCCGGTCGCGGGCCTTCTGGACGACCTCGTTCATCTCCGAGGAGAGTTGCAAGAGCCCTTTCCGATCGGCGTCCTCGATCACCGGGACCATCAGTCCGACGTCGGTCGCGGTCGCGACCCCGATGTTGTAGTAATCGCGGTAGACGATCTCCTCGCTGGCCTCGTCGATGACGGCGTTCATCTCGGGGTATTCGTGCAGCGCCGCGATGACGGCCTTCATGATGAACGGCATGTAGGTCAGCCGGATGCCACGCTCCTCGGCGCGCGGTTTGAGGTCCTCGCGGGCCGCGACGAGTTCGGTCACGTCGACCTCGTCGTGGTGAGTGACGTGGGGCGCGCTGTACTTGGACTCGACCATCGCGTCGGCGATCGTCTTGCGCACACCCGTAAACGGCTCGCGACGCTCGCGCTCGCCCTCGGCGAAGTCAGCGCCCGTCGTCCCGACCGGTTCGCCCGCCTCGAGCGATTCGCGGTCGGCCTCCTGTGCCTGCCGCTGGGCCGCAGCGTACTCACGGACCGCCTCGGGCGTGACAAAGGCCTCGCCGTCGCGCTCCTCGTCAGTCGGGATGGCGTCGATATCGACGCCTTCCTCCTGGGCGATCCGACGGGTTGCGGGCGCTGCCAGCGTTTTGTCGCGGTCTGCGGAGTTGACCTGCCCTGGCGTCTCGTGTCGCCGGGCGCTCGAGTCCGCGGTTGCCGTCGCCGCGCTCTCGGTGGCCGTCTCCCCAGTAGTACCGGTCGCGGTCGAATCGGCCGTCTCGGACGCGGCCTCACCTGCCGTCGCGCCGGCGCTCTGGGACTGCGACCCTGCCGTTTCGCCGGCGGACTCGCCGCCTGCCGCGGCCCGCACGTCGTCCGCGGTAATCCGCCCGCCAGGACCGCTCCCCCGAACGCTCGAGAGGTCGATCCCCCGCTCGCGGGCCATGCGGCGGACGCGCGGGGGCGCGAAGACGCGGTCGTCCGGCGGCGCGGCGTCCTCGGCGTCTTCACCGGTCGCACCGGGGTCGCCGGCGGGTTCACTCGTCGACGCCTGCTCCGATTCGGGCTGCTCCGTGGCTCCCTCGCTCACGGCGTCGTCGTTCGCGTTTTCCGAGGCGCGTGGCGCCTCGCCTTCCACGTCGAACGAGATGATCACCGTCCCGACCGGGACGACCTCGCCCGCCTCGACGTGTAACTCACGGACCGTGCCGTCGACCGGCGCGGGGACCTCCACGAGGGCCTTGTCGGTCTCGACCTCCGCGACCGGCTGGTCCTCCGTGACAGCATCGCCCGGTTCGACCAGCCACGAGACCAGTTCGCCCTCTGCGACCCCTTCGCCGACGTCCGGTAGTTCGAACTCCCTGACCATGTTAGAACCCCGCAGCCCGTCGAATGCCGTCCTCGATGCGCGCCGCCTCGGGGAGGTAGTAGTCCTCGAGGGCGTACAGCGGGAACGGGGTATCGAACCCGGTGACTCGTTCGATCGGCGCTTCCTGATACAGCAGCGACTCTTCCTGTAAGGTGGCGGTGATCTCCGCGCCCAGCCCGCCCGTCTTGGGGGCCTCGTGGACGACCGCCGCGCGGCCGGTCTTCTCGAAGGATTCGACGATCGTCTCCTCGTCCAGCGGCGACAGCGTCCGTAAGTCGACGACCTCGGCGTCGATCCCCTCTTCGGCGAGGTTCTCGGCGGCCTCGAGGGTCGGTCTGGTCATCGCGCCCCACGTATAGACCGAGACGTCCGACCCCTCGCGGCGGACGGCCGCCTCGCCGAGCGGTACCTCGTAGGATTCGTTCGGGACGTCGTCGCGGAACGCCCGATAGATCAGCTTCGGCTCGAGGAACATCACCGGATCCGGACTTCGGATCGCGCTGATCAACAGCCCCTTGGTGTCGTAGGGAGTCGAGGGAACGACGACTTTGAGCCCGGGCTGGTGGACGAACATCGCCTCGGTCGACTCGGAGTGGTGTTCCGGGGCGCGGATGCCGCCGCCGTAGGGGGCCCGGATCACCATCGGACACGTGAATCGCCCGCGCGAGCGCGTTCGCAGGCGCGCCGCGTGCGAGACGATCTGGTCGAATCCAGGATAGATAAAGCCCAGGAACTGGATTTCGGGGACCGGCCGCATCCCGTAGGCGGCCATCCCGATTGCCGTGCCGATGATGCCCGATTCGGCCAGCGGAGTGTCGACGACCCGGTCGTCACCGAATTCGTCGTAGAGCCCCTCGGTCGCGCGGAAGACGCCGCCGTTTTTCCCGACGTCTTCGCCCATGACGATGACGTCGTCGTCGCGTTCCATCTCGGTGTGCAGTCCGTCCCGGACCGCCTGTACCAGCGTCAGACTCTCTGATTCTGCTGCCATGTGTTAGCCCTCCAAGAGCGCGTCGTCGCCGTGTTCCTCGCGAATCGATTCGAAGTACTCGAGTTGCCGTTGCAGCCGTCGGGGCATCCCCTCGTAGACGTGGGCGAAGATCTCCTCGGGGTCGGGCCGGTCGAACGACTCGGCCCCCTCGATGGCGTCGGCCACGTCGTCCTCGATCCGGTCCTCGATCGCGTCGACTCGCTCGTCATCGAGGATCCCGGTCGAGCGCAGATACGTCTCGAGACGCGGGATGGGATCCTTCTGTTTCCAGCGTTCGACCTCCTCGTCGGTGCGGTAGACGGAGGGGTCGTCGGCGGTGGTGTGGGCACCGAACCGGTACTGGACCGCTTCGATCAGCGTCGGTCGCAGTTCGTCCGCATCGGGGTCTTTGGCCTTTTCGACGGCCTCCTTGGTGACCTTGTAGACCGCCAGCGGATCCATGCCGTCGACCTGGACCCCGTCGAAGCCGTAGGCGGTGGCCTTCTGGGCGAGGGTATCGCTCGCGGTCTGGCGCTCCCGGGGCACGGAGATCGCCCACTGGTTGTTGTTACAGAAAAAGACCGACGGCGTGTCGAAGACGCCGGCGAAGTTCAGCCCCTCGTGGAAGTCACCCTCCGAGGTCGCGCCGTCGCCGAAGTAACAGACGAAGGCCTTCTCCTCGCCCTTGAGCTTCGAGGCCCAGGCCGCGCCGGTCGCGTGGGGGATCTGGGTCGCGATGGGGACCGCGACCGAGAACATGTTGACGTCCTCGGGGATGTAGTTGCCCCGCTCGTGGCCCATCCAGTACAACAGGGTACGCTCGAGGGAGAGACCGCGAACCAGGCCGACGCCGTGTTCGCGGTAGCTGGGGAAGACCCAGTCGCCGTCGGCGAGCGCGTGAGCGCTGCCGACCTGTGCGGCCTCCTGCCCCGACAGGGGCGGATACGTCCCCATTCGGCCCTGGCGTTGGAGACTGACGGCCCGCTCGTCGAATCGCCGCACGAGCCGCATCTGCTCGTACATCTCGACGAGTTCGTCCTCGGAGAGGTCGGGTACGTCGGCGTCGTCGAGGACGCGGCCGGTGTCGTCGAGAACCTGTACTCGCTCACGGGGATCGCGTTGTATCGTACTCACAGGAAGACCCACCTGTACATACCCTACCGAACTATCGCTCAAGGTAAAGGAGTTTCCCAAAATACGTTACTATTGGTGTGATTCTTGCCTGGCAGTTATCGAATCACCGCCCAATACCGAACAGTATCGGGTGAAAGCGAGCGAAAGAGATCATTCTTTGACGTTCGTTGGATTCGAATCGGGGAATCGGTGTCGGACTGGACGAACTCGAAATTCGATCGCGGGCGACTCGTGATGGACGGAGCCGGCGGGCCCGAGACGGTCCGTCGGCCGTCGCTCAGTGGCCCGTCTGCTGGGGCCTCGAGCGACGGGCATCGGCTCTCGCCTCCTCGAGGCTCTTGCCTTCCCGCAACACGGCGTCGACGAACAGTTCGCCCGCCTTGTACGACGAGCGGACCATGGGACCGCTGGCACAGTAGAGAAAGCCGAGTTCCGCCTCGGCGACGCGCCGCCACGTCTCGTACTTGTCGGGGTGGTCGTAGCGCTGGACCGCGAGGTGGTCCCGCGAAGGCCGCAAGTACTGGCCCAGCGTGACGATGTCGACGCCGCGCTCGCGACAGTCCGCTAACGTCTGATAGACCTCGTGATCGTACTCGCCGTGGCCGAGCATGATCGAGGTCTTCGTGTAGATGTCGGACTCGCGGTCGACCTGTTCCAGGACCGAGAGGCTCTGTTCGTAGCCCGCACGGCGGTCCCGGACCGGGAACTGCAAGCGCTCGACGGTCTCGACATTGTGGGCGATCACGTCCGGTTCGGCGTCGATGATCTTCCGGACGAGCCGTTCCTCGCCCTGGAAGTCCGGGATCAACACCTCGACGAGGATGCCGGGATGGCGGGCCTTGATCTCGCGTATCGTCTCGGCGAACTGGCCCGCGCCCTGATCGGGAAGGTCGTCGCGGTCGACGCTGGTCAACACGACGTAGTCCAACCCGATCTCGGCGATCGCGTCGGCGACGTTCGCGGGCTCGTCGGGATCGAGCGGCTCCATGCCGCCCGTTTGTACGTCACAGAAGTTGCAGGCTCGAGAGCAGCGATCGCCCAGCAGCATGAACGTGGCCGTTCCGCCGTCGGCCGACCCGTCGCCGGGTCCCGATCGACCCGACCAGCACTCGCCCAGATTGGGACAGTTTGCCTCCTCGCAGACGGTATGGAGGTCGTACTCGCGCAGTGTCTCGCGGATGCCGGCGAACTCCTGGCCCGATGGGGGGCGGCTCTTCAGCCAGTCGGGCTTTCGCGCGCGACTCATACCGGTACGTCGGGCCGATAGCCAAAAACCGTGGTGGTCCGGCGACCGAGCCCGATCAACGACCCGGTATGGAACTCTCTCGTCGTCCGGCGAACGACGGACCGGACGACGTTATCCTCCGCACGTTTTTTGAGTGAATCTAACGCGCATGTCGTCAGTCACCCGTATAATCAACTTCTGATGATAACAGCCGTCAGGAGTCCATCTCGTACTGAACGGGCCCGAACGCTCTGATCGATCCGTCGTCGCGACCTCTACTTCCACGTCGTAGGTTCCAGTTTCGACGATATTCGTATCACCACTACGGGAATGTCGCGTCGGAAAGATCCGATACCGACGTTCGTACACGACATCAGAATCAGTGAAAAGACCGCCGGCGGAGCTGATCGTCGTTTTCACCCACACTTCCTCGTCACGGTCGTTGCCCCAACTGACTGAGCCGTATCCGGAATCGAGCGCAGATACACCGGCGTAGACGCTCGTAGCACCAATAACTGCGCCACCACCTGTAAACAAAAGCTCCCGTCGAGTGGGCATTACGTGTCACCCGTAGCTAAAAACACTAAGACGTTCTGGCTCATTGAACGCAGCAACCAAATTCATTGAATGGCGTTTCGTAGTCCGTATCCAATGAGGAGAGTGGGCCATCAACGACCGTTAACCGGTCCGTTACCCCGATAGCTTTACGGACAGGTACGGAATAGGCGGGGCCGATGGCCCTCGGCTCGACGCCCGACTGGTTCCACATCAGCGACGACGAGGACGTCGTCTGGGAGAGCCGTCCCCATCCGGTCACGATGGGAACGCGACTCCCGGTCGGGATCGGGATCGCGATCGCGGGGTTTCTCCTCGCCGGCTGGAGCGGGACCGACGGCGTCGGGACCCTGACGATCCTCGGCGTTCTCGTGACCATCGTCGGCGCGGCCGTCGCCGGTGCCCGCTATCTCGTCTGGACGAACACCCGCTACGTCATCACCTCCACGGAACTCTACAAGAAACGCGGCGTCGTCTCCAGGGATGTCACCCAGTTTCGCCTCGAGCGGGTCCAGAACACCAGCCTCCGCCAGTCGTGGATCGGCCGGATGCTGGGGTACGGCGACCTGACGGTCTACACCGCTGGCTCGGGCGAGCCGGAACTGACCTTCGAGCGGGTCCCCAGTCCCGAGCGGGCGAGCAGCCGGCTCAGCGACCAGCTCGAGGCGGTTGCGACCGACGAGTCGGCGGTCTGAGGACCACAAGACCCATTATTGCGCGTTTCGGATCACCGATACGATGTCGACGGAGCGATCGACGGCCGGCGAACCCGCGGTATCGAGCCGATCGAGCATCGCGGCGAGTGCAGGCATCGGCGTCCTCACGGCCGCGATCAGCTATCTCGTCACCGCCCTGCTGATCGGGAGCGAAGTCCGCGAGCGGTTCGGCGACGGCGTCGCCGACTGGCGGGGCGCTGCCTGGTACTTCTACGAGGCCCACATGGTCGACGTGGAACTCACCGGACAGGTCGGCTCGGTCGGCGGGACCGACACCCTCGATCTCATCGCGCGAACGGGCGGTGCCGCGGACCTGCTGTACGTTGTCGTCCCGCTGGCGCTGATCGCGGCCGGGGCAGGGCTGGCCGTCCGGCTGGGAGCGAGCGAACTCGGCGACGCCATCACCATCGGGCTCCCGGTGATGATCGGCTATTCGGCGGTGCTGAGCGTCGGCGCGGTCGCCGCCAAATCGACGACCGAGGTGTCGGCGTTCGGGATCGAAGCGACGCGGACGGTCGCACCGGCGCTCGTGCCCGCAGTCCTCCTCGGCGGTGTGATCTACCCGCTCGTGTTCGCCACGCTGGGGGCCGCGATCGCGACGGTCCTCGCGTCGCGGTAGCCGGGAGACGCCTCGAAGGAAACGCCTTTGACCCGCCGCTTCTCCTGTCCGTGTGATGGAGGTCGCCGAGGTTCTCCCCGAGTTCGCCGACGCCTTCGCCTTCGAGGAGTTCAACCGCATGCAACGCGAGGCTCTACCGGCCTTGCTCGAGTCGTCGGAGAACGTGGTCGCGAGCGCGCCGACGGCCTCGGGGAAGACGGCGCTTGCGGAACTGGCGATCTGTAAGGCCTTAGCCGACGGCGGCACCGCGCTGTTTATCGCCCCGATGCGGGCGCTGACCAACGAGAAGGAAGACGACTGGGACCGCTTCGAGGCGCTGGATTACTCGGTCTACGTCGTCACCGGCGAGCGCGATCTCAACCCCCGCCGCGCGCGCCGGGCGGACATCCTCGTGATGACCCCCGAGAAACTGGACTCGGCGACCCGCAAACACGACTCCCGTCGCTACGACTTCGTCACCGACATCGACGTCTGTGTCATCGACGAGGTCCACTTGCTGGACGCGGACCGACGGGGGTCGGTGCTGGAGGTGACGATCTCCCGGCTGCGACGGCTCTGTGCGCCCCGCATCGTCGCGCTGTCGGCGACGATGCCAAACGTCGACGACGTGGCGGCGTGGCTCGACGCCCCCGAGGAGGCCACCTTCGAGTTCGGCGACGAGTACCGGCCCGTCGATCTCAAATCGGGCGTCAGGACCTACACCCACGGCGACAACGCCTTCGCGGACAAGTACCGCCGGCTCTACCGGGCGCTCGACCTCGCCGAACCCCACCTCCGGGAGGACGGCCAGGCGCTGGTCTTCGTCTCCTCGAGACAGGACACCGTCCAGGCGGCCAAGAAGGCCAGAGACGAGATCGCCGAACGCGACGTCTCGATGGGCGTCCGTGGGGACTACGATTTCCACACCGATCTGAAGGAGGCGATCGACAACGACACCCTCCGGCAGTCGATCCTCGACGGCGTCGCCTTCCACCACGCGGGCCTCTCGAAGGAGGAGCGGGACCTCGTCGAGGAGTGGTTCAAACAGGGACACATCGAACTCCTCTTTTCGACGTCGACGCTGGCGTGGGGCGTCAACCTGCCGGCCCGCTGTGTCGTGATCCGGGATACGAAATACCACGATCCCCTCGAGGGCGAGGTCGACATGAGTCCGCTCGATGTCCTCCAGATGCTCGGCCGCGCCGGCCGCCCGGGGTACGACGACGTCGGCTACGGCTGGGTCGTCTGTGACTCGAGCGAGGCCGACAAGTACCGCCGCTTGCTCCGGGACGGCAAGGAGATCGAGTCCCGGCTCGCGGAGAGCCTCGAAACGCATCTCAACGCCGAGATCGCGATGGGGACGATCACCGATCTCGAGGACGTGATGGACTGGCTCGAGACGACCTTCTACTACGTGCGCGGCCAGTCCAAACCCGACGAGTACGACTTTCCGAACCTGCGCGAGCGGGTCCGGGACTGCCTCGAGGGGCTGGTCGAACGCGGCTTCGTCGAGACCGGCGAGGACCTCTCGATCGAGGCGACGCCGTTGGGCGTCTTGACCTCGAAGTACTACCTCCGGCTGGATACGGCCGCCCGCTTCGCCGCGCTCTGTGACCGGGCCGAATCGGGCCCGATCACGGCCGGGGACGTCCTCGAGACGGTCGCGACCGCCGAGGAGTTCGACTCGGTGTCGGCCCGACAGGACGAACGCGACGCGATATCCGCGGTCTTAGTCGGCGAGGACACCGACGATCTCGACGCCGGCGAGCGGAAGGTCCTCGCAATCTTGCGCGGGGCGGCGAGCGGGTCGACGCCGGCGGAACTTCGCAGCGACGCGTGGGCCATCCGGCGCAACGCGACTCGACTCGTCTCCGCGCTGGGGGCCTTCCTCGATCGGTTCGTCGGTCCCCACGCCGCGAACCTCGCACGGCGGGTCGAGGCCCGCATCGAGAACGGCGTCGCCGAGGACGCGGTCGGACTGACCGCCATCGACGGCGTCGGGCCGGGCCGGGCGAGCAAGCTCGCGAAAGAGGGACTGTCGACGCCCGGCGACGTCGCCGACGCCGGCGTCGAGGGGCTGATCGACGCTGGCCTCTCGGAAGGCGTCGCCGAGCGTGTCGCCGAGGGTGCGTCGTCGCTGCCCGCCCTCGAGATCGACTGGGGACAGTTCCCCGAGACCGTCGCGACCGGCGAGAACGAGGTCTGTGACGTGACCGTTCGGAACGTTAGCGAGCCGGCCCGCGCAGGGATCCGGGTGACCGTCAACGGCGTGGAAATGACGAGTTCGAACACCTACCTGCGCGACGCGGAGACCGTTCCGGTCGGCGTCTTCGGCGCGGATGCCGAGAAACTCGAGTTTACCGTCAGCGTCGCCTTCCCGGAGGAGCCGCTGGTGCCGATCACGGCGAGCCGGACGGTCGAAGTCGAATAACGGCTTCGCGCTGCGATCAGAGGGTCGACTCGAGAACGGTCGCCCGGAGTTCGGCGGACGAGTCGACGACCGCGTCGGCTCTCGAGCGGTCGATGTCGCCGTGGGCAGCGATTCGGTAGGCGACGACGGTCGCGCCCGCTCTGTCGCCGGCTTCGATCCCGTTTTCGGAGTCCTCGACGACGACGCACTCCACAGCCGAGACGCCGAGTTCGGCGGCCGCGTACTCGAAGACGTCCGGTTCGGGCTTGCTTGCCGCGTCGATGTCGTCGGCGCTGATCACGCGGTCGAACGCCCCCTCGAGGTCGAATCGCTCGAGGACCATGTCGATCCAGTCGTGGGGCGACGAGGAGACCAGCGCCGTGTCGACCCCGCGGTCGTCCAGTTCGGCGAGCAGATCGTAGAGACCATCGAGCAGGGCGACCCGCTCGGTGTAGATCTCCTCGGCGGCAGCCTCGAAGCGTGCGACGAACTCCGTACGGGAGATGGCCGTCCCGTACTCGGCCTCGAGGTAGTCGTAGATATCGCGGAAGTTCATCCCGCTGGTCTCGGCCAGGTCGACCTCGGCGTCGGGGACGGTCGCGGGAAAAATCTCCTCGCGCTCGAACTCGACCCAATAGTCCTCGCTATCGACCAACACGCCGTCCATATCGAACAACACTGCGTTCATGTGACTCAGGCTATCCGGTCGTGACGGATAGCCGTTTGGCACGACGCGGTGAGCAGTAGCTACTCTGTGCGGTGGCGCGCGCTGTCAGCCGCCCGAACGATAGTGAGGGCTGCTGACGATACTGTGCGAGGGATGAGCGAGCGACTCCGGAGCGAGCGTTAGCGCGGAACTGCAGGTCCCGCGAACCGTCCGAACGGGTGCATCGCACCCGTGCGGAGAAATCGGCTGGGGAGGGCGTGGCTACTCAGTGTTGCCACGGTAGCAGGACGCCTCTCGTCGGTCGTTCCTAGCGGTCACTCCAATCCGAACACGTCGCCGCGCCGCTCATGGGCCATCTCCGCGGTCACCGCCTCTGCGATTTCGCCGCCGAACTCCCGCTCGAGCAGCCACAGCGCCAGATCGATCCCCGAGGTCACGCCGCCGGCCGTAACGACGTCGCCGTCGTCGACGACCCGCTCGTCGACCACGGTCGCCGCGGTGGCCGCGAGGTCGTCGACGGCGACGGGATGGGTCGCGGCCGGTCGGCCCTCGAGGATCCCGGCCGCGGAAAGCACCATCGCGCCGGTACAGACCGAGGCGATCGTCGCCCCGTCGTCGTAGCGCTCGCGGACGGCCTCCGGGAGCGCGCCGTCCTCGACGGCCGCCCGGACGCCGCCCTCGGTCGTCCACCCGCCACCGGGAACGAGCAGCAGATCCGGCTCCCCAAGCGTCCCGTCGGGCTCGAGGCGGAGCCCGTGGCTCGCCCGCACGGGATCCGTCTCCGCGAGGGTCACCAGCCGCGTCTCGAGCGACGCGCCAGCCTGGGCCCCGTTCCGGAGGACCTCGTAGGGACCGATCGCATCGAGTTCGTCGAAGCCGTCGAATAGTACGATTTCGGCAGCAATATCGGCCATACCTCCTCGTCGCCGGCGACGAGCAAAGCCGTTTGTGTCTTCGGCAGCCGTCACTGGACACTCCGCTCGATCGCCCGTCCCGAGCCGTCGATCGGCCCGCTCGAGGCGGCGGCACGTGTCGCGCGACGCGCCGTCCCGTCGTCGCGCCGGGGTCACCCGGGTGTCGCCGATCCCCCGGTACTCGGATCGCGGTAAACCGGGCACAAACGGGCGAAAACGTCGGTCAAACACCCGAAAACGGCGGCAAAGCGCGTTCACGGCATCACCCCTTCAAGTGCGTCGACCCGCCGAGAATCGGATGCGAGCTATGAACCGAACGACCATCATCGCAGTCGCACTCGCCGCATTGATCGCAGCCACCGGGTTCGCCGCCGCGGCACCCGGCTCCGCTCCCGTGTCCGTGGACACGGGCGCAGACAGTACTGCCGACGACCACCCTGCGAACGACCGCGCAGGATCCGCGGACGACCACGACAACGGCAGCGAGAACGGAGCCGCCGACGCTGATGACCGGAACGGGCAGGGGCCCGCCGTCGACCTCCCTGAACAGGTTCCCGACCACGTCTCCGCGATCCACGACCGGATCTCGGCGTTCCTGAGCGGCGACCTCGAGACCTCGCTGGGCGATGCGATCAGTGAGGTCACGCCGGACGACGAGGACGCTGCCGACGAAGATGACGCGACCGAGAGCGGTGACGACTCCGACGAGAGCGACGCCGGCGACACCACCGACGAGGACAACGACGCTGACGACGAACAGTCAGACGAGAGCAACGCTGGCGACACCGCCGACGAGGACAACGACGCTGACGACGAAACCGACGAATAGACCACCCGGTAACGCTACACACCTATGCCCCCATTCGCACAGCCGGCACCGATCGGACTCGAGGACCGACTGCTGGCGTTCGCCGTGAGCCTGCTGGTCGGCGGCGCGGCCCTCCAGGCCGGCACCTACGTCGTCGCCGAGACCCGCGACTACGGCCACGCGGTGGTGACCGCGCTACTGGCCGCCCTCGCCTGGGCGGTCCTCGAGTCGGTGCCGCTGGTCGGCGGCCTGCTGGCGATCGTCGCCTGGGTCGCGGTCGTCAAGTGGCGCTACGACCTCGGCTGGCTCCGGTCGGCCGGGGTCGGCGTCGCCGCCTGGGCGGCCGCCGTGGTCGTCCTCGCGGCCCTCGAGCTGATCGGTATCGGCTCGGTGTCGGCGCTCGGCGTGCCGGGCACCTGAATCGCGTTCCCGCTGACGGTTCCGTACCTGTCCCGCTGACGTATTCCCCTCCACCCCGCTGACGTTTCTCCCGAACACTACCGTCTACGAACCGTCTCCCCCGCGGCGACGGCCCCACACGGGCGGTTATCGCGAGGGAGGTATCAAGTGTATTGAAAGCGTACCGGTTCGTATGGTTTCCATCGTCGGCTCGTTCGTCGCGTTTCTGGTCGCACTGGTAGTCGGCGGGCTGGCGATCTACGTCAGCGCGCGGGTCGTCGCCGACGTGGACGACTACTCACACGCGTTCGTCACGGCGATCCTCGGCGGGTTCGCGTGGGGGCTGACCGCGTGGATCCCCCTGTTTGGCCCGATCCTCGCCCTGATCGCCTGGGTCTGGGTGATCAACTGGCGCTACCCCGGCGGCTGGGGGGCGGCCGCGGCCATCGGGTTCATCGCGTGGCTCGCCGCGATCGCGATCCTGTTCGTCCTCAACGCCGTCTTCCGACTCGGCGTCGGCGCGTTCGGCGTCCCTGGGGCGTAAGCGGCCCCGCCATCGGCCGACGGCGATCAATACCCAGCCGACGGTGGCGACATCCGGCTCAAATCGGCACAAATCGCGGTCACCGACTGCCCGGTTGATAGGGGTGAGCCGCCACGCTCGAGCCGTGATGCAACGACCGATACTCACGATCGCGGTTGCACTGACACTCCTCCTCGGCGCGACCGGTGCCGCGGCGGCACAGCCCGCGGACGGCCCGCCGAGTGACCTGCCCGATCGGGTTCCGGACTTCGTCTCCGACCTCCTCGAAACGATCACCGACGTCCTCGGCGGTGCCCTTGAGGCCGTCGGCGAGGCCATCCGGAGCGTCACGCCCGGTAATGGCGCGGCCATCCCGAACGGTAACGGCGAGTGATAGTCGCCCAATACGTTCTCGTCGAATCCGGCACGGAATCCCGTTTTAGCGGGTTAGGTTCCGTTTTCCGACATCCGTGTGTTTTAAGCGAGCTGGGAAGTACCGACCCGTATGAACGGTCGCGCCGCCGTGACGGTCGCGGTCGTCGCGCTACTACTCGTCGCAGCCGGTCCCAGTGCAGCGACCGGAACGGTGGCGACGGGAGGGGCCCAGTCGGAGCCGTTTACCCTCCAGCAGGACGGGATCGACGCCGACGAGGTCCGGATGGACGTCGCGCTCCGGGCCGACGGCAGCGCCGACTGGACCCTCGAGTTCTGGATCCGACTCGACGACAACGAGAGCGAGGCGGCGTTCGAGTCGTTACGCGACGATATCCGGGAGGAGCCGGCAAACCACACGGCGCGGTTCGCCGAGCGGATGAACGGGACGGTCGCGACGGCGAGCAACGCGACCGGGCGGGAGATGGCCGCCGCCGACTTCGCCGTCGAGACCGAGCGCCAGTCGTTCGCCCGCGAGTACGGCGTGGTCAGGTACACGTTCCGCTGGGACGGGTTCGCCGCCGTCGATGGCGACCGGCTCCGGGCCGGCGACGCCGTCGCGGGACTCTACCTCGACGACGGGACCCGACTGCTGATCGAGTGGCCCGAGGGCTACGAGCGGACGTCGGTCGCGCCCGACCCGGACGACGAGCGCGAGCGGGCCGTGATCTGGCGGGGCGACGACACCGACTTCGTCGACGACGAACCCGAGGTCGTCGTCACCGCCGCGGGCGGCGCGACCGGCTCGAGTCCGCTGCTGATCGCGGGCGGGGTGGTCGTCCTGCTCGGCCTCGGAGCCGCCGGCGCGTGGTGGTACCGGAACCGCGAGCCGACGGCGGATCGACCCGGCGGCGACGGGACCCCTGCGGCCGGCTCCGGGGGCGGGTCCGCGTCCGGTACCGACACCGAGTCTCCATCCGGATCGGCTGCCGAGACCGCATCGGCCGCCGACTCGAGTCCGGCGGGCACGTCCGACCCGGCAAGCGACGCCGACGCCGCGGGCGCGGCCGCGGGGGTCGACACGGAACTGCTGAGCAACGAGGAACAGGTCCTTCGGCTGGTCAAAGAGCGGGGCGGCCGGATGAAACAGCAGGCGGTCGTCGAGGAACTGGACTGGACCGACGCAAAGACCAGCAAGGTCGTCAGCGGGCTCCGCGAGGACGGCAAGCTCGAGTCGTTCCGGCTCGGCCGCGAGAACGTCCTCTCGCTGCCCGAGGTCGACGACGGAATCGTCCCGGACTCGGCAGATGAGGACGAATGACTCGCGTCGGGCCGACCGAGACGGATGCGGAGCGAAAACCGTCGAAATCGCCGGACGGGAGCGGATCGAAAACAGCGTTAAACGGCGTTAACCGTCGATGACCCCAAGTCCTCGCCCCGCCTGGTATCGATCGAGCGACACCCACCACCAATGAACCGACCCACATCGATCACGCTCGTCGCGGTCCTGCTCGTCGCAGCGGTCGCGGTCCCGCTGGCCGCGGCGACCGTCGCCCCGAACGGCGGCGCTCAGGACGGGACCGCCGACGAGGAAGGCAACGACTCGATCGCCCCCGGTGAACAGTTCGCCGCGGCCGTCGGCGTCCAGAACGCCGAACTCGAGGGCGACGTCTCGGAGCGGGCCTTCGGCGTGCGGTTCGCCAGCGCCGAGACGAACGAGACGAAAGCGGCCGTCATCGCCACGGAAGTCAACGAGAGCCGGCAGCGACTGGCGGAACTCGAGGACCGCCTCGCGACCCTGAACGAATCCCGTGAGACTGGCGAGATCAGCGAGGGCCGTTACCGGGCGGAAGTCGCGACGGCCGTCGCGGAGATGCGCGGGATCGAGCGCCGGGCCGCCGCGGCCGAAACCGCCGCGAGCGAGGTCCCCGACCGAGCGCTCGCCGACAGCGGGGTCGACGCCGAGGCGATCCGGACGCTCCGGGACCGCGCGGGCGAACTCGGCGGCCCCGAGACGGCGGAGACCGCTCGCTCGATCGCCGGCGACGACGTTGGCCGATCGACGAACGCGGATCCGACTCCCGGCGGATCGAACGACGGAAACGGCGAGTCGCAGTCCGACGAGCGCGCGGACGATGACATTGGAACCGACGGCGCGGCGAGTGACGGCTGAGACGGTATCGACCGAGTCGCGACGAAGCCAGTTGTTCGTGAGTAGCAGTACACTGGGAGACGAGTCCGTCCGACGAATCCGTCGGATAGAGGGACGAGACACGTCCCGACGTCATCGCGACCGAATCGCACCTGCCGAACGAGGGCAGCCACAGGACGCCATCGAGACGGTCTCGAACGCGCGCTGTGAGCCAGGGACCGCGTCCGTACGCTACTAGCTCAGAGACATCTCGACGACTCAGATGGCTGTGACTGGGGCCGACCGTCGGGGGATCGACGAATCGCGCTCCGACGAACCGTCGCGGCGCGAACACGGCGACGCCGCTCGAGTTGTGGAGAGGCGGAAGACCCGCCCAAATGCGGTCAAATCGGCGAAATTCGTCGCCATCAACTATCCGGATTAAGTGACTGTCCGAGAAGGGGCAATTGCGATGAACGGGACGAAACGACTGACGCACGGAACCGGACGGCGGTCGAACGCGGACCACACGAATTCACACTCATGACAGAACTCAATCGACGGACGTATCTCAAATCGGCAGGTATCGCAACGGCAGGATCGATCGGATTAGCGGGCTGTACCGGCGCGAACGCGGCGACCGGGACGCTCGCAACGCAGGTCACGGACCAACCGGGAGACATCGCCGACTTCGAGTCATGCATCGTCACGATCCAGGGGATCTGGGTCAAACCGAGCGGCGACGACGCCGATGACGACGGCACGGACTCCACGGACAACGAGACTACCGAGCAGCAAGACGGGAACGAGACCGTCGAAGAACAGGATGAAGGCGATGTCGACGAAAGCGATGGGCGCGAGTACCACGAGTTCGACGACCCGCAGGAGGCGGACCTCGTGAAACTGCAAAACGGGAACACGCAGCTAGTCGACGAACGCGAACTCGACGCCCAAGAATACGAGTTCCTCCAGCTCGACGTGACGGGCGTCGAGGGCGTCCTCGAGGACGGGGGCGAGGCCGACGTCGGAACGCCCGGGGATGCGCCACTGCAGTTCAAACACCGGTTCGAGATCCGCGAGGACCAGACGACGACCTTCGTGGGAGACTTCACACCCGTTCGTCGCGGTCAGACCGAACAGTACCTCCTCCAACCGGTCGCGAACGGGACGCAGGTCGAGTACGAGGACACATCGCAAAATAGCGGATAGCACAGCGATGCTGTTGCTTGGCCGATCGGTTCGCCACTGACAATCGTCGTGGCGGTCGTCCTCACCGCCTCGCCATCTGGGTACTCGCTGCACTGGGGATCGGCTTGTTGGAACCCGCGGCGATTCCGACAGCGCATGCCAATCGGCGGCAGTAACGCGAACGGGTGCCAGTATGACGTGATCGACCAGCGACCGAATTCGAGCGAGCGATAGCGATCTCCCGGTTTCTCGGCCGCGAATTTAAGTACGATACCGCGGCCAACGCGGCCATGATCGACGACGCGATCCGCGTGCTTGCGGGTGACTGTACCGTCATCGCCGAGAACGGCGACCGCGAGGAGTACCGGGGTCGAGTGACCACGATCGTCAAACCCGACAACACCGTGTTGGTCCACGACACCGACGGCTACCAGCCCGTCGCGTGGCTGACCCGCGCCGACAGCGTCTCGAGCGACCGAACCGGCGGGTTCACCCTCGTCGCCAAGAAGGACACCCAGACGCTGCGGATCGCCGCCCACGACCAGGACGGGTTCGCCCACTACCCCTCGTCGGCGGCCGGGACCCCCATCGGTACCTGTCCCGACTGCGACGGGACCTTAGTGCGCTCGAGCGGGGTCCACTGTGTCGGCTGTGGCGACGAGTACGGCGTCCCCGCCGACGCAACGGTCCGAGGTGACCAATGTGACTGCGACTGTGGCCTCCCCAAGATGCGCGTCGAGCGCGGGCTGGCCTTCAACGTCTGTCTCGATCGGGGCTGTGAATCGCTCGACGCGGCGGTCAAAGAGGCCTTCGACCGCGAGTGGGACTGCCCCGAACCGGACTGCGACGGCGACCTCCGGATCCTCCGGCGGGGCGGGCTCATCGCCGGCTGCGAACACTATCCCGACTGTGAGATCGGCTTCGCCGTCCCCGCCGGCGTGGTCGACGGCGAGTGTGGCTGTGGGCTGCCGACCTTCGAAACCGCCAGCGGGATCCGCTGTCTCGATGCGACCTGTGACCGGGCGCTCGAGGGACCGCTCGAGAGCGACGCCGCGGCCGACGACTGACCGAACACCGCTCCCGCCAGCCCCCGGCCACATCCCCGTGACAGCACCCCGACCAGCCGCCGCTGCGGTGGGCGGGACTGAAAGGGGCTGCCTCGCTCCGGGAAGCCGGACGACGCAAGGACCGCAGCCGAACGAAGTGAGGCGAGGACCACAGCGAGTCCTGCGACTGGAGCGAGGCAGGGGCTTTCGGGGAGGCAGCATCCGAAGCGATCTCTCGCTCACGATCGACGAAGAAGAATCGATCCGCAGCCACTTAGTGCCGGCCGGCAAACACCCGGCCATGACACTCGAGGGGCGGTTCGACGCGGCCGACGGCGTCGTCCGGGTCGGCGGCGACGCGCGCCAGCGGTATCACGACTCGCGGGGGTACGGCTACCCGCTCGAGGGGAACGAGATCGCGCTCGCACCCGTGGAAGCGGCCCATCTGCTCTACCGGGGTGACCTCGAGGCGGTCGTCGACGCCGACGGGGGCGAGCGGTTGGGGTTCCGGGAGTTCATCGCTCGGGAACCCGGCGACGATTTCGGCGTACGATTTCTGGTCTACGCGGACCTGCGCTCGCGGGGCTTTTACCTCTCGCCGGCCGCGAAGCCGTGGGTCGCCGACCCGCCGGGTGGCGCGGCCGACTTCGCGGTCTTCCCGCGGGGGAAAGGCCCCGGCGACGGCGAGATCGCCTACGCCCTGCGGATCATCGGCGAGCGGACGGACATTCCCGCCACGGAACTCCAGCCGGGCGTGCTGGCGGTCGTCGACGAGGAGAGCGAGATCACCTACTTCGAGGTCGATCAGCGCGATCCCACCGGGACGTCGGGGTCCGACGCCGACCTACCCGACGGCTGCGAGGCCGACCTGCTGGCCGACCGGGTGGTCGTCTGGGAGCCGCCGCTTGACCTCTACGAGCGGACGTTCTACGGCCAGCCCCTCGAGGGCCGGGAGTACGACGAGCCGACGCTGCAGTGTTCCCTGCTCGAGGCGGCCTATCTGGCCGAACGGGAGGCGATCGATCTCGAGCCGACGACGGTCCGCGAGCGGGGCCGGGAAGTCGAGGGCGAGCGGTTCGATCGGCGGTTGCAAGTCTACACGGCCCTGCGGGGACGCGGCGTCGTGCCGAAGACGGGCTACAAGTTCGGCGCTGACTTCCGGACCTACGCCGACGTGGAGTCCGTCGAGAACCTGGGCCACTCCGAACTGCTGGTGCGGGTACATCCGGCCGACCACGTCTTCGAGCCGCGGGATCTGGCGCTGGACGTGCGGCTGGCCCACGGCGTCCGGAAGACGATGGTGTTCGCGCTGGTGGGCGACGAGGCGGCCGACGGCGACGGGATCGAGTGGTGGTCGCTCGAGCGATTGACGCCCTAGTAACTGGCCAGAGTATCGGTGCCGAAGACGAGCGTTCTACCGGCAACGAGGACGAAACGACGAGTGTCCTGCTCAAACTGGCAACACGGCGTAGCCACGCCCTCCCCAGCCGATTCGTTCGGTCACGCCGTTCCCTCACTCATCCCTCGCGCAACGTCGTCGGCCACCCTCACTACGTTCGGCTGGCCGACAGCGCGCGCCACCCAGAGGAAGGGCTGTCCGCTACACGAACTGCTCGAGGAACCGCTTCCCGAGGACGACCTCCGTCCCGGCCAGCCCGACCGAGCAAAACAGCGTGAGGTCGTCAGCATGCTGGCGGCCGAGATCAGGGTCCTCGAGGACGGCGGCGAGTTCGACCATCCGGTCGCGGTCCGCGCCCGAGGCGATGTAGGGGCGGTCGTAGGCGTCGACCTGCGGGAGCGAGTCGGTCACGATCGCGTCGGCCCGGTCGACGGCCTCGAGCGGGAGTTCGTGGGCGTCGTCGAACCGCGGGCCGATCGTCGTGACGTGGGTGCCGGCCTCGAGCCAGTCGGGGTCGAACACGGGCTCTTCGCTATTGGTCGCACAGACGAGCGCGTCGGCCTCGCGGACGACCGGCTCGGGGTCGTCGGCCGCGCGAACGGTCGGCTCGACCTCGCCCTCGAGGGTGTCGGCGAAGGACTCGCGGCTCTCGGCGGTCGGGCTGTAGACCGCGACATCGTCGAAGTCCCGAGTCGCACACGCCGCGCCGACCTGCGCCCGCGCCTGAAAGCCCGTTCCCAGAATCCCGAGCGTCTCGGCGTCGGGACGAGCGAGCGCGTCGATCGCGACGCCGCCGATGCCGCCGGTCCGAAGCCCGCCAACGGCGTGGCCCGCGAGCAGGCCCTCGAACGCGCCGGTCGCCGCGTCGAAGACCGCCACCAGTTCCGTATGGTCGTCACCGGTCCCGTGGGTCTCGTAGACCCGAAAGCCGGCGGCGTTGGTCGGCCCAGTCGCGGCCCCCGCGGTAAAGACGAGGTCGCCCTCGCCGGCCGGGACCGTCCAGCGCGGCGGGGCCTCGAGCGTGCCGGCCGCGCGTTCGGCGATGGCGTCGCGCACGGCGTCGACGACCCCGTCGTAGTCGAACTGCGAGTAGACGTCACCGTCCGTGAGGATGGGAAATTCGGTCACGGATGCCCGGTTGGACGGCGCACCCATAACAGTATGTGGCCCGACGGATCCGGAGTTCGAGCGTCACGGGACTTCGTCGACGACGTCCCGGAGTTCGTCGGCGTCGAGCCACTCGTATGCGCGGTCACCCGTTAGCAGGAGTTCGACGTACGAAGCGGCCATTCCGTTGTCGTAGCGTTCTCGCTCGATCTCCGGGTCCGGATAGCGTCGTTTCAGTACCCACGTCTTATCGCGATAGGTGGGCGCGAACAGCAACCCGAGTTCCCAGACGTACCCGCCGTCGAAGTCCTCGATGACGGCGACGATGTGCGTCGCCCGTCCACAGAGGATATCGAAGACGCGCGTCCACAACTCGATATCCTCGGGCGTGAGCCCGAAGTCCTCGAGTTGCATCGCGACCGCCGGCGGATCGGTCCGTGCATCGAGGCGATCGTAGACGATCCCGCGTCGGGTTGCAGCCCCCGTTTCACCTCCTGCCCCGGCGACTAGATAGCGGCGATCGTAGCCCCTGATACGATCCATCTCCGGACCGTTCACGAGGTCCTTGATCCGCTGGTGGTCGCTCGGAGTGAGGCTGACGTCCTCGAGTTCAGTCAGGAGTTCGTCTTCGTCCGGGAAACCGCGTTCGGAGCCATCACCGTCATCGTCGCCAGGTTCCATCGCTCTCGAATCGTTCCGGAAAGAATATTAATTGCGTGGTCAGTGCCAGATCAGTTGTGGAACTAATTGTGGTACCAGACTCAATTAGATGCAAGTGTTTATGGTGATTGCGCTCCAATACGGGAGTATGAGGCCAGAGACGGCGGTAGCCGACCCGACGCAAGGGACGGGACGCGTTACCGACGAGGGGTTCGATACGTGGCGGGCGCTCCAGAAGGCGACCGACAAGAAGCGGGCCGACATCCTCGCGGACATCGTCGGCCACCCGAAAGGTGCCCCGAGCGTCGAGGAGTTGGACTACATGAATCCGCCGCTCAGCGACGACGCCATCCGGCGACACCTCGACGCGCTGGAATCGGTCGGCGTCGTCCGGGAACGGACGTTCGAACCCGGGGAGCGGCTTCGGGACTACCCCTACAAGTTCTACGAACTCACCGACGCGGCCCGTGACCTGTTCGACCGGAACGGCCTGTTCCCGCGGGACGCGTGGCGACGGCAGTACCGAGCCGTCGAGAAGACGGCTCGGATCCGTGACCTCGAGGAGATGCCCCGACCGGACGCCTGAACGCGCCCGTCCGACCGACAGTCGGTCGCGCGAGCGCCGAAGCCGAAGGCTTTTGCGCGCCGGCGCGCCAAAACGCAGGTAATGACCGGAGACGACCCACTCGAGGAGTCCGAGTCAGGGGAACCGACGACCGGTGAACCGCTCACGGATGGAGGGGCTGCAGGTGCCGATGATGTCGCGCTGGACCCCTGGGGATCCTCGAGCGTCTCCGACTACCGCAAGCTGTTCGAGGAGTTCGGCATCGAGGAGTTCGACGAGATCCTCGAGGAGGTCCCGAACCCACATTACCTGATGCGACGGGGGGTTATCTTCGGCCACCGGGACTACCGGCCGGTCGCCGAGGCCTTACAGAACGACGAGCCGGCGGCGGTCCTCTCGGGCTTTATGCCCACCGGCGACCCCCACATCGGCCACAAGCTGGTCTTCGACGAGATCATCTGGCACCAGCAACAGGGGGCCGACGCCTACGCGCTGATCGCCGACCTCGAGGCCAATTCGGCCCGCGGCATGTCTTGGGCGGAGATCGACGACCACGCTCGGGACTACCTGCTCTCCCTGCTCGCGCTCGGTTTCGACCCCGAGGAGGGCGAACTCTACCGGCAGTCGACCAACCGCGAGCTGCAGGACCTGGCGTTCGAACTCGGTGCCGACGCCAACTTCTCGGAGTTCCAGGCGATCTACGGCTTCGACGGCGAGACCGACGTCTCGCACATGCAGTCGGTCGTCACCCAGATGGCAGACATCCTCTACCCGCAACTCGAGGAGCCCAAGCCGACCGTGATCCCGGTCGGCCCGGATCAGGATCCCCACGTCCGACTGGCGCGAGACCTGGCCGAGCGGATGCGCTTTTTCAAAGTCTCGGAAGCCTACGCCAGCTTCGAACTCGAGCCCGAAGAGCGTGCCCTCGTGGCCGAGTTCTACGCGGACCTCGAGCCCGCCGACTTCGACGACGACCAGCTGCGGTGTGTCCACGTCGCCGAGGCGATCGAGGAGACGCCGCTGTCGGAACTCGCGGTCGACGCCGACACGCTGAGTTCGGTCCTGACGAAGCTCGAGGAGGCCGGCATGGAGCCGATCCGGCCCCGTACCCGGTTTTTCGACCGGCGGGCGACCGACGAGGCCTTCGACGCCCTGATCGACGCCGTCGAGGGCGAAAAGCGAGTCTACGAGAACCACGTCGACGCCTTCGACCTCGACCGCGCCGCGGCCGAGGAACTGGCCCGCGAGGTCGAGGTCGACAACGGCGGCTACGGCTTCCAGCCGCCGTCCTCGATCTACCACCGCTTTATGACCGGGCTGACCGGCGGCAAGATGTCCTCCTCGATCCCAGCCTCCCACATCTCCTTGCTGGACGACCCCGAGGACGGCTACGACAAGGTCAAGGCCGCGACCACCGGCGGCCGCGAGACCGCCGAGGAACAGCGCGAGAAGGGCGGAAAGGCCGACGAGTGTCCCGTCTACGAACTCTACGCCTACCTGCTGTCCGGCGACGACGACGAGTTCGCCAAGCGCGTCTACGACGAGTGTGTCGACGGCGAACGACTCTGTGGCGACTGCAAGGAACAGGCGGCCCAGCTCATGAAGGAGTTCCTCGAGGACCACCAGGAGAAACGCGAAGAAGTCGAAGACCTGCTCGAGGACGCCGACATCGAACTCGAGTCGCCGCGGCGTCGCTGACGGGAAACGACTCCCCCGGCCCCGCTCGGTCAGTCCGTGACGGTCACGCCCGTGAACTCGAACCGGGCGCCGCCCGACGTACTCTCCGTCACGCGGACGTCCCAGCCGTGGGCCTCGGCGATCGTCGCGACGATCGAGAGGCCGAACCCGGTGCCGTTGGATGCCGTCGAATACCCGTTCTCGAAGACGCGCTCGCGTTGGTCGGCCGGAATGCCCGCCCCGTCGTCCGCGACGTAGAACCCGTCCTCGAGCGGCCCGACGGAGACGGTGACCGTTGACCCGCCATATTCGACGTCACCCTGATGAGCCTGCGAGTCGGGATTCGTCGACCCATGCTCGACGGCGTCCTGCTGAGCGTGGGAAGCAGGGCTCGTCGAACCATGTTCGACGGCGTTGTGAAACAGGTTCTCGAGGAGTTGGCGGAGCCGCGTTTCGTCGGCGTGGATCGATCCCGAGACGTCGGTTCGAAGCGTCGCAGATCCCGTCTCGACCGTCTGCCAACAGTCCGAGACGACCCGCTCGAGGTCGACGGCGTCGATCGCGTCGACCTGCTCGCCCTGCCGGGCGAGCGTCAGTAGGTCGTCGATGAGCCGGTCCATTCGGTCGACCGCCTCGTGGCAGTGTTCGAACGGCTTCGGGTCCCCGGTCGCTTCGGCCTGCTCGAGCCAGCCGGCGAGGACGTTCAGCGGGTTCCGCAGGTCGTGGCTGACGATGCTGGCGAACCGCTCTAGCTGTTCGTTCGTTCGCTCGAGTTCCCGCTCGCGTTCCTTGCGCTCGGTGATGTCGTGGGCGGAGGCGATCAGCGAGACGACCTCGCCCGTGGCGTTCGTGACTGGCCGGATCGTCCCCGTGACGGTGAAGGTGTCGTCGGTGCCGACGTGGTCGCGCTCGTAGTCGACGTACTCGCCGGCGGCGGCGCGATCGGTCCACTCGCGGACATCGGCCCGCGCGTCGTCGGGCCACCACGGCGTCTCCCAGAACGGCTCGCCGACGATCGACTCGAGGTCCGCATCGATGGCTGCCATCGCCGTCTCGTTCGCCTGCACGAGCGTTCCGTCGGGCTCGAGCAGCCCGACGAGGGTCTTCGGGTCCTCGAAGACGGCCTCGAACCGGCGCTGGTACCGACGGAGGTCCCGTTCTCGTTCCTTGAGCGAAGTGATCTCACGTCCCTCGGGAACGAGCAGCGTCACGTCTCCCGAATCGTCCCGGATCGGCCGGATCGAGAAGTCGATGATGGCGGTGTCGTCCGTACCCTGCATCTCGATCGTTCGCCGGACGAACTCGCCGTCGGCGGCCCGCTCGACGTCCCGTTTGGTCTGCTCACGCAGCGACGCCGATCGATCGAACCAGTCGGCTTCCCAGAATGGACGGCCGACGACATCGTCCCGGTCGAGTCCGGCGAACGCCAGTGCAGTATCGTTGGCCTCGAGGATCGTACCGTCCGGCTCGAGGAGGCCAGTGAACTGAGACGTCCGGTTGAAGATCGCCTCGTAGCGGTCATCAGCTACCGGCCGGCCGGTGCCGTCGCGATCGATCGGGAGATCGACCGCGGTATCGACGGTATCGTCTGAATCGGTGCGGGCCGGCCGCTCGGCCGCTCGCTCGAGGGGGTTCTGTCGAGATCGCTCGTCGCCCGTCGTCGCGTCAGCGAGTAGTGTAAGCGACTGGTGGCGTCGGACGAGCAGTGAGTGGACGCGCCGACGGAGTCGGTCGGGATCGAGCGGTGCATCGACGACCGCGTTGACGAGTTGGGGCTCGTCGCTCTCGGAGGGGTCCGCGACGGCGATGTCGTCGGTACGGGAATCGCGACGAAGCAAGACGACGGGGGTAAACGCCGGTCGGTCGGCCGTTCGCTCCCGGAGCGAGGGGGCATACTCGGAGAAGCGATCGGAGTCGACGACGAACAGGTCCGCATCGGCGACGGGACCGCCGATCACCAGCTCGTACCGATCGGAGAGCAGGGCCTGGACCATCGTTCGACGGTCGTCGGCAGCGAGCAGTAGCTGGACGGTCGAATCGTCCGCCCCGGCCTCCCCGTCGTGTCCCGCTTCGGTCATTCGTATCGAAACGTCGATCAGGTCCGTCCGCAGGGCGAACACAGCGCGTCTCGGACTCCCCCCGTTCGCCCGGCTGTGGTCGCGAGCGCGACCAGTACCGGCCCTCACCGATCTCGTTTCGCTAGAACGAGTCGACCGGCTTGGTAGTTGTGGCAGAAACGCGGGGGTCGATCGCGTTCTCCGGCATCCGTCGCCGGTTTCGGGTTACCATCGTCCGCCGGCCGGCGGGGTAAGCGATGCGCGCTGCCCGTCGCTTCCGGGCCGACGACCGCTGTCCGCGTCCGTCCGGTCGGCTCGCGGATGCGTTGTCCTGCGTCTGACGAGGATATATGTGCCCGTTCGTGGAACCGGGAGCCACCGATGGCCCTGGCCCTCCCGACCACTGACGATCCGCCGGTCGCCGCCGACGTCCTCGGCTCGTTCGGCGTCACGCCGGCTGACGTGACCGCAGCCACGTCGAGCGACGGCTCCCTCGAGGCGGCGCTGGCCGACGCGTTCGCGACCGACCGCGACCGGACGGCAGTGCTTCGCCGAACGATCGCCCGGAGCGACCGCGGGATCGCCTGTGACGCTCGCTACCGGACGGCCGCGCTCGAGCGGGCACTGACCGGCGTCTTCGAGTCGGTCGGCTGGTCGCTGGCGGTCGAGCGTACCGGCGACGGACTGGGACTCACCGCCACCGATCCGCGCGGTCGGAGCCGCGAGACGACCGTGACCTACCCCGAGACGCCGCTGGGGACCGACAACCTGCCGGCCGTCCTGTGGGCGATCACCGAGGACCTCTTCGCGGGGACCGACGCGCGGTTCGTCCTGCTCTCTGCGGGCGTCGACCGCTGGCGGGCCGCGCTGGTCGACGAGTCCGCCCTCGAGCGCCTCCGGGAGTCGTACGGGCCGCGGATCGACGCGTTCGATCGCCCGCTGCTCCCCGAACACGGGCTCGGGGCGTACGTGCCCGCGACCAGCGCCGGCGCGGCCGGTGGCAGCGACGACGGGCCGTGGCCGCCGTGGGCGCGCGAGCGGCGCGAGCATCGTACCGAGCCGCCGGCGGGAAGCGTCGATGCGCTCATCGAGGAGGCAGAGCCCGCGCCGGGCGCGGCGGCGACCGACTCGAGCGACGGGGCGACGGCGCGAGCGTCGTCGATCGACGGGTTCGAACTCCGGGGGACCCCGTCGGTCTCGCGGCGAGGCGAGGGGCCCGACGAGCGGGCCGAAGCGGGTGCTGCTGAGACGGGAGAGGCCGGTCACTCGAGCAAGACTGGCGACTCACGAGCCGGCGATCGATCGACGGCCGTCGACGAGTCCGGGACGGGTTCGGACGGGTTCGGGACGCTCTCGGGGACCAGCGAGCGGACGCGGATCGACGACGGCTCGTTCGGAACCGATATCGAGGGTGCGTCGGCGCCCGATCGCTACCGCGCGCTCGGCGCGGCGCTCGATGCAGGCGGGGACGTCTCGGTCCGCGGGCTGCTCGAGGACGACGACTTTCTCCCCGAGTTGCCGGCCGCCGACCCCGACACGGTCCGCATCGAGTACGCCGACGGCTGCGATCCGGTCGACCCGTCCGAGGCGGCGGCCGTCGCCGAGGAAGACGGCTTCGAGTGGGTCGACGCCGGCGACCTCGAGACGACGCGGCTGGCCGGCGAGTAGCGACGGTGGTGTGGTGAGGCGTATCACAACGTTTTTGCCCCACTCACGAGTGCCATCGAGTATGGCACCCGAATCCCACGAAGCCGGTGTCGGCGATCAGCTACGGCGACCGCGATCGGGATTCGGTTTCTTCTTCGCCCGGTGAGACCGGGCCGGTGGACCCGAGAGCGGTCACATCGATCGCTCGCGGCGAAACCGACCGTTCGCGACGCCGGCGGGACCCGTCCCGCACGGTATCGGAACCGCTAACTGACCGACACGCAGCCATTCAACCAAGCGAATGCAACTCCCATCACAACAGGTCGCGGTCCTAGAGGCCGCGAGCGCGGACGAGGCAACGTCCGTCGACGCCCTCGCCGCGGCGACCGACCTGCCCCCCGAAACCGTCACGGGGGCCGTCTTCGAACTCGAGGACGAGGGGCTGGTCGCCGTCAGCGAGCGGGTCGACGAAACGGTGACGCTCACCGACGAAGGTGTCGAGTATGCCGGCGACGCCCTCCCCGAGGTGCGACTCTACGAGGCCGCCCTTGAGGCCGGCGCCGACGAGGAATCGACCCAGATGGGGCAAGTCATCGGCACCTCCGGACTCGAGGGACCGCAGGTCGACATTGCGCTCTCGAACTACGCGCGGAAGGGATACGGCACGATCGACAGCGGTGAGATCACCGCCGATCCCGACGCCGACCCCGCGGCCGACGCCGAAGCCGACGCGCTCGCTGCCCTCGCCGACGCGGGCGAGACGCCGGTCGACGCCGTCGACATCGATTCGGACACCGTCGACCAGCTCGAGCGTCGCGGACTGGTCGACCGCCACGAGTCGACGGTCCGCGAGGTCACGCTGACTGAACGCGCCGTCACCGAACTGATGGCGGGCATCGAGACCAGCGAGACGGTCGGTCAGGTCACGCCCGAACTCCTGACGAGCGGCGAGTGGGACGACGTCGAGTTCGCCGACTACAACGTCGAGGCCGACGCCGAGCGCTTCGACGGCGGCAAGGTCCACATCCTGCGCCAGACGGCCGAGCGGGTCAAAGACACCCTCGTCGGGATGGGCTTTCAGGAGATGGACGGCCCCCACGTCGACGCGGACTTCTGGATCAACGACTGCCTGTTCATGCCCCAGGACCACCCCGCTCGCACGCACTGGGACCGGTTCGCCTTAGAGCAGCCGACCCACATCGACGACCTCCCCGAAGACCTCGTCGACCGCGTCGAGCGCGCCCACAAGGAAGGCGTCGGCCCGGACGGCGAGGGCTATCACTCGCCGTGGGACGAGGACTTCGCTCGTGCGCTGGCCCTGCGGGGCCACACCACCTCGCTGTCGACCCGGTATCTCTCCGGCGAGGAAGTCGGCGACCTGGAGCCCCCACAGCGGTATTTCAGCGTCGAGAAGGTCTATCGGAACGACACGCTCGACCCGACCCACCTCCTCGAGTTCTTCCAGATCGAGGGCTGGGTGATGGCCGAGGACCTCTCCGTTCGCGATCTGATGGGGACCTTCGAGGAGTTCTACTCCCAGTTCGGGATCGAGGACATCCAGTTCAAGCCCCACTACAACCCCTACACCGAGCCCAGCTTCGAACTGTTCGGCACCCACCCGACGACCGGCGAGCTGGTCGAGATCGGCAACTCGGGGATCTTCCGCGAGGAAATGCTCGAGCCGCTGGGCGTCGAATGCGACGTGATGGCGTGGGGACTGGCCTTAGAGCGACTGCTCATGCTGATGTACGGCTTCGAGGACATCCGGGACATCCACGGAACGCTGTGTGACCTGGAACTGCTGCGCGAGACGGAGGTGACCTACTGATGCCCACGGTCGACATCGACCCCGACGAACTGCGCGAGCTGACCGGCAGCGAGGAGAAAGGCGACGAGGAACTCAAAGACGACCTGTTCGGGCTGGGCCTCGAGTTCGAGGGCCGGACCGAAGAGGGCGCGTTCGAACTCGAGTTCGCGCCCGACCGGCTCGACCGGCTCTCCGTCGAGGGCGTTGCCCGCTCGCTGCGGTACCAGTACGGCGACGCGCGAGGGATTCACGTCCCGTCGCCGAACTCGGCCGAGTGGACGATCGAAGTCGACGACTCCGTTCCGGACGAGCGACCCTACGTCACGGGCGCGGTGATCCGCGACGTCGACCTCGACGACGAGGCCCTCGAGTCGCTCATCCAACTACAGGAGAAGCTCCACGCGACGATGGGGCGCAAGCGCGCGAAGGGCGCGATCGGCATTCACGACCTGACGATGCTGAAAGGCACTGCCGCCACCGAAGGTAATCCGACCATCCAGTACGTCGGCCTCGAGCCCGACGAGGACCGGTTCGTCCCCCTCGATTCGGACGCGGAGATGACGCCCGCGGACGTCCTCGAGGACCACCAGACGGGCCAGACCTACGCCGACCTCGTCAGCGAGTACGAGCGGTATCCGGCGATCTATGACGACATCGGGCTGTTTTCGTTCCCGCCGGTGATCAACGGCCGGCGCACCGAGGTGTCGACGGACTCCCGTGACCTGTTCGTCGAGATGACGGGCACCGACCAGTGGACGATCGACAAGATGCTGAACATCGTCTGCTACGCGCTGTCGGCCCGCGGGGCCACCATCGAGGAGGTGAACGTGGAGTACCCGGATCACGAGGTCGTCCGACCCGACTTTGCGACGAAGACGAAGACGGTCGCCCACGACCGCATCGAGACGATCCTCGGCATCGGGCTCGATCCCGAGGAGGTCATCGACCTCGCCGAGCGCTCCGGACTCGAGGCCGTCCGCGAGGAGAACGACGGCGTTGCTCCGGAGGAGCAACGAGGTGAAGGTAGCGCGGAACGAAGTTCCGCGGATAGTCGAGCGGCAAAACCGCGAGACGACGGCGAAGCCGCCGGAACGGGCGACCTCGTCTACGAGGTGACGATCCCGCCCTACCGGGTCGACGTCCTCCACCCGCTGGACGTCATCGACGACCTCGGACGGGCCTATGGCTTCAACGACCTCGAGCCCCGGTATCCCGACGTGGGGACCGTCGGCGGCCGCCACGAGCGCTCCCGGCTCGAGCGAGCGGCCCGCGAGCAACTCGTCGGGCTGGGCTTCGAGGACCTGCTGAACTTCCACATGATCAGCGAAGCGGAGAACTACGACCGGCTCGATATTTCGCCGGGTGACGACGTCTACGGGGCCGGCGAGCCCGCGACGATCAAAGAGCCCTACAGCGAGGACTTCACCATGCTGCGGACGTGGGTCATGCCCTCGCTGTTGATGGTGCTGGAGCGAAACACCCACCGCGCCTATCCCCAGAACCTCGCGGAGATCGGCTTCGCGGCCAACGTCGACGAGAGCGAGAATACGGGCGTCGCGGAAGGCCGTCGCGTCGGAGCCGTCCTCGCCCACCACGAGGCCGGATACGAGGACGCCAAGGCCCGACTCCAGGCGCTGACCCGAAACTTCGGCGTTGATCTCGAGACGCCGCCGACCGACCACCCGACCTTCATTTCGGGTCGAACCGCAGCGGTCGTCATCGACGGCGAGGAAGTCGGCGTGATCGGCGAGGTCCATCCGAAGGTGCTGGTCGAACACGACCTCGAAGTGCCGGTGTCGGCCTTCGAGTTCGACCTCGAGGCGCTGCGCTGAGGAAAGGCGGTTTTCTCAGTTTAGCGGTTTGCCGCGATGGCGGCCCAGATACGGTACCGCGAGCGAAGCCGAAGGCTGAGCGAGCGGCCTTTTTGATCCAGATTTTTGCGCCCAGCGCGGGACCAAAGGTCCCGCGAGCCGTGCGAACGGGCACGGAGTGCCCGTGAGCAGAGAGTGGTTCGCTCGCGGAGCGAGCGAATCCCGAAGCGTAAAAAGGTGGGTCTTAGAACTCGTGTTCGACGTCGTCCTCGTCGGCTTTTTGGATGATGATCTTGCCGTCCCGGACTCGGACGAAGACTTCGTCACCGATATCCATGCCCGCGACCTCGAGTTCGTCCTCGTGGAGGTTTAGATGGACGTTGTGGTAGTTACCGTCTTCGTCTTTCGCACCGCTTGGACTCAGCTTCTTTTTCCGTACCATCGCGGGATTCTATCCCGAACTTCGCCGTAGGATATACTTAAGTGTTTTCGACGCCTCGGAGCGTGACCCGGACGGGTGGCGCCACGCGGTGGCGGGACCGTCGACGCGGAAACTGCGGAAACGTGGCGGCCGCTGCTCACTTAAAGATACCGACGCAGTCGGTCGATTAGTGGGGATATCTTTATGTCGGATCGTGTGCTGGACTGACACGGAGGCGAAAATCATGGTACGCGAAGACGGGAAACGAAACTTTGCACTGCGCGAATCGGGCGGCGACGAATCGAGCGTCTTCTCGGGGAACACCCCCCGACAGGCGGCGCTCAAGGCGGCCCGGCGACTCGAGCCCGGCTCGAGCGAGGAGTCGGCCGAACGGGTCGAACTCAGACTGCGGGAGAAAGGTACCGACAAGGTCCACATCTACGACGGCTGGGCGTGGGAGGAGACGGCACCGGACGACAAGCCCGACTGGATGCCCGACGAGATCACGGAAGCGAACGTCTCGAAAAAGGGAATCGAACACTTAGACGAGTAAGTCGCCCGCTCGGTCGTTTTCTCGGTGTCTCGACGACACCGGCGTGGGCGCAGTGGAGAGCCCGTCACCAGCGTCGCCCGAAGCGACCGAGATGGGTCGGCCGCAACAGGAAGTCGACGATCGACCACCAGCCCTTCGTTATGGTTCTGTATGTCGATGGAAAGATCGTATAGTCTGCATTTGTCAGAACTACATATGGAATAATACTGGACGTACCTGTTGGGAAGTGACCCAACAGATGGGGTTGTTCTAATAAGTAGGTTTATACGGACGGTCGCGTTTCGCTCGAGCAGAGCATGTGGATGAACGTAGACTGTTTCACCGGTTCATACAGCACAGATAAGAGTATATCGGCAATATTGGGGAAGTTTGTCCCCTTATCTGCGCTATTAAGAGCCATATCGAAAAGAAGAGTTGTTGCCGTTTCAGGAGGTGAGCAGCCGTGATCAAGATGACCAAGTGGCGGACGTTGGTGTTGGCGACGATCGGGTTCAACTTCTCGTTTCTCATCTGGTTTTCCTTCGCGCCGTTTACCGGGCCGATGGCCGAGGAGTTCGGCCTCTCGGTGACTGAGATCGGGATTCTGGCGAGCGCGGCGATCTGGCTCGCACCGTTCGGTCGGATACTGACGGGCTGGCTCTCCGATCGCTGGGGCGCGCCGACGGTGTTCGCTATCGTCTTGGCCTACGTCGGCGTGTTCTCGATGGCGTCGGCGTTTGCCCAGTCCTACAGCGTGTTCTTCGTCACGCGGCTGATCGTCGCGACGGCGGGGATCACCTTCGTCATCGGGATCCAGCACGTCTCCGAGTGGTTCGACGAGGAACACCTGGGGACCGCTGAGGGGATCTATGCCGGCGTCGGGAACGCCGGTGCCGCCGGCGGTGCATTGATCCTCCCGCGCGTGTTCGGCGAGGGGTGGAGCGGCCCCCTCTTCGAGAGCAACTGGCGGGCCGCCTTCTTCTACACCGGGATCGTCTCGATCCTGCTGGCGATCGTCTACTACACGATCGGCGAGGCCGCCAAGTCCGAGCAGCGCCGGCAGGCGACCGCCGAGAGCGCGACGCTCAAACAGTGGCTTCACACCGCTACTCGCTACGGAACCGTCGTCCTCGCGCTGGCGTACGTGATGAGCTTCGGCCTCGAGCTGTCGATGAACGGCTGGCTGGCGACCTACTACCGCGAGGGGTTCAACACGGAGAACCTCGTCCTCGCGAGTACGTTCGCGGCGACGTTCTCGGTCGCGGCCGGGCTGTTGCGGCCCTTCGGCGGCTACGTCAGTGACCTGCTCGCGCGCAAGGAAAAGAACATCCTGCCCGTCTTCACCGGTCGGTACCGCGAGCAGTGGACGTTCGTCTCGCTGTGTTTCATCGTGCTGGCGATGATCGGGATGACGCTGGCCGGGCTGTCCGGACAGGTCATGCTCGCGGTCGCCGCCGGCTTCGTCGTCGGGATGGGCTGTGCGTTCGCCGAGGGCGCTATCTTCGCGCAGGTCCCGGCCATGTTCCCGAACAGTTCCGGGAGCGTCGCCGGCGTCGTCGGCGGCGTCGGGACGGTCGGCGGGATCGTCTACCCGCTCGTCTACGCCGCGCCGGTGATGCCGAGCCTCCACACCGGCTACTCCGTCGTCGCGGCCACGATGATCCCCATCGTCTTGCTGTGTGCGTGGGTCTTCCAGCCCCACGTCGCCGAGCGGGCGACCGAGGACGGCTTCGTCGCCGCGAGCGCCGGGAGTACCGTCGCGGGCGAACCGTCCGACGACTGACCTGCGTTCGACGAGCCGCCGGCCGTGGAGCCGCCAGCACACCGCCGAGAAACCCAACGGTCTTTTGACCCGTAGCCTGCTATCGGTTCGTAATGGCTGCAGTCACGCTGGGACCCGAAGGGACCTACTCACACCGAGCGACGACGGCGGTCGCCGACGACGGCGAGATCGACTTCCGCCAGTCGGTCACGGCGATCGTCGACGCCGTCGACGGCGGCGAGTACGACCGCGGCGTCATCCCGATCGAGAACAGCATCGAGGGATCGGTCACCGAGAGCCTCGACGCCCTCGCGGAGTACGACGTCGCCGTCGTCCGCGAGATCGTCACGCCGATCAGACACGCCCTGCTGGCGCAAGGACCCGAGTTCGACACCGTCGCGAGCCACTCACAGGCGCTCGCACAGTGTCGCTCCTACCTCGAGCGCGAGTACCCCGACGCCACCCTCGAGGCCGTCGCGAGTACGGCACAGGGGGTCGAGTTCGCCCGCGACGATCCGTCGGTCGCCGGGATCGGCCACCCGGCCAACGCCGACGACGGCGTCGAACTCGAGGTCCTGGCCGAGGACATTCAGGATCAGGACTCGAACGCGACGCGCTTTTTCGCGATCGCGCCCGCCGCGGAGCGGTCGACGGGCGGCGGGAAGACCTCGCTAGTGGTCTACCCCAACGCCAACTACCCCGGCCTGCTACTCGAGTTGCTCGAGCCGTTCGCGGACCGCGACATCAACCTGACCCGCGTCGAGTCACGGCCGAGCGGCCAGCGACTCGGCGACTACGTCTTCCACGTCGACTTCGAGGCCGGCCTCTACGAGTCCCGAACGCAGGCGGCGATCGCGGACCTCGAGGAACTGGCCGAGAAGGGGTGGGTCAAGCGGCTGGGTTCGTACGATACCGAACACGTCGTCGAGTAGTCGACGGCACGACGACCCGGCGGATCAGTCGGTCGTCGAGCCGTCCGGGCGGAGCCACGCCCGAATGCGGTCTGCATACGCGAAGAGGCCGATCGCGAGCCCGGCGACGAACGAGAGCAGGGCCGGGACGACGATCCACAGGAGGTCGGGATGTTCCGTACCGGTGTGAAGAACGACGTCTTCCATGCGCGACCGTAGGCCGACGCCCGGCATAATAGTCGCGATCGATCCCGAACCGTACCGGAAGCCGTTTTCCGTGCCCCGCCGTAGCACGGGTATGGCACTCGATGCAGGCGACGACGCGCCGACCGTAACGGCACCGAATCAGGACGGCGAGGACGTCACCCTCTCGTTCGAATCGCCGACGGTCCTGTATTTCTATCCGAAAGACGATACCCCCGGCTGTACGGTCGAGGCAAACCAGTTCCAGCGCGAACTCGAGACCTACCGCGAGGCCGGCGTCGACGTCTACGGCGTCTCGATCGACGACGTCGACTCCCACCGTGCGTTCTGCGATTCGGCGGGGCTCGAGTTCGATCTCCTCGCGGACCCCGACGCCGAGATCGCCGACGACTTCGGCGTCGAACTGCGCGACAGCGGCGTGACGACGCGGACGACGTTCCTGCTCGCCGACGGCGAGGTACAGGCCGCTTACGACGGCGTCGATCCCGACGGCCACGCCCGCGAGGTGCTGCTCGACGCGCTCGAGGACGGCCTCGTGACGCTGCCGGAGTGACGACGACTTCTGTCGACACATCGCGGGCAGAATTTATCCCCGGTGGAGTTCTAGTAGTACGTATGCGACGAAATCCGTTCGACGAGATCGAGGAGATGCTCGACCGCGTGAGCAGTCAGGTCGAGGAGGGGATGACCGCCGGTGGGCTACAGGTCCCCGGCTCGGTGCCGGTCGACGTCGCCGACACCGGCGAGGAGTTCGTCGTCACGGCCGACCTGCCCGGCTACGAGACCGACGACATCGAACTGACGCTCGCGGACGGAACGTTGCGCCTCGAGGCCGCCCGGACCGACGAGGTCGAGGACGCCGAGAGCCGGTATATCCGCCGCGAGCGGACCGAGACTACCGCGAGTCGTCGGATCCGCCTGCCGGAGCCGGTCGACGAGGAGGCGGTCGCCGCCGGCTTCGAGAACGGCGTGCTGACGGTCCACCTCCCGAAGGTTTCGGAGGGCGAGGACTCGAAGCGGATCGATATCGAGTAGCCGGCGCCGGATCCCTCTGCGACGCCCGTTTTTTCGGTCGTGAGTACGAGGTCGACCAGCGACGCGAGCGCGGCGACGGCGTCCGCGCGGTCGCTGCGGCCCGCCGCCGAGATCGGTCGCTTTCGGACAGTTATTATGTCTCGATGTCAACATCTCGGCCATGGTCCAAGTGTTCGCACTCGTCATCGGCGGGATCTTTCTCCTGTTCGGCGGGATCGTACTGTCTCGAGCCGGCGAACTCGACGATCGAAGCGAAACGATCGGCGAACTCGCGTCGGCGAGCGACGAGCGGGTCGAGCCGGGCGGCGAAGCGACGATCAGCGGCCCGGTCCACGTCCTCGAGTCGGCGTCGCCGACGCGGACCGGCCCCGAACCGAACGGGGGCGAGTCGGCCGCGCTCTGGGCGTGGCGCGTTCGTCAGAAGGAGAACACGGGAAACGGCAGCCGGTGGCGGACCGCCGAGTCCGAACTGGCGATCGGCGAGTTCGCCGTCGATCAGGGTTGGGATCGCGTCCGCGTGGACGCAACGACGCTGGCGACCGACGCGGACGACGATCCCTTCGACTCGCCGGGGTTGTTCCTGGGTGATCCCGAGACGGAGTCCTATCTCGGCGACCTCGATCCGGTCAATCGGTTCCTCGAGCGAACCGGATTGGCGAGCGAGGACGGCGCCGTCAGCGACCTCGAGTTCAACGTGAGCGTCGGCGGAAAGACCAGCATGCCCGACAAGTATCAGGCCACCGTCGTCCGTGACGGCGACGAACTGGTCGTCCGGGGCGAACTGATCGAGACGGCCGACGGCTACGCCCTCCGCGGAACCGACGAGACGCCGCTCGCGATCGCGACCGGAAGCCTCGAAGAACAGCGCGAACAGGTGCGCTCGGCGGTTCGGCTCCGTCGGGCGGCCGGCGGGGTTTTCGTCGGTGTCGGCCTGCTCGTCGCTGTTCTCGCCGTCCTCTGACTTCGGGCCGGCGCTAGTACCACGCCCCGCCCGACGAGACGTTGATGTCCTGGCCCGTGACGTGTCGCGACGCCGCGCTCGCGAGGTGGACGGCCATGTCGGCGACCTCCTCCGGCGGGACCAGATCGTCGATCATGAGGCTCTCGCGGACCTCGCCTTCGACCGCTTCGACGGGAACGCCCGCCTCCTCGGCCTGTCGCTCGAAGACGCCCCGAATGCGATCGCCCTCGACCGGGCCGGGACAGATCGCGTTGACTGTGACGCCGTCGTCGCCGAACTCCGCCGCCAGTGCGCGGGTCACGCCGATCAGCCCCATCTTCGAGGCGGCGTACGGCCCTCGGTTGGCGTAGGGTCGCTTGCCGCCGATCGAGGAGATGTTGACGACGCTCCCTCGCTCGGACTCGCGCAGGTGCGGGGCCGCTGCCCGCGTGACACGTGCCACGCCGACGACGTTGACATCGAGCGTCTCGAGCCACTCGTCGTCGGTCGTCTCCTCGAGCGGCGCGGTGGGGCCGGCGATCCCGGCGTTGTTCACGAGACAGTCCAGCCCGCCGAAGGTCTCGATCGTCTCGTCGATGGCGTTTTCGACCGAGTCGGGATCGGTCACGTCCGTCTCGACCGTCAGCGTCCGCTCGGGGGCGTCGATCAGGTCTTCGGTCTCGTAGATCCCGTCGCTTCTGGCCGCGAGGACGACGTTCGCACCCTCGTCGGCGAACGCGACGGCGATTTCTCGGCCCAGTCCCTGACTCGCGCCCGTGACGAACACTGTGGAGTCTGCTACCATGACTCGAGATGGCGTGAGACGGGACCAAAATTCCTCGGCTACCGGAACCGTCGACACCACCGGTAGCCGGGCACCGCTGGCGAGCGACCGCTATCGCTCGAGGTGGCGATCGATCGAGTCGACGGCCCGATCGACGGCCGCGGGGAGATCCGGAGGGCGGTCACCGCCCCGTTTCGGCGGCTCGAGGGGGAGTTCGACGGGATGGTACGCGAACCGGTCGACTGCCCGCGACGCGATCCGGCCGACGAACTCGGCGTTCTTCCGCTTCGAGGAGACGCCACCGGAGGCGAGGTCGTAGTACTCGGTAAAGCAGTGACAGACGGTGATCGCGTCGAACGCATCGAGCAAGCCCGCCTCGAGGTGGCGAAAGAGCTTCGCGGCGTTGTCGGCGGGGTCGGCCCGTCGCCACTCGAGTTCGAGCAGGACCAGCCGGTCGTCGCCGATCCCCGCGATGTCGACGGGGGTGCCGGCCAGCCGGTGTTCGACCTGCCACTCGAGGGCGGGATGCCGGGCGACGAGGGCGTCCCGGAGCCGTCCCTGCGTCTCGCGTGCGAGTTCGCCCACGAGCTGGAGCTGGCCGCGGGGCGTCGTAAACGTTGCTCTCGACGACCGACCCGCGGGCGTTCGACCGGTCGACGGGGGTACGGTATGGAAAGCTATAGGGCGGCGTCCCCGCCTATAGCTATATAAGCAAATGAGCGACGCGGGATACGACCACGCGACGGTCGAACGGCGCTGGCAAGAGGCGTGGGACGAGGCGGACGTCTACCGGACGCCCGACGACGTCGAGGATCCGACGTACGTCCTCGGGATGTATCCGTACCCGTCGGGCAAACTCCACATGGGCCACGTCCGCAACTACACGATCACGGACGCGTACGCTCGCTTCCGACGAATGCAGGGCGACGACGTCCTCCATCCGATGGGGTGGGACGCGTTCGGCCTCCCCGCGGAGAACGCGGCCAAGGAACGCGATACGAACCCGCGCGACTGGACCGTCGACTGCATCGAGACGATGACCGACCAGATGGAATCGATGGGCTTTGGCTACGACTGGGATCGGGAGATCACCACCTGCACGCCCGACTACTACCAGTGGAACCAGTGGCTCTTCTCCCGGTTCTACGAGGAGGACTTGGTCGAACGCCGCGACGCCGAGGTCAACTGGTGTCCCCACTGCGAGACCGTCCTGGCCGACGAACAGGTCGAAGGCGAGGCCGAACTCTGCTGGCGCTGTGACACGCCGGTCGAACAGCGCGAACTCGAGCAGTGGTTCCTGCGCATCACCGAGTACGCCGACGACCTGCTCGAGGCGATCGACGACCTCGAGGGGTGGCCCAACTCGGTCCGGCAGATGCAGCGCAACTGGATCGGCCGCCAGTACGGGGCGGAGGTCGATTTCGAGATCGAGAGCCACGGACCGGTCACGGCCTTCACGACCCGCATCGACACCATCCACGGCGCGACCTTCTTCGCGCTCGCACCGGACCACCCGATCAGCGAGGAACTGGCCGAGGAGGACGAGGAGATCCGCCGGTTCATCGAGGAGGAGGCCGACCCCGACGGCGACGAACCCAACGGCGTCGAGACGGGGCTGACCGCTACGAATCCCGCCACCGGCGAGGAGATCCCAGTCTACGTCGCCGACTTCGTCCTCTCGGACGTCGGGACCGGTGCGCTGATGGCCGTCCCGGCCCACGACGAGCGCGACCATGCCTTCGCCGAGAAGAACGGAATCGAGATCAGACCCGTCGTCGCACCCGACCCCGACGACGGTGAGGAGCCTACTGTGCCCGACGTCGAAGACGAGGCGTTCACCGAGGACGGCGTCCTGATCGATTCCGGCGAATACAGCGGCCTCGAGAGCGAGAGCGCTCGCGAGCGACTCACTGCGGACATCGAGGGCGCTGCGGAGGCCACACAGTATCAACTGCGTGACTGGGGGATCTCCCGCCAGCGCTACTGGGGGACGCCGATCCCGGTCGTCCACTGCGACGACTGCGGCCCGGTCATGGTCCCCGAGGCGGACCTGCCCGTCGAACTACCGGAGTTCATCAACACGACCGGCAATCCCTTGGACGCCGCCGAGGAGTGGAAGCAGACGACCTGTCCCGACTGCGGCAGCGAGGCGACCCGCGAGACGGACACGATGGACACCTTCGTCGACTCCTCGTGGTACTTCCTGCGCTACGTCTCGCCGGACTTAGAGGACGCGCCCTTCGACCTCGAGCGGGCCAACGACTGGATGCCCGTCGACCAGTACGTCGGCGGCATCGAACACGCCGTGATGCACCTGCTGTACTCGCGGTTTTTCACCAAGGTGCTGGCCGACCACGAGGGACTCGACCACCGCGAACCCTTTACCAACCTGCTGGCACAGGGGATGGTCCAACTCGAGGGCGAGAAGATGTCCAAGTCCAAGGGCAACGTCGTCTCGCCCCAACGGATCGTCGAGGAGTACGGGGCCGACACCGCGCGGCTCTTCATGATGCAGGCCGCCCAGCCCGAGCGCGACTTCGACTGGAGCGAGGAGGGCGTCCAGTCGACCTACGCCTTCCTCGAGCGCCTGCAGGGGATGGTCGAGGAGTACGCCGCCGAAACGCCCGACGGCGACGACGACGCGATCGCGAGTTACGTCGACGCGGAGATCGACGCGACGGTCGCCATCGCCACGGCGGAGTACGACGACCTGACGTTCAACAAGGCGTTGCGTGAAACGCAGGACCTCGTGCGAACGCTGCGCCAGTACGTCGATTACACCGAGCCCCACGCCGAGACCTACGAGCGCGGGCTGTCGGCCGTGGTCCGCTTGCTCGCGCCGGTCGCACCCCACATCGCGGAGGAGTTGTACGACGAACTGGGCGGCAACGGGTTCGTCGCCGAGGCCGAGTGGCCGACCGCCGAGATCGACCGCGACCGGGTCGAAAAGCGCCGGCAGTTGGTCGAGAACACCCGCGAGGACATCCGCGACATCGTCGAGGTCGCCGGGATCGAGGACCCGACGGGGATCGAGGTCGTCGTCGCCCCCGACTGGAAGTACGACGCCTTGGAGATCGCGATCGAGAGCGACGCCGACAACCTGATCGGCGAACTCATGAGCGAGTCCCACATCCGCGAGCAGGGCGACGCTGCGGCCGATTACGGCCAGGACCTACAGGTCGAACGGGAAGCGCTCTCGATGACGCTCGGCCCCGACGAGGAACACGCGGCACTGGAGTCGGCGGCGTGGCTGATCGAACGCGAATTCGACGCCCCCGTCGACGTCGTCCACGCCGTCGACGCCGACGAGGGTACCCTCGCCAACGCCGAACCCGGACGACCGGCGATCGAGATCGACGACTGATACCGGTTGCCGTACCGGTAGAACACAGGGCGGTCGCGATCCCATCGCTCGTCGTTTCCGCGCTCTTTCTGGGACGCTCGGGAACTGTCGGCCCGACGGCCGAGGACCACTGTACCAACCGACTGACATCACCGTGTCCTGGCTCGAGTCGCCCGAAGAGTCGGTCATCGACCCGGCCGACTGACGCCGAGGAGCGACTTCTTATCGGAGCCGCCGACGACTGCCATCGGAACTGACAGCTTGCTATCTAGTTTATACGCCACGCAGTCGTACGGGTCGCTACAGACCTGTTGGTTTCGAGGATGACCGAACAACGCACGGACCCCGTTCGATGGTCGTTTGCGAACGGCTCGTCGCCGAACGCACCACACGTCGTCTCGATGACCTGGCGAGACGGCCTGTTCGTCCACTGGCCGGTCGATCCCGACCGACTGCGCCCGCACGTACCTGACCGGCTGCCCCTCGAGACGCGGGACGGCCGTGCCTGGCTGAGCGTACTCCCGTTCGTCCTGACGAAGGTCGGACTACGCGGGACCCCGTCGGTGCTGCGACTCGCCTTTCCGGAACTCAACGTCCGGACCTACGTCCGCTACCGGGGCGATCCCGGCCTGTACTTCTTCAACATCGACGTCGACAACGCGCTGGTCGCGGCGACGGTCGGGCGGACGACCCAGTTACCGGTCTCCCGCGCACGGATGCGGGTCGGGGCAACCGACCAAAACCACGTGGCCTTCGAGAGCGAGCGGGTGAGACACGAGGGAGGCGGACCCCCCGCCCGGTTCGCCGCGACCTACCGGCCGGACGGCGAGGTCTTCACCGCCGACCCCGGCACGCTCGCATACTGGCTTGCGGAACGCCGGCGGTTCTACGCGCCCGATTCCACCGGCGTCCTGACCGGCGAGATCGCACACGACCCGTGGCCGCTCCAGCCCGCCGCCGTGACGATCCACGAAAACACGCTGCTCGAGGCCGCCGGCCTGCCGACGCCGACCGGCGACCCGGTGGTCCACTACGCCGACGAACTGTCGATGACGGGGTCGATTCCGCGGCGGTTGCGCGGTCGGTGAGCCGCCGACCGGTCGGCCGGCGACGTCGAGAACGGACGTCCCTTACGCCGAGTCGTCGACGCCGACGATATCGAAGGGGTGGCCGTCACCGTCCGCCGACGCTCGCTCGTAGACGACCCGTGCGGCGGCGACGTCCTGGATCGCGAGTCCGGTCGAGTCGAAGACCGTGTTGCCCGTCTCCGCCGTCCGTCCCGCTTTCGACCCGACGACGAGTTCGCCGATCTCGCCGTGGATGTCCGCGTCGGTCAGCACTCCTTCGTGGTACGGGACGTTGATCTCGCCCGAGTGGGTACACTGTTCGTGGTCGTCGATGACGATCCGCGCCGCCTCGAGCAGGGCGTCCTCGAGTTCGTGTTTCCCCTCGGCGTCGGCCCCGATGGCGTTGATGTGCGTGTGGTCGCCGACGTCGTCGGGGCCGACGATCGGGTCCTCGACGGGCGTCACCGTCGACAGCACGTCGCAGTGACCGGCCTCCGAGATCGAGCCCCCGCGAACGTCGAACCGGTCCTCGTAGGTCTCGACGAACCGTTCGACACGCTCGTCGTCGGGATCCGAGACCACGACTTCCTCGATGGGGCGCACCTCGCTGATCGCCTCGAGCTGGGTGTAAGACTGGACGCCGGCCCCGACGAGGCCGAGACTCGTGGCGTCCTCGACGGCCAGGTAGTCGGTGGCGACGGCCGCGGCGGCACCGGTCCGTTTCATCGTGAGCGTCGTCCCGTCCATGATCGCCAGCGGGAACGCGGTCTCGGGGTCGGAGTAGATCATCGTCCCCAGAACGGTCGGCAGGTCGTGGTCCGCGGGGTTGTCGGGGTGGACGTTGACCCACTTGAGCCCGGCAGCGTCCCAGTCGCCGGTATCGAGGTAGGCCGGCATCGACCGGAAGTCGCCGTTGTACTGCGGTAGATCGATGTAGGACTTGGCCGGCATCTGCGTATCACCGCGTTCGAAGGCCCCGAAGGCCTCCTCGACGGCGTCGATGACGGCCGCGAGTACAGCGTGTTCGTCGACGTCATCGCTGTCGAGTAGAAGTGTGTTCATACCCGCGAATATTGCGGGCTCGTACTTAGTTCGTCGTGACTCGAGGCCACCGTGTCAGACGGTAACTCGAGGCCGCCATGTCGGACGGGATCGCCCGGTATGGCCCCTGCTTCCATTCCCACAGTAACGGGTCCGGTTTCGGGGGCCTCAGCCCGTCGCCCGAACCAACACCATGCCGGTCCGATACGACTCGAGTCGGCGCTCGTCTCCGCCGTCGTCGGCGGTCGCCGTCGCGACCATCTCGGGGGAGAGGTCGGCCGCGACGACCCGCGGAACGTCCCGGTCGGCGACGGCACCGGCGACGTGGCCCGCGCCGGTGGCCACGTCGAGTGTCCGCGTCGCGCCCGCGGTCCAGTCGGCGAGGCGCTCGAGGTCTTCGCCCTCCTTGAGGACGGCCCCGTTACGGTAGGCGTCCATCGCGCCGCTGAAGGCGGTCGCTACGTCTCGCTTTCTGTCAGCGTCGTTCGTCACGACTACTTCTTGTCTCTAAATATACATGAGGGTTGGGAGGCGCCGGCGCTCGAGTCTCGAGCGATTCGTGGGAGCGCGAACTGCGGGAGTAGGGGATCCGGGAGCGCTACCGAAAGAGAAAGTGATCAGATGGGCCGACTGCAGTGGACGGATCGACACTCAGTAACTCCGCTCGAGTCGGGCATCGGCGAGTGAGTGCAGCGCCACGCGCCGCGGAAATGCGAACGGGCGCGAAGCGCCCGTGAGCGGTTTGGAGAACCCGAACGACGCCGTTCACCGAGCGCGGCAAAGCCGCGCTCGGGCCGACGACCGATGTGAGCGGAGCGAACGGAGGGAGGAGTGCTTTTATACTAAATTTTGCCGAGGGGCGGCTTCGCCGCCCCGCAGAGCAAAATTTAGGTTTAGCTCGCGGGTCACTCCGTTCCCCGCTCGCCTTTCAGAGGTCTTCGCTTCGCTCAGACCTCTCTTACATCATGCCGCCCATGCCACCGCCCATACCGCCCATGCCGCCGCCCATGCCACCGGGGCCGCCGGCGGGCATGTCGTCGTCATCGTCGTCGTGGGAGACCGCGAGGTCGCCCGCGGCGATGACGTCGTCGATGCGCAGCAGCATGACTGCGGCTTCAGTAGCGGACTCGATGGCCTGGGTCTTCACGCGCAGCGGCTCGTAGACGCCCTCGGCGTCCATGTCGATGGTGTCGCCGGTGTAGGCGTCCAGCCCGGCGCCGGTGTCGCCACCGTCGTGGGCGCTGCGGAGTTCGACAAGCGAGTCGATGGGGTCGAGCCCGGCGTTCTCGGCCAGCGTGCGCGGGATGACCTCGAGCGCGTCGGCGAAGGCCTCGACGGCGAGCTGTTCGCGGCCGCCGACGGAGTCGGCGTAGTCACGCAGCGCGAGCGAGAGTTCGATCTCGGGTGCGCCGCCGCCGGCAAGCACCTTGCCGTCCTCGATGGTCGTCCGGACCACGCCCAGCGAGTCCTCGATGGCGCGGTCGATCTCGTCGATGACGTGTTCGGTGCCACCGCGGAGGATCAGGGTGACGGCCTGGGCGTCGTCGACGTCCTCGACGAAGATGCGCTGGTCGCCGGCGATCTCCTTCTGAGCGACACTACCTGCGGCACCGAGGTCGTCCTCGGTCAGGTCGTCGACGCTCGAGACGGGCGTCGCGCCGGTCGCGCGGGCCAGCTGAGACTGGTCGCTGGATTTGACGCGACGGACCGCGATGATGTTCTCCTGTGCGAGATAGTGCTGGGCCATGTCGTCGATGCCGCCGTCGACGAAGACGACGTCGGCACCGGCGTCGGCGACTCCCTGGGCCATCTCCTTGAGCTGCTGTTCCTCCTGTTCGAGGAACTGCTCGAGCTGGTCGGGGTCGGTGACGTTGACCTCGGCGTCGATCTCGGTCTCTTTGATCTCGAGGTCGCCGTCGATGATCGCCACGTTGGCGTCCTCGGCGAAGTACGGCATGTTCTCGGAGACCCGTTCCTTGTCGACGATGACGCCCTCGACGAGTTCGGAGTTCTCGATGGAGCCGCCGACGACCTTCTCGACTTTGATGTTGTCCGTGTCGACGCCGTCGTCGCCGGCGACCGCGCGGACGGCCTCGACGACGAGTTCCGAGAGCAGGTCCTTGGCGTTCTCCGCGCCCTTGCCGGTCATCGCCGTCGCGGCGATCTGCTCGAGGACATCAGTGTCGTCCTCGTCGACGTCGATGGCGACTTCTTCGAGGGCCTCGGTGGCCTCCTCGGCGGCCTCTCGGTACCCCTGGGCGAGGGTCGTGGCGTGGATGTCCTGGTCCAGCAGGTCCTCGGCCTGGCTGAGGAGTTCGCCGGCGATGACGACCGCGCTGGTCGTGCCGTCACCGACTTCCTCTTCCTGGGTCTCGGCGACTTCGACGATCATGTCGGCCGCGGGGTGGTCGATCTCCATCTCCGAGAGCAGCGTGACACCGTCGTTGGTGACGATGACGTTGCCCGAGGAGTCGACGAGCATCTTGTCCATCCCCTTCGGGCCGAGCGTCGTCCGAACCGACTCGGCGACGGCCTTCCCGGCCTGCACGTTCATCGACTGCGCGTCCTCCCCGGAGGTGCGCTGGCTGTCCTCCGAGAGTACGATAAGGGGCTGGTTGCCCATCTGCTGTTGAGCCATAGTCAGTCGAAGGATTGATTGTGATTCTATATAAGCTTTTTCCTATCCGACGAACAGGGACGGCTGAAGATGCCCCCGTACGGCGGTTTCGGTCCGAACGACGTAGGGGTATATATACTCACACTCGCTGAGAACCAGCGCGGAGACGGGCTATCGCGTGGAATTCCGACGGGCCGTGACTAACGATAGAAAAGCGGTTCGACGAAAACGGCGACGGTGGACGGACTCGACCGCTCGTTCGCAGGGCCGCCGACTGAAGCCAACCGACCGACCGCAGGGATCAGGACTGACCGCCGGGGAACCGGTGGTACTCCATCCCCTTGTGTTTCATCTCGTTGTGCTTCTCCTCGAGGAACGAGTACACCGCGCCGTGGGGGGCCCCATCGAGGAGCATCTCGGCGGCGGTGCGGACGGCGTCGACCTCCTGTGGTGCGCCGATGACCCCGAGCGTCGAGCCGTAGATGACGACGTCGGCCCCGGTCAGTTCCTCCATCAGTTCGCGGGTCCGGCCGCCCTCGCCGATGAGTCGGCCCTTCTTGCGTTTCATGTCGTTTTTGTTGCGCGACGCGGCGTCGATATCGACGACGTCGAACAACATCATGTCGTCCTCGAGCAGTCGCAGGGCATCCTCGGGCGCGAACCCGCGGCCGATCGCGCGAACGATCTCGGGACCTTTGAGGCCGAGTACGGGGTCGCCGACGGTTTCGACGGCGACGGAGCCGTTCTCCGAGTCGATGTCGAGTCGCACTTCGGCTGCCGCCTCGATCTCGCGCATCGTCTCGCCACCTTCACCGATGAGAACGCCGATGCGGTCCTGCGGAATCTTCACGTGCTGCATACTGTTCGATACTCACTGGGCGAGGTTAAGCGCTTGGTCCGCGAGTACCGGGTGTTCCGTGCCACCGTCACGCGCGCCGTCTCGAGTCGTCGCGCGGCCGAACGGTCCTACTCGAGAAGCGAGCGGAACCGCACCGACTGCGATCGGGTATCGACGATCGCGACCGTCCGGTCGTCGTCGGCCGCCAGTACGTGCGCGCCGGGGTTGAGGACCGTCGTCCGGCCGTCCGCCGATAGCTCGCGCTCGTGGTGGTGGCCGTAACAGACGAAATCGTAGCCGTCGCCGGCCGCGATGGCTTCGACCTCCGCCTTGCTCTCGCCGTGGAGAACGGCAAAGGAGAGCCCGTCGAACTCGAGGTCGGCGAAGCGGCCGTGGAGTTGGCTCTCGCCGCCCAGCGAGTCGAACGCGCGCTGGAGGTTCCGGACGTCGCCGTCGTTGTTCCCGAGGACGCCGTGGAGTTCGAACCCCTCGAAGTAGTCGACCATCAGGGGTGCGACGAAATCGCCGCAGTGAACGACGATTTCGACGCCCTCCTCGGCGAAGATCACGGTGGCGCGTTCGATGGCCTCGACGTTGTCGTGGGTGTCGGAGACGATACCGATGTGCATACGCGTTTCCGCGATAGCGATCCACTAAGGCGTTTGGACGACCGCGCGAACGCGATCAGTTCCGCGAGGGATCCGGCTCCGGGCTCGTGACGAACTCGAGTAAATCGTCTTCGGTCACCTCGAGTCCCTGTCGGGAGAAATAGCCCGCGACGTTCCGGCAGTCCCGCTCTAAGAACTCGCGACTGTTGGGGTGGTGGACCGTGACGGCCTGTCCCAGATCGATCAGCACCAGTTGGCCCTCGCTCTCGTCGAAGACGACGTTGTACTCGCTCAGATCGCCGTGGATCAGGCCGGCCGAGTAGAGCCGGCGCATGTACTCGCGCATGACCTCGTAGGCGGTTTGTGGGTTCTCAATGTGGACCTCGCCGAGCCGTTTCGCGCGGCCATCGTCGGTGCCGATGTACTCCATGACCAACACGTTGCGCTCGGTGGCGAGCGGTTCGGGGACTCGGACCCCAGCCGCCTGCGCTCGCCGGAGGTTCGCCAGTTCCTTTTTCGTCCACGCGAGAACGACATCTTTCTTTTTCCCACCGAGGCCCTCGAACCGGGGGTCACCCTCGAGGTAGTCGCGCATCTGCCGGAAGTTCGAGGCGTTGATCCGGTAGATCTTGACCGCGACCTCGCGGTCGTCGCCCAGCGCGTGGTAGACGTTTGCCTCCTTGCCGGTCGAGAGCGGCCCGCCGAAGGCCTCGACGTAGCCGTCCTGGACGAGTTTGTACAACGCCGCGAAGGTCGCGTCGTCGAAGACCGACTGCTCGACCTTGAACTGCTCGGCGTCCTTGATCCGCTCCTCGAACTGCTCGAACTCGCGGTCGCGCTTGCGGGCGATCCGGTCGGCTTCGGTATCCGAGACGTCGATCTCCTCCCACTCGTCGCCGGGCGAATCGACGTCCTCGAGGTCGACCAATCCGAACTCCGTTCCCTGACCCATCTGCTCGATCCTAGGCGCCCCAACGGGTAAAGTACCGGGTCCGGCCGACGGCCGTCGCCGGGCATGGGCCCGGCGTCCGAAAGAAGATCTATTTATACCCGGTTTCGCAAACACGGACGAGACTCGCACATGGGAGTTGACTTCACACCGAAAGCCTACGACGACATTCCCGAGGACGAGCGACCGAGCCTGGGGGAAGCGCTCGTCCCGATCGCGGGCATGATACTGTTCCTCTCGGTCGGGATGATCTGGCTCGAGATGGACCCACAGATGCCGTTGTTGTGGGGGATCGCCTTCGCGGGGCTGCTCGGGCGGTACTACTTCGGCTATTCCTGGGAGCGGCTCTACGATGGCATCAGTCGCAGTATTCTGACCGGACTGCAGGCCATTCTCATCCTGTTCGTCATCTACATGCTCATCTCGTCGTGGATCGATGCCGGAACGATCCCCACGCTCATGTATTACGGACTGGAGTTCCTGTCGCCGGGGATATTCCTCCCCTTTACCGTCGTCCTCTCGGCGGTCGTCGCCTTCGCGATCGGGTCCTCGTGGACGACGGCCGGAACCCTCGGCGTCGCGATGATCGGAATCGGCTCCGGGCTCGGGATCCCGGAGGCGATGACGGCCGGTGCCGTGCTGTCGGGGGCCTACACCGGCGACAAGAACTCCCCGCTCTCCGACACCACGAACCTCGCCGCCGCGGTCACGAACACGGATCTGATGGACCACATTCGGGCGATGCGTCCCGGAACGATGATCGCGTTTACCGTCTCGCTGGTCCTGTTCGTCGTGTTGGGACTGAACACGAGCGGGACGATCCCCGTCGACCGCGTCACCGAGATGCAAGCCGGCCTCGCGAACAGCTACGTCGTCTCACCGATCACGCTCCTCCCACTGATCATCACGTTCGCGCTCGCGTTTTATGGGTTTCCGGCGCTGCCGTCGCTCGGCATCGGCATCTTCGCCGGCGTCGGGATCAGCACCACCGTTCAGGGAGCGAGCTTCGCCGCCGCCTGGGAAGCCGTCCACAACGGAACGAGCCCAGAGACCGGCCTCGAACTCACGAACGAACTGCTCGCGAGCGGCGGCCTCTCGGGCTCCGTGTGGGTCATTACGATCATCGTCGCCGCGCTGGCACTCGGCGGGATCCTGCAGGAGATCGGCGTGCTGGCATCGATCGCGTACCACATCGGCCAGGCCGTCAGTAGCGTCGCCGGGCTGACCGCCGGGACGGCCGCCGGGACGATCGCGATGAACTTCCTCGCCGCGGAACAGTTCATGGCGATCGTCGTGCCCGGGATGACCTTACAGAACCTCTACGACGAGTACGACCTCGAGAGCCAGAACCTCTCGCGGGCGGTCGAAGCCGCCGGGACGACGACGTCGGCGTTCGTTCCCTGGGGATCGGGCGGCGTCTTCATGGCGTCGACGCTCGGCGTGCCGGTCATCGAATACGCGCCGTACTACTTCTTCGGGATCCTCTCGCCGCTGGTCCTCATCGCGATGGGCGTGACCGGCTGGGGAATCGTCTACAAGGAGTCCGCCGAGGCGGAACCGACGGCGGAGACGGCGACGCCGTCCGTCGACTGAGCCGGCTCGTCGCACGGCCGGACCGTCGCGACACCGGTCATCGAACCGGAACCGACTTTTTCTCCTCGGCCCTCGTACCGTCATACAGTGACATGGACGAACTGTACGCACGACGGATGATAGCGGGGACGAACTGATGACCACCCACGAGGTAACCCTCGAGTGGACCGACGGCCGGACGCGGACGCTCGACGTGGCCGAGAGCCAGACGGTCCTCGAGGCGGCCCAGCGGGTCGGCGCGCGACTGCCCTACGACTGCCGGAGCGGGACCTGTATCACCTGCGTCGGCCGACTGCTCGGGCTCGAAGACGGCGAGACGGACGCGGAGGACGGGGCGCGGCCGGACGTGAGAGATGCCTTCGCGTATCGCCGGCAGCCGCGGGCGCTGACCGACGACGAGCAAGGTGAGGGCTACGTCCTGTTGTGTATCGCCTCGCCGCAGGCCGACTGTCGCATCGAGGTCGGGCCGCGGGTGCGCGCCGAGGTCGGCGACAGCCCCTGGGCGTAGGTCCGTCCGCTCGCGTCATCCCCGACCAGATTTATTTACCCGCTCGTGGTCGGGAGTGCCATGAGTGACGCTAGCACGCCAGACGACGTCGAACCCGGCCACGACCACGAACACCACCACGAGGGGCCCGGCTACGCGACGCCCCAGGCCGCGATCGAGGAGAGCGAGCGGGAACGGTTGGCGTACGTGATGAGCCTCTACGTCGGTACGGACGTCGACGCGCCGGATTTCGTCGCGGTCGTCGATCTCGATCCCGACTCCGAGACCTACTGCGAGATCGTCGACCGGGTCGAGATGCCCGAGCGCGGGGACGAACTCCACCACTTCGGGTGGAACGCCTGCTCGTCGTCCTGTCACGTGGACGAACTCGAGCGGCGACACCTGATCGTCCCCGGCCAACGCTCCTCGCGGATCCACGTCCTCGACGCCGCCGACCGGCGGAATCCCGAACTCGAGACGGTGATCGAACCCGAGGACGTCTTCGAGTACGACCTCTCGGCACCCCATACCGTCCACTGTATCCCCGACGGGCAGATCCTGATCAGCATGCTCGGCGACGCCGACGGCGAGCTTCCGGGCGGGTTCCTCGAGCTGAACGAGGACTTCGAGATCGAAGGGCGCTGGGAGCCGCCGGGCGAGATCGAGATGAACTACGACTACTGGTACCAGCCCCGCCAGAACGTGATGGTCTCGAGCGAGTGGGCCGCACCCAAGACGTACTATCCGGGCTTCGACCTCGAGGACGTCGAGGAAGGCAACTACGGCCGGAAGCTCCACTTCTGGGACTGGGAGGACGGCACCGTCGAGCAGACCATCGACCTCGGCGAGGAGGGGCAGATTCCGCTCGAGGTGCGATTCCTTCACACGCCCGAATCGACCCACGGGTTCGTCGGGGCCGCGCTCTCCTCGAACATGTTCCACTTCTGGCGGGACGAGAGCGCGGATGACGGGCAGGGAGCGTACCGCGCGGAGAAAGTGATCGACTTCGAGGCTCGCGACCACGAGGACTGGGACATGCCCGTGCCGGGGCTGACGACCGACATCCTGATTTCGATGGACGATCGGTACCTGTTCGGTTCGAACTGGCTCCACGGCGAGGTCTGGATGTACGACATCTCGGACCCGTCGAACCCGCGGCGGGCCGATTCGCTGTCGGTCGGGGGTACCTTCGGCGAGATCCAGGAGGTTCAGGGCCGGGAACTCGCCGGCGGCCCGCAGATGCTCCAGCTCTCGCTGGACGGCGAGCGCCTCTACTGGACTACCTCGCTGTTCTCCTCGTGGGACGACCAGTTCTACCCCGAGGAGGCCGAGCGCGGCTCGGTGATGCTGAAAGCCGACGTCGACCCCCGGAAAGGGACGATGGAACTCGACGAGGACTTCCTCGTCGACTGGGGCGACTGTCCCGAGGGACCGGCCCGCGCCCACGAGATCAGATGGCCCGACGGCGACTGCACGAGCGACGTCTGGCAGTGACTCACCGCGCCGGCAGATGACGAGCCACGACGTGACCCTCGAGTGGCCCGACGGCCGCATTCGAACCATCGAGGTTCGCGAGGGCGAGACGGTCCTCGAGGCGGCCGAACGGAACGATATCGGACTTCCGTTCGGTTGTCGCACCGGTGCCTGCGGGACCTGTACGGGGCGGCTACTCGAGGGTGCCGCCGACGATGCCCTCACGCACCGCCGACGGCCTCGAGCCCTGAAGGATCGACACCTGGCGGACGGCTACGTCCTGCTGTGTCTCGCCGCGCCGCGGGCCGACTGTCGGATCGCGGTCGGCTCGAGCGTTCACACGGAACTGGTGGACAACCCGTGGAAGTAATCAGTAGATCTTCCATTGTCCATCTCGGCGAAAATATATACTATTAGAACGTAGAGACGAATATGGTGTCACCTCCCCTCGTCCACACTCTTCCTCCGGCATGGCGGTTCGCGCTCATCGGTTCAATAGCTTCGCTACCCGTCATCGCCGTGCTAAACTGGCTACCGAATTCGGAGGCGACCATCGGCGGTGGTATAATGATAATCGGAGCGTTCGTCGCAGGAGTCATCGCTGCGATCCGCTCGTCGGACCCAGGTGCTGCTGGACTCCGCGCTGGTCTCATTGGTGGCGCCCTCGGACTGCTCGTAGTCATCGTGACGGCAGGGACGACGGCAACATGGTCGCTACAGAGGGTCGTGTTCGTCGTCTTCGCCAGTGGATTGGTGGTGTGTGTTGCACCCCTATTCGGCCTCGGATCCGGTCGTGTCGGTGGGTGGGTAGCAAACACCGTTGGCTCCCGACGAACGACCAACGCGGACGCATCATAACGGATTGTCGGACAGCGCTTCTATACTGACCGTTCGAAGTGATCGGTCGATATCGTGAATGAGACAAACGATAGCGAGTTCACGGAACTGCTTCCACCACCGTCGTGATCGAACGAACGCATAGTCGAAGGACACTCGAGTGACTCGCGTCGCGAATCCATCTCCCCGCTGGAACTGACCGACGACGACAGCCGCCTCGAGAAACGCGGAACGACACGGGCAGGCCCCAGTCAGTACCATTAACGGGTCCGAACGGCAACCCTCGAGCAAGAATGCCAGCCGCCGACGAGAACGAAGAGAATCCCTACCTCCGGGAGCCGCCGACCGACTTCCGGCCGGTCGAGGACCTCTCGGAAGACGAGGCCACCAAGCAGGTCGACCTGCTCCGGGAAGCCGTCCGCGAACACGACCGCCGCTACTACGTCGAGAACGACCCGATCATCGGCGACCGGACCTACGACGCCCTGTTTAGCCGCCTGCGCGACCTCGAGGAGGCGTTCGGTCTCGACCACCCCGACAGCCCCACCCGCAGGGTCGGGGGCGAACCGATCGAAGCGTTCGACACCGTCGAACACGTCGCGCCGATGCTCTCGATCGAGGGCAGCGGCGAGGAAGAAGACATACGCGAGTTCGACGAGCGGGTGCGACGAGAGGTCGGCGACGTCGACTACGTCTGCGAGCCCAAGTTCGACGGCGTCTCCATGGAGGTCGTCTACGAGGACGGCCGCCTCGAGCGCGCCGTGACCCGCGGGGACGGCCGCGAGGGCGACGACGTGACCGAAAACGCGCGCACGATCGGCTCCGTGCCACAGCGGCTCCGCGGCGATCACCCCGAGTTCCTTGCGGTCCGGGGCGAGGTCTACATGCCCAAGGACGCCTTCCAGGCGTACAACCGCGAACGCATCGAGCGCGGCGAGGACCCCTTCGCCAACCCGCGAAACGCCACGGCCGGCACGATCCGCCAGCTCGATCCGACCGTCGTCGCCGAGCGCCCGCTCGCGGTCTTCTACTTCGACGTCCTCGAGGCCAGCGACCTCGCGGACAGCCATCGGGACGAACTCGAGCGGTTCCCCGACTACGGGCTGCGGACCAACGACCGCGTCGAGGTCGTCGGAGACATCGAGGACGCGATCGACTACCGCGACCGCATGCTCGAGGCTCGCGAGGAGTTGGACTACGAGATCGACGGCGTCGTCATCAAGGTCGACGACCGCGAGGCCCGCGAGGAACTGGGGCGAACGGCCCGTCACGACCGCTGGGCCTTCGCCTACAAGTTCCCCGCCCGCGCGGAAGTGACGACGATCGCCGACGTGGCGGTCCAGGTCGGCCGAACGGGCCGGCTGACTCCCGTCGCCCTGCTCGAGCCGGTCGACGTCGGCGGCGTCACCGTCTCGCGGGCGAGCCTGCACAACCCCGAGGAGATCGCCGAGAAAAACGTCAATATCGGTGACACGGTTCGCGTCCAGCGGGCCGGCGACGTGATCCCCTACGTCGAGGAGGTCCTCGAGAAGGGCAGCGAGGGCCACTACGAACTGCCCGATCGCTGTCCCGTCTGTGACAGCCCCGTCGAGCGCGACGGCCCCATGGCCTTCTGTACCGGTGGATTGGGCTGTGACGCCCAGCTTCGTCGGTCGATCGAGTACTACGCGGGCGACGACGGCCTCGACCTCGAGGGACTGGGCGAGAAGAGCGTCCGCCAACTGGTCGACGCCGGCCTGCTCGAGTCGGTCGCGGACCTCTACGCACTCGACCAGGCGGACCTCACCGACCTCGAGGGCTGGGGCGAGCAAAGCGCCGAGAACTTGCTCGCCGAGATCGCGGCCAGCCGCGAGCCGCCGCTTTCCGACTTCGTCTCCGCGCTGGGGATCCCCCTCGTCGGTCCGACGACGGCCCGCGAACTCGCCCGCGAGTTCGGTACCTTCGCGGCCCTCCGCGAGGCCGCGGAAAGCGAGCCCGAACGGCTCGAGGGCGTCGACGACGTGGGCGAGACCGTCGCCGAGACGGTCCACGACTTCTTCACGAGCGAGGCCAACGCGGCCGTGGTCGACGCCGTCCTCGATCACGTCTCACCGCAGGAAGTCGACGTCGAGACCGGCGGGGACGAACTCGCGGGGCTCACCTTCGTCTTCACCGGCTCGCTCGAGGGCGTGACTAGGGACGAAGCCCAAGCAACGGTCGAGGCCCACGGGGCCAACGCGACCGGCAGCGTCTCGGGGAACACGGACTACCTCGTCGCCGGCGAGAATCCGGGTGCGACGAAGCAGGGCGATGCGCGCGACAACGACGTCCCGATCCTCGAGGAGGGCGAGTTCCGGGACCTGCTCGCGGAGAGGGGTATCGACCTCGAGTGAGCGCCGCCGGTTCGATGGGTGCTGAACTCGGTGCTGACGGAACCGAGCAAGCGGTCCCTCGAGGCGACGAGGTCCGTCTCACTCGCGACGAGCGAGGACCGCGACGACCGCGATCGCGACGGCGACGACGCCGATGACCGTCGGCACGAGTCGGCCGTCTCCCCACTCCCAGCCGAGGAACTGTGTGCCGACGATCGCAATGAGCGCGACGGCAACGCCGATCGCCGTGAGCAGCGGGGACGAGTTCCGTCCGAGCGAGCGTGCCATGGTAGAATGACGGATCGCCGACATCATAAGTCTGTGGGCGAAAATCGGCACCGCATCGAGCGCTTTCGTGGGGCGGTCCGGATCGGGGTACATCGGCTGACCGGCAGCGGACGCGACCCGCCGAGATTCCATAGAGCGATAGTAGCCGCTGAAAGCCATTACACACCTGATCGCACGACAGCGTTGCGATCAGTGTGTAAATCGTTTCAGCGGCTACTAGAGACAGTTCCTCGTTTCAGCCTGCTGCGCTCATATAGACATGTATTTTAGAGGGTCAGTTGTCCAATTGTGGGTCGGTCTTAGTTGTGCTATGCGGAGTAAAGCACCCAGCCACAATCACGGACAGGTATATTGTCACATACCCACATTGTTCTAATATGGGAAAAACAGGGATCACAAAGCGCCTCCTTCTGTTTGCAGCCGTTCCCGGCATACTTGCACTGCTGCTCGTTCCGTTGGTTACCGGGATTGTCGAAGGCTGGGTCGATCTTCGGTTTACGATTTACATCGCTGTGGGGTCCGCATTGGGTATGGGCCTCTTCATGCTTGGAGTTGCGATACTAGCCCCGGAAACGTTCGAGAATATCTCACTGGTGTGACCCACGGACTCCGTTTTGGGTTCACGCCTCCAGCGATCGAAGGTCACTCGAACGACGAACTCAACGGTGAGTGGGTCCGCGACTGATGCGCACGGTCACCGCTCGCTTCGAAGTCGGTCTCCGACCGAAAGCAGCGTCTCGAGGCCCTGTACTTCGCCCTCGCGCTCCGGCAGCGTCACGACCTCGAGATCGGGGAAGGTCGCTCGAATCTCCGCGACCCGCTCGAGATGTCGCTCGTGACGTGACTGACACCGCGAACAGCCGTCCTCGGGGTCCTCGAACACCCGATTGACCACGAGCCGGTCGACCCGCACGTCGGCCTCCCGCAGCGTCGCTACCAGTCGCTCGGACTCGGCGATCGCCATCGATTCCGGCAGTAAGACGACCCGGAACTCGGTGCGCTCGGGATCGGTCAGTAGTTGGCGTGCGCGCTCGAGGCGGGCCCGGAACGACTCGAGGCCCTCCTCGTCGTCGCGGCCGCTCCCGAACATCGACATCGGGCCCAGCACCGCCGTCCGGGCAGCGTCGCCGATCCGCTTTGCCTGTCCCCGCAGGGACTGAGCCGTCTCGAGGGCCAGTCCCATCACCTCGGGGGTGTCGAACAGCCGGAGGGTGTGGCCCGTCGGCGCGGTGTCGAAGACGACGACGTCCCAGTCGCCGTCGTCGACGTACTCGACGAGCAGATCCAGCGCCGCGATCTCGTCGCTACCGGCCGGCGCGCCGCCGGCGAACAGCCGGCCGACTTCCTCGTCGTCGAGCCGGATACCGGCGCTGCGCAGGTCGGCGGCCAGCGCCCGCGCCAGCCGTTCGTAACGCTCCTTTCGCGCGTCGGGGTCGATCTCGACGGCCCAGAGGCTCCCGCTCGCCGCGTCGATCCCCGCCGCCTCGGCCTCGAGTTCGCGTGGCTCGGGACCGAGATCGGTCTCGAGCGAGTCCGACAGCGAGTGGGCGGGGTCGGTCGAGACGACGAGCGTGTCTCGGCCCGCGTCGGCGAGCCGAAGGGCCGTCGCGGCCGCACAGGTCGTTTTCCCGACGCCGCCTTTGCCGCCGTAGAAGATGCAATCGGTCACGGGCGGGGGTATCACGGCGGGTACCGTAAATCGCCCTGCCGAACGGGAGCCGACCGAGAGAATGGGGCCGCTGCCGTCCGCCGATCAGATGTCGACGCGGTCGAACCGGTAGAGCGCGATCGCGAGCGGCACGACGACCCAGAACAGCAGGATCAGGAACGAGAACCAGTCTTGGAGGAAGATCGGCAACTCGCCGCCGAACATCTCGGCGCTGACCGCGGACTGTTGCTCGAGCGCCTCGACGTCCGTCAGCAGCGTCAATCCATTACTGTACGCCTGTCCGGGATCGAGATTCAGGACGAAGTACGCCCAATCTTCGGGCCGGGTGAGTTCGAAGGTCCGTCCCCCCGACTCAACCGTGTACGTGACGGTATCGAAAAAGAGGATGTCGCGCTCGCCGAGCAGTCTGAAGACCCCCTCCAGACCGTTCCAGACGCCGTAGAACATGAGGAAGACGCTGCCCATCGCGGCTCCGGCGATGGTCGTCGAGGGCGTCAGCGACGAGAGCGCGACGGCGATGCTCATGTAGGCGACGCCGTAGATGATCGACATCACGAGCAGTCCGGCGTAGTCGGCGATATCGAAGCCGCCGAGCAACGCGGCGACGACGACGGCTGCGAGTACGAAGCCGACCGTCAGCGACAGCGAGAGGACGGCCGACCGTCCGAGCAGCTTCCCGAGCAGGACGTCCTTTCGGGAGTGGGGCAGCGAGAGGAGGACTTTGATGCTCCCGGACTCGCGCTCGCCCGCGATCGACTTCCAGCCCAGTACCAGCGCGATCAGGGGGACGATGACTTTCGTGATCTGGCTGACGAAGACGACCAGCATGTCCGTCGTCGCTCCCTGCGCTGCGATGTCGTCGCCGAAGTACGAGAGCGCCCCGGTCACGACGACGAGGATCGTGAAGAAGAATACGGACAGCCCCCAGAACAGCCACGAGCGGACGGCGTCCTGAAAGTCCTTCTTCGCGACCGCACGAACGCTCTCTGGGTTGATCGAACTCGAGGCCGACCCGCTCGTGCCTGCCGACTCCGCCGGCGTCCCGGTTTCGGAACTCATCGAGCATGCACCTCCGTCCCGGCGTCGGTCGTATACGACTGGAAGACGTCCTCGAGCGACGCCTCCGTGGTCTCGAAGTCTCGGATCTCGATGCCGCGGTCCTCGAGCGCCGAGAGGACGGCCGTCTTCGAGCCGTCGACGGTGACGACGACCGTCGGCGGCTCGTGTCCGTCGACGGTGGCGTCGCTTACGTCGGGTAGCGAGCGGACCGCCTGCAGGGCGTCGTCGTCGATCCGGTCGACGGAGACCCGAAGGGTCGTGCCGCCCTCGACGGAGTCGCGCAGTCCCTCGACGGAGTCTTCGGCGACCATCCGGCCGTCGCGCAGGATGCCGACGCGGTCACAGACCGCCTCGACCTGCTCCATGATGTGACTCGAGAAGAAGACGGTCGCGCCGCGTTCGTTTTCCTCGCGGACGATCTCGCGCATCTCGCGGGCCCCGTTGGGGTCGAGGCCGGTGGAGGGCTCGTCGAGGATGAGGAGATCGGGCTCGCCGACAAGCGCCATCGCGAGCATGAGCCGCTGGGCCATCCCCTTCGAGTAGCCGCCGGCCTTCCGGTCGATCGCGTCGACCAGACCGACGCGTTCGAGCAGCGCTTCGGGGTCGTCGTCGGCGTCTTTCGATTCGATGGCGAACTCGAGGTGTTGGCGGGCGGTCAGGCGGTCGTAGAGTTCGACGCCTTCGGGGAGGACGCCGGTTCGACGCCGGATCTCGCGGCTGTTGTGCTGGGCGTCCATGCCGAGGACGCTGACCTCGCCCGCGGTCGGCCGGGCGAAGTCCAGGATGACGTTGATCGTCGTCGACTTGCCAGCACCGTTGGGACCGAGGAAGCCGAACACCTCGCCCTCTTCGACCTCGAAGGAGAGGTCCTCGAGCGCGAGGGTCTGACCGTACCGTTTGGTCAGCTCGTCGACTGTGATAGCGGGCATGGCCGTGTGGTCGCAGCGTTTCCCGATAAGGTTTGTGACATCAGGAGTCTGCCGAAGAAGGACCATATCGGCCGCGATAGCCGTACTGTGCCCTTATTTCTCACGTTTCGGGGGCGGAGAGAGGGTCAGATCGGGTCGTCGGGATCGTATTTGTCCGCAGTCCGGTCGACCTCCGTTGCGTAACGCGTGCGGGTCTCCTCATCGGGCACCGGCTCGAGTTCGTCCTCGGGGACCTCGGTGGCCGCGGTGACGGTCGCGCCGGTCCGCAGCGCCGTCGAGGAGCGCTGTCGTTGCTGGTAGCGCGAGCCGTCCGGCGTCGCGTAGACGAGCGTGACGAAGTCGCGGTCGCCCAGTTCCCGTTCGACGAGCCAGCACTGTACCGTCGAGTCACTCATACGCGTCGGGTTGTCCCCCGACGACCGAGAATGTACCGTGTTCGAGCGGCTCGGAAGGCGCTCCCTACTCGCGTGAACGGAGCCCGACGTACTTGGGCCGCGGGCTGGGAGCGGCGACCGATGGCCAGAGCGCAGGGCGATCGGGCCACCGCGTGGACCGAGCGCGTCGAGCAGTTGTGTGACGAAGGCGAGCGGATCGACCACCGCGCCGACCTCGAGGCGGCGACGCTCGTCGTCACGAACCGCCGGCTGTTGGCGTTCACTCCCGACCGGGACGGCCGGAACTTCCGCGCCGTCGATCGACCGAACGTCGGCACGGTGACCGCCGAGTCGACCGACCGACTCGCGTGGCTCGTCCTGTCGCTCGCCGCGGCAGTCGTCGGCGTCGGCCTGCTGGAGGCGTCGCGGGCGACCCTCGGCGATCTCGTGCCGGTCGAGCCACCGTCCGCGCCGGACCTCCCGCCGGTGTCCGACCTCGTCGGGGCCGTCCGCGAGGGCGTCGGGACGGCGCTGCTCGTCCTCGAGTGGGGCGCGGTCGCGCTCGCCCTCACCGCGCTGCTCTTTGCGGTCGTTTTCGCTGTGGGCTACGTCCGCTCGCGGTCGCGACGGCTGGTGATCCGGGTCAGCGGCGGGGCCGATCTCGCGGTTCCCATCACCGACACAGCGGTCGAGGACGGCGTCGTCGCCGACCTCGAGGCCGCGATCCGACCGGAGCCGATCGACGGGGGCGGCGGTCGGAGCGAGGGACACGAAGCGGACGGCGAGGAGTCAGGCTGAAATTCCCTGCCTCCATAGGGCCGCCGATGGAAGCCGATGGGGTTCGCGAGCGCGCCGGATCGTTGCCCCGCGAGCCCGGCGTCTACCAGTTCCGGGACGGGGAGACCACCCTCTACGTCGGGAAAGCCGTCGATCTGCGCGACCGGGTGCGGTCCTACGCCGACCCCCGCAGCGCGCGGATCCGGCGGATGGTCGATCGGGCCGACGACGTCGAGATCGCGGTCACCGACACCGAGACCCAGGCCCTACTGCTCGAGGCGAACCTGATCAAGCGCCACCAGCCCCGCTACAACGTCCGGCTCAAGGACGACAAGTCCTACCCGATGGTCCAACTGACCGACCACGACGCACCCCGGATCGAGATCACCCGCGATCCCAGCGAGTCGGCGACGGTATTCGGGCCCTACACCAGCAAGACGCAGGTCGAGACGGTCGTGAAGGCCCTGCGGGAGACCTACGGGATCCGCGGGTGTTCGGATCACAAGTACTCGGGTCGGGACCGGCCGTGTCTCGACTACGAGATGGGGCTCTGTACCGCACCCTGCACCCGCGAGATCGATATCGAGAGCTACCGCGAGGACGTCACCGCCGTCAAGCGGTTCCTCGAGGGCGAGACCGGGATCCTCGCGGACCCGCTGCGCCGCGAGATGGAGGCCGCCGCCGAGAGTCAGAACTTCGAGCGCGCGGCGAACCTGCGGGACCGACTCGAGACCGTCGAGGCGTTCCACGGCGAGGGGGGCGAGGCCGTCCAGTCGGTCGGCGACGAGCGGGGCGTCGACGTGCTGGGCGTCGCCATCGAGGGCGAGGACGCCACCGTCGCCCGCCTGCGTGCCGAGGACGGCAAGCTGGTCGACCGGGACCGCCACACGCTCGAGGCCCCCGGCTCCGCGGGAAGCGATAGCGCGATCGGCGGGGGCGTTCCCGCGGTGCTGTCGGCGTTTCTCGTCCAGTACTACGCCGAGCGCGAACTGCCCGACGCCCTTCTCCTACCCGAGCGCCACGGCGACGGGGAGGTTGCGGCGTGGCTCGCGACCGAGGGCGTCTCGGTCCGCGTGCCGGGTGCGGGCCGGGAGGCCAAGCTAGTCGAACTCGCGCTGAAGAACGCCCGGCGCAACGTGGGTCGGCGCGACGAGTGTGGCATGCTCGCCGACGCCCTCGAGATCGAGTCGGCGAGCCGGATCGAGGGGTTCGACGTGAGCCACGCCCAGGGAACGGCGGCAGTCGGCAGTAACGTCGCCTTCGTCGACGGCAGCGCCGAGAAGGCGGAGTATCGGCGGAAGAAACTCACCGATCAGAACGACGACTACGACAACATGCGAGCCCTGCTCGAGTGGCGCGCGACCCGCGCCGTCGAGGGTCGCGACGACCGGCCCGATCCCGACCTCCTGCTGATCGACGGCGGCGCGGGTCAGCTCGAAGCGGCCCGGGACGCGCTCGCCGAGGCGGGCTGGGAGGTGCCGGCGATCGCGCTGGCCAAGGCCGAAGAGCGCGTGGTCACGCCCGAGCGGTCGTTCTCGTGGCCCAGCGACGCGCCACACCTTCACCTGCTCCAGCGGGTCCGCGACGAGGCTCACCGCTTTGCCGTGCAGTACCACCAGACCGTCCGCGACGAGGTCTCAACGGTGTTAGACGACGTGCAGGGAGTCGGTCCCGAGACACGCAAACGGCTGCTGGGGCGGTTCGGCAGCGTCGAAAACGTCCGCGAGGCGAGCCTCGAGGACCTCCGGAGCGTCGAGGGGGTCGGCGAGAAGACGGCCGAGACGATCAAATCGCGGCTGTAGGCCGGCGCGTCGGCGGTCGCGTCGACCCCGTTGCGAGGGCAAGGACAGGGCTATCCCCCGGCCGGACCCCATGATACCGTATGGCAGGCAACGACGACGACCTCGACGACCTGCTCGACGAACTCGACAGTCAGGGCGACCTCGAGACGTCCCAGCAGGTGCTGTCGATCCGGACCGAGAGCCGCCGGTACGACAAGCCGGTGACGATCGTCGAGGGGTTCGACCTCTCGAAAGCGGAGATCGAATCGACCGCCTCGGACCTGAAGAGCGCGCTGGGAACCGGCGGGACGGTCGCCGACGGGGGACGTATCGAACTTCAGGGTGACCACCGCGATCGGGTGCCGGAACTGCTTCGCGAGCGGGGGTTCGACGTGCGGGAGTGAAATCGGTCGCGATGGCAATATTCGCCGGCCCGGCCATGTCAGCGAGTTATTTATGTCTCACGTTCGATGATGCGGTATGAACGTTCGATCCGCGACGGAAGACGATTTCGACGCGATCACGGCCGTCGCTCGCGCGACGTGGCACGACACCTACGACGAACTCGACGCCGAGACTATCGACGAGACCGTCGACGCGTGGTACACCGACGACTCGATGCCGCTCGAGGCACCCGGGACGGTCGTTCTCGTCTGCGAACGCGACGACGAACTCGTCGGCTTCACCCACGCGGTCGCACAGGGCGAGACCGCCGACGTCCTCCGGATGTACGTCCACCCCGACCACCAGGGCGAGGGGGTCGGCTCGGCGCTTCACGAGCGGCTGATGGCGACCCTCGAAGAGACCGAGGCCGAGGAAGTCCGCTCGTTCGACTTCGCGTTCAACGACGCCAGCCGCCGGTTCTACGAGGGGCTGGGCTTCGAGCAGACCGACGAGGGCGAGGTCGAGATCGACGGCGAGTACTACCCCGAAGCGGTCTACACGCTCGAACTGTAGCCACCCGCCGAGCCGATCGACGAGGGGACCTAACTGAGCGGGTGGAAGGGCTTTGTTACTCGCTATCGTAGTCCCGGTATGGAACTCCGACCAGCCACCCGCGAGGACCGATCGGCGATCAGACGCGTCGCCCGGGCGACGTGGCACGACACCTACGACGAACTTGACGCCGACACCATCGACGAGACCATCGACGAGTGGTACGGCGACGAGGCCCTCGAGACGGCGCTGTCGAAACCCGGCACCGCGTTCCTCGTCGCCGAGAAAGACGGAGACATCGTCGGCTTCACCCACGGCGTCGTCACCGAGGACGAGGGCGATGTTCTGCGGATGTCCGTCCACCCCGACCACCAAGGCGAGGGGATCGGCACCGGACTCTACGAGCGGCTACGCGAGGACCTCCAGGACTTCAACATGGAGCGGATGCGGGCGATCGACCTCGCCTCGAACGAGGGCGGCCGCGAGTTCTACGAGGATCACGGGTTCGAGCCGACCGGCGAAGACGACGTCGAGATCGGCGGCAAGCAGCGGCGCGAAGTCGTCTACACGCTCGAGCTGTGATCACACCGCTTGGCCGGTGAGACCGCGATGATCGACAGTGTCCTTGCAAATTCATAGCACGGATGCAAGTGGGCCGCTAGTGAGAGATAGTGTCGCACATGGGGACGAAAACGCCGAGCGAGGCCGACATTCTGCGGCCGATCGGGTCGGTATCGACAACGTATTTCATCATGGTTGCCATCGCTGGGCTGGCGTTTCTCGCCTTCCTCATCGGGTGGGCCTACCAGCTCCAAGAGGGGTTAATCGTCACTGCCCTCGGTGACTGGGGAAGCGGCGGCGGTGCCACGTGGGGGATCTACATCGGCGCGTTCATCTGGTGGGTCGGGATCGCCCACGGCGGGATCATCCTCTCGGCCGCCGTCCGTCTGTTGGGGATGGATCGGTACATGCCGGTCGCCCGCCTCGCCGAACTGCTGACCATCGCCGGCCTCTCCGCAGCCGGCTTTTACATCATCGTCCACCTCGGTCGGCCGGACCGGATGGTCACGAGCGTCATCGGTCACTACCACATCACGATCCACGGCTCGCCGCTGGTGTGGGACGTGACCGTCATCACGGCCTATTTCGTGTTGACGGCGACCTATCTCTCGCTGACGCTGCGGTACGACGTCAGTCGGCTCCGTGATGACCTTCCGGATCGCCTGGATCCGATCTACCGGTTCATGACGATCGGCTACACCGAAAAAGAGGACGCGATCGTCGAGCGGATGGTCTGGTGGCTCGCGCTTGCGATCATCATCATGGCCCCGCTGCTCCTCCATGGCGGCGTGATCCCGTGGCTGTTCGCCGTGTTGCCGAACTATCCGACCTGGTTCGGCGGCGTCCAGGGGCCGCAGTTCCTTACCATCGCACTCACGTCGGCCATCAGCGGCGTCATTATCCTCGCCTATTCGTTCCGACGCGCGTACGATTGGGATCACATCATCACCGACGACATCTTCCGCGGACTGCTCCTCTGGCTCGGCTTCTTCTGTCTGCTCTTCCTGTGGCTGCAACTCCAGCAGAACATTACCGGCCTGTTCCAGGCCCCCACCGACCTGACGATCGCAGCGTTCGCCAGAGCCACGAACCCCATCTACCTCACGTCGATGTCGTTGGTCTTCCTGACGCTGTCGTACATCTTCGCCCAGGCGATTCGCCCGACGCTGTTTACCAAGCGACGAGCCATCGTCTCCGGCCTCGCGGTCCTCACCGCGACGATCATGGAGAAGGTGCTGTTCGTCGTCGAGGGGTTCTTACACCCCACCTTCGACATCTACGAGGCCGTCCCGGGCGACTACGTCCCGGGACTGATCGAGGTCCTGTCGATCCTCGGGACGATCGGCATGGTGGCGCTCATCTTCCTGACCGTCTCCAAGGTCTTCCCCGTCGTCGAACTCCACGCGATCGAACACCTCCGGGACCATCACCATCGGGACGACCACCATCGGGACGACCGCGAATAGCCACGACGCCGTCGCGATCGGGCCGACTCGACTCCGTTTTTCGCCCACTCCGCTTTCGAACGCCAGCGTCGCGTCACGGTTCGCGGCCGTCCCCCCGCTCAGCGGCCGCCTCGAGCCTCCGTCACAGCCCGACTGTCGCCACCAGCAGCTATTTACCTGATGGTACTAAACCTAGGTTTAGAGATGTCTAATCTTTCGGTCGATCGGCCTCACAGTAGGGGTGAGGTCGCGTGAACGAGGTCCTGACGGTCCTCCTCGGGTCGCTGCGGGACGGCTACGTACAGGTGAGCGCGTTCGTCGCGGTCACGGTGCTGGCGTTCGGCCTGGTCCAGTACTGGACCGGCGGGGCCGTGATTAGTGCCATCGAGGACAACGAGCGGCTACAAGTCGCCTTCGGCGGATTACTGGGACTGACGCCGGGCTGTGGCGGCGCGATCGTCGTGATGCCGCTGTACGTCCGCGGGACGGTCAGCTTCGGGACGGTGGTCGCGACGCTGGGTGCCACCGCCGGCGACTCGGCGTTCGTCATCCTCGCGCTCGCGCCCGAAGCGGCGCTGTACTCCTATGCCATCGCGTTCGCCGCGTCGGTCGCGACCGGCTACCTCGTCGACTCGTACGGCCTCGGCGTCTCCCGGATCGACGCCGCAGTGGCCCAGCTCTCGCCCGCCGCGACGCCGGACGGCGGCACCGTCGTCAACGGCGGCGTCGGACCGAACCCGGCCCACGACTACGGCGGTCCGGCCCCGACTCACGCCCACGAGAGTGGCCCCGACCGGGAGTCACGGATCCTCACGCCGCTGTCACACCTCGCACACGTCGTGTGGTGGATCGCCGCCGCGGCTGGGCTCGTCCTCGGCTCGCTCTATCTGTTCCGCGGCGGGCCCGAAATCCCGCTCACAACCGGCCTCGGCTTCGACGGCCTCTTTACCATCGTCGGGATCACCGGCGCGGTCCTGTCGCTGTACCTCTACCTGATCGGCCGCCACTACGTCGGTGAAGGGGAGATCGCGCGGGCTCGAGACTCCTTCCTGTCGGTCTATGATACGCTCACCCATGCGGCGATGGAGACGAGCTTCGTCACCGTCTGGGTGCTGGTGGCCTTCCTGGTCTACGAGTACGTCGTCCTCTTCAGCGGGGTCAACGTCGCGACGCTCGCGGCGACGGCCGGCGTGCTGGCCCCGATCGGCGGCGCGGCGGTCGGGCTGATCCCCGGCTGTGGTCCGCAGATCCTGCTAGCCAGCGTCTACGCCGAAGGCGGGCTCCCCTTCTCGGCGCTGACCGCGAACGCGATCGCACAGGACGGCGACGCGCTGTTCCCGCTGCTGGCCGTCGACGCCAAAGCAGCCATCGTCGCCACGATCTACAACTTCCTGCCGGCGGTCGTCGTCGGCGTTGCGCTCCACCTGCTGTGGGGGCCGGTCTTCGGGATGGCGGAGTTCGGGTTCGGCGTGTTGTGAGGTTCCTGCGATCAGAGACGCCGATCGACTCCGTGGCCTGATCGACTGATTGTTGCCTTCTCTCGTCGGAAAGTATTTGCTGACGATCGCTCATACGACGGGTATGCACCGCCGCGCCCTCCTCGGTCACACTGCGAGTACAGCGGGCATCGTCGGGCTCGCCGGGTGCGCCCTGCCGTCGACGAACACCGGTCCCGAGCGGAGCGACCGCGCGACGCTCGAGCGCATCGTCCTCGAGACCGAGACGGGCCAAGCGGAGCAGATGGCGTTGACCCTCGTCTATGCGCCCCGAGACGACTCGACGAGCCGTCCAGTCTGGGGGGAGTACACCGTTCCGGCGTCCGGCGAGGCACTGACGGTGAGCGATTTCGACGGCGCGCCGGGCGTCTACAGTTTGACCGCTCGGTCCGTTACCCACGACACTGTCGCGGTGGTGTCGTTCAATTCGTACGGCGACGCCGTCGGGAGCGGACCCCACCAGTTCGAAGTCGTGATCACGGGATCGGGCGACGTCTGGACGAACCTGAACGAGGCCGGCGAACCCGTCTCGGTACCCGGACAGTAGGCGTTCACTGCCGGTATTTGTCGCTCGAGAGCGCTCGGCGGCGGAGAACGAGACGAGTCGTGTTCGTCGACGACGGACGGCGTGCCTGAGACGTTCGTGATAGTTTCCACAGCCTTAGCAGTAGTTATAAGTTACAGTGTGCCAACATTCAACCGGAAGCCCGTCTCCGAACGCCCGACCGGTTGGGGGCGGCCGTCGAAACGCCCCGGGTGCTGGAACCACCCGAGACTGGCTTCCAAGCGGTCAGCTTGAAGCCATGATTGCGTACATCCTAGCGGGATATAAACGTCCCGCACGACGGTGGAATCAACTCAAACGACCAGCGACAGCGCCCGATCGCGGGGATCGGCCACGCTCCACCCGGAGGGACCGATGAGCGACGCCCTCGACTCGAGGCCGGTCCACTCCGAACCGGCCGACGATCCGGACGACGAGTGGTCGGTCCCCGACTGCCCCCGCTGCGGTCGCCCCGTCTGGGTCGTGACCGTCACCGGCCCCGGCGTCGGCACCGCCTCCCCCTGTGGCTGTCCCGTGGTGCCCGGCAGCCTCGAGCGAGAGTAATCCGGCCGAGTCACCGGTGTCACACGCCACCCGCTACGGAGGGCGGCGTCTTGCTTTTATCGGCCCGATCGACATCGAATAGCGAACCCGAAGACGGTCGGCGTGAACGACTATTCGAGTAGCGTATCGCACATCGCTATATTCCAGATCATATAGAAAATCCCGATAGATCCAGCCACTGCAAATAAAGCAGCAATATATAATTCACCACCACCCATATGTTGCAATGTGGCTACTATAATAAACGAAAGATATGAAAAGAATCGAAACATTGAGTGATTCCGGAAACCATCAATTGTTGCCAAGAGTAGCAACGGAACCACGATTATCCAAACTACTATTATATAGATGTTTGTTTTCGGGTAATACACAAATTCAAAGTAAGAAGCGACCCCAATAACCGACAATACAATTAGAATCGAAAAAGGATGGATTTGTTCGCGTAGATTAGAGTCCATATGTTACTTGACGCTCCTATTGAACATAAGCGGATCTTTTTATTTAAGAATTCATAAAGTAGTATTCGCACCTATGTCTAGGCGTCGCAGTATGGAGAATCGACACCGCCAGGGAATTGATCACAGGGGTCTGAAGTTACATATATACGACTCCACCTAGATAAGCTAGTTTGAGAAGCGCACAGTTCGGTGGTTTGAGCGTTCATGCTCAACCAATAACTGGTCAGAGAGACGTTGGAGACGGCGAATATTGAATTTTGGGTGTCTGAGCTGTTCTTCGCTTAGAGAGACAAAAAAGATTCTTGGTCTATTCGGAGTAGAACGATCGTAACAAGCGATTCTTCAGTGGGTCCATAGAATATCTGATGTCATTGGCGATCCGCTGACGGCGAAGCCGTTAAGGGTCGCGGTCGACGAAACCGCCATCAAAATCAATGGTAAGTTTTGGTTGTATGATGCAATAGACTTCGACACGAAGTTGATTCTCGACGTGCAACTGTTCGAACGGCATGGCACTGATCCAGCAGTCGTGTTTCTGCATGGACTCCGCGAGAAACACGATCTCTCCGACATAACATTTCTTGTTGATCTGTTTGGCCATCGGACTGCCCTTGCTCGATTAGGATTGAACGGTCGGGTGGACTATACCGACCGAAACTGACTCGAGACCACTCGATCAGAATCAGACAGTGACAGTCGCGAACCGGACAGTCGCCGCTCAGAACTCCTCGGTCGGCGGCGCGATCCCCTCGTCTTCCTCGCCTGCGAGGTCGAACTCCTCGCGCACTTCGCGAATCCGATCGCGGATGTCCGCAGCTAACTCGAACTCGAGGTTGTTCGCGGCCTCCTGCATCTGGGTCTCGAGTTCGTCGATGTAGCGGGCGGCGTCGTCCTCGCCCTCGAGTTCCCGGCCGGAGACCTCCGTGGTGTCGGTCTTGGCCCCGGGGAGGTTGGTCTCGCCGATCGCCTTCTCGATGGTGGTCGGCTCGAGGCCGTGGTCCTCGTTGTACTCCTGCTGGATCTCCCGGCGTCGCTGGGTCTCCTCGATCGCCGACTCCATGGCGTTCGAGGGCTCGTCGGCGTAGAGGACGACCTCGCCGTTGACGTTTCGCGCGGCTCGGCCCATCGTCTGGACGAGCGTCGTTTCGCTTCGGAGGAAGCCCTCCTGATCGGCGTCCAGAATGGCCACCAGCGAGACCTCGGGGATGTCGAGTCCCTCCCGCAGGAGGTTGATGCCGACGAGAACGTCGATCTCGCCCAGTCGAAGCGAGCGGATGATCTCGTGGCGCTCCAAGGTGTCCGTCTCGTCGTGCATGTAGGCCACGTCGACGCCCGCCTCCTCGAGGTACTCGGTCAGGTCCTCGGCCATGCGCTTGGTGAGCGTCGTCACGAGGGTCCGCTCGCCGCGGTCGATGCGGTCGTCGATGCGGTCCAGCAGGTCCTCGACCTGCCCCGTCGCGTCTGCGACTTCGATCGCGGGGTCGACCAGATGCGTGGGCCGGACGATCTGTTCGACGATCTGCTCGCTTTCCTCGCGTTCGTAGTCGGCCGGCGTCGCCGAGACGTACAGCGTCTGATCCGTTTTCTCCTCGAACTCCTCGAAGGTCAGCGGGCGGTTGTCGTACGCGGTGGGCAGTCGAAAGCCGTTCTCGACCAGCGAGTCCTTGCGGGACTTGTCGCCCTCGTACTGGCCCTTGATCTGGGGCAGGGTCTGGTGGGACTCGTCGACGACGGTGAGGAAGTCGTCGGGGAAGTAGTCGAGCAGGGTGTAGGGCGCTTCGCCCGACCGGCGGTCCGAGAGGTAGACCGAGTAGTTCTCGATCCCCGAACAGTAGCCCGTCTCTTCCATCATCTCGAGGTCGAACGTCGTCCGCTCCTCGATGCGCTGGGCGGCGATCATGTCGCCCTGCCGTTCGAAGTAGGCAATCCGGTCGTCGAGATCGTCGCGAATCTCGTCCATCGCCCGCTCGAGTTTCGTCTCCGGGATCGAGTAGTGTTCCGCGGGGTGGACCAGCACCGCCTGCTGGTCGCCCTGCGTCTTGCCCTCGAGGGGGTCAACCTTGACCATGCGGTCGATCTCGTCGCCCCACAGCTCGACCCGCACCGCGTACCGACCGTACATCGGGTAGATCTCGATGGTGTCGCCCCGGACTCGGAAGGTGCCCTGCGTGAAGTCGACGTCGTTGCGCTCGTAGTTCAGGTCGACCAGTTGGGCGAGTAGCTCGTCACGGCCGATCTCCTGGCCCACCTCGAGGCGCAGGGACATGTCGACGTAGTTGCGCGGGTCACCGAGGCCGTAGATCGCGGAGACGCTCGCGACGACGATGACGTCCTCCCGGGTGAGCAGCGAGCGGGTCGCGGAGTGGCGCAGGCGGTCGATCTCGTCGTTGATCGAGGCGTCCTTGTCGATGTAGGTGTCGCTCTGCTCGACGTAGGCCTCGGGCTGGTAGTAGTCGTAGTAGGAGACGAAGTACTCGACGGCGTTGTCCGGGAAGAGGTTCCGAAACTCCTCGTAGAGCTGGGCCGCCAGCGTCTTGTTGTGGGCGATCACCAGCGTCGGTTTCTGGATCTCCTCGACGACCCACGAGACGGTGTTCGTCTTCCCGGAGCCGGTCACGCCCAGCAGGGTCTGTTTGTCCATCCCCTCGCGGAAACCCGCGGCCAGCTGTTCGATCGCCTCGGGCTGGTCGCCCGCGGGATCGAACGGCGCGTCGACCGAGAACGGCCGGTCGACGTCGGGACGGTCCGGCTGGAGGGGTCCTTGCGCGTCGCTCATTAGCGGGATCAGGGGCTCGAGCCACTTGACCCGCTCGCATGTCGCGTCGGATCGGCCGCGGGTCGTGGCGACCGCGGCAACCGCCGGAGCCGTCGGTCGGCTTCCAGCACCCAGTTGGTCGACCGGTCCGCCGGTTTCGGTGGTGCGCCACCACTGAAACGACCGCGCCGTTCGTGGCGCGCTCCCGTTAGTGGGACGTGTCCATCCCGTCGTCCTCGTCGGCGTCGGCCATCGGCCCGTCGACCGTCGGCTCGACGGCGAACATGGGATCGTCCGCGGTCGGCGGCTCGAGGTAGCCGATCGCGTAGGCGGTGTAGGCGGTGCCCCGCTCGAGGGTCACGTCGAACGAGGCGACGGCCGCCTCGCCGCCGGCCGGTCGGACCGAGACGGTGCGTGCCCCGGCCGGCACCGGGACGTAGTCGGTCGCGTCGGTAAATGCCACGTCCTCGAAGACTGGCTCGCCGTCGGCGTAGACGTCGACGGCCGGCGCGTCCGGCGACGCGTGAACGAGCCGGACGAGCGCCGAGCCGGCGTCGACCAGAACCGCCGGCTGGAAGGTGTCGGCCTCGAGTTCGCCGATCGCGGCGACGGTGTAGAAGGCGGCACCGAACGTTACGTCGCCCTCGAACGCGACCGTCTCCGGATCGCCTGCGGCCGTGATCATCACCGTGTAGGTTCCCGGGTCGATCTCGAGATAGGGCGAGACGTCACCGTAAGCCACGTCCGCGAGGACGCGGTCGCCCGCGACGTAGACGTCGACGTTCGGTGCGTCCGGCGAGAAGTGTGCGATCCGGACGGCCGCTCCCTGCGTGCCCGTCGAGCCATCGTCGTCGGATTTCCCGTCGACCGATCGCTCGTCGTCTTTATATTCGCCGACGGCGAACGCGGTGCCACTCGCCGCAGTCAGTCCGCCCGCGATGCCCATCGTTTTCAGGGCCGTTCGTCGTGATACTGGCATGATGCAACCGGATCCGGGGACTGGGACCGAAAAAAGCCCGCAGTCAGTATCACGAGTAGTGTCGCCGTTTCCACGGGACGACCCGCGCGTATCCGGCCCCTGTCGTCGGTAGGGCCCTCGTATTCGAGACGCGCCAGTCCGTAGCGGACGGCTACAGCACTCGCAGTCTCACCTCGACCGGGCGCTCGTTTGCCCCCACGTGGCGATTGCCCGCCCAATCGTTATGGCTCGAGTCGCCGTCGGTCCGCCCATGACGGAGCAACTCCAGCAGGCCCGAGACGCCCTCGAGGCGGCCGCGAAGTCGGCCGAGAGCGACGAGGTCCGCGAGGACATCCGCGAGACGACCGACGCGTTCGCCGACTACGCGATGAGCGACACGAAACCCGACCACGCCGTCCTCGACGAGCGGCTCAACGCCCTCCGGCAGGCCCGCGAGCGGGCCGACGGCGACACGGAGGCGAAACTCGAGTCGGCCATCGAGGCGGCCGAGGACTACCGCAGGACCATCGACCAGGTCTGAGCTGGCGGTATCGACCGCGGACAGGAGCTACTCGAGTCGTTCCAGTACCGCGTCTTTCTCGTAGGACAGCGAGAGCGACCGGGAGCGGCCCCGCCCCTCGACGTCGGCGTAGTCCGCGTCGATCAGCCCGAGCTGGTCGAGCTTGTTGACGATCTCGGAGTAGCGCGTGTAGCCCAAATCGGTCCGCTCGTGGAAGGCCTCGTAGACCGCGCCGGCCTGCTCGCCGTCGTTGTGGGCGATGACCTCGAGCAGCGCCTGCTCGGTGTCGGTCAGCCCCGACAGCGACCGCGAGAGGTTGATGTATTTGGACTTCTCGTAGGCCGTCTCGACGTCCTCGCGCTCGACGGTACGGCTGGCCCGCATCTCGGCGTTGAGTCCGGCCCGGCGCAGCAGGTCGATCCCGACCCGCAGATCGCCGCTCTCGGCGGTGAGTTCGGCGACGTACTCGAGGGTATCGCGGTCGATGACGCCCTCGTGGAAGCCGCGTGTGACCCGTTCGGCGAGGATGTCGACGATCTCCGGCTGATCGTAGACCGGGAAGTAGACGTCTTCGGGGCGGAAGACGCTCTGGACCCGCGAGTCGAGTTCGTCGATCACGTCGAGTGCGGGATCGGAGGAGACGACGACGACGCCGATCTTCGCGCCGGGGTACTCCTCGTGGGCGCGCAACAGCGAATAGAGCGTATCGCTCGCCTCGTTCTCGTAGAAGAGGTAGTTAACGTCGTCCAAGGCGACCACGAGGACCTTGTCCTCCTCGACGAGTTTCTCGGCGATCTGGCCGAACAGCTTCTTAAAGGAGATGCCCGAGGAGGGCGGTTCGTAGTCGAAGGTACCCTCGAAGAGCCGCGAGAACACGGAGTAGCGGGTCGCGTTGACCTGACAGTTGACCCGGATCGTCCGCGCGTCGCTCGTCTGGGCCCCGACCTCGTCGAACAGCTTCTGGATCGCCGTCGTCTTGCCCGTCCCGGGCGGGCCGCGGACGACGACGTTCAGCGGGCGCGACCCCCGCACCGCCGGGCGCAAGGCATAGGTCAGGCTCTCGGTCTGGCCCTCGCGGTGCTTGAACGTCTCGGGGACGTAGTCGATCTCGAAGACGTGTTCGTCCCTGAACACGGATTCGTCCCACGACAACATCCCCTCTTCGGGGTCGTCACCCATCACTTTCACCCTGCTTCCGCAGCGTCTTAAGGGTTGGTGACCGGCTCACACGCTCGGTCGATACCAATCATGCCTCTGTGTAACAATACATAATTGTTAATATTCACCATATGGATGGGTATCATGGATATGATCGGACCGGACCCACCCGAGGCGATCCCCGACTTCCTGCTCGAGCAGTTCGAGGACTGCTCGCCCGAGACCCTACGGGGAATCGGCGAGTACGCCCGCTCGGAGACGTACATCGCACCCGACGGGATGCCCGACTCGGTGAAGGAGGCGTTCGCACTCCAGGACGACGAGACGGTCGCCGCCGTCGCCGCCTACGTCGACGACCTCGCCGAGTTCCTCGAGATGAACGACGCCGAGTCGCTCGCGGCGCTGACCGACGACGGGGATGACGGCGAGAAGTGGGGGCACAAGAACATCCTCGAGTGGCACGGCGGGAGCCCACAGAAGTAGGGTGAGCCGGGTGACCGACTGCTCACGTCGCCGGTTCGTCCCGCTGTACTAGTCGAACTTCTCGAGCAGGCGATCGTAGAAGACCGGCTCGGGGTCGCCGTCGTTCGGAGCGCCGCCGTTCGCTGCGACCGCCTCGTCCCGGGCCTCGTCGGCCAACTTCTCGACGATCAACTCCGGCGTCGACCGCGCCAGGTGGTCTTTGACCGGCGAGCGGTTGACCTCGAGTTCGCCATCGACGAGACCCACCGCCTCGATGCCGTCGACGGTCACGTCGAAGCCGGCCATCTCGCGGATCTCGCCCGCCAGATGGGAGACGAACACCGCGGTCGCGCCGTTTTCCGACAGTGCCTCCAAGATGCCCGCGATGATCTTCGCCGAGGCGCCGGGCTCGGTGATGCTCTCGAGTTCGTCGACCAGCACCAGCGACCCCTCGCCGCCCTGGGCGAGGTCGGCGAACTCCCGCACCGTCGACTCGAAGGCCCCCGCGTCCAGCGTCCCCTGGGTCTTGGCGTGGTAGTGCAAGTCATCGAACCGCCGCAGGCGCACGTTCTCGGCGGGGACCGGCAGCCCCATGTGGGCCAGCACGACGACGCTTGCCACCAGGTCCAGCGTGGACGTCTTCCCACCGCTGTTGACCCCCGACAGCAAGGCGACGCCCGAGACCGCGTAGTCGACGGGGTCGATCGCCTCGAGGGGTTCGTCGAGCAGCGGCGACCGGCCGCCCTCGATCGCGAAGCCGGTCCCTCTCGCCTCGCCCGCCGGGACGAACTCGGGCATCGTACACCCGAAATCCCGCGCGAAGCGGGCGATCGCCAGCTCCACGTCCAGCTCGAGGGCGTCCCGGACCAGTTGGCGGGCTCCCTCGCGCTGGTCGGCGAGGTCGGCAGCGAGCTCGCGTTTCAGTCGGCCGGCGCGGCGCTCCTTGGCCGCGGTCAGCTCCTCGCGAAGCCGGCCGATCGCGTCCTCGTCGCGCTCGACGGGAAACGTGGGCTCGTCGCCGAACGCGCGGCGGGCGATCTCGCTCTCGCCCTGATCGAGATCGAGCGCGTCCACGAGGTGGTCGCGGGCGGCCTCGACGGCCGCGGCGTACTCGTCGGCCAGCTCCCGCGAGAGCAAGGAGTCGACGCCGGCCCCGCGCTCGACCAGCGATAGCAGGTCCGAGCCCTCGATCGTGACGTCCTGCTCACGGATCGCCTCCCGTAGGCGGTCGTTGGCGACGCTCTCGGCCGCGCTTGCCGCCGCGTCCAGATCGTCGACCGCCGTCGTCAGGCGGTCGAGTTCGTCGTCGCCCGCGACCGTGCCGTCCTCTGCCAGCCGCGAGAGGCCGTTCTCCAAGGCCGCGAGGTCACAGGCCGCGTCCATGTCGGCGGCCCGGTGGACCGCGACGGCGGCCCCCAACCGATCGCGGTTCCGCGCGAAGAACGCGAGGGGACGCTCGGGAACGACTTCGGCCGGGTTCTCGAGGGCGTCGGGCCGGACCTGCACGTCGCCCTCGATGGTGACCCCGGCGAAGGACTCGTCGAGGGCGATCACCGTCGAGTACCCCCGCGCGAGTTCGGCCAGCCCCTGTGCGTCCTCGACGACCTCGACGGAGAGTTCCGGAATCGCCTCGCGGGCCGCCGAGTAGCGCTCGGCGTCGGTCGTCGCCAGACACCGCTCGCGGACCCGCACGTCGCCCGGCTCCCGGAGCGGCTCGAGCCCCTCGAGGGCCTCGAGGACGGCGGGATCGGGCTCGCGCTCGAGGGCCTCGGCCGCGAACGCCCGCACCTCCTCGATGCGCGAGCGCGTCGGACTCGGGTAGATCGTCTCGAGGCGCTGGGCGGCGTAGTCGGTCACGGTACGCTCCTCGAGCAACGCGAGGACCTCGCGGTAGATCTCCCGGGCGCGGTCGGTCGCGAGGAACCCGCCAGGGTCGTCGTGATCGCGACGGATTGCCCCCCGCGCGATGCGGGCGGCCCGCCCCTGTGAAATCCCCGGCGCGGCCGCGATCGCGGCCACGTCGCCGGCCCGCAGCGCGCGCTCGGGATCGTCGAGTTCGGCCAGCGCTCGGGCCGTCTTCTCGCCGACGCCCGGAATCGACTCGAGGTCCATAGTCTCGACCGGCGTATCAAACCGGAGCGAGAAAAAGTTCCCGCCCACGTCGGCAGGCGCACGATCAGGCTCACGTGTCGTCCCCGCGACACACGGGCTGACAGCGTTGTCGACCATTTATACGAGTGGACGGGAACCTACCGGACATGCAGTCGAACCGGCGATCGCGACCGACCCCCACTACAGGACCGGAACGACGGAACCGAACCCATGGAGTATGACCGATCCGAGGCCGTCGGCGACCGCCTCGAGTTGCTTCGGACCTACGGCTACGGGCTTTGTATGGGGACCGCCGACGCCCTGCCGGGCGTCTCGGGCGGCACCGTCGCGCTCCTGCTGGGCTTTTACGGCCGGTTGATCGCCGCCGTCACCGCGTTCACGCCGGGCCGGGCGCTCGCCATCCTGCGTGGCTACCATCCCGATCGCCGGGCCCGGGCGCGGGAGGCGCTCCTCGAGTTGGATCTCGACTTCCTGCTCCCGTTGGGCGTCGGAATGGTCACCGCCGTCGTCCTCATCGCCGATCTCGTCTCGTCGCTGGCCGAATCCCACCCGGTCGCGATCTTCGGCTTTTTCACCGGGCTGATCGCCGCCTCGGCGATCACGCTCGGGCGCAGCCTCGAGTTCGCCTCGCCGACCCACGTCGCCGCTGGGATCGGGGGGACGACGCTGGCCCTGCTGGTCGCCGCCGATGTCGTCCAACTGCCCGGGAGCGGCCCCGTGGTGATCCTCGTCGCCGGCGCGGTCGCGATCAGCGCGATGATCCTCCCCGGCATCTCCGGTTCGCTCATCCTGATCCTGCTGGGCCAGTACGTCTACCTCTCGGGCGAGCTGAGCGCGTTCGTCCGCGCCGCGTTGGACCTGCTCGGCGGCGGCTCGCTCTCGGCCGTCGTCGATCCGGGGACGACCGTCGCACTGTTCGTCACCGGTGGCGTCGTCGGCCTCGTCACGATCGCCCGCGTCGTCCGTGCCGCGCTGACGCGCAATCGCGGGGTAACACTGCTCTTCCTGGTCGGTCTCATCGCCGGCTCCGTCCCCGCACCCCTACACAACATCGGTGAAACCCACGCCTGGACGACCGAGACGATCGCACTGACCGCCGCGTGGGCCGCCGTCGGTGCGATCGCGTTGTTCGCGCTCGAGCGACTCGTCGGCGGCTTCGATCCGGAGTAACCGAGCGGGCCACCGAAGCCGCGTGATCGGAGCCGCGGTCAGTTGCCGTCGTCGTACTCGTACTCCCGGTCGGGGTCCTCGACGCCCTCGGTTCGGGAGCCGACCCAGGCCCCCAGCGACAGGCCGTAGACGAGGTGGCCGGCGTGGAACAGGGCGAGTTCGTCGGCCTCGAGGCGGATGTCCAGCAGTCCCTGCAATACGACCTGCACGCCGACCGCCGAGAGGACCATGCCGTAGATCGAGCCCCAGACGAGCCCGCGCTGTTCGGGCTCGATGGACCGGCCGGCGGTGTACAGCGAGAACAGCCCGCCGAAGAGCGCGCCCGAACTCACCCCGTAGAGCAGGTGCAGTGCGATTCCGGGAATGGGGTGATCGTCGGGATCGCCGCCGGCGACGTACTGTGACCAGAAGTTCGCCGACGGCGGCAGCGATCGCAAGAGTGGAAGTCTGAAGGCAGTCATAAGCAGCGTCGCGACGACTCCGCCCTGGAGCCCGCGGGCCACCGCGTCGGCGAGGTGTTCCTCGCGGGAGTGGGCGTCGACATCGCTGGTGTGTCCCTCCGTGTCGGTGATCGACCGCAACCGTCGCAGGTGGTCTGAGACAGCCATGATGGTCTGAACACGCGCCCTACCACCGACGGCGTCTTAACGGCTCGGCACGCGGATTACGGCCGTCGGACCGACGACAACGTGCTTTTGCCCGTCGGGACCAAACGCCGGGCCATGACAACGCTCGAGGCGAAACTCGAGGCCGCCCGCGCGGATCTCGCCGCACGTGACGGGGTCGTCGTGGCCTTCTCCGGCGGCGTCGACTCGAGCGCCGTGGCCGCGATCGCCCACGACGCGCTCGGCGAGGACGCGATCGCCTGCACCGCCAAAAGCGAGACCCTCCCCGAGGCCGAACTCGCGGACGCCCGCCGGGTAGCCGACGAGATCGGGATCCGCCACGAGATCGTTTCCTTCTCCGAACTGGAAAGCGACGCGTTCGTCGAAAACGACGACGATCGCTGCTATCACTGCCGGACGATGCGGCTGGGCGAGATGCTCGAGACCGCCCGGGAACTCGGCGTCGGGACGGTCTGTGACGGGACGAACGCGGACGATCCGGGCGCTGGCCACCGGCCCGGGCTGCAGGCCGTCGAGGAACTGGACGTCCACTCGCCGCTGCTGGCTCACGACATCTCGAAGGACGAGGTCCGCGAGATCGCCGACCGCTACGATCTCTCGGTCGCGGACAAACCCTCGATGGCCTGTCTCTCCTCGCGGATCCCGACCGGACTCGAGGTCACCGAGGATCGGCTGACCCGGATCGAGCGGGCCGAGGCCCTGCTCCGACAATGGGGGTTCGACCAGTTCCGGGTCCGTGACCACGACGGGCTGGCCCGCATCGAAGTCGCCCCCGACGAACTCGAGCGAGCGCTGGAACGGGAGTTCGTCGAGACGGTCCGGGCGGAACTCTCGGAGCTGGGGTTCGACCACGTCACGCTCGATCTACACGGCTACCGGACCGGCAGCGTCAGCCCCGACGAGGCGTCCGGTGGCGAACAGACCGTCATACGGGACGACTGACCGCCCCGGGTGCGCGCCGTCGGAACCGACCGGTGGCGACCGACCGGATATCAAACCCCGCCGTCGATTTCCGGGAGTTCACCGATCGTCCGAATAGACCACGGATACGAACACGCACAGTCAGAATATAATCCAATTCTCGGCAGGAAATTCCCCATCTCTCGAATACCTGGACTACCGTCCGATAATATTGCACATTGCGATACGAACGTGGCACTCGGGTCGGTATCAGTGACCGATGGAAGCCGACGTGCCGCTCGAGTGGACCACCGAAGAGTCTCGGACGTATACCCCGGCCGATACGGACCGAGAGATGCAGTATCGGACGTATCTCCACGAATCGGGAGACCTGCGGCTGAAGGTCGCGCCGGCCTCGCTGGAGGGCGAGGACCACCCCGGCTACGCGCTGACGGCCACGAGCTATCCCGGGCTCGATCTCTCGGAGACCATCCGGGTCAGAACCGTTCTGACGTTCGAACGCTGTAACCGGGTCGCCAGCGATTTCATGGACCTGTTTTCGGCCAGCTACGACGGCCCGGGCTCGCTCGAGGAGGCGCTGGACTACGCCCACGAGCGAACACGCGAACACCGCTGACGGCGCAGTCCGGGGCCAGTCGGATGCCGACGGGGGTCTCGGGCGATCGGTCGGCGGGTGTGTTCACTCGATCTCCAACTCCCCGCTCCCACCGTCTCCACCGTTGTCCTCGTCCCACTCGAGTTCGAATTCGATGCTCAGTTCGCCCGGACCGTCGGCCGGTCCCTCGCGCTCGGCCTTGACCTCGAAGGTGGGCCGGGCGGGCGGCTCCATCGTCACGGAGTCGGCACCGGCCGTGAGCGTGATCGATTTCCCGTCGTCCAAGTTGTCGGCGACGCGACGCAGCATCGACGCGATCTCCGCTCGGCTCTGTTCGGTTTCCGATTTGAAGAGTACTTCTTCGGGCATGGGTGACAGTACGGTCCGTGAACTGATAAACACACGCTCGAAGAAGCGACTCACCGAGCCCGTGGCATCGCCGGTGTCTCAGTCGTCCGAGGGAACCGCGGACCCCTCGCCGGCGGCGGCCGCGGACTCGCTCTCGGCGAAGGGGTACCACGACTGCTTGGCGTCGGCCATATAGGGGGCCTCGAAGTCCGTCTCCTCGGGCTCGCAGAACTCGACGAGCTGTTCCTCGGCAGTGGCGTCGACCCACTCACGAAACGACTGCCCGTCGACACGGTGGGCCGCGTAGGCCTCGAGCAGGTTCCGGATCGCGCCGGGCGCCTCGTCGGCGGGCACGCGCTGCTGGACCCAGTCGATGAACGAGGGGTCCTCGCCGACGCCGCCGCCGACGCCGATGTCGAAGGCCTCGACCATCTCGCCGTTCTTGCGGGCGCGCATCCCCTGCAGGCCGATGTCGGCGGTCATCGCCTGCCCGCAGTCCGCGGTACAGCCGGAGTAGTGCATCTTGATCTTGCCGACGTCGTCGGGCAACTCGACGTTCTCGTTGAACCAGCGCAGCATGCGGGCCATCCGCGCTTTCGTCTCGGTCAACGCAATCGAACAGAACTCGGTACCCGTACAGGCCATCGCGCCACGCTCGAAGGGGCTCGGTTCGGCGGGGTACGTCTCGAGGAGCGGCTCCGCGAGCAGGGCCGCGAGGTCCTCGTCGGCGACGTCGACGATGACGGGGTTCTGGCGGCGGGTCAGTCTGACCTCGCCGGAGCCGTACTCGTCGGCCAGATCGGCCAGTTCGATGGCGTCCTCGGCGGGGAGGCGACCGACGGGCACGCTCAGGCCGACGTAGTTCCCCCCGTCTTTCTGGTCGCCGACGCCGACGTGGTCGTGCTGGCCGTCCTCGACCGGGCGGCCGGCGTTGTAGGTGTACTCCTCGCGGAAGTCCTCGCCCGCGGTGTGCATCTCGAAGTCGACGTACTCCGCCTGGAGCGTGTCCCGAATTTTCTCCATTCCCCAGTCCTCGGCGAAGAACCGGGCGCGGTTCTTCGAGCGGTTCTGGCGGTCGCCGTAGTCGTGGTACAACTCGACGAAGCCACGGCCGACCTCGTAGGCGTTCTCCGGGCGGACGAAGACATCCAGCGGCGTCGCGGCACGGGGCTGTCGGCCGCCGAGGCCGCCGCCGATCCGGACGTTGAACCCGCGGACCTCCTCGCCCCCGATCTGCTTGGTCGCCGGCTCGAACCCGATGTCGTTGAGCGAGTCCTGGGCGCAGCCGACCGTACAGCCCGAGGCACTGATGTTGAACTTCCGGGGCATGTTCGCCAGCGAGTCGTCCGTGCGAAGCTCCTCCTCGAAGCGCTCGAGCAGCGGGCCGGCCTCGACGAACTCCTCGGCCTTGCCGTGGAGCGGACAGCCCGAGATGTTGCGCATCGTGTCCCCGCCCGCCGAGCGGGAGTGGACGCCCGCGGCCTCGAGTTGCTCCCAGATCTCGGGGACGTCCTCGAGTTTGAGCCAGTGTAGTTGCACCGACTGGCGGGTCGTCAGGTCGATCCAGCCGTTGCCGAACTCGGGATTTGCGACTGGCCCCTTCGCGTACTCGCGGGCGACCTCGCCGATCGTCCGGAGCTGGTCGGGCTCTAAGATGCCGCTGGCGTTGGTCAGCCGCATCATGAAATACGACTCCTGCCCGTCGCGCTGGTGGAACAGCCCCCAGAACTTGAAGCGGGTGAACCACGTCTCGCGTTCGTCCTCGGGGATGGCCTCGTAGCCGCCGTTGTCCGCGAACTCGAGGATGTGTTCGCGGACCTCGTCGCCGTAACAGTCCTCCTTGCGCTCCTCTTTCTTATGCGCCATCGACGACCACCTCACTGACCTGACGATCGGACTCGAAATCGCGAGTTTCCTCGCCAAACATGTCGTAATTCACGTTTTGTTGGCATGGTACTGAAGCATATAACAGTAATCGTTCACATTCAATTGATTTACCCCCAGTTTCAGTGGTGGGCGTCGTATCTCCAATGGAATATAGTCTGTATAAGGACGTATGTCGCGAGACACGCGAGCAGAGACTGGGGAATGTCAACCGCGATGGGCGCGACTGATCCTGATTCGCGGGGACGGACGACGCGACCGACTCGAGACGCGTCCGCCGCCGGACGGGACAAAAATGCCGGTCGTGAGAACACAACAGCGACGAACCGGTGGAGCCTTCGACGAACAAACAGTTTGAGCCTCAACGCGTGGATGGGTTCACCCGCCGGTCGGCCTCGGCCCGTCCGGCGACGGCGCGACGCGGGTCCGATACAGTCTGCCGGGAAGGACGACCGAGAAGACCGCGAGGCCGAGGAAGACAACAGCGTCGTTAGCGTCGGCGATCAGGCGCTCGCTTCCGCGACCGCCGCGACGTCTCGGTCCCGCGGGGGCTCGAGACGGACCGCACACTGCTTGAAGTTCGGTTCGTTCGAGCGGGGATCGACGGCGGGCAGCGTGAGGTCGTTGACGGCGGGGTGGTGGATCGACAGCCAGACGACGCCGTCGGGGATCGCCTCGTCGACCTCGACACGAGCCATCACCGACGATCGCCGGGAGACGACGCGGGCGTACCGTTCGTCGCCCTCGTCGGCGGTCTCGACCCGACTCTCGAATTCGTCGGCGAACGCGGCCGCGGTCGCCGGGCTGACCCGGGCCGTCGGCGGCTCGTCCTCGCGGGTCCGCACGCCGGTGTTGTACGCGTCCGGCCGGCGGGCAGTCGTCAGGGTGAACGGATAGGACTCGTCGGTCGGCTCCGGCAGCGGGCGGGCCTCGCCCGTCGAGAACTCGGCGCGGCCCGAGGGCGTGTAGAACGACCACGACTCGTCGAGGTCGTCGGCAGCGCCGTCCCGCTCGTCGGCGTCGGGCCCCTCGTAGTATCGGTAACCGCCCGAGACGTCCGGCTCCGGGGCCGGCCAGCGGACCGCGGTCTCCTCCTCGAGGCGGTCGTAGCTGATCCCCGAAAGGTCCGCGGGGGTGCCCTCGGTCAGCCCGACGAACTCCGCGAAGACCGACGCGGGCTCGAGCGGGTCGTCGAACAGGTCGGGCACGAGCCGGTCGGCGAGCAGGCCGATCAGTTCGAGATCGGTCTTGACCCCCGGAGGCGTCTCGGTCGCGGCCCGCACGCGGGAGACGGTCCGTTCCATGTTGGTCGTCGTCCCCTCGGACTCGCCCCACGTCGCCGCGGGGAGAACGACATCGGCGTACTCGACGGTCTCGCTGCGGAAGGCGTCCTGCACGACGAGGAACGCGTCCTCGAACGTCTCACGGACGCGGGTCGCGTCGGGCATGCCCGCGACGGGGTTAGTCGCGACCGCATAGACGGCCTCGACGTCGTCGCCGACGGCGTCGACGATACCGACCGGGCCCGGGCCGGGGTCGTCGGGAAACCGCGAGACGGGAACGTCCCAGGTCTCGGCGACCTCGCGGCGGTGGGCCGGATCGCCGAACGGACGGTGGCCGGGCCAGGACCCCTTCGAGGAGCAGACGCGAGTCCCCATCGAGTTGGCCTGTCCGGTCAGCGAGAACGGGCCGGAGCCGGGTCGGAGGTTGCCGGTCGCCAGACACAGATCGATCAGCGCGCCCGCGGCCGCGGTGCCGTTGACGCTCTGATTGATTCCCATTCCCCAGTACAGCAGGGTCGGGTCGGAAAGCGCCTCGGCCAGTTTATCGACGTCGGCCAGCGAGACGCCGGCCATCTCGGCGGCTTCGGCCGCGTCGGGGAGTTCATCGCTGCAGGCCTCGAAGCCGACGGTGGCCTCGTCGACGAACTCGCGGTCGACACGGCCGGTCTCGACGACTCGAGACAGAACGGCTCGAGCCAGCGCGAGGTCCGCGCCCGGCTCGAGCGGGACGTGGTGGTCGGCGGCCTCGGCGGTCTCGCTGTGGACGGGATCGACAACGATCAGTTCCGAGTCGTCCGCGTCGGCGGATTGCCGGATCCAGCGGAACATGACCGGGTGGGCGGCCGCCGGGTTCGCTCCCCAGACGACGTGGCTCTCGGCCTCGGGGATGTCGTCGTAGGTCGGCGGCGGCGCGTCGCTGCCGAAGGCGTCGTAGTACGCGGTGACGGCCGACGCCATACACAGCGTCGTGTTGGCGTCGTAGTAGGGCGCCCCGAAGCCGCCACGAGCGAGTTTGCCCAGCGCGTAGGCGGCCTCGTTGGTCTGCTGGCCGCTCCCGAGGACCGCGACGCCGTCGTCGCCACCCTCGAGCGCGGCCTCGAGTCCCTCCGCGGCGCGCTCTACGGCCGACTCCCAGGTCGTCGGTACGAGGTCGCCGTCCTCGCGGACGAGCGGCCGGGTCAGCCACTCCCCGTCCGGGTTGGCGGTTTCGCTGACGCCGCGTTGACACGCCAGTCCCTGATTGACCGGGTGGCCGGCGTCGCCCCGGACGGTGTCGAGACCGTACCCGCGGTCGGGGGCCTGCTGGACGTGTCCGCAGCCGACCGCACACCGCATACACGTCGTCGGAACGAGGTCGGTCACGGGAGCCACCTCTGTGGACCGAAGCGCGCCGACACGTGTGGTTTACAATCACACCCATTGACAGAGTGTTTTCCCACCATCATTCAGATGTTCACGGATTAGCCAAACATTTGGAGCCACTAAACGATGTTCGTTTACAGACTATTGCTTTCCCTCCGAGAAGGAGCCGAACCAGCCAATATGTGAACGAATAGGAGGAGTATAAGGGAATTATATATCGAGTGTCGTCGGGTCAAATCGGACGTTCGGTCACGGCATTCGAGCAACTCGACTGATTGTGGCCGAACAGGGACAGCGACGAACGGCAGTAACGCGGGACGGCTACTCCGTCCCGACCCACTTGAGGACGAACAGCGTCCCCTCGAACAGCAGGATCATCGTGACCGCGACCAGGATGGGCGCCATCCCCGTCGGGTCGAGGGTGAACATGAACGACAGCCCCGCGAAGGCCGCCCAGAAGTACAGCCGCTTCTGGGCCAGCCAGCGGCGGGTCGTCACGCCCATCATGATCGCCAGCATGATAAACAGCGGAATCTGGAAGACGATCGCCAGAAAGCCCGTCAGCGTGATGATCAGGTTGAACGTATCGCCCAGCGCATAGGCGACGTCGGCGCTGCCCTCGGCGTAGTAGGTGAAGTATCGAAAGAGGATCGGCAACACCAGCACGTACGAGAACAGCATCCCGAGCGCGCCGAGGACGACGCTCGTCGGCACGGCCGCGAGGTAATACTTCCGTTCGTGGGGGTACAGCCCCGGTCGCATAAACAGGTAACACTCGTAGACGAACGCCGGCAGCGCGACCATGATCCCCAGCAGCGAGGAGATCTTGATCCGGGTCAGCCACAGCTCGAGCGGGTTGTAGAGATGCGGCGGCGGCACCTCTCCCTCGGCATAGGGGAAGACGTTGAACCAGACGTACTGGATCGCGTCGGAGGCCCACAGCAGGCCGATCGCCGTCCCGCCGGCACCGAACAGCAACACGACCGCCAGCCGGAGGACCATCTCCTCGATGTGGTCGGCCAGCGGCATCTCCTCGTCGTCCGGCGGCGTCTCGATTCCGCCGATCTCCTCGTCGGCGTCGGGATAAGTCGGCGTCGGATCGTGTCGATCGCCGACGACGCCTTCGCCGTCCGTCTCGAGGTCGGGCCGCTCCGCGGCGGGGTCGGACGCCGGCCCGTCGAGTTCGGACTCGTCTGGCAGTTCCGAGGCGGCGTCTTCCCGCGGCTCTTCGGGCGCCTCGGCGTCCCGTCCGTCCACCGGCTCGTCCGACATCTACGGGATATTGATAGGCCACCGGTTATAGGCCTTTTTCTTACGGTGACCCCGAGAGAGTGAGAAGCCCGCTGACTCGCCCGTATCCACACGAAAGGTTGATAACTGGATGTCAGTTACCACCTACCCAATGAGTTCTGCCGTCGACGAGGACACCGCCCAGGCCATAAATACCGGCCGGGAGACGATCGGCGCACTACTCTCGGGCGCCCAGCAACACCTCAAGAAGGTGTTCGTCGTCTTTCTGCTCGGGTTCCTCGGCTCCTTCTACGCGCTTCGGATCGTCGTCTGGGACTTCCTCGAGGCGACCGCCAAGGCTCGGATGACCGAGGGGGTCGCCGGATCGACCGACATCATCACCCGGACGCCGTTCGAGGTGATCCTGTTACAGGCCAAGATCGGGATGATAACCGGAATCATCGTCGCGATTCCTGCGCTTCTCTTTTTCTCGCGGAAGGCGCTTCGCCGTCGAGGCTATACCAGTGCCGTCCCGATCTCGAAGGGGTATATCGCCGGGTTCGTCCTGCTGGCGCTGTCGCTGTTCGTGACCGGCGTCGTCTACGCCTACTCCATCTTCTTCCCGTACGCGTTCGGCTTCCTCGCGAAAAACGCCGTCAGCGCCGGCGTCAAACCGAGTTACGGGATCACCGAATTCACCGAGTTCATGGCGCTGTTGACGCTCTCGTTCGGGCTCGCCGCCCAGCTCCCGCTGTTGATGGGAGCGCTGTCGTACACCGAGATCATCCCCTACGAGACGTTCCGTGACAAGTGGCGATTCGCCGTCGTCGGAATCGTGATCTTCGGTGCCCTGTTCTCGCCACCGGACCCGTTCACACAGGTCATGTGGGCGATGCCGATGATCGTCCTCTACGTCTTCAGCCTCGGGCTGGCCAAGGTCCTCACGAACGTCCGGCGACGCGGCGCGGCGAAATCGGCCGGCTCCGGAACCGGCCACGTGAAAGGGCGACTCCTCCAGTTCGGCGGGATCCTCGCGGCCGTCGCAGTCGCAACCGGTGTCGCCGTCAACCAGGGCGCGTTCGGATACCTCCACGAATCGGTCTACCCAGCCTTCCCCTCCTGGATCCGCCCCGACGGTGCGGGTCCCCTCGAGACGATGGCGACGGCCAACGGGCTCGCCGGCGACGTCGCGGTCGGGCTCGTCGTCGCCGCCGCCGGCGGCTTCGTCGTCCTGCTCGGGTACACGATCTACGTGCTGCAACAGCCGGTCTATCCGCGGCCGGACGACATCCGGCGGGCCGATACGCACGAGGACGTCGACTTCGAGACGCTCTCGACCGAGGACATCGGGGACGTGTCGGCACAGGTCTTCCGGACGATGAGCGAGGACCAGGCCCTGGAGTACTCCCGGCAGGCGATGTACGACGACGACCGGGAGAAAGCCCAGGCGATCCTCGATCGCTTCGATTCGATTCAGGAGTCGGCGGACTCCGGCGGCGGGAGTGCCGCTTCTGGGGGTTCAGGGGCGGCAGCCGGTGCCGGCGAAGCCGACGACGAGGGACTCTTCGCGAGTACCGCCGCCGGGATGCTCGATCCGTTCACGGAGGACGAGACAACCGAGGACGATATCGGTGGCTACGCCTACGACATCGCCTTCATCCTCAACAGCCTCACCTCGAAGGTGTTCCGCATCGTCGGCCTCTTCATGGTCGTCATGGGCGGGACCTTCTTCTGGCTGTACTCCGGCGGCCTCGGCGACGTGTTGCGGCTCTTCCTCGATCGGGTCCCCCAACACGTCCTCGACGAGGTCGCGGCCCGCAACGATATCGATCCCAGCCAGATGAGCCTCGACGAACTCATCGAAGCGATGGATATCGTCGTCGCGCTCCATCCCGTCGAGGTCCTCATCTTCGAGGCGAAGGTGAGCGCGCTCGCCGGCATCGTCGCCGTCCTCCCGCTGATCCTGTACTACGCCTGGCCGGCCGCCAAGGAGCGCGGACTGGTCTACGGCGACCGACGCACGTTCGTCGTCTGGGGTGGCGGTCTGCTGGCCGGCTTCGCCCTCGGAACCTACCTCGGGTTCTTCTGGATCGCGCCGTCGGTCATCTCGTATCTGGTCTCCGACGCGCTTGCCAATCAGATGGTCGTCTCCTATCGGATCAAGAGCTTCTTCTGGCTCGTGATCTTCACGACCGTCGGGATCGGCTTCCTGCTGAACATCATCGTCACGATGGCGCTGTTCCACGTCGGCGGGGTCGTCAGCTACCGCGCGATGCTCGAGCGCTGGCGGCCGGTCGTCGTCGGCATCTTCGTCCTCGCGGCCTTCTTCAGCCCGAAGGGCGTGCTGATGATGCTCATCTTCTCGATCCCGATCGCGCTCACCTACCTGCTCGGGCTGGGGATCCTCTACGTCCTGACCGGCGGTGGCCGGCTGTTCGGCGGTGGTGGCGGCGGATCGACCGCCGAACCCGACGAGACAGGCGCGGCCCCGGAGTGAGGACCGACCGACGAGACGACGCACTTTCGAACCGTCCCCCGTGCCACGATAGCGGATCGCCGCTCGAGCGACCGAGAAGCGCAGTTCTCCCCCGAGCGAGACGAACGTCGCCGACCAGCTACGCTTAAGGCCGCGACTTGTGAACGATCGACCGACTGATGCCAAAGATCAGCGTCGAAATCCCGCAGGAACTCCTCGATGATCTCGACGACCACGTCGGCGACGACGGCAAGTTCGTCAACCGCAGCGACGCGATCCGGTCCTCGATCAGAAAGAATCTCGATATCTTAGACGAGATCGACGAACGCCACGACCGCCTCGAGAGCGACGGGGAGTGACTACTCCCGGTCGACGCGCTGGGCGAACCCGAACGTCGGTTTGACGTCCTCGACGCGGACTGCGACCGTCTCGCCGTCCTCGGCTCCGGACACGAACAGCCGGTAGCCGTCGACCGAGGCGATGCCGTCGCCCTCGCTGCCGACGTCGGTGATCTCGACCTCGAGTTCGTCGCCGGGCCGCACGGGTGCGGTGAGCCGCCCCTTCCCGATGAAGTAGACCTCGGAGGACTCGTCGCGGCTCGCGTCGGGCGAGGTCGCGCGGACGTACTGGAACTCCTCCTCGACGTCGGCCCGGAAGTCGTCGACGTCGGGGCCTTCGAAGACCTTCACGACGAAGTCGCCGCCGGCCTCGAGCAGTTCGCACGCGGTCTCGAAGGCCTGGCGCGCGAGATGCAGCGACCGGGCCTGATCCAGCGAGTACTCGCCGGACATGTTGGGTGCCATGTCCGAGATAACCGCATCGACGGTGCCGTCGGCGGCGTCGACGACCCGCTTGCGGGTCTTCTCTTCGGTCATGTCCCCGCGGAGCGTCTCGACGTTGTCATGGTCCGCGAAGTCGTCGATCCGCTGGAAGTCGACGCCGATGACCTTCCCCTCCGGGCCGACCTCCTCGGCGGCGACCTCGAGCCAGCCGCCGGGCGCGGCCCCGAGGTCGACGACGGTGTCGCCGCGGTCGATGACGTCCTCGAGTCGGTCCAGTTGTTTGAGCTTGTAGGCCGCTCGGGAGCGATACCCCTCCTGTTTGGCCTTGTTGTAGTAGTGGTCGCGAGCCATATATCGTTCTTGAACGGGCTAAGCGGCCGGGACGGATAGGTGTGGCGAGAGCGGGCCGCGCGCGCTGCTCGCTCGGGCCGGCCGAGCCGCGTCGATGGTCGAGGTCCGAGGAAGGCTCGAGTCCGGCCTCGAGATCGGCAGTCGCGTCGGCCCCGCTTCGGCTCGAGGACGCTCCACCCTCCCGCCCGCGCGTAAAGGGTGCCTTTTTATGCCGACCGTCCGTACCCCGATCTATATGTTCAAGGCCATCGTGAGCGCCGAAACGCTCACCAGCGCGCTCGATTCGATCAGCGTGCTGGTCGACGAGTGCAAAATCCACCTCGAGGAAGACGGGCTGGAGATCCGGGCCGTCGATCCGGCCAACGTCGGGATGGTCGACCTCTCGCTCGATGCGTCTGCGTTCGAGTCCTACGAGGCCGACGGCGGGCTGATCGGTGTCGATCTCTCGCGGCTCGAAGACATCGCGGGCATGGCCGACGCCGGCCAGCTCATCCAGCTCGAACTCGACGAGGAGACCCGCAAGCTCCACATCCAGATCGACGGGCTCGAGTACACGCTCGCGCTCATCGACCCCGACTCCATCCGACAGGAGCCCGACATCCCGGATCTCGACCTCCCCGCCGAGGTCGTCCTCGAGGGGAAAGACGTCAACCGCTCGGTGACCGCCGCCGACATGGTCTCCGACCACATCGCCCTGGGCGTCGACGAGGGCGAGGAGTACTTCTACGTCGACGCCGCGGGCGACACCGACGACGTCCACCTCGAGCTGACCCAGGAAGATCTGATCGACCTCCAGCTCGGGCCCGCCCACTCGCTGTTCTCGCTGGACTATCTCAAGGACATGAACAAGGCGATCCCCGGTGACACCGAGGTCACGCTGGCGCTGGGCGAGGAGTTCCCCGTCAAGATCTACTTCGGCTTCGCCGAGGGGCAGGGCCAGGTCACCTACATGCTCGCGCCGCGCATCCAGAGCGACTGACCGGACCGTTCTCGCGATCACGTGAACTACCCCACCCTACTCGCTCACGGCTTTCGCCGTTCGCTCCTTGAGGGCGGGGCTTCCTGCTTCCACGACGCGCTTTGCAGACACCGAATCGGTGTCCGTAGGGAGCGCAGTCTTCACAGGCGTTAGTTCGGAGTGTCCCACTCCTACGTCTTCAAGACCGCGAGAAAGAATATTCCACGCCGCGTTCGCGTCCCTGTCCGCCTCAAACCCACACGACGGACACGAGTGTTCGCGCACCCACAGCGGCTTGTCTACCTTGACGCCACAGGCCGCGCATTCCTTCGTCGTATCTTTCGGGTCAACCGCGACGAAGTGTGTCCCCTCGCGCTCGCACTTGTATTCGAGCATCCGGAAGAACGTTCCCCACGCCGCTCCCGCCCGGTTACGAGAGTTGCCCGGTAGTTCGACCAGCCTCTTCACGTCCAAGCCCTCCACGGCCACAAGGTCGTATTCTCTCGCGTAGTAGTTCGAGAGTTTGTGAAGGAAGTCTCGTCGCTTTCGCTTGAGGTCGGCGTGTCGTTTGGCTACGACCTGCCGTTGTTTCTCCCAATTCGAAGACCCGTGTTCCTTCCGTGAGAGGTCGCGTTGTGCGCGTTCGAGTCGTTCGCGCTCGTCGCTGAAGTCGGGACTTTCGATGGCGTACCCATCGGTGTCGTGGGCGTACTTGAGAATCCCCACGTCGATACCACCGACCTTCTCGGGCGTCTCTGGTTTTTCAGGCGTAGCTTCGTCCACGTCGATGCCGAACGTGGCGTACCACTCGCCCGTGGGTTCTCGTTTGACTGTGACCTGTTTGATTGTCGCATTCTCGGGAATGTCTCGGTGGAGGTGAATCGGAATCTCACCGATTTTGCTCAACCACAAGACAGGCCGGCCACTCGTATTCTTGAGTTCGAAGCCGGACTGGTTGTAGGTGAGCGACCGGTACTCCCGAGGCGGTTTCCATTTGAGCATCCCCACGGCACGTCCGTTCTCCTTTTGCGCTTTGAGCGTGGAGAGGTTGTCGTAGACGCGCTTGACGACCATTTGGAGGACTTTCGAGTGAATGTTGTTCAGGTCGTCCCACCACGTTTTGAAGTCGGGAAGCCGTCCCTGCACCTCGTAGCGGGCGGGAATGACGTCTGCCTCGTTGAGCAGGTAGAGGACGTGGTTGTACAGTTGTCTACAAGTATCGATGTGATGCAGAAGCGTCTCGGTGAGGGCTTCTGGTGGGTCGAGTCGATACTTGTAGTTGTAGTGCATGGGCTATTCGACTGAGTCGGGTTCGGAGACACGGACGACTTTCACGTCGGCTCCACGCCAGCGTTTGGGAACGATGACGTGGGCGCTATTTCCCGACGGTTTTGCTGTTCCGTCGAGGACTTCTTCGCCTTCGATTTCAAACCTATCCATCATCTGTGTATATACCAGGGATAGACATAAAGGTAGCTGTGGGCCAAACGGTGAACGTGTTTGATAACCGTGTGGCGTTGACGAGACGCAAAGCGTCTCGTTCGCACACCATAAATCGAATATTTCTGGGGACGCTGTATCCCCTCCTACTGCGCTACTTGGTCGCTTCGCTCCCTGCGTTGCTCCTTGAAGAAGGGGACTTAGCGCCTAATTCCACTTAAACGTGCGATATGCGAAGGGGAGCGGCTACCCGACCGCCCGACGACGGTCGGGTATGCCCTCCACCGACGATACGACCGGCGAGCCGGCCGCGGACGAGTTCGAGTTCGTGACGACGTTCGACCCCGACGGTGAGCCGGCCAGCGAAGCCGTCGTCACCGCCGTCGCTGCGGTCCGTGGCTCGAAACCGGCCGCGCTCGAGCCGCTACACGCGGTCGTCGATCCGGACGCGCTCGATTCGCTGGTCGGCCACGCCGACCGGGTCGGCACCGCGGGCAGCCATCAGGTCTGGTTCACCTACGAGGGGTTCGATGTCGCCGTTCGCACCGACGGCGAGGTTCGGCTCCGGGACGCGACCGTGACGGCCGACTGAGGCGGTTTCGAACCGTCTCGGAGCGGGACGCGGGGTCGTCCGTCAGTCCTGCTCGTCCAGAAACGACCGCAGCAAGTCGGTGACGGTGTCGGCTTCCTCGATGAAAAACAGGTGAGAACCGCCCTCGACGAGTTCGAGTCGACTGTCCCGGATCTTCTCCTCGAGCAGCCGCGCGTTCGTAACGGGGACCACCTCGTCGTTCGTCCCGTGACAGACCAGTGTCGGTACGCGGAGTCGCTCGAGGCGGTCGCTGACGTCGAAGTTCTGGACTGCGGCGGCCTGTGCCTCGCGTGCGGGGTCGTCGGCGTCCTGTTCGAGTCGCCACTCGAGGATCCGGTCGATGAGGTGGGGGTTGCGGTTGGTGAACCGGTCGTTGAACGCCGGCCGCATGCGGTGGCGCAACACCTGGCGTTCGGTTGCGCCGTCCGGCGTATCGAACATGTGTTCCTGCGTCTCGTCGGGGACCGGCGCGGCGTCGGGGCCGCCGTGGCTCGTACAAAACAGCGTCAGCGACGTCGCCCGGGAGTACTCGAGGGCGTAGCGCTGGGCGATCATCCCGCCCATGCTCGCCCCGACGATGTGGGCGTCGTAGACCCCCGCGTCGTCGAGGACCGCCTCGAGGTCGGCTGCCAGCCCGCCGATCGAGTAGCCGGCGAGTTTGAGCAACACGAGCCCCCGAAGCGTGCCGGGCAGCCGCGCGACGAGCGGCGGGAGGCCGACGTCGGAGCGACCCGTCCCCCGGTTGTCAGGGGCGATCACGTCGTACTCGTCGGCGACGGCTTCCCGCTGCCAGCGCCACATCCACCGTCCGAACCCGAGCCCCTGCACGAAGACGACGGGCGACCGACCGTCGCCGTCGCTTCGCTCGTACTCGTAATAGATCGACACGCCGTCTCTCGTCGCCTGTGGCATGGCCGAACCGACGTGTCGAACGCCCTTGAAATCGATCCTCGAGGCTGGGCGGGACGACGACCGCCGGCCGGGACCGATCGGCGATCGCCCGATGGCGTCGGGTAATACGGGTATACCGTCGCTGCAAGGGCCGAGTGGGGGCGAGATCTCGGCGGCCGGTCGCCCGTCTCGGATCGGCGAGCCCGACTGCCACATATAAAAGACGATTATCGCAATCAGGGTGTTTATCCCGCCGGAGTAAAACGTAATTACCGATGCAGCGACTCCACGCCCGGTATCCGTTCCTCGAGGCCGCTCGCGAGACCGTCGCCACGGAAGCGGTCGATCTGGCGACCGTCGTCGAGGGGGACGAAGCGGTCGTCGACCGGGCGCGTCAACGGGTTATTACCGCGATCGAGTCGGGAGAGACGGGGGAGCCACACCGCGATACTCGGATCGAGTTGCTCTCGTATCCGGTCGCGCGGGTACTGGTCTCGATGGTCGACGAACGCGTCCTCGTACGCAAGTACGCCCGCGCCGAGGCCGCGACGGCCTACGACCGGTTCACCGAGGACATGACCGACACGACCGAACTGAAAAGCGTCGAGTCGACGGGACTGGACCTCTCGGACCTCCTCGCCGAGTTCGACCTGCGGGACGCGGTCCGCGAAGGGGCCGACGGGGAGTACCGGATCGACGTCGGGACCTACCTGCCGCTGGCCGAGGACCTCTGGGACGACGGCTGGCGGCTCGTCAACCAGCCCCTCGCGGCCGGCGAGGTGCCCGTCGGCGAGGACGAACTCCTGACGCTGGTCCGCGAGGCGATCCGGGGCCGGATCGACGACGGGCTCCCCTTCGAGGTGCCCGAGTCCATCGCGACCGCCCTCGAGGACGAGGCCGACGAGATCCGCGAGGTGCTCGCGGAGATGGACCTGACACAGGACATCGACACCGTCGTTCCCGACCTCTTCCCGCCGTGTATGAAGGCGCTGCTCGATCAGATCCAGAAGGGCGAGCATCTGCCACATCACTCCCGGTTTGCGATCACGGCCTTCCTGACGAGCATCGGGATGGACACCGACGAGATCGTCGACCTCTATCGGGTCAACTCGTCGTTCGGCGAGGAGATGACCCGCTACCAGACCGACCACATCCGCGGGGACACCTCGCCGACGGAATACTCGCCGCCCTCGTGTGCCACGATGCAGTCCTACGGCGACTGCGTGAACAAGGACGACCTCTGCGAGCGGATCCCCCACCCGATGGCCTACTACGAGCAGCGGATCGACGACGCCGACGACGAGGAGTTAGAGGACTGGCGGGAGAACGGCGACGGGAGCGACGGCAGCGCCGCGAGCGGCGACTGACGGCGTTCGTTCGCCCAGAGAAGGGGGTACTGTACGGTCGGTCCTCGAGCAGTATCGGCCGGGACGAACCGAAAACGGTGACCGAATACCGCCTCAGAACGTTCCGTTCGTTTCCGTCTCGTCGGCCGTCGCGTCGAGGTCCTCCTCGTCTTTCAGGGTGTAGGCCAGCCCGATACCGACCGCCGTCACCAGGAGGATAAAGCCAGTAATAGCCACAACGAGCAGCTGTGCCCCTTCGGAGGAGAGACTCCCGTTGTCGGCAGTGTAGGAAGAGCCGATGGCGATCATCGTCGCAAGCAATAGGAGGACCGCACCGACCGCCGAAACGATTTCGATGAGCTGTTCGCGATCGAGCATTGTCGGATCGGTTTCGTCGGCCCGGTGAAAAGCGCTTCGAAGGGGACCTCGGCGGTGGTCGGACGGGAGCCGTCTCGCTTGCTCCTTTAAACGCCGACCTTGCGAGTTCAGGCGAGTTCGTTATCCCCATCGGCCCCCTAGCGCGCTCGAATCGCCAGCCGACAACCGAGTTCACCCCTTGACGCATCCATGAAAACAACAGCGTCACCGAAAGCGCCGCTGCCAGTACCGTCCGCGGATCACCTCACCGAGCGATCGCGCCGCGCCCGCACCGAACCGATGTCGGTGCTGGCGCTGGGCGACGGCCTCTACGAGGTCGAGTCCGCGAGCGACCACACCTATCTCGTCGATCTCGAGGCCGGCAGGTGTACCTGCCCGGATCACGTCTTCCGCGAGGCCCGCTGTAAGCACGTTCGCCGGGTCGCGATCGAGATCACGGAGGGACGGACCCCGCCGCCGGGCGAGATCGCCGTCGCGTGTCACGACTGCGGCGAGACGTGTTTCGTCGCGGACGACGACCCCGCGCCGTGTTACTGCGACGACCACGCGATCTCGCCGGGCGACACCGTCGTCGATCGCGAGACCGGCGACCGGCTCACTGTCGTCGACGTCTCCGAACTCCGTTCCGACGCCGTCGAGATCGGGGCTGCCGACTGTACCGTCGCCGAGTACGGGTCCAACGAGGACTACGAACCCGACGTCCCGGTCGTCGGCGCGGTCTACCCCCACGCAACCGTCGCCGCGAACGGTGTCGTCCCCTCGTCGCTGAAAGTGTACGTCTTCCCGCGGACCCGCCTCGAGGCGGGTCCGGACCGGTGACGGGACGGCCGGGCTCGAGCCCAGTCCGATCGCGAGGCAACGTTCGTTCAGTCATATTTTAGTGACCGTCTCTCGAATGACAGTTCGATGACGAACGCGACACTCGACGTCGACGAGCGCGTCGAAGCGACCGCGCTGCTCGCGGGACTCGCGCTGTCGATCGCCGCCGCGTACTACACCGGCGCGACCGGGAACTGGCTGCCGCTGCTGTTCGTTTGTACCGGGACGGGGCTGCTCGTGGTGCTGAACGAGTAACGGGTCCAGCACCCGTTCAGCGGTACTCTCCCTCGAGCGACGTCGGGTCGTCGAGGCGACGAACGGCGCTCACTCGAGGGCGTCGGCGGCCTCGTCGACGTCCATCACACCCTGCTTGACGGCGTTGAGGACGCGCCGCAGGTCCTCGTCGGGGCCGTCGTCGCTCTCGCCGGCGGCCTCCTCGAGGGTGACCTTCTCGGACTGCCCAGTGAATTCGGGGAAGTCCGTGCCCTCCGCCAGCGCCGTTTCCTTCTTGACGCGGTAGTTGCCCCCGTCGGTGACGTAGAGATCGCCGGGGTGGAAGAAGTACCAGTCCTCGCGGTCGAAGCGGACGCCGATCCGGGGTTTCGCGCCGAAGTTCCGCGCGAAGAAGGTCAGCGCCTCGACCTCCTCGCCGGTGAGATAGATCGGGTCGCCCGAACTCGATTTGGCCTCGATCGCGTAGAAGCGCTCGCCGTCGCCGGCCAGCACGTCGGGGAGTTCCCGCTCGGTCGCGGAGCCGCTGGCGGGCGCTCGCATCACCGCGAAGCCGGCCTCGTCGAGCGCGTTGACGAGTTCCCGCTCGCGGCGGTCGCCCTTCGCCTGAGACATACCACACTCTCACCGGCGGGCGATAATAAAGGACCGGACGGCGCGGCGAACGCGACCGGCGGCTCGATGGGTGACAGCCGGTTACAGCGGGAGGGTCCCAGCGGCCGCGACGAGGAGCGAGGTCGTCGGCTCCGCGGTCTCGAGGTCGTACTCGAGGGCGAGATACAGCAGGCCGAACTGGACGGCGTTGAACGCGGCATGGGCCGCGATCGGGACCAGCAGGTTGTCCGTCTTCGCGTAGAGGAAGCCGAAGATCGCGGCACCGCCGACGACGACGACGACCGGCACCATCGTCGCCAGCAGCGACTCCGAGAGGACGGCGTAGACGGGGAAGTGGATCAGTCCGAATATCAGACTGGCAATGGCGACCGCTCGAGGCCGAGAGAAGGCGTCGTAGAGGCGTTTTTGGACGATATTTCGATACAGGAACTCCTCGGCCGGTGCGTTGAAAAAGAAGACAATACCGATCATGACGAGGACCATCGTCTGGTCGTCGCCGATGTACGTCGTGACGGAGTTGTCCGCGGTCGGCAACGAGAACAGTTGGACGAGTAAGCTGACGAGGACGAAGAACGCGAAGCCGCCGACGACGCCCGCGAGGGCGTATCCCAGATCTCGCAGCGTCGGCGTCCGAAGGTCGACGTACGACCAGCCGCGGTCGGTGACGGCGAGATAGAGCGCGCCGACGAGGACGAACCCGAGGAAACTCAGGATCAACAACAGCGTTCGGCTGGCGATCGACGCCTCGGTCGGCCCCTCGAGCAACTGTGGATCCAGCAGGAACGCGGGGATCGTCGTCACTTGCTGCGATGCCAGGCCGACGATCGCGAGCGCGGCAGCGACGAGCGTCGAGCGAAGCGGCCCGTCGGTCCGACGGCGCGTTGATGTTGCCATGACCGGTCGTACGGCCACCGGACCCTTGGGCGTTTCACTCCCGGCCATGGAGACGGTCGCTCGAGCCGGCTCGAACTCAGTTCGAGTCGAGCGGGATCTGATCCTCGAACAGCTGTGCCAGCAGTCGGCCCTGCGCGAGCCGCAGGTGACGGTTGACCGTCGGCTGCGTTACCGCGAGCATCTCGGCGATCTCCTCGCCGGTACTCTCGCGGGGCCACTCGAAGAAGCCGGCGAAGTAGGCGGTCCGGAGAACCTCGAGCTGGCGGTCGGTCAGGGCGTCGAACAGCGACGTCACGAGTTCGCTGCGCGTCCCCATCGACCGCTCGACGTGGCGACGCGCCCGCAACTCGACGCCACCGTGTCCCTCCCCGAGCGTCTCGACGAACTCGCGGACGTCGGTCCCGGTCGGGACGTCGACGACGACCTCGAGCCCCTCGCCGTCGGCCCGTATCGAGCGCGGACTGCCGCCGTGACGGACCAGCCGGGCGGCCAGTGGGTCGCCGGAGACGGTCGCCTCGAACCGACACGTCCCGTCGGCTTCGCTGATCAGCCGGGAGTCGGTGACCGACACCAGCTCCGCGAGCGCCGATCGAACGTCGTCGGGCGCAACGCCGTCGGTCTCGACGAACAGCAGCGTCTCGTCGCTCGAGTGTGACCCCATGCCCGCGTACTCGACGTCGGCCCCTGTCTTCGCCGCGAGCCGCGAGAGGGGGTCCTCGTCGCCGTCGATCCGGAGCGTGAGTTCGAGCAACCGTTCGGCGTGGAGCGCCTCCCGGGTTTTCATCGCGGTGATCGAGTTGGCGATCCCTTCACCCAGTTCCGTCAGGACCGTCCGCTCGAGGTCGCCGAAGGCGTCGGGTTCGTCGGCGTAGATCGTCAGGACGCCGTAGGAGTACTCCGCGTGGGACAGCGGGACGCTGATGACCGACTGGAACCCCCGGTCGACCGCCCGACGCCGCCAGGGATCGCCCTGCAGCCCCTCGACGACGTTGGAGACGACCGTCGGCGTCCCGTCGATGGCGGTTCGGACGGCCGGCTCGGCGGCGTCGTCCGCGAGCGAGACGTCGTCGAGATACGCCTCCCCGTCGCCGGCCCAGGCACGGGGCTCGAGACGGGTCCCGCTCGGGTCGCGGTCGCCGATCCAGGCGAACGCGACCGAGTCGGCCTCCAGTAGTCGCTCGGGAACGGTCCGCTCGATCTCCCCGCGGCTCTCGGCCCCGATGAGGACCTGATCGATCCGCCTGATCAGTTCCGTCGTCTCGATCTGTCTGTTGAGCCGCTCGTTTCGGGCCTCGAGTTGTGCCTCCCGCTCGCGGAGGCTAGCCTCGCTCTCGAGGCGGTCGAACGCGGCCTCGGTCGTCGCGACGAGCGTCTCGATCAGCCGCCTCGCCTCGGCGTCGATCGGCTCCGCGTCGGTCGCGACCGTGAAGACGCCGTAGTCGCCGATCGGGACGATGACCCCGCTCTCGACGGCCGGACCGAAGACCTGCGACCGATCGACCGACGACGGATCGTCGATGACGGTCCCCGTCCCGGTCACGTAGGTACTCCAGAGGGCGGACTCGCCGTCGCCGATGGCGACCGACGGAGCCCCGTTACAGAGGCGGTCGAACGCCTCGGTCGAGGCGGCGGGGACGAGTCGATTGACCGCCGGATCGAGCCGGTACACGGCCGCGCCCGACGCCTCGAGGATGTCCGCGGCGGTCTCGACGACCAGCGCCGATACCTCCGCTTCGGTGTCGGTGCCGAGCAGGTCCCTGGCCGCGTCGTGTAGCGACTCGAGGGTCAGTTCGCGCTCCTTGCGGTCGGTGATGTCCTGAATCGTCCCGCGGACGCCGACGATGCCGGCGTCATCGGCACCGTCCGCACGGATCGGCTCGCCGGTCGAACGGACCCACCGTTCGTCCCCCGTCATGGTCCGCATTCGGTGTTCGATGTCGTATCCCTCGCCCGCTTCGATCGTGCGATCGACGATCTCGAGGACGCGTTCCCGGTCCTCGGGATGGGGGAACGAGGTCGCCAGCTCCGAGTCGACCGTTGCGTCCAGCGGGAGGTCGTAGAGACGATGCAAGCCGTCGGTAAATGTCACGTCCCGCGTCTCGCCGCTGAGGTCGAGTTCCCAGCCGCCGATGCCGGCGAGGCGCTCGGCCTGTTTGAGGAGTTCGGTCGTCCGCTCCAAGTCGCGTTCGCGCTCCTTACGCGCCGTGATGTCGCGGACGACCCCCGCGGACCCCACGAACTCGCCGTCGTCGCTTGGCAACAACGCGATGTGGTTTTCGACGTCGATCACCTCGTCGTCGGCGGTCTCGAGGACGATCTCGACCGTCTGGGAGGGAACGTCCGACCGAAGGAGTTCGCGGATCCGGTCCTGTGCCCGCTCGACGTCCGCCGCCGGGATCACTGTCGCCGCGGGTTTGCCGATCAGTTCCTCGGGCTCGTAGCCGAGGATCGGCTTGGCAGCGTCGTTCAAATAGGTGAATCGTCCCTCTTCGTCGAGCGTGTAGACCAGTTCGTCCAGCGCCTGCACGATCGCCTCGAACCGCTCTAGGTCGCGTTCCCGTTCCTTGCGATCGGTGATATCGCGAAGGACCCCCGCGGTCCCGGCGAACTCGCCGTCGTCGCTGGGCAACAGCGCCATGTGATTTTCGACGTCGATCACGTCGCCATCGGCGGTCTCGAGGTCCATCTCGAAGGTTCGAGTGGGCTCGCCGGCACTGCGGAGGTCACGGATCCGGTCCCGGGCCGTCTCGAGGTCGTCGTCGTCCATCATCGTCGAGACGTGGTCGCCGATCAGGTCGTCGGGCTCGTAGCCGGTGATCCCCTCGAGGGCGTCGTTCAGGTAGGTAAACTCCCCGTCCGCGTCGATCGTGTAGACGAGTTCGTCCAGCGCCTGGAGGACCGTCTCGGCGCGCTCGAGATCGCGTTCGCGCTCTTTCCGCTCCGTAACGTCCTGGAACGAGCCACGGAGCGTGACGATCTCGCCGTCCTCGCGGACCGGTTCGCCGATCGTCCGCACCCACCGCCGATCGCCGTCGGCCGTCCACATGCGAAGCTCTATGTCGTAGGGCTCCCCGTCGGTGATCGCACGCTCGACCGCCTCGCGAATGCGGGGACGGTCCTCGGGGTGGTAGAACTCGAACGCACTCTCGAGGTCGATCGGTTCGTCCGGTGAAACGCCGAGAATGCGGCGGATCTCGGCGGTCCACTGGAGGTCGTACGGCTCCGTGGAGACGTCCAGTTCCCACGCGCCGACGTCGGCCAGCCGCTGGGACTGCTCGAGCAGGGACGTCGTCCGTTCGAGGCGGCGCTCGCGTTCCTTGCGGTCGCTGATGTCGCGGCCGATCCCGACCTCGACCGGGTTCCCGTTCGGATCCTCGAGTACCGACGCGATGAACTCGTAGGGGATCCGCTCCCCCGATTTCGTCCGGAGTTCGGCCTCGACGAGGGTCTCGCCGGTCTCGAACGCCTCCTGCATCGACTCCCGAATCGCCCCCTCGTTCTCGGCGTCGAAGAAGTCGAGCGCGTTCATCTCCGCGATCTCCGCGTCCGAATAGCCCGTCACGTCGACCAGCGTCTCGTTCCACCGCCTGAGGTCGCCGTCTTCCTCGAGCAGGTAGACAACGTCGTCGACGGCGTCTAACATGTCGTCGGTAAACGCCTGTGTCCGCTCGAGGCGACGCTCCCGTTCTTCGATGGCCGCGACGTACTCGCGGCGTTCGAACGCCCCGCTGACCCACCGGGCGAGCAGATCGACGAACGACCGTTCCGCCGGCGAGAACGGCCGGTCTCGCGGATCGTCGCTCACGAAACAGACCGTGCCGTAGAGGTCCCCGTCGACGCGTATCTTCCCGCCGATGTAACAGCCGACGACGGATTCGACGGCCGCACCCACGTCGACGTCGGCCGCCGGCGTCTCCGAGATCCCGACCACGTCGTCCGACGTAACGGTGTTCCGGCAATGGGTCTCCGAAAGGTCCAGTACCGCTCCCTCGAGGTCGGCCTCGGCTCCGACGGCCGCCTCGATCTCGTACCGGTCGGCCGGTTCGTCGACGTGCGAGACGAGTCCCGTCTCGAGACCGAGCCGCTCACAGCCCAACTCGAGCAGCCGGCGGATCTTCGTCTCGGTCCCCAGCCCCGATTCGGACGTGATCCGGGCGATTTCCCGCCGGTAGCGCTCGCTCTCGGCCCGTTGCCGTTCGCGGTCCCGGACCGCCGTCGCCAGGTCGTCGACGGCCGCGGAGAGCCGGCCGATCTCGTCGTCTCGGTCGCGCCCGCACTCGGCCAGATCCGGCTCGGCCGGGAGGGAGCCGTCGTCGGCGGTCGGATCGGCGTCCTCGAGCCGCGAGACGAACCCCCGGAGTTCGTCCGTGAGTCGTTCGATATCGGTCGGGCGGTCGGCGTCCCGACGGGCGGCGAGCCCGAAGACGACGAGTCCGGGAATCTGCTCGGCCGGGAGCGAGACGGCGGGCATCGTCCCGAGGACGAGCGCGACGAGAACGGCAATCGTCCCAACGACCGTGAGCCGTCCCCGCCGTCCCGCGAGCGCCTCGAGAGGAGCCACGGCAGCGATCATACGTTCCCTACGAAACCACACACAATGATACGAGCGGTTACTTTCACGCCCTGTGTGTCGTCCAAATAGTACCGTCACGGACTCCGATCGGTCGGCGGCTCGAGCGGCGGTTCCGGGGACGGCGCGACGATATCCACCCAGTCGGTCTGCCCCGACCGTCCCATCGTCGGGACGACGCTATACACATAGTGTCGGGGTCGCGAGGAGATTACGTGTATAACGGCCAGCCCGATACCACCGGGACGCATTGGTGAGTCTACAATGACCGGCGCTACTCTCGACTACCACACTGACTCCGTCAGTCTGCAAGTAATCGACGCGCTTGCGGACGCGACGAACACCGACGCCAGCGACCTCGAGCCGCTGTACGACGTGGTCGATCCCGAGGCGCTCGACCAGCTCTTCCAGTCGGGTTCGGGGGCAGCCGTCCGCGTCGAGTTCGAGTATCACGGCATGCCCGTCGAAGTCCGAGGCGACGGCACCGTCACGGTCAACGGGACGGTCCATGGGAGTAGATAGGTCGGGACGGTTCGACCACACCGAAACCGACCGCCGATCACGACCCGACGCCGGTGATCGACGATGCTGAGTCCGCTCACCGACGCAGCCGATGACGGAATTCGAGTACGACCGACCGAGCTGCAACTCTGTGTCGTCGGCGACGACCTCCGTGAGGCGGTCGCCACTGCCTGCGGCGAGCGCGATGACTACGCCCTCGAGACGGTGCCGTCGCTTTCGGCCGCGCAGGAAGCCGGCAGCGACGCCGACTGTCTCGTCGTTCCGGCGGCGGCGCTCGGTGGCGACGAACGGACGACCGAGGATGCCGACTGCCACGGGGGAGACGGAACGGTCGCGTTCGACGAACCGATGATCGTCGTCACCGATGGCTCCGATACCGTCACGGCCCCCCGTCACGAGCGGCGGCTGACCGACGTCCTCGAGCGGGACACCCTCGAGCGGCTGCCGGCGCGGGCGTGGGACCTCGTCGAGCGGCGGCGGCTGGCCGCGCTGTCGCGGCGCTCGCTGGCGAGCGTCGAGTTGGTCGGAGAATCGATCGCGATCGTCACTCCCGACGGCGAGATCCAGTTCGCGAGCCGCTCGCTCGCGGTGCGGTTCGGCTACGACCTCGAGACGCTCTCGGGGACCGACTGGCGGGCGCTGTTTCCCGACGCGACCGTCGACCGACTCGAGTCGACGGCGATCCCGACGGTCGCCGACGACTGGCGGTGGACCGGCGGCTGTACGGCGATGCGGCGGGACGGAGAGACGTTCCCCGTCCAGTTGCGACTGGGCGGGCTCGCGGACGGGAGTCTGGTGTTCGTGGTCGAGAGTGGCGACGACGGACCGGAGCGCTGACCGCTATGTCCCGTGGTCCCAGCTGTCCATATACTCGTGTTGGGTGTCGGTCAGCGAGTCGAAGTCGACGCCCTCGGCCTCGAGTTTGATCTCGGCGATCTCCTTGTCGAGTTCGTCGGGGACATCGTGGACCCCAGCGTCGTATGCGTCACCGTTTTCGAGCATTTCTCGGACACAGACGGCCTGAATCCCGAACGACTGGTCCATGACCTCGACGGGATGGCCCAGCGAGACGGGCGCGGCGAGGTTCACGAGTCGTCCCTCGGCGATGACGTTCAGTTTGCGGCCGTCGTCCATCTCGTAGGCCTCGACGCCGTCGCGGGCCTCGTAGCGCTCGACCGCGAGATCGTCCAAGGCCTCGAGGTCGATTTCGATGTCGAAGTGGCCCGCGTTCGCGAGCAAGACGCCGTCCTGCATCTTCTCGAAGTGGTCCTCGACGATGACGTCGCGGTTACCCGTCGTCGTTAGGAAGACGTCGCCGACTTCGGCCGCTTCGGCCATCGGCATGACCTCGTAGCCCTCCATGTGGGCCTCGAGCGCGCGCCGGGGCTCGACCTCGGTGACGATGACGTTGGCGTTCTGGCCGGCGGCCTTCTGGGCGACGCCTTTCCCGCAGTAGCCGTAGCCGGCGACGACGACGTTCTTGCCGGCCCACGAGAGGTTCGTGGTCATGGCGATCGAGGCCAGCGAGGACTCGCCGGTGCCGTGGACGTTGTCGAAGAGCCGCTTCATCGGCGTGTCGTTGACGGCGAAGACGGGGTACTCCAGGGCCCCGTCGTCGTCCATCGCGCGCAGGCGGTGGACGCCGGTGGTGGTCTCCTCCGCGCCGCCGACGATGCCGTCGATCAGTTCGGGGTAGTCCTCGTGGATCGCGGCCACGAGGTCCATCCCGTCGTCGACCGTGATCGTCGGCTCGTGGGCGATGACGGCCTCGATCGCGGCGTAATACTCGTCGTCGTCGACGCCGCGTTTGGCGTAGCTGGTGATGTTCTCGTGGGTGTCGAGCGCCGCCGAGACGTCGTCGTGGGTCGAGAGCGGATTACAGCCCGTGACGGCGACCTCCGCGCCGCCCTCCGCGAGCGTCTCGACGAGGATCGCCGTCTTGGCCTCGACGTGCATCGCCATCCCGATACGCTCGCCCGCGAAGGGCTGGTCGGCGACGAACTCCTCGCGGACGGACTCGCAGATCGGCATGTGTTGGGCGGCCCAGTCCATCTTCCGACGGCCCTCCTCGCGAGCGGACTCGAGGTCGTCGAGTTGCTCGCTGATCGGGGGATACTCGGTGTCGGTCATGGCTCGACAGAGTGGGACCGTGGCCAAAACGCTACCGAACCCGGTTCGGCTCCGAACGGTTTCCGGGACTCGAGGCGGCCGCGTACCGACTCGGCGACTGTGAAAAAGGCGTAACGAAAGTGGTGGGTGGATCGGCCGCACTACGTGCCCGCACGATCGCGGCGATCCGGAGACGGCCGCGACCGGGGCCCGACGCCGGCGACGCCGACCCGCTCGATCGTCGTCCGACGTCAGGTATCGGTTTCGAGGGCGCTACTGTTCGCTGTCAGCGGTCTCGTCGTCCGTCTCGTCCGAATCGTCGTCCGTCTCGTCCGAATCGTCGCCGCCGTCAGCCGGTGGACCGGCGTGTTCCGGCGTACCTTGTTCGTCGTCATCGTCGTTGACCTGCTCGTCGTCGCCTTCGTCCTCGTCGTCGCCGTCAGCCGGCGGGCCGGCGTGTTCCGGCGGACCGCGTTTGTCGTCATCGTCTTCATCCTCGTCGTCCTCGTCGTCGTCATCCGCGTCCGGCGGGCCGGCGTGGCTCGGCGGACCGGCGTGGCTCGGCGCGTTGCCGGGGTTGTTGGCGACGACGAAGTTCGCGACGGCGATACCGGTCGACTCGTTGGACTCGTTTTGCTGGGTCTCAACGAAATCGGAGACGAGCGAACCGAAGCTCGTCTCGTTGGCCGACTCGTTGTCGGTCTCGTTCCCATCCACGGTCTCGTTGCCGTCCAGCGTCTCGTTGCCGTCCAGCGTCTCGTTGCTCGCTGCGGTCAGCGTCGCCGTGGTCGAGGCCGTCCGATTGTCGGCCGTCGCGGTCACCGAGACGGTGACGTTTTCGACGGGGTCGGGAAGTTCGACCGTCCCGTCGTTGTCCGTCGTGTACGTCCCGGTCCCCTCGTAGGTCGCGTTCTCGTCAGTTGTCGATACGTCGACGGTCGCGTTCGCGACCGCAGTGTCGTTTGCCGTGACGCCGACGACGACGTCCTCGCCGTCGTCGACGGACACGTCGAGGTCACCGTCGACGGTGGCCGCGGCCGCGCCCGCCGAGGCGAACACGGACGTGACCATAACGGCGACCAGCGTCATCGTGAGCAGTTTGTTCTTCATCCGCTCCTGACTTTCCCGGTTTATTAGATAAACCCCGCCGGCAGTTCTCGGCGTTTGCTTCGTGTTAAAACGGATCCAAACGAGGTTTAAGCGTTTATGGAGCGTTTTGAGCGTTTATCTCGAGTGAGTCGGTGGGGTGTCTCACTGGTTCACTCGCTGGCGCGAGCCACCAACGACTCGGCGGACTCGAGCGCTCGGTCCCGGACCGCCGCCTCGTCGAGGGTCAGGACCTCGTGGTCGCGCATGAGTACCCGGCCGTCACAGACGGTGTGGCGCACGTCGGCCGCTGCGGCCGCGTACGCGAGGTGGCTCACGAGGTCGTGACGCGGCGTCAGATGTGGCGTCTCGAGGTCGATCACCGCGAGGTCGGCCGGCGCGCCCGCCTCGAGCCGGCCCGACTCGAGGCCGATCGCGTCGGCGCTCCCTCGAGTCATCATCTCGACGACCGCCTCGGCGGGCACCGCGCTCGCGTCGTCGGCCGCGAGCTTGCCTAGCATGGCAGCGTCACGTGCCTCGTCGAGCATCGAGAGGTCGTTGTTCGAGGCCGCGCCGTCGGTGCCGAGCCCGACGGTGACGCCGGCCTCGCGCAGCCGCTGGACGGGTGCCATCCCGCTGGCGAGTTTCATGTTCGAGGCCGGACAGTGGATCACGCCGGTCCCGGCCTCGGCCAGCAGTTCGATCTCACGCTCGTCGACGTGGACGCCGTGGGCGATGAAGTCCTCGGACTCGAGCATCCCCCGTTCCGCGGCGTACTCGAGGGGGCGCTCGCCGTGTTCGTCGACGATCGGCGCGACCTCCTCGGCGGTCTCGTTGGCGTGGTAGTGGATCGGAACGTCGAGGTCGCGGGCCTGTGGCACGAACTCCGACAGGTACTCGCCGTCGACGGTCGTCAGCGAGTGGGGCATAAAGGCCGACGAGATCCGGCCGTCGGCCAGTCCGTCGATCTCCTCGGCGACCGCGAGCCCCTCGCGGGCGTCCTCGCGGGCCGCCTCGTCGTCCTTGCCCACCGAGATCACGCCGTGGCCGAGTCGGGCCCGCAGGCCGGCGTCGGCGACCGTCTCGGCGATCGTCGGTACGAAGAAGTACATGTCCGCGAAGGCGGTGACGCCGGATTTGATCATCTCGAGAACGCCGAGTTCGGTCCCCGCGCGGACGGTCTCGGCGTTCAGTTCGGCCTCGGCCGGCCAGATGTCCTCTTGGAGCCAGGCATCCAGCGGTTTGTCGTCGGCATACCCCCGCAGCAGCGTCATCGCGACGTGGCAGTGGCCATTGACGAACCCCGGGGTGACTAGCGATCCGTCGGCGTCGAGGGTCTCGTCGGCCGCGCCGCCGAGGTCGGGACCGACCTCGAGAACCTCGCCGGCATCCCCATCGATCAGTACGTCCGCGGTCGTCACCGTCAGATCGGGTCGGAGGACCCGCCCGCCGGTGATCGCAAGCGTCGTCATTGCTCGAGGGTTCTCGCCGGGTGGCCTTATACTGTCGATCTGGCGTACCGAGTTCGGTTTCGGCGAGGATCGACGGCTCGAGCCCGACCGGACCAGTCGGCGGGTTTAACAGTTCGGTGACGGAACATCCGGTATGGACGACCCACCCCGACGGAACGGAGTCAGCGCGTTCGTCGCCGGCTACCCGCCGAGAGCGGCACTGGCCGACGCCTGGGACGAACACAGTCGGTTCGTCGGCTTCGCGGCCGGCCTGTTCGCTATCGGCGTCGTCGTCGGCGTCCTCCTGCTGGCGGCCGGCCACAACCTCCTCGAGATCATCGCCGACCTGCTCGGCGAGGGTCTCTTCCCAGAGGAGATCGCCGACTTCTCCGGGCTCGAACTGGCGCGGTTCCTGCTCGTGAACAACAGCCGGGCGTTCCTGCTCTCGATCGTCGGCGCGCTATCGCTGGGGCTCCTGACCGCGTGGGCGATGGTGTTTAACGGGATCATCGTCGGCAACGTCGGTGCCGCCATCGCCGCCGACGTGGGGCCGGGCTTCATCCTCGTCGGCCTGCTCCCCCACGGGATCTTCGAACTGCCCGCCCTGTTTATCGCCGCCGGCGTCGGCTTCCGGTTGCTATACCGGGTCGGACAACGGCTTCGGGGCAGCCGCGACGCGATCCTCACGAAGCGGTACCTCTACCGGACCGGCCTCCTCGTCCTCGCCGGCTGGCTCCTGCTGGTCGTCGCCGCGTTCGTCGAGGCATTCGTCACGCCCGCCCTGCTCGAGGCGCTGTTCGCCGAGCGATTCGGGGGGACGGGGACACCGTAGGACCCGACGGTTTCGGCCAGTTCAGCCGGGATAAACGGTCCTGAACGGAGCCAATCGTCGCGCCCCTTTTTACAGGCACACTGACTGTCAGTGGCTATGGACAGACGCACGATCCAACTGGTAGTCGTCGCGGCCCTCGTGGCCGTCGCCGGCTGTGCCGGCGGCATGGGCGGACAACCGGCGACCGACTCGGCGGGCGACGATCCCTCGAGCGCGGACGACTCGAGCGACGGCGGCATGGGGACGGCCGCCTTCTACGTCAGCGACGAACCGAACGTGATCGACGACTTCGAACACCTCAACGTGACGATCACGAAGGTCGGCTTCAAGAAGGCCGGCGGGTCGTCCGACGCGGACGACGGAAACGAGAGCGGTGACGAAACGGACGACGGGAACGAGACGGACGACGAAACTGGCGGTGAAGAAAGCGAAAGCGACGACGACGGCGCGGCCAACGAGACTGACGCCGACTGGGAGGAGCAGACGGAAGACGACGGGGAAGGCGACGGGGACGGAGAGGACGACGAGAAAGACGGCGACGAAAAAGAGGAGGAAGGCGACAGCGAGAAAGACGGTGACCAAAAAGAGGAGGAGGGCGATGGTGACGAAAAAGACGGCGGCGACGACTGGGTCGAGTACGACGTCGACGAACGGACGGTCGATCTCACCGAGCTGAAGGGCGCGAACGCGTCCATGATCGACGAGTTCGAACTCCCCGCCGGCGACTACGAGAAGGTCTTCATCTACGTCAGCGACACCAACGGCGTCCTGACCGACGGGAGTACGACGCGAGTGAAACTCCCCAGCAACAAACTTCAGCTGAACAAGAAGTTCACCATCGGCAACAACGAATCGGTCGACTTCGTCTACGACATCGCGCCCCACAAAGCGGGCGGGAGCGGGAAGTACATCCTCAAGCCGGTGATCAGCCAGAGCGGCACCGGCGACGACGTCGAGATCCGTGATATCGACAAGGACGACAAGAAAGAAGACGAGGAGAAACGCGGCAACGGCGGTGGAAACGGCGGGAACGGAAACGGTGCGCCCGAAGCGAACGCCGACGACTGATCGGTCGACCGCACCGTACTGACTCCTCGAGTACGGCACGCTCGGGGTGCGACGCGGCTGACTCCTTCTAAACCGGATCGACGGCCGCTCGAGCGCCGATCAGCGCCGGAGTCGGCCGAGCAGTTCGTAGTCCCGATCCGGCGTGTACCGGCGGAACAGCAGGCTGTTCGAGAGGACCGACACCGACGACAGCGCCATCGCGCCGGCCGCGAGGACGGGCTGGAGCAGTCCGAGCGAGGCAAGCGGGATCATCGCGGTGTTGTACCCCAGCGCCCAGACGAGGTTTTGCTTGATCTTCGCCAGCGTGGCCTCGGAGATCCGGATCGCCTTCACCACGTCGAGCGGGTCGTCGCGCATCAGGGTCACATCGGCGGCCTCGATGGCCACGTCAGTCCCGGAGCCGATGGCACAGCCGACGTGGGCGACCGCCAGCGCGGGCGCGTCGTTGACCCCGTCGCCGACCATCATCGCCTTGCGACCCGTCGACTGGATGTCCTCGAGGGCGTCGGCCTTGTCCTCGGGGAGGACCCCCGCGCGGACGTTGTCGGGGTCGATCCCCACGCGCTCGGCGACGGCGCGGGCCGTCCGCTCGTTGTCGCCGGTGATCAGCATGACGTCGAGGCCGCGCTCGCGCAGGGCCGCGACCGCGTCCGCGGAACTGTCCTTGACGGTGTCGGCGTCCGCGACCACGCCCGCGACCGCGCCGTCGACCGCGACCAGCATCGCCGTCTTGCCCTCGCGCTCTAACCGCTCCATCTCGTCGGCAGCCGGCGCGGGATCGACGCCCGCGCCCTCGAGCAGCCGCCGGTTGCCGACCAGCACCTCGCGGCCCTCGACGGTCGTCCGGACGCCCTGTCCGGGGACGTTCTCGAACTCCTCGGGGTCGGCTAGCTCGAGGCCCCGCTCTTCAGCGCCCTCGACGATGGCCTGCGCGAGCGGGTGTTCGCTGTTGCGCTCGGCGCTGGCGGCCAGACGGAGGACGGCGTCCTCGTCGAGCGAGTCGCGGGTCACTACCGCCCCGCCGTCGGCCGCCGTCTCGCCGCCGTCCGCTGCAGTCGCCTCACCCTCGAGTGCGACCACGTCGGTCAGCGTCATCTCGCCGGTGGTCAGCGTCCCGGTCTTGTCGAAGACGACGGTGTCGACGTCGCGGGCGCGCTCCAGGATGTCACCACCCTTGAACAGGACGCCGTTTTGGGCACCCAACGTGGAGCCGACCATCGTCGCGGCGGGGGTCGCCAGCCCGAGCGCGCAGGGACAGGCGATCAACACGGAAGAAGCGAAGACGACGATCGCGAACTCGAACGCCGAGAGGGTCGCCGGACCGCCACCGACCAGCCCCCACAGCGGCAGCGACCCGACGACGCCGGCCAGCGCCTCGGGAAAGAGGAACCAGACCAGGCCCCAAAACATCGCGTTCAGGATGACCGCGGGGACGAAGTACGCCGAGATCCGGTCCGCGAGGTTCTGAATCTCCGGCTGCCGGGATTGGGCCTCCTTGACCGTCTGGACGATCCCCTGGAGGGCCGTGTCCGAGCCGACCTTGGTCGCCTCGACGACTAACACGCCGTTCTCGTTGATCGTCGAGCCGATTACCTCGTCGCCCTCGCCCTTTTCCACCGGGACGGACTCGCCGGTGACCATCGACTCGTCGACCGCCGACTGCCCGTCCACGACGACGCCGTCGGTCGGCACCTTCTCGCCGGGCCGGACCTTCATCCGGTCGCCGACCGCGACGTCCTCGAGCGGCACTTCCTCCTCGGTCCCCCCGTCGTCGACCAGCGTGGCCGTCTCGGCTTCCATCTCGAGGAGCTTCCGCAGGGCCTCGCCGGCCTGGCCCTTCGAACGGGCCTCGAGGTAGTTGCCCAGCGTGATGAACACGAGGATCATCGCGGCGGTGTCGAAGTAGAGATTGCCCGCGAGCAGGTCGAGCAGGACCACGAGACTGTAAATATACGCCGTCGACGAGCCCAGCGCGATCAACACGTCCATGTTGGCGGTCCGGTTGCGTACCAGCGCCGTGTAGGAATTGACGAGGAACTCCCGCCCCAGCAGGACGTAGACCGGCGTCGCGAGCAGGAACTCGACCCAGCCGAAGGAGACCCCGAAGACCGTCTCGGGAACGTACGTCCCGCCGAGCAGGAACTTGTCGGCGAGGAAGAACAGGAACGGGGCCGACAGCACCGCGCCGAGGATCGTCAGCCGGAGCTGTTTGCGGATTTCCGCCTGACGGGCCGCGTCACGGCGGTCCTGATCGGACGCTTCGTCGCCCCCGTCCCCGTCTCGAACGGGCGTGTAGCCGGCGTCCTCGACGGCCTCGTAGAGGGCCTCAAGCGAGACATCGGCCGGGTTGTACGTGACGGTCGCCTCGTCGGTCGCGTAGTTGACCTCCGCGTCGATGACGCCGGGCACGGACTCGAGAGCCGTCTCGTTGGTCTCAGCGCAGTTCGCACAGCTCATGTCGGTGATCCCGATCGAGCGGCTCGCACGGTCGGCCTCGTAGCCGGCCTCGTCGATCGTCTCGTAGATCTCGGCCAGCGTGATCGTCTCGGGATCGTATTCGACAGTGCCGTCGTCGGTCGCGAAGTTGACGGTCGCTTGCGCCACGCCGTCACGGGATTCCAGGGCGTCACTGATAGTCTGTGAGCAGTTCGCACAGCTCATGCCCCGGATGTCCAAGTGTGTGGTCTCAGTACTCATTACCAGCTAGTAGGGGATCCCGTCTTACCCCCTTTACTGACCAGAATCCAAAGGACAGCGAGGTATTTACTTTCGAGTCGAAAGTCAGGCACCCTCCTCGAGCCGGTCGTAGCGGTCCTCGAACCGACCCTGACAGGACGAACAGCAGAAGTGATAGACGTCGCCGTCGATCCGGCTCGATTCCCCTTCGCTGTCGACGGTGTTGCCACACTCCGCGCAGGTCAAGGCGAACTGCGTCCCATCGAGCGACGGCGTCCACTCGGCGTCGTCCATCAGCGTCACGTCGTAGGCGATGCCCGCAGCGTCGGGGAGCAGTCCCTCGAGCCACTCGCGGACCCGCTGGACCTGTGCGCGGGCGTAGAACCAGACCCCGCCGTCGGCGGTGACGAACACGTGTTCGACGGCGTCGGCCTCGGCGGCCGCCGTTCGGCAGTCCTCGACTGTGCCCGGCGGGGCCGTGACCTGCACGAACACCGGCACCCCCGCCCGGAGCTGTGACTGGTCTACGTCGATCGTAAACCGGTTGATGATCCCGGCCTCCTCGAGGCGGTCGACGCGGTCGGAGACGGCGGGCCCGGAGAGGTCGACTTCGTCGGCGATCTCGCTGAACGGCCGCCGGGCGTTCTCGCCCAGCAGTCGCAGGATTTCCATGTCGGTCTCGTCGAGGTCGCGCATACCCGTCGTTCGATCCGACTGCCAAAGAGAGTGGCGGCGATAGTTTTCGAAGTCGAAGTCAGATCCATCCGAGCGTTAGCATCGAAAGCAGTAACACACAAAGAAGCGGCGTCCCTACGTTCTCGTATGAGTCAGACGATCACCGTCGAAGGAATGTCGTGTGAACACTGCGAACAGACCGTCGAGGACGCCCTCGAGGGCGTCGACGGCGTCGAATCGGTAGCCGTCGACCGGGAGACCGAACAGGCCACCGTCGAGGGGGATGCGGACCCGCAAGCGCTCGTCAGTGCGGTCGACGAGGCCGGCTACGACGCGTCGGCCTAACCCGTTTTTTCAACGACTGACGGCGTCAGTGGTGGTCGTGCGACGACCCGTCGTCCGACACCCGCGGCGGGTGCGCCGCGAAGTCGGCCGGCGCGTCCTCGAACGCCCGCTTGCAGGTGGTCGAACAGAAGTAGTAGGTCTCGCCGTCGTGTGTCGCGCTCGGGCCGTCGTCGTCGGTTCGCATCCCACAGACCGGGTCGCGGTACTGCCCGGGGGCACCGAGCCCGCGACGGTACACGAACAGGAGGAACCCGGAGACGGCGAAGGCGACGAGGTTGAGATAGAAGGTATAGTTCAGTTCGAAGTACCGCTGCTCGGTCGCCGTCTCGCCGCCGGCCAGGTTCGGGACGATGCCGAGCGCGTCGAACAGCAGTTCCATGAGAAAGCCGGTAAACGCCATCGTCACGAAGAAGACGCCGAGGATGTACAGCATGACGGACCAGCCGTAGTACTTCCGGTAGACGTTCAACACCGGCACCGTGATGAGGTCGGCGTAGACGAACGCGATGACGCCGGCGAAGCTGATCCCGCCACCCCAGAGGGCGACCGCGAACGGGACGTTGCCCATGCTCCCGACGAAGCTGATGACGGCGATCACGACGCCCATCACTGCGTTCTCGGCGGTCACGAGCAGGCCGTCGCCCCCGAGAAACAGCGCGTTCCAGACCGACTGGGGGACGAACACGATGACGAAGCCCGAGACGAGAAACCCCGCGACGACGTCCGTCCAGAGCATCGACCACTCCTTCCGGTACTGGTTCGCGATCTTGTACCAGCCGCCCCACGACCGGAGTTCGTCGGTCCACGCGCCGTTGCTGGCGGTCTGTTGCCGATAGGTCTCGAGACAGCCCTCGGAGCAGAATCGGAGCGTCTCACCGCCGTCGGTCACGATGGCGTGTTCGTCCGACCCCTCCATGCCGCAGGTCGGGTCCGTCATTCCGCCGCTCTCGCGGTCCTCGCGCTCGAGTTCCGCACGGACCTCGTCGAACAGCGGCTCCGGGAGCGTCAGCCGGACGATGACTGCCATGACCGCGATGAGGACGAGACCGCCGAGCAGTTCCGCGACGAGGAACTCCCAGCCGAGCAGGAGCAGGATCATCAGGCCGAGTTCGACGATGAGATTCGTCGAGGCGAACATGAACGCGAGGACGTTCACCGCGTGCGCGCCCTTCGCGAACAGCCCCTTCCCGATGGCGACGGCACCGAAACTACAGCCGCTGCTGGCCGCGCCGAACACCGTCGCCGTCGCGAGACTCGAGAGGTCGCTCTCCCCGAGAACGCCCGCCATCCGCTCTTTCGAGACGTAGACCTGCACGAGGCTGGTGATCGTCAGTCCCATGATGATCGCCCACGCTGCCGTCCAGAGGAATCCGACGCCGATCCGGAGCGACTCGAGGACTCCCTCGACGAGTGATACGTCCATGTGTAGGTGGTCGTGGGAATCGACTATTGCGATTTCCCTTGGGAAACCGATGTCATCGCCCGTCCGGAACGACGGGGTCGAAAGCGGTCGGCGAACCACACGCCGTAGTGGTACGGACCGACCGCCCAGAAGCACCAGAAACCGGTGCAGGAAGACTACACGGTGATCTCCGGGTTACAAGCACCGTCTCCTCGTGGCCGTCTCGCGTCGAACTCCCGATGGGACGGGAACCGCCTCACTGTGACAGCGAGGGATCACGGTTCGATCGCGTCAGTGGCCGACGGTAGAACTGTGAAAGTCGAAGTGAGGGCATTTTCAGACATTGCATTCCAAAGGAGAACCGCATTGAGTCACAACCCCGTATCCCTAGCCGGAGACGGACCGTTCCGTCGCCGGTGAGATCTCATGGCAACCGACACACGCGACACGCGACTCGCCACGATCGTCCTCATCGCCATCGGTGCCCTCGTGGTACTGCCAATGGCGTTCATGGGGGTTGGAATGATGGGATTCGGACCCATGATGGGCGGCATGTGGGGCCACGGGATGTGGGACGGCGGAACGACACCCGGCTGGCTGCCGCTCGTCGCCGTCCTGATGCAGCTCCTGTTCGTCGCCGCCGTCGTCGGCGGCGGCTACCTCGTCTACCGGGCGATCGCCGGCGGAGACGACACCGACCGCGCGCTCGAGGAACTGCGGCTGGCGTACGCTCGCGGCGAACTGAGCGACGAGGAGTACGAACAGCGCCGAGACGCGCTCGAGCGGGACGAGTAAGCGGAGACCGATGCCCGACACTAGCACGGCGGTCGTCGGCCCCGATCGGCACGCGGTCTCCCGGTGGCTCGAGCAGTATACGACGGTCGGACTCGTCGGGCTCGTCGTCGGGACGGGGCTCTGTCTTGCGGCGCTCGTGACGAACCCGGTCCCCGACCCGTCGTTTCCGTGGCTGACGCTGCCGCCGTCGCTCCGGCTCCCGATCGAACAGCCCCGCATCGAACACTGGCCGATCAGCTACACGGTCGGGATCTGGCTGTGGGTCGGTTGTTTCCCGTCGCTGTTTCTGGCCGGCTACCGGCGGTGGGGATCGCGGGTCCGACGCGGGGCCGAGCTGTGGCTCGTCGGCCTCCCGGCGCTTTCGATGCTCAGCCTGACGACCTACTGTCGGTTCTTTTGGCCGAAACTCGAGCCCGCGACGTGGAACGCGCCGTCGTACACGCTGGTCTGTTGGCTGTACTGTTCGTCCTACGACCCGCTCTGGAGCAACGCCGCCTACGCCGTGGCGCTGCTCGGGCTCGGAGCGGCGGCGCTTGCGATTCGACGTCATGGGCTCGCACCGATCGCCATCGTCGGGTTCGGAACGCTGTCGCTTCCCCTGGGGCTGCCCGCACTCTACGAGGGGTATCGACGGCTGCAGGGATCGTGACGGACCGTGCCGATCTACTCCTCGAGCGTTTCGACCGAGCCCGTGCCGGGAAGTCGTCCCAGCGCGGCCCCCACGTCATCGGACCCGATACCGCGCAGCCAGGGTACCGGCGTCCCCTCAATGGGCCCGTTTACCTGACGCACGAATCGCGGTCCCTCGAGCGACCGCTCGGATGAAAAGACAGTTCCCCGCCGCCGTCCAAGGACGTGCATATGCGAATCGCCGTTCCCAACAAGGGCCGCCTGCACGAGCCGACGATCGATCTCTTAGAGCGGGCGGGGCTGCACCTCGAGAACGGAGCGGACCGAAAGCTCTACGCGGACACCGTCGACCCCGACGTGACGGTGCTGTTCGCCCGCGCTGCGGACATCCCGGAGTACGTCGCCGACGGCGCGGCCGATCTGGGCATTACGGGCTTCGACCAAGTGCAGGAAGCACGCGTTGACAACGTCTCGGAGCTACTGGATCTCGAGTTCGGGCGCTGCCGGCTCGTCCTCGCGGCACCCGAGGACGGCGGTATCGATGGTGTCGATGATCTGGCGGGCAAGACGGTCGCGACCGAGTTCCCGAACATCACGGCGGACTTCTTCGCCGAAACCGGCATCGACCCCGACATCGTCGAGGTGTCGGGCGCGACCGAACTCACGCCCCACGTCGAGATGGCCGACGCCATCGTCGACATCACGAGTACCGGGACCACGCTGAAGATGAACCGGCTGGCGGTCGTCGAGGAGGTCCTTGCCAGTTCGGTCCGGCTGTTCGGTCGCGAGGACGTCCTCGACGACCCGAAAGTCGACGAGGTCCGGACCGCCCTGGGCTCCGTCAAGCAGGCCGAAGGCAAACGCTACCTGATGATGAACGTCCCGCAGGACCGACTCGAGGCGGTCCGTGACGTCATTCCGGGACTGGGCGGGCCGACGGTCATGGACATCGCCGACGACGAGGACGGCGAGAAGGTGGCCGTCCACGCGGTCGTCGACGAGAGCGACGTCTTCGAAACGATCACGGCGGTCAAGGAGGCCGGCGCAAGCGATATTTTGGTCACGGAGATCGAGCGACTCGTCGAGTAGCCGCGGGCGGTACTCCTTACTCCAAGCGAGCGGAAATCGGCCGCTCGAGCGAGTCGATCTCGAGGACGGATTCGAACGCTCCGCAGTTGGCGGCCGGGCCGACGAGGCTCCGGGTGCGGTCCCAGGTGACGATATCGTGATCCTCTAGCAGCGGCAGGTGGGTTCGACACAGCGAGGTGTGGATCCGCTGGCGCAGTCGGTGGATCGTCGTCCCGACGGTCGGATCGTGTTCGGCGTCTGCGAGTCGGCCGACCAACGTCCGCAATGGGACGGGGCCGTCGGCGACGAGGACACAGCGGATGACCTCGCGCCGCCGGTCGCTGTCGACGGCCTGACGGATCGTCTCCCGCGAGGGCGGTCGGCGACCGATCCCGCCGTCGTTGCCGAGCCGCGACCGGTCCGAAACGACCGTCGAGCGGTCTGGGTGGATCGTCATGGGCACGTGAGAGTCAGGGACGGAGACCCGGATAAACGCGAGCGGTCGTTTCGACGAGTCCGACTCGATTCAGGCGAGTGGGACACGCTGGGCGGGAATTGAACAGTCGATAATTCGGTGAAAGAGACGATTGAACAGGCGACTATCGAAGCGAGCGATGCGGGCCGAACGGAACGGACGACACTGAAGGCGAGTAAATCGGGATTACCGGTGGACGATACCGCCATCGCTGCTCGCGGCGAGTCACTGCTGGATCCGCTGTTGCTGGAACCGTTGTACCGATTTCACGGCGCGACCGCAGGACGATCGCGGTTGTGCCGAAAACGACGGACAACAGTCCACACGAGAGGAAGGAAACAGTGCCGTCGGATGCGCCGGCATCGACCGGCGTGTCCGCGACTGAAGAGGTGGTAGCGTCGGCCGCGGGTGACGCGGCACGAAAACGGACGCCGTTACTCGAGCAGGCCGAGGTCCTCGAGCCGGGAGACGATCTTGTCGACGGCGTGTTCGGCGTCCTCGGGCTTCTTGCCGCCAGTGATGACGAGCTTCCCGGAGCCGAACAAGAGGGCGACGACCTCGGGGTCGTCGAGTCGATAGACGAGCCCGGGGAACTGCTCGGGCTCGTACTCGATGTTCTCCAGCCCCAGCCCGATCGCGATCGCGTTCAGGTTGAGGTTCCGACCGAGGTCGGCGCTGGTGACGATGTTCTGGACGACGATCTCGGGGTCCTCGTTGACCTGGATCTGGAGTTCACGGAGCTTGTCGAAGACGATTCGAAGACTCTCGTGAACGTCGTCGGTGCTTTTCGCGCCGGTACAGACGATCTTCCCCGACCGGAAGATCAGCGCGGCGGACTTGGGATTCTGGGTGCGGTAGACGAGACCGGGGAACTGCTCGGGATCGTAGTCGGCCCCCTCGAGGTCCATCGCGACGCTCTGGAGGTCGAGTTCCTGTCCGATGCCGGTCGACGCCACCACGTTTTCGATGTTGATGGTGTCCTTCGGATCCGTCATTAGTCGCTTAAAAAGACGTATTTAAGGTTTATAAAGGTTGGTACCGCCACCTGATATATCCGGTATATACCCTCCGTGCCGAAGCGGCCGAGACGCCGATTCCGGGCTGCTTGCGGTTTCAGGCCGTGGTATTCGATCACAGTATCCGGTTCGCGGAAAGCGGTAGGCTCATGGCCGCGCCGCCGCGACCATCGGGCGTGTATCTGCTCGAATTGGGCGGCGAAGACGACGCCTTCGCGGCCCGAGAGGCCGAAAGCGCCGCGGTCGGCGTCGAAAGGATCGCGCCCGGGCTGGCCGTCGCCGACGCGGTCGTCCCCGAGCGGGTCCGCGGCCTCGCCTACACCCACCGCGCGAGCGAACTGGTCGGGCGGGGCGACGCCGACCTCGCGAGCGCCCGCGCGATCCTCGAGGCCGCCGCGATCGACCGCGAGGGGTCGGTCGCCGTGCGCGCGACGGACGTCCACGGCTCGACGGGCGTGAGTACCGAACGGGCCGAACGCGAGCTGGGCGCGGTGTTGGTCGACCGGGGGTTTTCGGTCGACCTCGAGGACCCCGATCACTGCCTGCGGGTCGTCTTTTCGGAGGGGGCGCTCGCGGGCAGCGGTGACGTCCTCGAGTCGGCCGGCGACGAGACGAGTGTCGGGGCCGGAACCGACGGCGACCCGGCCTCGGTCTGTGCGCTTGGCTGGCTCGCGGCCGAGAGCGTCCGCGATTTCGGCACGCGCGCACCGACGGACAAACCGTTCTTCCAGCCCGGCAGCATGGACCCCCTGCTCGCGCGGGCGGTCGCAAACGTCGCGGGCGCTCGAGCGGGAGCGACGATCCTCGACCCGATGTGTGGGACCGGTGGCGGCCTCGTCGAGGCCGGCCTCGTCGGCGCGGACGTGATCGGTACCGACGCGCAGGCGAAGATGGTCCGGGGTGCGCGCGAGAACCTGACTCACTTCCTCGAGCCCGAGCGCCCGTCGCCGACCGGCGTCGCACGCGGGGACTGGCACGTCGCCCGTAGCGACGGAACCCGGCTCCCGCTCGCCGACGACGCGGTCGACGGCGTCGTCTTCGACGCGCCCTACGGCCGCCAGTCGAAGATCGATACCCACCGGCTCGAGGACCTCGTCGCGGGCGCGCTCGCGGAAGCCCACCGGGTCGCGCCGCGAGCGGTCATGATCGCCGATCGCTCGTGGGCCGGCGAGGCACGGGCCGCGGGCTGGGAGGTCGATTCGGCCTTCGAACGCCGGGTGCATCGGTCGCTGACGCGGTACGTGCTGGTCCTCGAGCGAGACTCTTCATAACGTCTGTCGGTTATGGTAGCTAAATCCGTCTAACGGATACAGAACGACGGGGAAACGGGTTTGCTGCTACCGTGGCAACACGGAGTCACCACGCCCTCCCCAACCGATTCGTTCGCTCCCGACGGTCGCTCACTCATCCAACGGAAGACGCTTCGCGTCTTCCGAGCAGTCGCTCGTTCCGCTCGCGACGACCACGCGCAGCGTTACGTCGCGGTTCGTCGGTGACGAACCGCGCCCCGGCGCGCGCCACCGCAGCGATCCCGTTCAGTTCTCAATCTCGTGGACGCGATCCCGAAGCCGTTCCCCTTTCTCGGTCTCGACAGAGAGGTCCGGGACCGGGACCGTCTCGCCGTTCTCGTCGATCGCGACGAACGTAAACGTCGACTCGGTGGTCTTCTCGGTCTCGCCGCTGCGGGGTTCCTCGCGCCACGCGCGCAGTGCGACGTGGACGCTCGTCCGGCCGGCGTCGTAGACGTAGGCCTCGACAAGGGCCGTATCGCCGATCCGGATCGGGCGCTCGAAGTCGAGTTCGTTCACGCGGGCGGTGACGCAGGTCTCGCCGGCAAAGCGCATCGCCGACATCGCGCTCACTTCGTCGAGCCACTTCATCAGGTTGCCGCCGTGGAGCGTGTCGTTGTTGTTCGCGTGATTGGGCTGGACGCGAAAGCGATTCTTGATGTGGGTCTCGAGAAGCGTTGGCATACGGAGACGTTCGCACGACGACCTGAAGAAAACGACCCCCACGTGTGAGAGAGGAGACGTTTTTTCGCACCGAACTCGTAGGAAATCCCATGAGTCGAGAGACCCCAGCCCGGGAGCCGCCGCGGTGGGCCCGCCTCCTCGGTCTCGGGCTCGTTGCTGTGATCGTCGTCGGACTCACGTATCGGACCCTCGTGGACGCGGGGTCGGTACGGGACGCGGTCCGGGGACTCGGCGGTGTCGGGCTACTCTGCCTGTGGCTCGGCTACGGCTACGTCTCGCGGACCCGCTGGCGCGATCGCAACGCCCGGGCCGGGCTGGCGTTACTCGGCTGTCTGGCGATTACCGCCACGGTGCTTTCCCTGCTGACGGCCGCCGACGGGCAATGGCTGGACCGCGAGTTGGCGATCACCTTCGCCGCGGCGATCCCCTTCGCGCTCGCGTTGGTTCTCTCGCGGTACGTCTCCCTCTCGAGTCGCGCGTTCGGCGTCCTCGTCTCGGTCGCGGGTGCCGGCATCGTCGGACTCGGGCTGACCGGCTACGGTACCGGAATCGGCGGCGCGTTCGAGACGATCGTCACCGGTGGAATCTGTCTCGTGATCGGCCTCGCGTACGTGGTCAGACCGGACTCGCTGGCAGAACTCGAAACCGAAACCGACTGATCGGGGCTCGGGACAGGGGGATCCGAGGCGGATCGCCTCGCCGGCAGTCAGGCGTCCCGACCCAGTTCCGCCAGCAGCCCCGAGACGTGGAGCCGGTCGCTGGTCCCTTCGTGCATCTCGAAGTCGACGTCGGCCGCCAGCCGGTGGATCTCGGCGAGCTGCTCGCCCTGATATCGCTTGCGAGCGATCCTGAGGATACTCTCGAGGACCTCGTTGCCGTCCAACCCCTCGTCGACGAGCAGGTCATCCAGCGTCGACCGGGCGTCGGTAAAGTCGCCGGCCTCGGCGTCGTCGAGCATCGACTCGATCTCGTCCTCGAGGCCGACCTCGCCGATGGTCTCGTAGGCCGCGCTCATCGTGAGTTCGCCCGCGTCCTCGACGGTCGTCTGCGCCGCGAGAATTGCCTGCCGGAGGTTGCCGTCGGCGTAGCCGGCGACGAACTCGAGGCCGTCGTCGTCGTAGTCGACACCCTCGCGCTCGACGATTCGCTCGAGGACGGTGACGATCGCCTCGCTGGTCGGCGCGGGGAAGGAGACGGGGAAACACCGCGAGCGGATCGGCGGGATGAGCTTGGTGGGCTGGCGCGTCCCGATGATAAACTGCGTCGTCCGATGGTGTTGCTCCATGATCCGGCGCAGGGCCTGCTGGAAGTCCTCGCGGACGTCCTCGGCGTTGTCCAGCAAAATGGTGGTGTACCCGCCCGAAACGGGCGCGTAGCTCGCGGACTCCTTGAGGACGTGGTTGATCATGTCCCGTTTGGACAGCGACGAGCGCCCGACGAGGAAGTGTTCGAATCGCGGATCGTTCTTGATCTCGGTCTTGGTCCGGCCGAAGAAGTCGGCGACGTTGATCTCGACGAAGTCGTTGTCCGGGTCCGCGTGGGCCTCGCGGGCCAGTGCGCGCGCCGCGGCGGTCTTCCCGCTCCCGGGCGGGCCCTGCAGGAGGAGGTTGATCGGCTCCTCGACGGCTCGCTCCAAGTACTCGCGAGCGTCGTCCTGTGGCAACTCGGCCAGCTCCGGGGCGTGGGTTTCGGTCCACAGCGGCGCGTCCATCGCCAGCCGATAGGGGACAGGCGGGTAAGAATCGGTCGGTTAGTCGTCGGCCGGGGCGGGTCGCTACCCGCCGTCGGACTCGTTTCCGCCGCCGTCGTCCGCGCCATCTCCCACGTCCGCGATCGTGAACGTCGTTTCGACCGGCTCGCCCTCGAACTCGATCGGCGACGCCGCGTCGGCGTCGGCCGGGCTCCCCGCGTAGAGGGCGGCCGTCAGATCGTCGTCTTCATCGATCGACGCGTCGTCCGAGAGAGCGATCGTCACGTTCTCGTGTTCGCCCGGCTCGAGCTGGTCACTCGTACCGACCACCGACCCGTTGTCTTCGACGGCCACGAACCCCTCCTCAGGCGTGGCGGCGGCCACCGTCACGCTCCCGTTGCTCGCATCGGTGACCGAGACGCTCGGCTCAGTGTGGAACTCGAGGTCGATCGTCGAGACCGCACCGTCGGCGTCGGTGTAGATCCCGATCGTCCGCTCGCCCGGCGGCGCGCCGCTCGTATCGGTCTCGAAGGTGACGGTTCGGGACTCGCCACCCTCGAGTTCCAGGATCTGCCGTTCGAAGACCGCGCCGTCGATGCGGACCTCGACGGGCTGTTGGGTCTGGAACTCGGTCGGGTTGCGGATCGTCGCGTTCACCCGGATCGTCTCGTTGGTCGTCGCCGACGCCGGCGCGTCGATCGATTCGACGGCGAAGGAATCGCTCAGTGCGTCTTCCTCGCTCGTCGTCACCGTCGCGGTGTCGCTGACCGGGAACCCGGCCTCGAGGTAGGGCTGGTCCTCCTCGCCGTCGGTCTCGCCGTAGGCGTAGCCCTCCTGGTCCGAGGTATCCCGGTGGACCGTCGCCGTCAGCTGGCCGACGAGTTCGCGGGTCGCGTCGTCGGCGCGTTCGACGGTGACGTCCTCGTGAGTGCCGGCCTCGAGCCGGTTCGACACCGCGAGCGGCTCGTCGCCGCCGTCGGTGACGACGACGTAGCCGCCCTCGGAGAGTGAGACCTCGCGGATCGTGACCGCGGTACCGTTGCCCTGCTGGTCCTCGAACGTGACCGAGGCCTCGGGGTCCTCCTCGACGCCGAAGATGGCGGGGGCCTGCCCGACCACGATCCCGGCGGCGAGGACGATCGCGATCGCGAGCAGGATTGCGCCGATCCGCTTTACCGTGCCGAACGTCAGTTGCGGGCTCATCTGGGGGTCGTCGTTCCCCCATTCGGGCCGACGGTGGTAAAACGCGTCGTCCGTTCGCAGGACGGCGAATCGGTTCGAATCGGTTTCCCCGAATAGTCTCCGCTTACCACAGTTCACGGAGGCTGTCCGTTCGGACGCCGACCCGAAACTCGACCGGCACGCGCCCCCGCTACGGCGTTTGTCACCGCCTACTATCGCACGGCGGTGTCGAACGCCGCCCTCGAGCGATCCGAAGCCGGTTTAGTCGCGGCCCGCCGAGTCTTGGGCGATGCCACTGCGCGTGACGTTTCTGGGGACGGCCGGGGCGATCCCGACGACCGACCGGAATCCGAGCAGCGTCTTCGTCGCCCGCGAGGGCGAGGAGCTGCTGTTCGACGCCGGCGAGGGGACACAGCGCCAGATGATGCGCTTCGGTACGGGATTTTCCGTCTCGCAGCTATTCGTCACGCACTGTCACGGCGATCACGTCCTCGGGATCCCGGGGCTGCTCCAGACGATGGCGTTCAACGACCGCGAGGAGCCGCTGGCGATCCACACCCCCCACGGGACGCGCGGGCAGATCAAGGGCCTGATCAACGCGCTCGGAAACCGCCCCTCGTTTCCCGTGCGGATCAACGAAGTCGGGGACGGCGACGTCGCCTACCGCACCGACGAGTACGAGGTCCGCGCGTTCGGAACCGATCACGACACCCGCTCGGTCGGCTACGCGCTCCTCGAGGACGACCGCAAGGGCCGGTTCGATCGCGAGCGCGCCGAGGAACTCGGTGTCCCCGTCGGCCCGAAGTTCTCGCGGCTCCACGAGGGCGAGTCGGTCGAACTCGAGGACGGCACCGTCGTCGACCCCGAACAGGTCGTCGGTGACTCCCGCCCCGGCCGGTCGATCGTCTACACCGGCGACACCCGCCCGACCGAGGCGACGATCGAGGTCGCCGACGACCCCGACCTCCTGATCCACGACGCCACCTTCGCCGACGACCGCGCCGACCGCGCGGCCGAGACCGCCCACGCCACCGCAAGACAGGCCGCCGAGATCGCGAACCGGGCGGGTGCGGACCGGCTCGCACTGCTGCATCTGTCCTCGCGCTACGCCGGCTACACCGCCGATCACGAGGAGCAAGCCCGGGAGGTCTTCGCGGGCGACCCCGACGCCGTGTTCGTCCCCGACGACGGGGACGCTCTCGAGATTCCGTACCCCGACGGCGACGAGACGTGATCGACGGCGAACCGGTCGAGTGTGTGCCACGCTCGATGCCGGCCCGCAGTCGAAGCAGGTGCGACCCCGCGTCGGATTTATAGCCGTCTCGTCCCTACGACCCCCTGTGAGTACCCGAACGAGTGCGCTCGATGCAGTCGTCTTCGGTGTCGACATCCAGAGCGGTGACGTACGCGGCGACGCGCCATCGTACGCACTGGCCGTCTACGACGGCGACGGCGTCACACGTGACGTCGTCACCCACCGGAAACTCCGGCGACTGATCGACGACGAGGAGCCGGCGATCGTCGCGACCGACAACATGTACGAGCTGGCCGCCGACAAGGACCAGCTCATCCACTTCCTGGGATCGCTGCCCGCCGACACCATGCTCGTTCAGGTGACGGGTGCCGAGCAACCCGAACCCCTCTCGCGGGTCGCGAAACGCCACGGCGTCCCCTACGGGAAAGACCCCATGCAGGAAGCCGAGGCCGCGGCCCGACTGGCCGCCCACAACGTCGGCCACGAGGTGTCGGCATTTACCGACACGACCGAAGTGAAGGTTTCGCGGGGTCGCTCGACCGGCAGCGGCGGCTGGAGCGAGGACCGCTACACCCGCCGCATCCACGGCTCCGTCAAGAAACGGGCCCGCGAGGTCGAGTCCGAACTCGAGGACGCGAATCTCGCCTACGAACGCGAGGTCCGGGAGGCCTACGGCGGCTTCGCAAACGCCGTGTTCACCGTCGAAGCGCGCCCACAGGACATCCCCGTCTCGCGCAACCGCTCGGGCGACGTCCGCGTCGAGATCGAACGGGAGCGCCGGGACGGCATCGAGTTCCGCCCGCTCGCGAAACGGCGCGATCACGTCGTCGTCGGCATCGACCCCGGGACGACGACCGCCGTCGCCATCGTCTCCCTCGAGGGCGAGGTGTTAGACGTCTGGAGTTCACGGACCAGCGACACCGCCGACGTGATCGAGTGGATCGTCGAGCGCGGCCGGCCGGTCATCGTCGCCGCGGACGTGACGCCGATGCCCGAGACCGTCGAGAAGTTCCGCCGGAGCTTCGACGCCGCCGGCTGGACGCCCGACAGCGACCTCCCGGTCGACGAGAAGCAACACCGCACTCGCGAACAGCCCTACGACAACGACCACCAACGCGACGCGATGGCCGCCGCCCTCTACGCGATCGACGCCCACGCGGATCAGTTCGAGCGGATCGCCGACAAGCTGCCGCCGGGGATCGACCGCGGGAAAGTCACCGCCCGCGTCGTCGCCGGCGAGGAGAGCGTCGAGGCCGTCCTGACGGATCTGACCGACGACAACGGCGGCGAGGACGACGAAACCACCGAACACGAACCCCGCGAACTCACCGAGGAGGAACGGCGGATCAAGGACTTGGAGCGACAGGTCGAACGGCTGCAATCACACGTCGAAACCCTCGAGGGCCGCCTCGAGGACCGGGACGACCGCATCGACGAACTCGAGTCCGAACTCTCGCTGGCCCGGCGCGAGGAACGCACACAGGTTCGCAAGGACCGCGAGGTGAACCGACTGGAGCGAAAGGCCACCCGTCTGGAACGCGAGCGCGACGAGGCCCGGGAGACGGTCGAGACGCTCGAGCAGAAAGTCGAGCGAATGAAGGCGCTCTGGAAGCTCGATCACTCGAACTTCAGCGACGTCTCGGCGAAGAAGGAGGGGCTGGTTCCGGTCAAGGTCGTCGAGAAGTTCACCAAGGGTGCGATCCGCGAGGCCGACGAGCAATACGGGATCGCCGGCGGCGACGTAGTCTACATCCGGGATGCCAGCGGCGCGGGTCGCTCGACGGCCCAGCTCATGGCGGAGTTCGACCCCCGTGTGATCCTCAAAGAGGGCGGCCTCTCGGAGATCGCCGACGAGATCCTCTTCGAGGCCGAGGTTCCGGTCGGCCCCGCCGACGACGTGGCGATGCAGGAAGTCGACGAACTCGCCGTCGCCCGCGAGGACGACGTCGAAGCCGTCATCGACGACTGGCACGACCGGGCCCGCGAACGACGGAAACAGCGCAAGGCCTCGATGGTCGATCAGGTGATCAGCGAACACCGGGCCGGCGACAACGAAGTGTGAGTCAGTCGGCCGACTCGGTCGGCGACAGCACCTGCGGCACCTCCTCGAGATCGAGTTCTACGCCGAGATCCTCGGTATCGTCGACCGGGCCGTTGATAAACAGCGCGTGTCCGATGAAGGCAACCGCGACGACGCCGAGGGCGAGGATCGCCATCGGTGACGGGACCGGCGTCGCGTCCCCCACGAGGGCACCGGTCCCGAGACTCGCCGCGATGGCGAGCAACACGAGGTCGGAGTAGTGAAGCGACGGCCCCATACCGGAACCGACGAGAGGGAGACCAAAACACAGCAGGGGACGGAACGGGCTCGAGACCGTCAGAACATGCCGAAATTCTGGAGCATGCCGGAGATCAGGGATTTGACCACGAGCCCGAGCCCGGCCAGTACCAGCGCCATCCCGACGGCGACGATCCAGTTCGCGTACGCGATGAGGCCGATTCCCGCGAGCAAGAGGACGATACCGGCGAGACCGAGCGCGCCGAGATTACGGAGCATACGCTGGGTTGCAGAGCCAAGCGAAATAAGCGGCGTGGTTTCGGGGGCCGAGCGATCGGGCCGTAACCGCGACGGCTAGCGATTCCGTCCACGCAATCAGTAAAGGGTTAAACCCCTCGACCGCCAATCTGGGGCCATGAGCGACGACGGCGAGGGCGGTCGGAAGAACCTCCGGATGCCCGAGGACGACGAGGTCTTCGCGACCGTCACGAACATGCTCGGGGCGAATCGAGTCAAGGTACGCTGTGCCGACGGCACCGAACGCACCGCGCGGATTCCCGGGAAGATGCAAAAACGCATCTGGATCCGTGAGGACGACGTCGTCCTCGTCGAACCCTGGGACTGGCAGGACGAGAAAGCCGACATCACCTGGCGCTACGAGAAAAGCGAAGCCGACCAGCTTCGCGACGAAGGCCATATTCAATAGAACCGAACTTTTCCTCTGCGGGTGCGCCTTCGGCGCACCCTCGGGAAAACTTCGATGAAAAGCGCCGGAAGACGCTTTGCGTCTTCCGAGCCCTCGTTCGTTTTCACTCACGAGGACACTCCTCCTT
>NZ_JBGUBA010000006.1:0-187822 GCF_041821105.1 Natrinema sp. H-ect1 | reverse complement strand
ATTCTCTCGCTGCTTAAAGATAGTCGCCCGTGTGGCGACTGCAGGGGCCGGGACGGCGAGCGCGGCCGCGGTCACCGTCGATCGCACCGAAACGGGTGCGTTCATTATGCCCCCTCCGCTAGAGACCAGTATCGTGTCTCGGATCGAACGCCGCCGACGCTGCAGGGGGCGACCGATCGGGTCGATCGACCGGGACCACGGCTAGCTATGCACGGATCACACGCTACGGGGAGCCCCTACGCTCCCCACACGGAGGAGGACCGCACGGCGATGCTCGAGGCGGTCGGCGCGGACTCCGTCGAGGACCTCTTCGACGTTCCGGCCGAGGTCGCGTTCGACGGGCGCTTCGACATCGACGCGCGATCGGAACGGGAAACGCGGCGACTGGTACGGTCGCTGCTGGCCCGCAACGACGAGGTGACCGAACTGCTCGGACGGGGCCACTACGGCTATTACGTGCCGTCGCTGGTCGATCACCTCGCGGACCGCTCGGAGTTTCTGACCTCTTATACGCAGTACCAGCCCGAGGTCTCACAGGGGTTCCTGCAGGCCCTGTTCGAGTACCAGTCGCTGTTGGTCGAGCTGACCGGGCTCCCGGTCGCGAACTGTTCGATGTACGACGCCGCGACGGCGCTGGGCGAGGCCGCGACGCTGGCCGATCGCGTCCGCGACACCACGGGGCACCGCGTCCTCGTCCCCGAACTGCTCCGCGAGGAGCGCCGAAGCACCCTCGAGAACTACGTCGCCGGTACCGATCTCGTGGTCGAGTCCTACCCCGTCGAGGACGGCACCGTCGACCGCGCGGGACTCGAGGCCGCCGCCGACGAGGAGGTCGTCATGATCTACGCCGAGAACCCCACGGTACGGGGAACGATCGAGGAACGTCTCGAGGCCGTCGGCGACCTCGCCGAGTCCAACGATGCGCTCTTCGTCCTCGGCTCGGACCCGATCGCGCTCTCCCTGCTCGAGCGCCCCGCCGACGTCGGCGCGGACGTCGTCATCGGCGACGCCAGCGTCCTGGGGCTCCCGACGAGCTACGGGATGGGATTGGGCCTGTTCGCAACGCGGGAGGACTACCTCCGGCAAGTCCCCGGCCGGCTGGTCGGGGCCAGCGAGGACGCGACCGACCGCCGGGCGTACACGCTGACGCTCCAGACCCGCGAACAGCATATCCGTCGGGAGCGGGCCACGAGCAACATCTGTACGAACCAGGCCTGGGTCGCGCTCCGGACCGCGATGCACGCTGCCGTCCTCGGCCCGAGCGGCATGGTCGATCTCGCGGAGCGCGACGTCCGACGCGCGCGTGATCTCGCGGCTCGACTCGACGAGATCGTCGGCGTGAAAGCGCCGGTCCACGACCGACACCACCTCCGGGAGTTCGTCGCCCGCGTCGACCAGCCCGCCCGCGCCGTCGCCGACGACCTCGAGGAGCGGGGCTTTGCGGTCCACGTCGTCGGCGACCACGAGATTCAGGTCTGCGTCGCCGGCGTCCCCGACGAGCGGCTGGATCGCTTCGTCGCGGCGCTCGAGGGGGTGATCCGATGAGTGACGAGCGACCGGACGACCCGCAGGTCCGGTACGATCAGGCCCGCTACGTCGAGAACGGTGAGTACGAGCCGCTGCTTTCCGAGAAGGATCTGACGCGGGTCGAGATCGGCGGTGACGAGGAGACGGCCGACGGCGAGTCGCCGCTGCCCGACGACCTCACCCGTGACTCGCTCGAGCTACCGGAACTCTCCGAACCCGAACTGGCGCGTCACTACACGCGACTCTCCCAGATGATCTACGGGATCGACAGCGGTCCCTACCCGCTTGGCTCGTGTACGATGAAGTACAACCCGAAATTCACCGAGGACGTGGCCGCGCTGCCGTCGGCGGCGGTTCATCCCGACCGCTCCGAGGGGTCGGTACAGGGCAATCTGGAACTGCTCTATCGCCTGCAGGACTACCTCGGTCGGATCGGCGGCATGGACGCGGTGACGCTGCAGCCGCCTGCCGGGGCCGCCGGCGAGTTCGTCGGCATCCGCGTCGCGGCGGCCTACCACGAACACAACGGCGAGGGCCACCGCGACGAGGTCATCGTTCCCGAGAGCGCCCACGGCACCAACTTCGCGACCGCCGCCCTGGGTGGCTACGACGTCGTTTCCCTGCCCAGCGACGACGAGGGCCGGGTCGACCTCGAGGCGCTCGAGGCCGCCCTCTCGGAGAACACGGCGGCGCTCATGCTCACGAACCCCAACACGCTCGGACTGTTCGAGCGCGACATCACCGAGATCGCCGAGCTGGTCCACGACGCGGGCGGACTGCTCTACTACGACGGGGCGAACCTGAACGCCCTGCTCGGCCGCGCGCGGCCGGGCGACATGGGCTTCGACGTGATGCATTACAACGTCCACAAGACGTTCGCGACGCCCCACGGCGGCGGCGGGCCGGGTGCGGGGCCAGTCGGCGTCGTCGACGACCTCGCGCCGTTCCTGCCCGCGCCCCGGGTGCGCCAGCGCGAGGCCGAGTCCGCGGGCGGCGAGCCCCGGTACGAACGCTTCGAGCCCGACCACACCATCGGGAAGGTCCACGGCTTCTACGGCAACTGGCTGGTGTTGCTCAAGGCCTTCGCCTACATCGCGCGGCTCGGCGACGAGGGGCTGGCCGACGCCAGCGCCTCGGCGGTACTGAACGCGAACTACCTCGCCGAGCGGATCGAGTACGACGTTCCCTACGGTCCCTTCCACCACGAGTTCGTCGCCAGCGCCGGCGAGCAAGACGCCGCCGACGTCGCAAAGCGGATGCTCGACTACGGCGTCCACCCGCCGACGACCAAGTGGCCCGAGATCGTCCCCGAGGCCCTGATGACCGAGCCGACCGAGGTCGAGAGCAAGGCCACCCTCGATCGGCTCGCCGCCGCGTTCAACGCCGTCGCCGGCGAGGACGACGCGACGCTCGAGGCCGCGCCGGAACGCACGACAGCACGCCGGATCGATCAAACGAGTGCCGCGCGAAGCCCGCGGCTGTCGTGGCAGGCGCTCACGGACGAGTCCTGACCGGCAGACCCTATTCTGTGGGCGTTGACCGCGATCGTCGGTCGACGCGACGGCGGCCAATACAGGAGCAAGCGCGGGGTCTCGCCGGTGTTGGGTCCGTGGTAGAAACGAAAATAGGTTACGTCGACTGCCAAATTCGCCTCCCGGTACCTTTCACACGTCCAATATATAAACCACGTTCGATTACATCCATGTTGCCGATTGCCAAACCTTTTCCACGCGACTGAGCATCAGTGGGACCCATGGCCAGTCACCCAGGCTCAGCCGAGGATCGCCGAAACGACGTACTGGAGCGCCACCGCGAGACGGCCGATGCGGTCGTCCCGGAGCGGACGTCGCTGTATATCGGCGGCGAGTTCGTGGAGTCGGCGGGCGGCGAAACGTTCGCAACGACCGATCCGACGACGAATCAGGAACTCGCATCCGTTGCCCGCGGTCGCGAAGCGGACATCGATCGTGCGGTCGATGCCGCGTGGGAGGCGTTCGAGACGGAGTGGTCGGGGTCCTCACCCGGCGATCGCCAACGGGTCCTGCTAGAAATCGCCGACGCGATCGAGGACAACGCCGACGAACTCGCCCGGTTGGAGACGCTCGACAACGGGAAACCGATCACGGAGGCGAGGATCGACGTCAACTCGGCCGCAGAACAGTTCCGCTACTTCGCGGGAATCGTCCGCGAGAACGGCGGCGAGACGATGACCGAGGGCTCGAGATACGGACAGGTGATTTCGGAACCGTACGGCGTCGTCGCACAGGTAATCCCGTGGAACTTCCCGCTGCTGATGGCGTCGTGGAAACTCGCACCCGCGCTCGCTGCTGGCAACTGTACGGTGTTGAAACCCGCCGAACAGACGCCACTCTCCGCACTTCGGCTGGCCGAACTGCTCGACGGGATCGTTCCGGACGGCGTCGTCAACGTCGTTACCGGATTCGGCGAGGAAGCTGGCGACCCGCTGACTCGCCATCCCGACGTTCGAAAGGTCGCGTTTACCGGGTCGACCGCCGTCGGCAAGCAGGTCATGACGAACGCGGCGGAGAACGTCACCGACGTGACGCTCGAACTCGGCGGCAAGAGCCCCGTGGTCGTCTTCTCCGACGTCGACGTTCCGAACGCAGTTCAGTTGATTACGGCCGCGATCTTCTACAACACCGGCGAGTGCTGTGAGGCCGGCTCGCGATTGTTCGTCCACGAGGACGTCGCCGACGATGTCCTCGACGGACTCGTCGATGCGATCGCCGGGATGGAAATCGGCGATCCGCTCCGCGAGGAGACTGACCTCGGCCCGAAGGTTTCCACGGCACAGGTCGATCGGACGCTCGAGTACCTCGAGGCGGCACAGGACGCCGGCGGGCGGTTCCTCACTGGCGGCGACCGTCCCGACGACGAGGTCCTCTCCGAGGGCTGTTACGTCGAACCGACCCTCATCGAGGGACTCGAACACGACCACACCGCCGTTCAGGAGGAGATCTTCGGTCCGGTACTCGAAGTGTTCCGCTGGAGCGACTACGAGACGATGATGGAGTTGGCCAACGACGTCGACTACGGACTCGCCGGCGGCGTCATCACCGACGATATTACACAAGCGAACCGGGCCGCGAGGGATATCGAAGCGGGGTACATCTGGATAAACAGCTACCACGATCTCGTACCGGGACTGCCGTTTGGCGGCTACAAACAGTCCGGGATCGGGCGGGAACTGAGCGCCGACACGCTGGATCACTACCGACAGACGAAAACGATCAACCTCTCGCTCGGGTGACCCACCCCCTCACAAGGGTGTGGTCGGTCGCCGCATGGCAGCTCCCTGCGAGCGAATGGCGTCGGCGTACCCGAGACGCTTACGCGGTGCTGGAGTCGACGGCGGTGCCGTTGTCGCCGATCCGGACGAAGCCGTAGTCACAGTCCGGGCAGTGCCACTTGACCTTCTCGCCGAGGTGCAGCGACGTGCTGGCAGCGCGGTAGAAGGTCTTTTCCGCCCCGCAGTTGGGGCACTCGTGGTCGAGTTCCATAGCCATGCGCGGCGATAGCGGGTCGAGCGAGTTGAAACTACTGATTCGGCCGACCGATCGACGGCGCGGCCGACGCGGAAATTAAGTAGCCGCCGTCCGTCGGTCCAGTCATGTCGATCTACACCGGCCGCGGCGACGACGGGGAGACGGACCTCCGCGACATGAGCCGCGTCTCGAAGGCGAGCGCCCGGATCGAGGCCTACGGGACCGTCGACGAACTCAACGCCTTGCTCGGGACGATCCGCCCGACCGACTACGACGACGTCAACGACCACCTGTCGGCGATCCAGAACCACCTCCACATCGTGCAGGCGGACTTCGCAAATCCTGACCCCGACGAGGACGACCCCGCGATCCGGCCCGACCACGTCGAGACCGTCGAGGATTGGATCGATGCCTACGATGAGGAACTCGAGCCGCTGACTTCCTTCGTCCTGCCGACCGGCAGCGACGATGGGGCCGCGCTCCATCACGCCCGCACGGTCTGTCGGCGCGCCGAGCGCCGCGCGGTCGCGCTCGCTGGCGAAGAACAGATCAACGAGGACGCGGTGCAGTATCTCAACCGGCTCTCCGACGGCCTGTTCACGATCGCGCGCGTCGTCAATGCCCGCGACGGCGAACCCGAAGAATCGCCGGAGTACTGACCTGAATCGGTGTTTTCCGTCGCTCGAGGACACGGCGAGAGCGGCCGCCACACGCAGTACTCGAGAGACGACGCGGGTGCGATCCGTATTACCGGCGGGGCCCGGATTACGGGCCGGCGGCCGATGCCGGGACCTCGAGGGCGACGGGGTCGTGACCGGTTTCCCGGTGATGATCGGTGCCGAGTCGGGTCGCTTCGGCACGGCCCGTCGCCGACCGCTCGTAGGCACAGTTGTCACAGGTCACGAGGAACTGCTTCGTCTCGGCGGCCCCCGCGGTCGGTTCGTTCGTTGCCATACGAGACCGGTCGGCGACGAACCGCTTGAACCGTTCGCCGAACCACGTTGGTGGTCCGGGTCGGAACCCATCGCTCGAGCCGGTGAGTCGGCCGAGAGCCCGCCGTTCGTACTACCGTCCTGTGGCCGCGAGACGTCGTCTCGTTGAGAAACCTGCTCAGAGACCGACGTTCAGCGCGTAGCCCCACGGCTGGCTCGCCAGCACCAGCACGAGCAGCGACGCGGCGAACAGTTCGACGTTCTTGGTGAAGTGGTTCATCTCGTTCTGTCTCTGGTCGTCGGGAACCGCCCAGAAGTCGTGCATGAGCGGCGTCGCGACGAGGAAGAAGACAGCCAGCGCCCCCGCCGCGATGACGGGGTAGACGCCGAGGACGAGGCCGAGACCACCGAGAACGAGGACGACGCCCGAGGCGACGACGCCGAACGTGGGCGCCGGGACGCCCTTGGCCTCGGCGTAGCCGGCCATCGCGTCCGGCGCGAGGAAGTGGTTGATTCCCTGGTAGAGTATCAGCCCGCCGAACAGCAGTCGGCCGACGAGCAACACGACGGCGGCGGGGCCGCTCTCGAATGCCATCAGCGGCTCACCGCCGTCGCCGCGCCGGCCGGTCCGATCGGTCGTGAGTCGGTTCGATCCGCGTTCCGCGTTCGTCGTTGCATGACGGTATCCGGTTCGTTCCAGAACCGGTTATATTCTCGCTAACGGGAGTGTTACCGGGTGAAACGCCGGTTATCCGTAGAATTATAATGGTAGATGGAGCCGAGAATGGGGTCGGTTCGGCCGGCGGGGACCGAAGCGCGATCCGCGCGGCTCAGTCGTCGGTGTCCGCCGCCGGCTCGAGGCCGACGACGGACTGGCCCAGTACGTCGGCGTAGCCCGACGCCGTGAGCTTCAGCGTCGGAACGCCGGGGAACGTCAGCGTTTGCGCGGTCAACAGCGGCCGGTCGATGTCGACGCCGGCCTCGCGGAGGGCGTCCTCGAGCGCCTCGAACTCCGCGGCGAACTGCTCGGGCGGGAGTTCGGCGGCGGCCCCGGCGACCGGCATGGCGAGGTCGGCGACCACCTCGCCGTCGCGGGCGATTGCGATCCCGCCGCCCATCGAGGCGACGCGGTCGGCGGCGACGACGGCGTCGTCGGTATCCGCGGCGACGGTCACAAGCCCGGTCGCCTCCCAGACGGCCGAGGTAGCGAGCGCGCCCGACTCGAGGCCGAAGCCCGTGAGGAAGCCGGTAAAGCCCCGTTCCTCGGTCGCCGGGTCGCGATCGAGGACTGTCGCGGTGAGGACGTCGGTGGCGGGGTCGGGGCCGAGCCGGCGGCTCGAGCCGTCCGGTCCGTCGACGACGGCGGCATCGGCGGTCGTTTCGGTCGTCACGAGCCCGCGGTCGACCGCCATCGCGCGGACACGGCCCTCGGGCCCGGCCTCGAGCGGCGCGGTGAAGCGCTCGGCCGAGACGTCGACCGAGATCGTGTCGTAGACGTAGTCGGGGTAGGGATCGGTCCTGGCGTCGACGAGGGGCTCGCCGTCGGCGACGACGACCTTGCCCTCGGAGAGGACCGTCTCGACGGCCATCGACTCGAGGTCGTCGACGACGACGAGGTCGGCGACGGCACCCGGTTCGACGACGCCCCGGTCCGCGAGTCCGAAGTGGGCTGCGGTGTTCCGGCTCGCGGCGTCGATCGCGTCGGCCGGCTCGATCCCGGCGTCGATCAGCCGGCGGACGATCTCGGCCATGCCAAAGCCCTCGAGCAGGTCGCCGGGCCAGACGCCATCGGTCGACAGCGAGACGCTCCGCGGGTCGAGGTCCGGGTAGGCATCGATCAGCGCCTCGAGGTCGTCTCGGATCGAGCCGGAGCGGCCGACGACGTGGATCCCGTTGGCGGCGCGCTCGCGGATCCCGTCGGCCGAAATCGCCTCGTGGTCGTTGTCGACGACGGTCGCGAACGCCCGCAGCGCCTCGCCCCGACAGCCCGCGCCGTGGCCGACGATCGGGAGATCGCGCTCGCGGGTGCGCTCGTAGAGGTCCTCGACCGGCGCGTCGCGGCCGACGACGTGGATCCAGTCGATCTCGCCGACGCCGACGACCCGGTCGTGATCCAGCAGGTCCGAGAGCGCCTCGAGTTCGGCCGGCGTCCCCGTCGCCGGTTCGAAGGTGTCGACGAAGTCCTGTGGCGGCAGGGAGACGGAGGCCGAGACCGGGGCGTCGGCGGTCCGCTCGAGGAAGGTTTCGACACCGCGGCTGCCAAAGAGCAGCCCGAGGCCGGAACTCTCGGTGACGATCGAGGTAGTCCCCGATGCAAGCAGATGGGGCACTTCGCGGTCGAACAGCAGCTGGATGTCGGCGTGGGTGTGGGCGTCGATCAGCCCCGGGAGGACGACGCCGTCGGCCGCCGAGACGACCGTCGTCTCCGGGCCGGTGACCGACTCGGCGTCCGCGAGCAAGGCGGCGATCCTGTCGCCGACGATCGCGACATCGCGGTCGAGAAATTCGCGGCGGTTCGAACAGTACACCTGCCCGCCCTCGACGACCAGGTCGGCGGTCGCCCCCTCGCGCTCGAGCGCGACCGACTGGAACTCGTTCATAGCCGGGAATTCTCACGGAGTGACGTATGTCAATCGATCGCGTGTCGGGTTCGAGATCGCCCGCGGGAGCGGCATCGAAATTCGTCCTCTACGATAGGACTATATACTCAGCTAACCTTTCTACGGGAGAGAACCAATGAACAACCACTTCCACGACAGCCGGTATTACCTCGCTCGCGCCGCCGAACACGCCCGTCTGGGCGTTGCGGAAACGCTCGAGCCCCACGCCGATCGCGTCCGATCACGGCTCGGGCTCGCGGTCGAAACCGAACCCGAGCCGAGTCGGCTCGAGGCGGTCCGGGCGGATGCGCTCGGCCTCGAGCGGCGTGCGGCCCATCGGGTTCGTGGGGTCGCTGGTGACGTGCGTGGGCGCGTTGATGGGGGTCGCTCGAGCGACGCCGACGACCGCTGAAAGGAAGTCTTAAGTCAGACGCACGGGAAGGGCCTCGTGCGGGTTGGTGATCTAGTCCGGTTATGATACCTCCTTCACACGGAGGAAGCCGGCGGTTCAAATCCGCCCCAACCCACTACTTCTGCCGCGAGCAAATACGCGAGCGGCAGTATCGTGACGTTGGGCGGATTTGAATCAGGGAGTGGAGCGAAGCGGAACGACCGTGGTTCAAATCCGCCCCAACCCATTTCTGATGACACACCGACGAGGAGCGTAGCGAGTCTTCGTGGTTTACATCTACCCGTTCATTACCAGAATAGTGCAAAAAATCCCGTCTGATAAATCAGGCTTGCTAGTGCAACCAATGCACCAAAGATAGCGAACCGTTGTGGCCAAGGTTCATATTCTTCTACTTTCGACTGTACATGTATTTTAACGGTTGTACTCGATTGGTATGATTCTAGGCGATCGCTATACATCAAAAACATCTGGAAATCATAGTCACCAGGTTCAGCATCTTCGTCAATGTTTAATTCTACCTCGATCGGTGCATGCTTTCCCCAATCACCTTCAGATATGATAACTGGATACATCCAATCTTCACTGCCTTTCTCGTCTGGAAACTCAAACGCTGGGCTATCAAAGAAAATGAAATCAGTGATATAAACAGTAGTTGAATTGCCCTCTATCTCACGTACAAACTGGTCGTCACTTTCGATAGCGGGTTTACCATAGGATATACCTCCGTCTTCGTTCTTTGCAAAAGGAATTGAGAAATTCCCTCCTTCACCTGATAAAAGAGAGTCATATTCCAAAAACATCGTCAATTTGTGGCGTTCTATCTCACCATATCCAGTTAAATAAATTCTAAGTGTGGCTTTCTCTCCTTTTGACACAGATATTTTATTGGTAGATGGGACTATTTCGTACTTCGGTGTTGAAGTAGGGGCTTTCCTACTCAGTGAATTCTCAATCTCAAACAAATCGGGCATATCCCGTCAAACACAGTTAGAGTATTAAGAACTTCTATTATTTGAGTACTAGACCGGTAGTGGAACCACCCTGCGTTTCTTTCAATCAAGAGTCATATTTGGGGGATCAGTGAATCATAGGTGTTGTTAAAAAGTACCCAAGTTCTGCGTGGGTTTTATGCCATTATTCCATCATGAAGAGATCGAAGCCAGATTAGCTGTCTTCAGTTAGGTGGATTACTTGAGTACGACCCAGGTGAGGGTCAGTGATTGACTACCGAATTAGGCGTCGTCTTCATTCGCTACCGCCGTGGGTGGCTGACGACAGCCACAGGGCCACGCGTAGCATTCACCGGGGCCGAGACAGTGGGTGATCAGCACGTCGCGGCCACAGCGTGAACACGTCCCGAGCGTGCCGTCGGAACTCATCGCCTGTCACCTCGAGTGCCGTATTTCTCGTACAGCGATTTCGGACAGCACTGGTCGTATCGCTCGAGCCTGCTCGAACCAAACCTAATCGAATACCGACGCGCGACGGATCGTGCGAGACTTTTATGCCTCGCGAGTAAGTACGGAATCATGCTTGCAAACCGCGGAGGTTTGGAAGCGCGTCTCAGGTGCTAGGACACCTGGGACTTTCGCGTAGTCCCTGGGAGAGCGCTTCCGTTCTCGGATACCGCTCTGGGAAACTTATAATTACTGGATAGTCTGTGAATAGAGGTGGTTCGACGGCGGCCGACCGCCGATCGCTCACGTCTCGGAGACCGACTCCGTCGTGACGTAGTACGGCCCGTCCCACTCGCGCACCCAGTCCGGGGCCGCGGGGTGGGCCTGCAACTGATTCGCCTCGTAGGACTCGTCCGGGTAGACGGTGCCGTCCTCGTCAGTCCCGTCCTCGAGCGGAACGACGTAGGTGACCGGGTCCCGCCCCTCGGCGGGGATCAGCTGTTTCCGGTCCCAATCGTGTGCCGCGCCCGCCGAATCGGTCCACGTCTGGGGGTGGAACGTGACGGCGACGCCGGAGTCGTGATCAGTCATCGGTCGTTCTCACATGCGGATCGCGGATAGGGACTCTGACGAATCAATCCGGATCGTCGTTTAAATACGCGCTCGCCGCTCGCGGTCGAACGGGTCGTCCCACACTCGAGGGCCGGACACGGCTATCGACGGGCTGTCGATCCTCGAGTCGGGCGTCGATCTCGCGGGACTCGAGTCGCCCGCTCGTTCGAACACGGCCGTTCGGTACTACCGCGAACATCGCCGATATGGTGGATCCGACCGAGCCGACGACCCCATCATACGACTGGCGTATTTACGTGAGCGGCGAACATATCCGCGCCAACCTATTCTTAGGTGTGCCTAAAACAGTGGGGTAGCTCGAGTCCGACCGGTGTCGTACCGACGCCGATCGCGACCGCCCCACATCATGCCCTACGTCGAACTCACCGTCACGATTCCAGCGGACGCATGGATCGGCCGAATATCGCGCGACTACCCCGACGCTCGATTTCGGGTCCTCGCGGCGACGGCCACCGACGGGACGGGAGCCGCCCGGCTCGAGGTCCTCGGGACGGCGGCCGACCGGATCTGCGAGGCCTTCCGGGCCGACGACTCGGTGACCGATCTGACGGTCCTCGAGACGGCCTGTCACCGGCGGCGTCTCCAGCTCGAGACGACGTCGCCGGTGGTGTTGACCGCGATCCAGTCGTCGGGCGTGCCGCTTCGGACCCCCTTCGAGATCAGCGACGGGCGGATGGCCCTGGAGACGACGATCCCCCAGGAGCAACTCTCGCGGCTCGGCGAGAGCCTGACCGACTCCGGTATCACGTATTCGCTCGAGCGGGTGCAACCGGAGGCCGACTCCGAGTCGCTGCTCACCGACAGACAGCAGTGGCTCCTCTACGAGGCGATCGACCGCGGCTACTACGACACGCCGCGCCGGATCACGCTGGTCGAACTCGCGGACGAACTCGACATCGCCAAGTCGACGTGTAGCGAGACGCTCCACCGGTTAGAGGAGCGCGTCCTGAAACAGTTCGTGACGGGGGACTGCGAACACCAGCCCGATATCTCGATCCGCGCCGATTGAACGGTCCCGCGTCTCGCGACCGAAAGCGGCCTCGGATCCCGACACCCGCAGCCGACGGCCCTGCCGCCTCGAGACCGCGTGTCGGACCCCCCGAAGTCGATCCGGGGAAGGTATTCGAGACGGTTACTATCCGGGTCGCGGCCGTCTCCCGAACCGGCTATGACGAAACACGCGTTCATCCTCCTCTCGCATCCGGAGCGACCGGGCAAGTTCGCGAACCCCTTGACCTACGCCGCGCAGTTGGACGCGGCGGGCCACGAGGCGCGGGTCTACTTCGACGGGGCCGCGACGTACTGGTTCGAAGATATCGAGGACCGGCCCGCGCCGGCACGAGAGGCCTACGAACGGGCGAAAGACGAGGCCCTCATCGCCGGAGTCTGTGACCACTGTGCGACGTTCAAAGGCGTCGCGGCGGCCGTCGAGGCCGAGGGGTTCGAGATCGACGGGACCGAACACGCACCGGACGTCGCGGCCCTCGCGGACGAGGGCTACGAGATCCACACGGTCTGAGCGACCGCGACGCGGGGACGAATCGATCGGACCGACGTCAGCCGAGCGTCGCTGATCTCGGGCGGTTGCTCGACGACGGACAACCGGTGACGAACATGTTCACCACCAACCTTTGGCGGTTTCGGGCCCAATATATGACGGGAACCAAAATATGCGACTTTCCAAGGGTGCGCTTCTCGTCGTCATCGCCGTCCTCATCCCGTTCGTCGTCGAGTTCCGGACGGCCCTCTCGTGGTTCGGTATCACGCTGTCCGTCCTCGAGACGGGTGTAGTCGGGCTAGCGGTCGTCATCGCCCTCCTGGCCTGGGCGATGTGGCCACAGGAGGACGGTGCGGCGATGGAATCACACCGATCCGACTAACGGCGTTTCGAAGGGCGCGAACTCGGCTGACGACCGTTCGGTCCCGGTCGTCGTTGTCGATTCGCCGTCGGGCCAAGCGCCCGCCATCGGTGTCGGGACTGGAAGGAGGTCCCGCTAGCCCTCGGCGTGAGCCTCGACGAGACAGCCGTCGGACCCCTCACCGATGCGTCGGCAGGCGTCGACACGGGGGTCGTCGATCCGCTCTTGCAGCCGGTGGACGCCGGCTTCGGGAATCGTATATCCGATCCGATAAGCGGTGTAGTCGTCGATATCGTACGCCAGGACGCGATCGAAAAAGGACGTGACCACGCACTGTCGCCACGCGAGCAACTCGGCGATCGCCGCTCCGCGGGGCGTCAGCTCGACGCCGGCGTACTTCTCGTACTCGAGGACGGCGTCCTCGTCGAGTCGTCCGACCATCTCGGTGACGCTTGCGGGGCTGGTGTCCAGTCGCTCGGCGAGTTCACCGGTTCCGACCCGTCCCGTTCCCCGAGCGGCGAGCCGGGAGACGGTGAGGAGGTACCACCCTGCGGTCGGGCTGCGTAACGTACACGATCCGGCCGTCTCGGCGGCATCCATCGCCACGTCTGCGGTGGTCATCGTTCGATACACCGTACCACGGGAACCCACGAATCATACTCCCCGAATATGTTCCTCAATTCAATTACTGACGAACGTGTGTTCCGAGGGTTCGGACGTGTATCGGCGAATCGAACGGTATCGAACCGTCGAGAACTCCGACCGGAGATAGTAGCGACGAAACTTAACTCACCTCGAGTGGTAGCTCCTCGCATGGTGTACCAGTTGCGGTGTGACGGCTGTGACTTCGAGCGGGAACACGCGGACTGGGCGGACGCAAACAGGGATGCCAGGGATCACGAGGCGGAACACGGCGATCACTGGGTGCGTATCGTCGACCTGCAGGAAGCCTGAGCGGACGGCTCACTCGTCGGGGCCGTCGACCCTCTCGAGCGCCGCTGCCAGGATCGCGGTGTGGACCGTTCGGCTGTCGGTCTCCTGAATCGTGGCCGCCGCCTGGAACCGCTCGCGGGCGCGGGCCACCGTCTCCGGCTCGGCGGCGAGTTGCGCGAGTTCGAACGCCTCGGGGTCGACGGCGCGAGCGGCCCCGAAGTCCGCCGCGTCGTACAGGCCGGCGAAGTCCGCGACGAGGTCGGCGACCAGCTGGGCGGTCGCGTCCGCACCCGGATCGCCGACCGGCACCGTCGAGCCGGTCGGCTCGAAGTAGTTCGCGTAGTCGACGACGCCCGCCTCCTCGTAGAGAATCGTCTCGAGCGCGTCGAAGACCGGCGGCGAGACGTAGACGCCGAACAGTTTGTATCGATCGTCGCTGGTCATCGGTTCAGGTCGACTCGATCCGACGCGCTCGAGTCGGATAAATCCGACCACCGGTCGGCCGGGAACACCGTCACTACGGGGTCGATTCGAACGATCGTCCATGAGAAACGAAGGCAGTATAAAGCGTTTTAGCGTCGAATCACGAACCGAGTGGCGTGGTTTCTCGAGTGCCGAATCCGCTCCGGTGGCTCCTGCTATCGATCGGGTTCCTGCTCGCGCGGGCCGGCGTCGTCGACCGGGAGCGTGTCGTGCGGACGACGGACCTCGCGTGGCCGCGGATCGTCACGGGCATCGCCCGGATGTCGAAGTCGGCGGCGGACGTGGCGATGGTCGGGATCGCGCTGGGACCGGCGGCGATCGCCGGCGTCGGCTTCGCGACGCCGTTCTGGGCGCTCGCGTTCGGGATCGGCGGCGGGGTCGCCGGCGCGACGATCGGGCTGGTCTCCCAGCGGTTCAGCGCGGGCGCGACCGAGGACCTCTCGCTGGCGGTGACGACCAGCGCGCTCGTCGTCGTCGCGATCACCGTGCCGCTCGCGGCCCTGTTCTGGTTCGTTCCCGCGGAGCTGATCGGACTCGTCGGTGACGACGCCGCGTCGGTTTCCTACGGTGCCGACTACCTCCGGGTCGTCTCCCTCGGGGTTCCCGTCGCCGCCCTGAACCTGATCGGCAGCCGGACCCTCGTCGGGGCCGACGACGCCTGGACGCCGATGGCGTTGCGAGCCGGCGGTGCCGTCGTCAACGTCGCGGTCAACGCCGTCCTGCTGTTCGTCCTCGAGCTGGGTGTCGTCGGCGCGGCGATCGGCACGGTACTGGCCAACGTCCTCGTGCTGGCGGCGTTCGTCACCGGCTTCGCGTTCGGCCGGCTGCCGGTGATCGGCGACTTCCCGGTCAGGATCGACGTCTCGCGGCCGTACACGACCCTCGAGGACGTCCGAAACGTGATCGAGATCGGGACGCCGCTCGTCTTCACCAACGTCGCCCGCCGGGGCGCGCAGTTTCCCATGCTCGCGATCGTCGCCCTGTTCGGGCCGAACGTGGTGGCCGCCTACGTCGTCGCGCGCCGCGTTCGGGATCTGATGGACACGCCCGGCTGGGGGTTCTCGCTGGCCTCGAGCAGCCTCGTCGGGCAGGAACTCGGCACCGGCGACGAGGGCGACGCCGACACCTACGGCTGGGAGGTACTGTGGTTCGGCACCGCCGTCTACCTCTGTAGCGCGGCACTGGTCCTCGTCTCCGCCGAGCGGGTCGGCCGGCTCTTCGTCGACGACACCGAGATCCTCCCGCTCGTGACGACGTTCATCGTCGTCGCCTGCGTGAGCGTCGTCTTCCGCGGAATCAGCGGCGGCGCGACCGGCCCGCTGCGTGCCAGCGGCGACACCCGCTGGCCGTTCTACGGGCAGGTACTCGGGCTGTATGCGTTCGCGCTTCCCGTCGCCGCCCTCGGTGCCGTCGCCGTCCCCCTGCCGGGCCTCGGGGCCGTGACGCCGCTGGGAATCGGGGCGCTGTACGCCGCGTTGATCCTCGAGACGCTCGTCCCGGCCGCCGTCACCTACCACCGCTTCGCCGCCGGCCACTGGAAGGCCATCAGCCGCGGCTACCGGCCCGACTCCTCGCCCGGCGATTGATAGAAATACCAGTCCCGTTACTATCGTTCTATTCTGGTACGATTTCGGTCGAGCTAGTAGGCAAGGACTCACTCGATGCCGTCGGTATCGCTCGAGCGAATCGCCGACGATCACTCAAACGGGCTTAGAGACGATATCACCGGCCACGGCCGTATCACGGACTGGCTGACTTCATCGTGTGTATAGTCCCGGTCGAACTGAATCATACCCCAGAGGGACGGCCCCTGTCCGCCGGTTCCGTCGATTTTCCGTTCAGGGCTGATGGCCGGCGCCGACGAACCGGCCGAGGAACCGATCGATCGAAATTCACGTATGAATTCCGAAAGTATGTCGAAAAACTTCGGAGTCTGATGAATAAGGGCCGGTCGATCGATATCGGTCGGAAGGCGGCGACGGAACGAGGACGTCGGCGATCGCCGAGCGCTAGATCTCCTCGACGTACGTGTACGACTCCGACAGCGCCTCGGCGTCCTCTCGGAGCAGGGCAACGACGAGACAGTCGACGTACTCCTCGAAGTAGGCCACGAGGTCGGCGATCCGGTTCGAGTCGATCGCCTCGAGCGAGTCCAGCAGCATGAACGGGACGATCTCGTAGACGTCGTGGACCAGGTAGCCGGCCAGCGCGAAGACGAGCCCGGTGACCTCGCGTTCGCTCTCCGAGAGGTGGTCGACGGTGTCCTCGTAGGTGCGGCCGTCCTCGGTCGTCCGGACGATGTGGAGGTCGAAGGCCGTCCGCGAGACCTTCCGCCGGCCTTCCCGGACCGTCCGCTCGCGGCGTTCGATCCAGATGCGGTCGATGTTACGGTACTCGAGAATCGAGAGGATCGAGTCCATGTGGTCGTTGAACGCGTCGACGGCGTTCTCTTCGATCCGGTCGACCCGTGTTCGAAGGTCCGTCAGTTCGTCCTCGACCGTCTCGCGACGCTCCTCGAGGTCGCTTCGCTCCTCGATCTTCTCCTCGATCTCCGCGATTCGCGCTTCGACCTCGTCGCGTTCGGCCTCGAGGTCCTCCAGTTCGAGTTCGAGCCGGTTCAGGTCGCGGTGGGTATCGATAACCTCGCCGTACTCGGCGTTCTCGTAGGTTTCGGCGTCCGATTCGAGGTCTTCGACGCGCGCCCGCTGCTCTTCGAGGTCGGCCTCGAGGGCCTCGATGCGGTCCGTGCGGCGCTCGAGTTCGTCCTCGACGGCCTCGAGTCGCGTTTCGATCTCCCCGCGCTTTTGGCGTTGCTCGCGCAGTTCCTTTCGCCGGTCGGAGAGGTCGTCGATCTGCTCTTGGAGATCGCTGCGCTCGTCGAGTTTCCGCTGGCGGAGCGAGCGCAGTCGGTCGAGCGTCGCCTCGATCCGGTCGCGGTCGACCCGGGAGCCACACGTCCAACAGACGACGTCGTCCGAGTCCGCCAGCAGCTGGTCGGTCACGTCGCCGTCGTCGTCCGCGGCCGCTCCGTCGTCGACCTCGAGATCGACGTCGAAGCCGTCCTCTGCGAGCCGTTCCTCGTTGAACCGGATCACGCTCTGGAGTTCGCTGACGGTCGTATCGAGCGACCGCTTTCGGTCCCGCAGCTCCTGGACGCGGCCTTCGAGGCGATCCGGCGACTCGGGGTCGTCGTCGAACGCCTCGAGTTCGGCCGCGAGGTCGTCGCGTTCGGCCTCGAGTTCGGCGCGGCTCTCGCGTTCGGTCTCGAGATCGTACTCGATCGACTCGAGTTCGGTCCGGGCCTCCTGGAGGTCCGCGAAGGCCGACTCGATCGCGTCCTTTCGTTCGCGGCTCGCCTCGACGTCGAGGTCGAACGCCTCGAGTTCGGCCTCGAGGTCGTCGATCCGCTCTTCGGTTGTCTCGATCTCGTCCGCGAGCGCGACGCGGTCGGACTCGAGGTCGGGCAGTTCGTTGTCGAGTTGGGCGAGTTCCTCGAGTCGGCCGTCGAGGTCGCGCTTTTCGGCCTCGAGGCGGTCGATCTCCGCCTCGATCTCGTCGGTGTCGATCGGCCGCATGATGATCTCACGGAGATCGTCACCGCTCCGGACCGCACGGCGGGCCTCGTTGGACTCGAGCAGGAAGGCGAACAGATCCGCCAGCTCCGGCTCGTCGAGATATGGGTCACCGTCGAAGACGACCTCGCCGTTGCGCCGCGTCAGCGAGCGCATGTATCGCTCGTCGTCGAAGGTCAGTTCGACGCGGCCGTCGTCCGCATCTCCTTTCAGGGACGACCGACGGCTGCCGAGCGCCGCCATGATCGTCTGCAGGAACGACGTGCGGTTCGTCGCGTTTCGTCCGGTCAGGACGTTCACGCCGGGCGCGAGCGTGACCTCGGTGCTATCGATTCCGCCGATATTCTCCGCCGCGACGGTAATCGACGAGGTGACTGACTCTTGAGATGACACGAGCGCTCTTTCACGCCGCTGAACTAAATGCTATGTGGTTACGGCCGGTTTCGCATCGGCGTCACGCGGCGTCGGTCGCGTCGCAGTCACAGCCGCCCCGCTCGAGCAACTCCGCGATTCCGTAGTCGGCACCGCAGTTCCCACAGATCGTCCGGACGTCGACGAACACCTCGTACTCCCGGTCGGTGATTTCGTCGGCGTTCCCCAGTTCCTCGAGCGTCGACTCCGTGATTACCTGCGTCCGCCCGGCGAGCCGTTGGACGGTTTCTTTCTTCCGCTCGATGCGATCCTCGGTGTCCTCCTCGGGGAGGGAGGCCTCGCGTACGTTCGTGAGATAGGAGTAAATCGTCTGGTGGGTAACGAAGTCCGACTCGACCGCATCGACGTCGACGCCCGCCCGCTCGAGTTCGCGCCGTCGCCGAACCGCGACGGATCGCGACGCATCGTCGTCGGTCAGCGTTCGATAGAGCGACCCGACGTCCGTATCGAGGGCCGAACCACCTGCCTCGCGCACAGCGGCACGGAGGACGGCCTCGTTGAACTCGGTCGCGAGGTCCCGAAGGCTCGTTCGGTCCGTGCCGTCGCCGATCCACTCCGCCTCTAGGCGCTCCCCCCACTCCTCGAGGCCGTACTGGTCCATCACTCGCTCGACTTTCGTTCGCCGCCCACCACGCGAGTCGTCTGCCATACCGGATGGCACCGCGGCCTCTCCTACAAATGTTGTGGTCGTCACCGGTTCGGTCGGGGGCGGCGGCCACCGAACGAACCACCGCCGCTGACCGGTCGGTCGCGGTCGGAACTATCCCCATTCGTTCACGAGACGTAACGATCGGCTGCCACCTCGAGGACGTCGACATCGTCGGCACCGAAATCCGACGGATGGAGACCAGTTCGGTAGGAGTGAACCGAACTGAAACCGACCGAAATGTCGGATAACAGTAACACAGTTTTTTGTTTATCGATCAATTCAGGGAGGGTATCGACGAGCGGTCCGACGAGCGGGCGGCCGAGCCCGATCGTGGCGCCCCCTATTACACGAATATGCCTGTAAGGACTACCGATCGATCGGCCGGGTCTCGTTTTCCAGTGGGCAACGGCCGTGTGTCTCTCGTAGCCGTTGAAACGATTGACACACTGATCGCACTGTCCGCGGTTCTCGCTCACGTCGCTCGCTCCGAACCGCGCTCCTGTCGTGCGATCAGGTGTGCAGTAACGTTCAGTGGCTACGATAGGTCGGCCCGACAGGGAGCCGGGGTACTATCGCCTGTCAGCGGCGGTAATGATGGCTCACCAGCAACTCGTCGGACGAGCGGACCGATGCCCGGACTGTGGGGGGATCTCGCGTTCGACGACCGCTCGTGGCGGTGTGGTGATCGTGGCCATGCACCCAAGCGAGCTGTCGACTGATCGAATCTCGAGGCGGCGAGTGCCACAGCCGTACACTTTTGTCGGTCCGGCAAAGACACTCGATCACAACAATGGACGAAGACGCGCTCGAGTATCACCGGACGGATCCACCGGGCAAGATCGAGATTTCGACGACCAAGCCGACGAACACCCAGCGTGACCTCTCGCTGGCGTACTCGCCGGGCGTCGCCGCGCCGTGTCTCGAGATCGACGAGGACGAGACTGACGCCTACCAGTACACGACCAAGGGCAACCTCGTTGGCGTCGTCTCGAACGGCTCGGCGGTTCTCGGATTGGGAGACATCGGCGCACAGGCTTCCAAACCCGTCATGGAGGGCAAGGGCGTGCTGTTCAAGCGCTTTGCCGACATCGACGTCTTCGATATCGAACTCGAGCTGGACGATACGGACGCGTTCGTCGAGGCGGTCGCGGCCATGGAGCCGACCTTCGGCGGGATCAATCTCGAGGACATCGCCGCGCCGGAGTGTTTCGAGATCGAGGAGCGACTCCGCGAGCGACTCTCGATTCCGGTCTTTCACGACGATCAGCACGGCACCGCCATCATCACCGGCGCGGCGCTGCTCAACGCCGTCGAGATCTCGGGGAAGGACCTTGCCGACCTCGAGGTCACCGTCGCCGGTGCGGGCGCGGCCGCGGTCGCGACGGCGCGCTTTTACGTCTCACTGGGCGTCCGCCGGGAGAACATCACGATGGTCGATATCGACGGCATCTTGACGACCGAACGGGCCGAGGCCGGCGATCTCAACGAGTACAATCGCCAATTCGCAAGCGACGTGCCAGAGGGCGAACTCGCGGACGCCATGGTCGGCGCGGACGCGTTCGTCGGGCTCTCGACCGGCGGCATCGTCTCCCAGGAGATGGTCCGCTCGATGGCCGAGGACCCGATCATCTTCGCGATGGCGAACCCCGAGCCCGAGATCGACTACGAGTCCGCCAAGGCGGCCCGCGACGACACCGTCATCATGGCCACCGGCCGCTCGGACTACCCGAACCAGGTCAACAACGTCCTCGGGTTCCCGTTCCTGTTCCGCGGGGCGCTCGACGTGCGCGCGACCGAGATCAACGAAGCGATGAAGGTCGCGGCGGCCCACGCCCTGGCCGAGCTGGCCAAACAGGACGTCCCTGATGCGGTCGTCAAGGCCTACGGCGACCAGCCGCTGCAGTTCGGCCCGGACTACATCATCCCGAAACCGCTCGATACGCGGGTGCTGTTCGAGGTCGCGCCCGCAGTCGCGCGGGCGGCTATCGACTCGGGCGCGGCCCGCGTCGAGTTCGACGTCGACGCGTACGTCGAACGCCTCGAGGCCCGACTGGGCAAGTCCCGCGAGATGATGCGCGTGGTGCTGAACAAGGCCAAGTCCGACCCCAAGCGGATCGCGCTGGCGGAGGGGACCGACGAGACGATCGTCCGCGCGGCGGCCCAGATGGCCGACCGGGGCGTCGCGGAGCCGGTCCTGATCGGTGATGCGGCCGAGATCGAGCGGACGGTCGCGGACCTCGCCCTCGAGTTCGATCCGGACGTGGTCGATCCCGGGAGCGGCGACTACGGCGAGTACGTCGATCACCTCTACGAGCGCCGTCGACGCAACGGCGTGACCCGCCGCGAGGCCGAGACGATGATCCGCGACGACACGAACTACTTCGGCAGCGTGATGGTCGATCGCGGCGACGCCGACGCGATGCTCACCGGGCTGACGAACCACTACCCTTCGGCGCTGCGGCCGCCGTTGCAGGTGATCGGGACGGCCGACGACGCCGACTACGCGGCCGGGGTCTACATGCTGACGTTCAAGAACCGCGTGGTCTTCGTCGCCGACGCGACGGTCAATCAAGCCCCCGACGCCGACGTCCTCGCGGAGGTCACCCGTCACACCGCCGATTTGGCCCGGCGGTTCGACGTCGACCCCCGGGCTGCCCTGCTGTCCTATTCGGACTTCGGGAGCGTCGACAACGAGGGGACGCGAAAGCCCCGCGAGGCGGCCCAGCGGCTCCACGACGACCCCGCCGTCGACTTCCCCGTCGACGGCGAGATGCAGGCCGACACCGCCGTCGTCGAGGAGATGCTGACCGGTACCTACGAGTTCACCGACCTCGAGAAGCCCGCGAACGTCTTGGTCTTCCCGAACCTCGAGGCGGGTAACATCGGCTACAAGCTGCTCCAGCGGCTGGGCGGAGCCGAGGCGATCGGCCCGATGCTGGTCGGCATGGACGAACCGGTCCACGTCCTCCAGCGCGGCGACGAGGTCAAAGACATCGTAAACCTCGCGGCCGTCGCGACGGTCGACGCGCAAGGCGACGAGTCCTGATCGGCTCTCCCGGCCGTCCGTTGGGCCGGCACGCGTTGCGGTCAGTTCGATCGCTCCGTCTCGGGCCGTCGATACGTGCAGCACCTCGAACCGTTGTACGTCTGCCGGCCCGGGTCGGCCGACGAACGCTCGAGACAGCGTGAGCCTCCCGATCCTGATTACAGACATAAGCGTGTAACGAGCCGTACCAGTTCGGCTTTCGGAGAGATACTCAGCAACCAACACATATGAATTCCTATGTAGTAGATAATGAGACATAAATTGACTCACAGCTGCGAAACGATTTCAATCCCGTATGGGCAGTATCGAGTACGCGGATTTCGGGAAAAGTGCCGATAACCAGCGCTATACGGTGCGTCGATACAGTGGTTACCTCGCCTCTGCCCACCAGCGTCCCACTCGGTCCCTATCCAGCAAGCGGTCGACTGAAGACCGCTCCCGGACCGCATTAGCTACTATTTCGGCAGTCTCCCGATACTAAACGCGCTAATCGTTGCTCGAGCGTCTACTCGCCTAACCTCGTCCGCCAGTACATACGTTTATTGCCATTTCGGGAGTTCTCTCGGATTTAGTCAACTTTCGAGACGCTCGAGAGACCAGCTGTCGGGGCCGGCGGGCGAGTCCGACCTAGGCAGGTTGAAGGCCGCGTGTTCGAAACGGGAGGGCGTATGGACGAACCGGGTGATCGGCGGCGACGATGAGTGAAGCGTCGACGGAGGAGACGGCGCATACGGCCGGCGAGATCCGGACGATCGCACTCGCGGTCATCGCCGGCATCTTCTTCGGCGGGGTGGCGACCGGGGTCGCGTTCCCGACGCTGCCCTTGCTCGACGAGAAACTCGTCATCTCCGCGGTCATGCTGAGTTTCATCCTGTCGGCCAACCGCATCGCCCGACTGTTGATGAACACGCCTGCCGGAACGATTATCGACCGCTACGGCGCGCGGAAACCGATGATCTTCGGGCTCTTCACGCAGGCGCTCGCGCCCTTCGGCTACATCCTTGGCCTGAACGCGCCGGCGACGATCCTCGGCTCCGTTCCGGGGCTCGGCGAGGTGTCGCTGCCCGGTCTCGTCTTCGTCCTCTCGAGACTGTTCTGGGGTGTCGGCAGCGCCTTCGTCTTCATCGGTGCTTTCGCTACCATCACCTACGTGACGACCGCGGACAACCGTGGCCGCTGGATCGGCTACATGCGCGGCGGCCAGTCGCTTGGCTTCCCGACCGGGCTCATCGTCGGCGGGGTCCTGACCGACCTCGCCACCATGGAGACCGCCTTCCTCGCTGCGGGCGTCCTCGCGCTGATCGCCGGCACGATCGCGACGCTCGTCCTCCCCGACGTCCACAGCGGTACCGACACCCGATCGACCGGCCTGCGAGAACTGCCGTCGTTGCTGACCGGTCGGCCCACCGTCCTCCTGATCGGCTTCGGCAACTTCACCGTCCAGTTCCTCTGGGGCGGGATCGTCCTCTCGACGTTGGCGCGCTACGCGAACGTCTACGACCTCGAGATCGCACTGCTTGGCGCAGCGGGGGTAAGCGGCGTGGTCATGGCGGTCGGCGTTCTCACCTCGGGAGCGACGACGCTCGGTACCAGCTGGATCTCCGACCGGATGAACGACCGGACGCTGTTGACGGTGCCGGCGTTCCTGTCGATGGCTGCGGGCTTTCTGCTCATCGGCTCCGTCCCGACGATCGAGGCGTTGCTGGTCGCGATCGCGCTCGTCGGCGGCGGGATGGGCGTCGCCGCACCCGCGCTGATGGCCATTCTCGGGGACCTCACGCCCGGCGACGAACTCGGCCGAATGGGCGGTGTCTACAACGTGATGGGCGACATCGGACTCAGTCTCGGGCCGCTCGTGGCGATCCCCGCCGTCGACAACTGGTTCGGGTATCAGTGGACGTACGTCCTCTGTGCGGCCCTCGTCACGAGCTGTCTGGTGTTCGTCTCCGCGCCGCTGCTTCGCAACCCCGACGTTTCGACGACGGGGGCCGTCGAGGCGGACTGAACCGGCGTCGTGTGGCCGCTGTGTTCACCCGGCACGACCGGGTCGTCCCGAGAACACCTGCAGCTGGTCAGAAAATAGAATCTATCTAATAGGAACATATTTATATAACATAGTGTTCATATTTGTCCGAAACTCCGAATACACCATCCGTCGGTACCGATTGAAAACAGATCCGAGGTATAGCCGGTTGCTCAGCGTTTTGAAGGGGGTTTTGTTTCCCAGCGTTCGGTTTCCGATCGGAACTCGAGTTCTTCGCAGTTCGTAATCGAACATCGCGTCACGAATGGCTGTACCGAGGTTTCGGTGGCGGGCTATCGCTCCGGGCCGCGATCTCCGAGCCGGTTGGACGGTTGACGATCGGACAATCATATACTATTTTCGAGTAGTAGTTTGAATTGATGTATTTGCAGTCGGTGACGCCATCGAGGGCGCTCGAGTCGACACCTCACTCTGACGACCGATGGCCATTGACGATCGATACGATACAGTGTACCACGACACATATTCGTCGAACCGAATACATCGGTCGTCGGTTGTCACTCTCCGACCGTCGTCCCCGTTCGCGGTCGAAGCGAGCGTGGCCGTTCCGCGGATCGACTCGGCGAAAAACGGAGGGAAACTCAACACGGGTTTGTGACATATCGGTCACGTACCGCACACACTTTTGTACTCGCTGACCGAACAGTCAGGACATGCGAGCAGCCGTACTCGAAGAACATGGGGAACCGCTCGCGGTCAAAGACGTCGACTATCCCGAACCGGAACCGGATCAGGTCGTCGTCGAGACCGAGGCGTGTGGAGTCTGTCGTAGTGACTGGCACGCCTGGCAGGGCGACTGGAACTGGATCGGGGCCGGCGTCCCGGAGGGGCAGATCCTCGGCCACGAGCCCGCCGGCGTCGTCTCCGAGGTCGGCTCGGAGGTCGAGACCCTCGAGGCGGGCGACCGCGTCGCGGTCCCGTTCCACCTCGGGGACGGCACCTGTCCGCACTGTCGTGAGGGGCGGGCCAACAACTGTGAGACGGTACTCCCGCTGGGGCTGTCGGAGTTCTCCCAGGGCGCGTTCGCGGAGGCGTTTGCCGTCCGGGAAGCCGACTTCAACTGCGTCAAACTCCCCGACGAAGTCGACTACGACGAGATGGCCGGCCTCGGCTGTCGGTTCATGACGGCCTACCACGCGCTGGCCGACCGCGCCGACCTCCGGCCGGGCGACTGGGTCGCCGTCCACGGCTGTGGCGGCGTCGGCCTCTCGGCGATCCACATCGCGGACGCGCTGGGAGCCCACCCGATCGCGATCGACCTCGTCGACGACAAGCTCGAGCGCGCCGAGGAACTCGGCGCCCGCGAGACGGTCAACGTGACCGAGGTCGACAGTTCGGCCCAGGCGGTCCAGGAGATCACCGACGGCGGTGCCGACGTCTCCATCGACGCGCTGGGCGTCGCCGACACCTGCAAGAACTCGGTCAACAGCCTCGGCACGCGGGGCAGCCACGTCCAGGTCGGGCTGACGACCGGCGAGGAGGAGGGCCAGATCGAACTCCCCGTCGACGTCATGACGATGCAGGAGATCGACTTCCACGGCTCCTTCGGAATGCCGCTGGTCCGCTACGAGGAACTGTTCAAGCTGATCGCACAGGGCACCCTCGAGCCGAGCAAGATCATCGGCGAGCGACTCTCGCTCGACGAGTTGCCGGAGACGCTGGCCTCGATGGACGACTACGAGACGGTCGGTATTCCGGTCGTCACGGAGTTCTAACCGGCGATAGGTAGCCGCCGCTGGCGGCTCGAGCGTCGGAAACCCCGGGCGGGGCGGGAACCGCCCTGGGCGTGAGAGACATGAGCGTACTCGAAGCGGGGCGAGTCCACATCCGAGCGATCCGGGCACGAACGCACGCAATCGGCTGCTTAGCGCGTCGCCGTTGGCCGAACGCGTACCCGGCGGGGCCTTTCCTCCCCGCAGGCCGGACAATGCAGGCAGTGGACATTGTTATGCAGTCACTTGGGTGGCGGTAGCCCCCTCTGATCGAACGCAGGCGGCGTCTAACGCCGGTGTAGCCGGCTACTACGGACCGATGGTTCCCCGCGCGATCGGTTCCAGGCTTGCCTGTGACGGTTCCAAAGGGATGACACTGGACGCCGTGTCGGTCCCCATGAACGACGCCATCGACGCCGGGCCGGTCCGGATCGGCATCGTCGGGCTGGGCTACATCGGCAGGACCGTCGGCGGACAGTTCCACCGCCACGCGGACGCGACCGTCGGCGCGATCTGTGACCTCGAGCCGTCGGTCCGCGAGAAGGTGGGCGATCAGTTCGGAGTCCCCGCGGACCGCCGGTTCGCCGAGTACGAGACCATGCTCGCCGAGGCGGCCCTCGATGCTGTCCTCGTGGGGACGCCACACACCCTTCATTACGGACAGGTCGTCGCCGCCCTCGAGCGGGGCTGTCACGTCTACTGCGACAAGCCGCTCACGACAGACCTCGAGCGGGCCCGGGACCTCGCCGACCGCGTCGAGGCGAGCGACCGGACCGTGATGGTCGGTTACCAGCGCCACCTCCAGACGGCGTTTCGACGGGCCCGCGAGCGGTTTGCCGACCGCGACCCGGAGTGGGTGACCGCCTCGATCACGCAGGACTGGATCGACGATTCCCGCGGTACTTGGCGGCTCGATCCGGACCTCTCGGGCGGCGGCTTCCTCTACGACACGGGCAGTCACGTCCTCGACGGCGTTCTCTGGACGACCGGGCTCGAGCCCGCCTCGGTCGCCGCCAGCATGGACTTCCACGACGAGGCCGGCCGGGTCGACCGCCGCGCCCACCTCGACGTCGCGTTCGAGAACGGCGCGACCGGGACGGTTTCCTTCTACGGCGACGCGCCGTCGGTCCGGGAACACGTCCACCTGTGGGACGACGCGGGCGCGGTCTACCTCGAGGGGACCCAGTGGGGCCCCCGAGAGGTCCGCGAGATCGACGCCGACGCCGGCGAGTATACTCCCTACGTCGACCCCCGAGGCGAGCGGTCCCGGGCCGACGCCTTCCTCGAGAGCGTCCGCGAGGGGACCGAGCCGCCGGCGACGGTCCGGGACGCCCTCCGGGTGACGGCCCTGACCGAAGCGGCCTACGAGGCGGCGAGGACCGGAAAACGAGTCCCCGTCGGCGACTGATACGGTTTGCTGTACCGATGTATCGGTGCGACCGCGACACAGCCTACGGTCGCACCGGAAATGACGTACAGCAGACCGTCTGAGTTCCCGGGTCGTGGCCACGCCTCGAGTCCGGTTCGACGCCGGTCGGGAGCCGCCGAATCGGTGCCCGGTAATTACGGTATTTCGTCAGGAAAGACGATTTTTCGTCCGTCGAACAGCGACGGGTTCGTCGTTCCGCGTTCCCACTTCTGTCCGGTGGTTACGGTGTTATTACTCGGCCGTACGGGGGCCAGAACGTCGGCGGCGTCACCATGATGGACCTCGAGCGGCCGAGACCAGGGTAAGAGGGCGATAGCTTCCCGTCGCTTTCGGTTACAAGCCGGATAACTACAACCGGTCGTGGCTATCGAACGGGTATGATCACCTGCACTAACTGCGAGACCGCCCAGTTCCTGCAGATCACGCAGAGCCGCGTCTACTTCGAGGACGGCGAGATGATCAACGAGATCTCCGAGACCTACGAGTGTACGCTCTGTGGCGCGACCGGGAAGTACGTCTACGACGAGGACCGCGACGAGGAGACCGTCACCGGCGAGGTCGAACACACGACCGAGCGCCCGAAGTACGCCTGACCCGTTGCCCCCGTTCGGGGGCGTCCGACCGCGAACCGTATCGACCTCGCCGATCACGAGGGCGGTCCTCGCGCGATCCTGATCAGTCCTTCTCGTTCGTTTCTTCCGTCTCGTCGATGCCGGCGTTCGAACTGCCGATCCCGAGTTCCTCGAGTCCCTCGAGGGCCGCGTCCGGCTCGGTATCCTCCCGGTCCGCGTTCGGATCGTCGTAGTGGGTGCGGCGGCCAGCGGCCGCCATCCGCCGGTGGGCGTCCCAGTCCTCGAAGAGCCCGTACTCGTTCATCGTCTCCATGCCGGCGATCGCCGCGGTGAGCTTGATGCCGACCAGCGGGATATCGGCGACCGAGACGATCACGTCCGCGCGGAGGATCGCTCCGTCCCGGAGCAATACGTCGAGGACATCGACGAGGCTCTCGTCGTCCTTTCGCGGTCTCATAGGTTCGGGTTCGTGTGTTCGCCGTCCGTTCCGTCGCCGTTGTCCCCAAGCTCGGGCGCGAACGTATACGGCGGCCACGGCCCCGTGAACCGGACCTCGAGGCCGTCGGTTGCGGCCACGTCGTCGAGGATCGAGCCGATCGCGCCCTCGTCGTCCTCGTGGGCCAACAGGGTGAGTCGGGCGAGCGTCTCGCCGTCGTCCGCGTCGCGGCCTGCGCTCGCGTTCGAGTCCGACCCGCCCCCGGCCACGTCGTCCGACAGTCCCGCGCTCGGCGACCGCTCGAGGGCGTGGACCTCCCTGGCTTCCGCGGCCAGTCGCTCCTGCAGGTCGGCGGTCACCGACTCCCGGCGTGCCGCCCGAAGTTCGGTCAGCCGCTGGTCGAACTGCTTCTCGAGCAGGAAGGCGGTTCCCTCCTCGGCGTCGGCGATCCGCTCGTCGAGGTCGCGCAGGCGGTCGTCGCGCTCGATCAGCGCCGCGTCGTCGATCGGATCGATCTCGACGACCTCGACGCGGTACTCCCAGTGGCCGGCGAGGCCCTCAAGGGCCTGCTCGAGGATCGTTCGCTCCTCGCGGAGCCACTCGCGCAGGCCGTCGTCGTCGCCCCGGAGGATCGTATCGAACTGGAAGGGGATCGGCGTACCGAAGGCCTGGCCCGCCTCGTCGACGACCGTCTGGTGGCGGACGAGCCAGCGCCTGATCTGGGCGAGATCTCCGGAGTCGTAGATGCCGTCGCAGGCGTGGACAACCGCGCCGATGCCGTCCGCGACGACGATCGAGACCGGCTCGCCGTCGACGCCGGTCGTCTCGAGCGCGGCGTCCCCGTCGGCCCGAACGAGACAGTAGAGGTACCGCCCCTCGTCGATCGACGGGGCGTCGGCCGGCTCCGCGGTCCCTGCCCCCTCGATCGTCTCGAGTCGGTCGGCGTGGTCCTCGAGATCGTGGTCGCTCATTCGGACTCTCCCCCGAAGACGGAGTGGCCGGGTTGCGTCGTCGCCGTCGGCTCGCCGTGGAGTTGTTCGATCGCGTCGTTGACCAGCCCATCGAGATCGCTTCGGAGGTCGTCGACGCCATCCTCGATCCCCTCGTCGTCCTTGAGCCGCTCGATCTCGGTCTCGATCCTGGCGAGTTGGCCGCCCAGCCGCTCGATCTCCTCGTCGGTGAGATTGCCCGACTCCATGCGCCGGACCGCCTCGCGCTCGAGGGCGTCGATCAGGATCTCGACGACAGCGATGACGAGCGTCATCAGCCCGTCACGGGCGTCCTCGCCGTCGCCGACGTCGATCGCCGTCACGGGTCGTCACCCCCCGATTCGGTCTCCGACTCCGCGTCCGGGACGGCCTCGTCGTCTGCGTCTCCGTCGCTCGAGTCCGCCTCGTCGTCACTGAGCAGATCGAACCCGCCGCTGGTGGGCCGCTCGGGGTCGGGTCTGGCACCGAGTCGTTCGCTGACCTGTTCCTCGTCGCCGACGGCAAGCTTGCTCTCGGTCGATTCGCCGCTCGAGGAGTTCGCCTCACCGTCGGCGTCGTCCTCGGCCGTGACGTTGACGCCGCGAGTCGGATCGATCACCGGGTTCGGTCGATCCTGCTCCGCGATCGCGGGGTCGTCGACCGCCTCGGCGACCCGGCGCATGTCGGTTCCCTCGGGGAACTCGAGGCCGTACTTCGCCGCGGTTTCGAAGGAGGCGATTGCCGCCCGGACCTGGACGCCGAGCAGTTGGGTGTCGCCGATCGAGACGGCGATGTCGGCGTTGATGACGATCCCCTTGTCCAGCAGCATCTCGACGACCTCGGCCAGGTCGGCCTTCTGGCGGCTGGGCTGGAAGTCATCGACCACCGCGATCACCCCTGGGACGGATCGCCGCGGCGCGGTCGGCCGTCGCACTCACCTCGCTGTCGGTCGGTCGTCGGAGTGGTGGGTCGGTCATCGTTGGGTCTCCTGTCGTTCGGTCTGCCGCTGACTCTCCTGTCGCTCGTTCCGCCGCTGGCGCTCCCGCTCGAGTTCGAACCGGCGGCCGTAGATCCGCTTGCGGCTGGGTGCCGTCGAGAGCTTCACGTCCTGGGGCACCGTCGAGTAGCGGGCCCCGCCGCCGAGATCGCGCCGGTCGACGGGCATCGTCGAGGACGCCGTCGGGTTCCGCGAGTTCGTCCCCCTGTCCTGGCGGCGCATCTTCTCGCGGTTGAACTCGTACAGTCGCTCGAACTTCTCGTGGGTCTCGAGCAGTGCGGCCCGAAAGGCGTCGATGCCTCGCATCGCCTGCTGCTGGATGGCGACCTGGTAGGCCGCCGGGTCCTCGGCGACATCGATATCGCCCAACGCTTCCTTGGCCGCCGCGCCGGCGTCCATGCCGCTGTCGAGGACGCCATCCTCGTCGTCGCCGAGCAGGCCCTCGCCGTCGTCCCCGCCGTCCGCGACGTCCGAGACCGCGTCCTCGAGCATCCCCGCGTCGTCGCCGTCCTCGAGGTCCCCGAGCGCGTCGTCGAATTCGCGTTTGTTCTCCCAGACGTCGGTCAGGTCCGCGGCGTTCCAAGCGTTCAGGAGGTCGATCGCGCCGAGGAGTTCCGTGAAATCGACGAGGTCGGTTGCGCCCGTCCCATCGTCGGCCACCGCGTCGGGGATCTCCCCGAGTTCGATCGCGTCGAGGAGTTCGTCGCCGTCGACCGCGTCGGGCAGTTCGCTCACGTCGATCGCCTCGAGCAGTTCGGCGGCCTCCTCGGCGACCCGAACGAGGGTATCGAGGTCGCCAACGACCGTCTCGAGGGTGTCGTCGTCGAGGTCGTCGATCGTCTCGCTGTCCGCGAGCGTCCCCTCGAGTCGCCCGATGCTCTCGATCGCGTCGTCGACCAGCGCCTCGAGACTCTCCTCGGACTCGGCGTCGCTCATGTGTCGCCTCCGCCGTCCGTCCCATCGTCGGCGGCCGTCTCGTCGTCAGTAGCGGCGTCGTCCGCTTGCGCTCGGACGTGAACCGTCAGTACGCCGTTTCTCATCTCGGCCTCGGCGGTCCGCTCCGCCCACGGAACCTCGACCCGATCGAGTTCGGTCCCGTCGACGGCGACGACGAGCGTCGAGTCGTCGAACCCGACCGTGACGTCCGCCGGATCGACTCCGGCGACGTCCGCCGTGACGAGCAGTTCGTCCTCGTGTTCCCGGGTGGCGACGTGATGATCGCTCGAGGGGCTCGTGGACCGAACGCGGCGGTTCCGCGATCGGTCGCGGCCGGCCGTCCCCTCGCCCGGCCACCCGCCGAACGAACGCCGTTCCGACGGCGATGGGTCGGCGGTAAGATCGTCGCCGGATCGGATCGAGATATCGTAATCGAAGACCGCCCGGTCGCTCCGGCGACGGCCCGAGGTCGACGTCGTGTCGCCCTCCAAAGACTCCAGTGCGGACAGCAGGCTCGAGAGCCAGCTGTCGCTCTCGTAGTCGCCGTCGTCGGCCGATTCGTCGCGGTCGTCGGGGGTGCTGTCGGTCATTATCGTTTCACCTCTACGCGGCCGCTCGAGAGCCGCTCGTGAACGTCGCGGGCGACCTCGAGGTCCGCCTCGAGTCGCTCCTTGCGACGCCGGTACTCGTCTTCGTCACGCTCGCCGAGTTCGTACAGTAGCTGGTTCTCCTTGAGATCGGCCTCGAGGGCCTCGACGTCGTACAGCTCGTCGAGCGCGATCGAGTGGAGGGCGTTGATGATGCCGACGAACGGTCGGAACAGGAGGTCGTCGAGGATGAACATGGTTACTGTTGGGCGCCGATCTTCACGTCGACGAAGCTGTAGGGTGCGAACGGCCCGGTGTACCTTACCATGAGTTCGTCGTGGTCGTCCTCGAAGCGGGCGATCTCGTCGTCGAACGCCGCCCGATCGTCCTCGGCGACGAGGTACGACCGATTGAGGACGAGTCGGTCGCTGAACAGGTCGTTCTCGACGGCCTGTGCGGCGATGGGGTCGAGACGATCCGCGACTTCGGCCTCGATCGCCTCGCGGTCGACGTCGGCCCCGTCCTCGCTGACGAGTTTGAGCCCGAGTTCGACCATGCCCTCGATGTCGCTCATCGCGCGCCGGAACGCGGGTCGCGCGCCGCGCAGGACGTTCTTCAGCGCCCGGTCGCTCTCGAAGGCCATGCCGAACTGCATCGGGACGACGGTCGTGCCGCCGTCGTAGTCCATGATCTCGCGGAGGACCTCGTCGTGGCGCTGTGCGTCCTCGTCGGTCTCCTCGGGGTCGGTGGTGTCGATGTCCGAAACGACCGCCCCGAGCCGGCGATGCGAGACGGTGTAGACCCGCTCGGCACCGGCGACGGCCTCGGTCTCGAACTCGACGGTGTCGGCTTCGACGACGCCGTAGACGTATCGATTACTCATCGTTTCAGTGGGGGCGATAGCGGTACTCGTCCGAACCCTGCGGGCGGGAGTACGCGAGTATCGTCGTTGGGGCTACACCACCGCCCCGGGTTACCGTGGTGCTTGCAGTCGCAGCCCTCATCGCTCTCCTGCCGGCGAGTCAACCCGAGTCGCGGCGGCAAGGGTTCCGCTCCCCCTGGCTTGCAGTCGCAGTCCAAGCCGTGTTACGAACTCCCGCTGAAGAGCTGGTGTATGGCACAACCACAACGAAGACCCGACTCCTCGAGCCTCGCGGAGGTACTGGACCGCGTCCTCGACAAGGGCGTCGTCATCGACGTCTGGGCGCGGATCTCGGTCGTCGGGATCGAACTCCTGACCATCGAGGCCCGCGTCGTGGTCGCCTCGGTCGACACCTTCCTGCACTACGCGGAGGAGATCGCAAAAATTGAGCAGGCCACGGCGGAGGGCGACCTCGACGAGCTGGAGGAACTCGAGGTCGAGCCCCGCCCAGAGTCGTCGCCGAAGTCGGCGGAGTAACTCCCCATGGCCGACGACACGTCGCGCAAGCGAACGGTCCGCGGCACGAAGATCCGTGCCAGTCGCGAGCAGAAGGAAGGTCGCAAAGCGAAGAAAAAGCTCGCGCGAACGGCATCGAGCGTCGGCGAACGCAACGGCGACAGTCCCCTTTCCGACCCCGACGACGTCGTCCCCGAGCCGTTCGTCGAGACCGACGCCGTCCGGTCGCTGCGCGACCGGATCAACGGCTGGCTCGAGGCGGACCAGCCGGTCCACCTGATCGGGCCGACCGGCTGCGGGAAGACGGCGCTTGCCCTGTCGGCCGCCGCCGAGCGCGGTCGCCCGGTCGTCTGGCTCAACGGCGACGAGTCGGTCGACACCGCCGCGCTGGTCGGCTCCCACGCCGGTGGCGAGCGCTACGAGGAACACGACCGGTACGTCAGCGGCGTCGACAAGAAGACCCAGATCGTTCGCGAGCGCTGGGTCGACAACCCACTCTCCGTGGCCGTCCGGGAGGGTGCGACGCTGGTCTACAACGAGTTCTCGCGCAGTGATCCCGCCGCCCACAACGTCCTGCTCTCGGTCTTCGAGGAGGGCGTCCTCGAGCGACCGGGCAAGCGCGGCGAGGACCGGACGATCGACGTCCACCCCGAGTTCCGGGCGATCCTCACCTCGAACGACGTGGAGTACGCCGGCGTCCACGAACAGCAGGACGCCCTGCTCGATCGGTTCATCGGCGTCCACGTCGACTACTACGACGACGAGACCGAACGCGAGATCGTCGGCGCACACGTCGATCTCTCCGATGACGATATCGCAGCCATCGTCGCGAAGACGCGGGCGCTCCGGGCGGAACTCGAGATCGTCGTCGGCACCCGGGCGGCGATCACCGCCGCGCAGGGGGTGGCCGTCTTCGACGGCCACGACGGGGACGGCGAGTTCGACGACGAGACGCTGACCCACGTCTTCACGGACGTCCTCGCGCCGAAGGTCGCCGGCGGGAACGGCGGCGACATCGAGGAACTACGATCGAAAATCGCCGAGACGGTCTGAACCGCAGGGAGGCGATCGAACGAACACCGACGACAGACCATGGCCGAAGCCGACACGCAATCACGAGCGCAGTGCAAGGCCCGCACCGAGGACGGCGAGCGCTGCTCGCGGCCGGCCGGCGAGGACGGCTTCTGCTACCAACACGACGAGAGTGATCCAACAGTGAGCGACAGCCAAGCGAGTCAGGAGGAGGAACAGGACGAGAGCGACGAGATCGAGGAGCCCCGCTCCCGCGGGACGACCCATATGACCGCCGACGAGATGACCGACCCCGACGAGGTCGAGAAGGAGGTCGACGTCGAGCAGGAGGAGATCGCGGGGATCCTCGCGGTTCGCGAGACGGTCCAGTCGACCGCCGGGCAACTCATCGGCCACGAGTTCGACGGCGTCAGCGAGATCACCCCGACCGACGACGGCTGGCGCGCCGTCGTCGAAGTGGTCGAACGCAGAGCCGTCCCCGACACCCAGGACATCATCGGCCGCTACGAGATCGAACTCGACCCCGGCGCGACCGTCCACGGCTACCGCCGGGTCGACCGCTACCGGCGCGGGGACACCGCCCAGTTCGAGTAGCTTCGCTCGCTCGAGGGTGGTGGTAAGCCGGCTCGAGTGACAACGCTGTCGCTGGATCGTCTCGTCGGACACACGACGCGCCATTTCTCGGATTGCTCGAGCGGGATTTGGTTCTAAACTCGAGACAGAGACCGTAGTTAACAGGATGGGGATACTAATTTCGTGTTACCCGAAACTAACGTGGCCGGTTTTTGGGTTGATTGTGACGGTCTCACCGATTGGGACGGGGACTATCGGATTCGTATGACCGAAGTCAACGTTGAGGACGATTGGTGCAGTCGCATTGTACTGAGTGATAACATCCACGATCGTCTTGCGAACTTGTTTTCGGTAGTCCTCGCGTTCCTCTTTCGGCCGATCGACGAGGTGAGAGCGTGCTTTGATTCTACCGACGAGAAACCCGTCGAACCGTTCAAGCAATCCTCGTTCGCCCATTCCTAAGAGCATCCGTTGGACGACGCCAGGGTCAGGTAGTTCCTCCGAGGTCTCCAATAGCAATACCTTCCCATCCAGTGTCTCGATCGACGGCACATATCGATCTGCGGCGAGTTGTAAATACGTGACCTCGAGATTGCCACCCCACGTTTTCCCCGTGACGGGAGCCTCTCCGCCGCGCCACAACCACCCCGGGTTCTCCTCCATCTCGGGAGATTGTGTCATGTTTTCTGGATCATCCCATCCCAAATCCTGATCTGTGAACTCCGAGGCGGGTTGAATCGCCCCAATCGACTCGTCGAAGAGGGCTGATCGAAGGCCGGACTCCAAGTACTCGGGCAGCGGTCCCGGAAGGGCGAACTCGGTGAGGACGTGTCCCCCATAATACGAGACGATCCCATGGTTCCAGAGGAACTGTGCGAGATTCGTATTATCACTGATTCCGTAGAATCTCGTTGGGTTCTCTCGGAGCAACTCTCCATCTAAATGGTCGAGAATTCTGAGTTGGTCGTTGCCACCGATCGTCGTGATCACGCCGCGAATATCCGGGTCGGAAAATGCCTTTTCGATGTCTTGTGCTCGCTTTTCGGGATGGTTATACAGGAATTCACTGTCCGCTGTTGCCGTCGGGAATTCGACCGGCTCGAGATCAAACACGGATCGAATTCGCTCGAGTCCGCGCTCGTAGACATGTGGGAAGGTTGCTGCGAGACCGGATGCGGGGGACACAATCGCGACCTTATCGCCTGGTTCGAGGGCCGGTGGGGTGATGAAGTCAGTCATCTATTCAGTTGCTCGACTCCCAAGTGTATTTTTTGATATATAAATCCCAGCCAATACCGGGTCGACCACCACCGGCGCGGCGACACCGCCCAGTTCGAGTGACGCCGTTTGCCGGCCAGCGGAGCCGCGTTCGGGCCGCTCGAGTGGGAACGCCGGCCACTGTCGCCCACTGCTGTCGTTTTCTCCGCCGTTCAGTCCCGGAGTCCGCCGTCGGCGGCGAGCGCCTGACGATCGCCGGAGTGGGCTGACTCACGCGGGCGGTAGTCACAGCATCGGCCGGGGTAGTAGCGGCGGGCGAGGACCGCCGCGGCGTTGAAATCCGCGGCCACGGTGTCGACGTGGCAGTTCGAATTCGTGCATCGAACGGTCGTGTTCCGTTCTCGAGTGCCGAGGACGCCGCAGGCGTGACACTCCTGCGTGGAGTAGGCTTCGGGCACCGCCGTCACCGGGAGTCGGTACTCGGCGGCGACGGCCCGCAGCCGCAGGTGTGCCGCGGGGAGGAGCCACGCGGAGCCCCGATGCGCGTCGGGGTCGGTGAGCCACGCCCAGAGGTCGGGTCGGTAGTGACTGTCCTCGGTGACCAGCACCGGGTCGTCGTAGGCGATCGCGTACTCGCAGACCGCTCGCGCGGCGGCGTCGAGTTCCGCGACGAGGGCGTCGCGGCGCTGCTGGACGTAGGCGGCGATCGTCGCCCGATCGTACGGACTGGCGAGCAAGGCGGCGACCTCGAGTCGGAGGTCGTCGAGGAGCCCGCAGAGGTCGTCGCCACAGACCGCGTGCGCGCCCCGCCAGTCCGGGAGGTCGGCCGGGCAGGCCGTGTAGAGGTTGTATTCGCCGACGTCGACGCCGATCGCTGTCCGACTCTCATCCATCAGGATCACCTCTCCGTGGGAGACCGGTTTCGATCGTCGTTCGTTCCGTTGACCGATCAGGGAATTTATGCCCTGTAGTGTCGTGCGATTGCATGCTTCCGTCCCATGATCACGGAGGCCAGCGGGCCGGTGGCCTAACACCGGGTCCGCGTTCTCACGAACCACCGACCGCGTAGCGGTGGGTCCGTTCAGCATCCGTTACTCTCACGGACGATGCGTTACAATTTAAATCTATGCAATAGAACGTGCATAGGTGAATTAGAACTTGTAACAGCGAATCTCATCGGTGCGGTTAAAGAACGATCATCAGAACACGGGGGTATGCGCCCCCGGGTACCGTGGATGAACGAAGTCGACGATGCGATCCTCGAGTTTCTACGGGATCTAGATGTCGACGGCCAACCGGTGGCACTGAAGTCCGGCGCGGTCCACTACAATTTGGTCACCGAATTCGGGATGTTAGACAAGAGTCTGAGTACGTTTTCGCGCCGAATGACTACGTTATCGGATGCGGGTCTCCTCGAGAAAACGGAGTCCGGGAAAGGCTCTCCATACAGAATCACCGACAAAGGGCGTCAGTATCTCGACGGCGATCTCGAGGCGGACGACCTCGAGTTGGACGACGGCTAACTGAATGCGACTGCTTGGGGCCAGTCCGCCGGATCAGTGATCACACCGTCGGATTCAGTCACCCGGACAAGCTATTGTTCATAGTCGATATCGAACCAGTGTTTCACTGCGCATCGGTTTCGGCATTGACGCAGCCGTGAACACGACACGCTATTCTACGGCCGTTCGGATCATCCGAACGATGTTTGCTTATAAATCCGCTCACTAGCCCAATAGTATGGTAAAGTTCCAGGCGGCAGTCTAGTAAAAATACACACGATGATCGGCAACTCGTGTGCATATTATGGAATCAGATTCTGTCGACGTGCAACCCCAGAGGGAGAGACGGTAATTTGTCCGGCAGTATTAATAACGGGAAAGGGAACGCCTACACATGGAGAAGTCTACCTTTGAAGAAAAGGTTTCTACCCTTTCTGGCGATGAGCATTCCTGGGTAGATTTTAAGCAGGATTACTATGGAGGGGGTATCAAGTATAGGAAAGCCGAATTTATCAAAGACGTTGCGGCACTCGCAAACACTCTTTCTGGGAGAGATACTCACTATATCTTCATCGGAATAGATGATGGTGGCAATATTGTTGGCGCGAATGAGGAGGAGATTGAAAATAGTGAGGAGGGACAAAAGCATATCCTCGCTTATGACGAATCTGACTTACAACAAATAATAGATACATATCTTTCCCCCTATCCCGAACCGTCTCTGTATACCTTCGAATTTGAGGGAGATAAGGCCGCCGCTCTGGCCATTCCTCGACTCGAAAAAGGACCATGTGTGACGAGTAAGAAAATAAAAGATGACGAGAGTATCTATCTCAGATCTGGGCAGATATTCATTAGGAAGGGATCTAGTAATGAGATGATTGATCACGAATACCTTGAGAAGATCATTAACTATCGTATTGATTCGGAGAAAGAAGATATTCTAGATTCAGTCCATAAAGCTGTGGAACTCGGACCGGAACTGATTGAGAAGATGAGTTCCGCAGTGGAGGAAGGGAGTGTACCGATTGACCATGATGACGGTGCAAGTGTCGGAGTGGAACAACAATTCACTCGACAACCACCAACAACCGGTGATGAGGAATTAAACCAAGATATTAGTCTGTGGCGAGTACGTGATTCTTATCGATTAGACAGGCATCCTCTCTGGGGCTACTATACTAAAGCAGAAACCTTGAACTTAGACAGAGAAGCAGTTGAGTTTCTTACAAACAGTTCTTTAAGCTATCAGCTACCGGGCATATACTGGCTTCATACCAGTGGTATTGGGACGATATTGGACATCTTACTGAACACGAAAGACACCAGTCATATTCGAAAAGTAGGGGCAGAAATCTTATTTGCTAGAGGTCAGCGAGAGGGGTTTGAGGAATTTATTGAGAACAGCGATGCAATCTCGTTACACGGATATGGTCCGTATGAGGAATATCTCCAAGAAATAGATAGCAAAAGAGAGTCTAAATTAGATTATGTGATCGAGAGTGAATCGTACAATCTGTCATTTGGTGACGTGAGTGAGAGAATAGATATAAAGAATATAGAAAAAGACGAGATTTTAGCTAAAATTCCGGTTGTCGCAAAAGGTCTTCAAACAGCTCAACAGTATGTAGATGATAGCGGGACAAGAGTACACCAACGGAATAAGTTCAAAAATTGCCTCCACGATTTGGAATTTGCTCTTGGTTCTGTAACGACAGAATAGCCTGTGCTACTAGAGCAGGAGGTTTTCTATTCGAGTTGGCGAATTGCATCGCTTACTTTGAGTCTATGTTGATTAGCGATCTTGACTACGAGATCAAGTGCCCATTCTTCTTTCTCCGTTCCTCTGTACTCACAAGCGAGCAGTAATAGTGAATAGACTCGCAAGTAACATGACCGCATTTGCTGTATGAATATCTATACTGGCGCAACTATGTAGTTGAGGGTGAAGCTGATAGTGAAATATATGAAGGCTGCTACGAAAATACCAGCTTTAATTGAATTTCGGGCTCCTTTAACCAATCCTATAGAAGCAACAATCGCTGTCGCAAAGTCAATTATTATCGCCAATTTTGTAGAGGGTGCAAGAGTCATTACACCTGCATAGAATAACCGGACAATCTTCTTTGTATTTTGTACAGTATTGGGGTCAGAAGTTGCAGAAAAGTCTATTGTGGACAATATTATGCCTGTAATTAGAACCATTGCAAGCAGAAATGCAGATTCTATCAGTTCCTCAATATCCATATCATCCTTTAGTCCTGTGATTTGATAAATATGTTGTCTAGCCCTACAAGCCATAATATTGGAAATCAGTGAAGAATGGAGCAGCAGCTAATATGATCTAGCCAACCAACGTTTCGCCTGTTTCAACTGGAGATAGCTGTGCGGAGATGGGGCGGAGCGTGTGATTTTTTGCGCTGTCGCCTTAGCGATACTCTCTACTCGAGTTGACGAATTGCGTCACTTACTGCTAGTCCGTGTTGATTTGCAATCTCGGCCGCGAGATTCAATGCTCGGTCTTCTCTCTCGGTTCCTTTATGCTCCCTAGCAAGGAGTGATAGTGCGTAAACGATCAGTAGGTCATCTTGTGGGTGTCACACCTGTTCATGGTTGGCCGCGGCTTCACTGATAATCCCTTGTAGGCATATTCGACAATCACGGTTAACGAGGTCCCGCTACATCTACCAGTAGGGTAACCCCGCTATTACGTCTGATATCGCCCCGCTCGATTTTCGCCAGCGGCGCGCGCTCTGCGCGCCGCGCAATTGCCCTGCCCCCTTAGGGGCACAGATCGAGAAAACCGCTGGACACCAGAGGAACTGTCTCTCGAGCCACGAACACCTCTCGACCACTCCCCACCAACCACAACACCGAAGCACTCGCCGGCCCTCGAGCCACGCGTGCGATCAATTAACGACCACACGGTCCGCGGCGTCGATGTCGGCCCGGAAACGCGGTGTGCCCACTACGATACCGACCGCGACGTGGTCGCGTTCAAGCTCGCCTGCTGCGAGGACTTCTTCCCCTGTTTTCGCTGTCACGAGGCGGTGACCGACCACGAGGCCGTCCCGTGGCCACGCGACCGGTTCGACGAGCCGTCCGTCCTCTGTGGTGTCTGTGGCACCGCGCTCACCGTGCCCGACTACCTCGAGTCGGACTACCGCTGTCCGGCCTGCGACGCGGCGTTCAATCCCGGCTGTGCGAAGCACGCCGACCTGTACTTCGAGACGGACTCCTGAAGCGTTCCCCGACCCGGTCCGCGAACCGCCCTCGAGCCGTCGGCGGAACAGCCGATCCAGCAAGGTATTTCAGCGTCGGGCGGCCGATTCCGGGTATGGATCCGGCGCTTGGCCCGCCCGAGGCGATGGCCGAGAAACGCGACGAGCTGACGCCGATGATGCGTCAGTACCACGATCTCTGTGCGCGCTACGACGACGCGATCGTTCTCTTTCAGGTGGGGGACTTCTACGAGACGTTCTGTGGCGCGGCCGAACGCAGCGCGCGACTGCTCGAGGTCGCGCTGACCAGCCGCGAGGACTCGACCGGGGAGTACCCGATGGCCGGCATCCCGATCGACAACGCCGAGTCGTACATCGAGGAGTTGCTCGAGGCTGGCTACCGGGTCGCCGTCGCGGATCAGGTCGAGGAGCCCGGCGAGTCGTCGGGGGTCGTCGAGCGGGCGGTCACGCGGGTGATCACGCCCGGGACGCTCACCGAGGACGAACTGCTGGCGGGCGACGACAACAACTTCGTGGCCGCGGTCGCCCGCGGCGAGGATGCCGGGAGCGAGCGCGGCGAAATCGCCTTGGCCCTGCTCGACGTCTCGACAGGCGATTTCCTCGCGACCAGCTCGAGTTCCCGGGAGGCGATCGCCGACGAGGTGAGCCGGTTCGACCCCGCCGAGGCCGTCGTCGGCCCGGACGCCCCCGCCGACCTCCTCCCCGAGAACTGCATGGTCACGCCCTACGACGAGACCGCCTTCGACCGCGACCGAGCGGGAGCGAAGCTCTCGGCGTACTTCCGGAACCCCGATGCCCTGCTCGCCAGCGACGCCGAGATTCGGGCCTGCGGCGCGTTGCTGTCCTACGCGGAGTACGTCCGCGGCGGGGCACACGAGGGCGAACGCGGCGAGACCGCCGACGAGGCGGAGACCGAGGACGACGCACTCGACGACGAGGACCACCACCTCGAGTATCTCACCCATCTCACGCGGTACGATCCCCGCGAATACCTCCTACTCGACGCCGTTGCCCTGCGGAGCCTCGAGCTGTTCGAGCCCCGGACGGTCCACGGCCGCGACGACGCGACGCTGGTCGGCGTCTTGGACGAGACCGCGAGCGCGCTGGGCGGCCGGAAACTCCGGGACTGGCTCCGGCGACCGCTGCTCGAGCCCGACCGGATCGAGGCCCGACTCGACGCCGTCGAGGAACTGACGGGTGCGGTCCGGACCCGGGAGCGGCTTCACGACCTGTTGCGGGACGTCTACGACCTCGAGCGCCTGATCGGTCGCATCTCCCGAGAGCGGGCGAACGCGCGGGACCTGCGCTCGCTGCGGGATACGCTGGCCGTCGTCCCCGAGGTACGCGACGAACTCGCCGACACCGACTGCGACCGGCTCCGGCGGCTGCACGACGCCCTCGATCCGCTGGCCGACGTCCGGGAACTGATCGACGACGCGATCGTGTCGGATCCGCCGATCGAGATCACCGAGGGCGGGGTCATCGCCGAGGGGTACGACGCGGACTTGGACGACCTCCGGGGGACTGCCCGCGACGGCAAGCAGTGGATCGACGACCTGGAGGAACGCGAACGCGAACGGACCGGGATCGACTCGCTGAAGGTCGGCTACAACTCGGTGCATGGCTACTACATCGAGGTGACCAACCCCAACCTCGAGTCGGTGCCCGAAAACTACCAGCGCCGCCAGACGCTGAAGAACTCCGAGCGGTTCGTCACGCCGGAACTCAAGGAACGCGAGGACGAGATCGTCGGCGCGGAGGAGCGGGCCGACGAACGCGAGTACGAACTCTTCTGCGAGGTGCGCCGCGAGGTCGCCGCCGAGGTCGAGCGCGTCCAGGGGCTGGCGGAGGCCCTCGCCGCGCTCGACGCCTTGGTCTCGCTGGCGACGGCCGCGGCGCAGTACGACTACTGCCGACCCGAGATCGAAGAGCGCGGGAGCGGTGCGGACGGCGACGGCCGCGTCCTCGAGATCGAGGGCGGTCGCCACCCCGTCGTCGAGCGGACGCAGGAGTCGTTCGTCCCGAACGACGCTCGTGTTACCGACGACCGTCGGCTGGCGGTGATCACGGGCCCCAACATGTCGGGGAAGTCGACCTACATGCGACAGGTCGCCCAGATCGTCCTGCTGGCACAGGTCGGGAGCTTCGTGCCCGCCAGCGCCGCCCGGCTCACGCCGGTCGATCGGATCTTTACTCGCGTCGGGGCCAGCGACGACATCGCGGGCGGGCGCTCGACGTTCATGGTCGAGATGGACGAACTCGCGACGATCCTGCGGGAGGCCGACGAGAACTCGCTGGTCCTGTTGGACGAGGTCGGCCGAGGCACCTCGACGGCCGACGGGATGGCCATCGCGCAGGCGATCACCGAACACCTCCACGACCGGGTCGGCGCGACGACCCTGTTCGCGACCCACCACCACCCGCTGACCGAACTCGCCGACGACCTCGCGGCCGCCTTCACGCTGCACTTCGAGGTCGAGCAGGTCGACGGCGAGGTCGTCTTCCACCACGAGATCGCACCCGGCGCGGCGACGGGTTCCTACGGCGTCGAGGTCGCTACCGCGGCCGGCGTCCCCGAGTCCGTCGTCGACCGCGCGCGGGATCTGGTCGCGGCGGCCGACGCGGACACCGAGCCGGGGGACGAGGCGACCGACGCCGCCACTGCCTCGAGCGACGCTCCGGCCGCCGAGACGGCAGCTGCGACCGCCGATGGAGGAGACGTGCCGACGGACGTGGCTACGGAACTGCGCGCGCTCGATCTGGCCCACCTGACCCCCGTCGAGGCGCTGACGGAACTCGACCGGCTGAAGCGGTTGCTCGAGGAGTGATTGTCCTCTCGGGACGATACGACCGGTGCTTGCGTCCCGTCCGGGCGGGACACCCATCTTGCAGCCTCCGGCACAACGCCCAACTCGCTCCCCCCACTGATTGACAGCATGACATATCGAACGACGATCGGCTGGTCGCTCATCACTTCGGGTATCGTCACGCTGTTGCTGGCGTATCTCCCGGGGAAGTCGTGGTGGTGGGGTGTCGGCCTCCTGGTCCTCGGAGTCGTGATCTTCACCGTTCGCCGGTAGCCGGCCGTCGACATCGACCAGTTCGAACGCGCGATCCTTTCTCCGCAATTCCGGGCGGCCCGGCGGACGGTCGCAAAACCGCTGCTCGAGGACGACCGCGAGGAGAGACGGGAACGAAGTGGAGCCGACCGAACGCGGCCCGTCGGATCACTCGGCCGGCGGCTCGAGCGAGACGAACTCGAGGCCGTGTTCGGTCAACAGCCGGCCGGCGCGGTCGGTCACCGAGGGGGCGACCAGGATCCCGCGGACCGCCGCGTCGGCGTGGAGGTCCCGCTCTAAGGCGTCGACGTACCGGCGGAGCTGACTCACCGCGTCCGGGCCGACCCGACGGCGCTTCAGTTCGACGACGACTGCACGGCCAGCCTCGTCCTCGCCGTAGATGTCGACCGCGCCGGCCGGCGTGTCGCGTTCGGTCGCCAGCGGCGTGAAGCCGGCCTCGAGCAGGGCGGGCTCCTCGAGGATGCGCTGGCGGAGGTCCTCCTCGGTCCCGGTCAGTGCGAGGTCTGTCTCGTCGGTCCCGGAAAAGGCCGAGACCTGCAGGACCTCGCTGAACCGGACGGCGAGCCGTTCGTCGGGCGTCGACCGCAGGCTCTCGACGACGAGGTCGCCGTCCACACAGCTGACGGCGTGGTCACAGCCCGGGGGCTGCCAGTTGACCGGCTGTTGGCCCTCGTCGGTGTGGACCAGCGCCGCCCCGTCGGGCTTGAGCATGAGGTGGCGATCCCCCGCCTCGAGGTAACTCGTCGCTCGGCCGTCGTAGTCGACGGTACAGCGGCCGTAGACGGTCACGATCGCCTCGCGGTCGATCCCGCGGGCGACGGCGTCGCGGGCGACCGGCGGCGTCGGCTCCTGAAGCGTTTCCGTCCGTCGGCGGGGCGCTGCGTCGGTCACTGGCTCGAGGTAGCGCCGCGACGACCAAAAGGGGCGCGCCCTCGGCCGACGACGATGCCGACGCCACGCGCTCGAGTCGGGCCGACGCAGAAGGTATATCCGCATCGCCCCCCGCCGACGACACGATGTCGAACCTACCGACCCGCCGCGGGTTCCTCGCACTGTCCGGCACCGGTGCTGCCACGGGACTGGCCGGCTGTTCCGCCCTCGAGACGTTGACACAGGACGACTCGGGAAGCGCCGACGGACCCCTGACGGTGACGGTCACCCCCGATCAGGAGCAGCTGCGGAGCCTCCAGCAGGAGCTTCGTCAGTCGATCGAGAACGGCAACATCAGCGAACAGGAAGCCGGCCAGCGCTATCAGGAGAAACAGCGCGAACTGACCGAGGAGGCCGCGACCGCGGTCGAGGACCTGGCAGACGCCAACGGCGACGTCTCGATCGAGAAGTCCTCGCCCGCCTACGGCTTCTTCCTCGTCGATGCACCCGCCGAGACGATCGTCGCCGCCCTCCAGAACGGCGACATCAGCGCGATCTACCCCGGGGACAGCTACGAGCAGTTCGCCATGCAACAGGCCCGACTCGAGCAACAGCAGAGCGCGATCGACGAGCAAGGCGACGGCACGGGCAACGAGTCCGGAACCGGGAACGAGTCCACCGGGGACACCAACGAATCGACCGACGGGAACGGCTCGACGAACGAGTCCGAGACGGACGGCTATAGTAGCTCTTGAAACGATTTACACACCGATCGCAACGTTGTCCTGCGATCGGGTGTGCATTGACTTTCAAGAGCTACTATAACGGACGCCGAACGGGCTCTCCCGCTCGGTCCAGTCCCAGCCGGGCAGTCGCTCCTGGAAGCCGGCGGCCAGCGCCGCCTCGCAGTCGTCGACGCCCGCGTTCTCGCTCGCGTCGCCGTGGACGTGGAGGTCGGCGTAGTGAAAGGTCGCCTCGCCCAGCGTCCGAAGGGGTTGGCGGCCGGCGATCGTCGCGGCCAGCTCCCGGCCGAGCAGTTCGTCGACGACGAATCCGGGGTAATCGCCCTCGACGTCTAACTCCCGAAGGATCGCGACCATCGCGGCGACGTTGACGGCCAGATCGCCGTCGGCGAAGACGACGTCGACTTCCGTGCGGTACTGCTCGGTCGTGATCGAGTCGACCTCGGTATCGAAGATCTCGCCGAGATCGTCGCGAACGTCGTTGATGATCGGAACGACTGTCTCGGCCCGGTCACGGACCCAGTCTCGCTCTTCGACGACCCGTGTCGGCGTGACGTGCATGGAACGACAACTACCGTCCGGAGTGCCCTGGGTTTTGCGAAGGCTTTTATACTCCGCAAAGAATAGCCTCGAGTAAGCGGGTTCTCCCTGGAATTTCCCGCACGAACCAGGATAACCGATCCGGGAGCGTGTTCGTCAGGCGTGGTGTCGAAACGATGATTCGGGAGACGAAACAGCACGCGAATCGTCGTCCGCCGCGGGCGATCGGTTCCGACACCCCGATCCCGATCTCCCCCACCCATCTGACGTCACACTCGGTTCTGGACGGCGAGTTCACGCAATCCACATTCGGCGACCTATGAGTACTGTAGAGCAGCAACTCGACGATCTCAAAGCACAGATCACGAGCGAGTTACCGAGCGATATCTCGGTCTCCTCAGTGAAATACGAAGGCCCAGAACTGGTGGTCTACACTCGCGACCCGAAGAAGTTCGCCCAGCAGGGCGACCTCATTCGGCAACTGGCGAGCAAGCTTCGCAAACGGATCACCGTTCGTCCCGATCCGAGCGTCCTCTCGCGGCCAGAACAGGCCCGCGAGGAGATCATGAACGTGATCCCCGACGACGCCGGAGTCACGGATCTCGACTTCCACGCCGACACCGGCGAGGTCGTCATCGAGGCCGAAAAGCCCGGCATGGTCATCGGCCGTCACGGGTCGACACTCCGGGAAATCACGAAAAACGTCGGCTGGACGCCCGAAGTCGTCCGCACGCCGCCGATCGAGTCCTCGACCGTCTCGAACGTTCGGAGCTTCCTCAAGCAGGAACGCGACGAGCGCCGGGACATTCTGGAGAAGGTCGGCCGACAGATCCACCGCGAGGAGATGTCCGACGACGAGTACGTCCGCATCACCACGCTGGGCTGCTGTCGCGAGGTCGGTCGCGCCTCCTTCATCCTCTCGACGCCCGAAACGCGGATCCTCATCGACTGCGGGGACAAGCCCGGCGCGGAAGGCGAAGTGCCGTACCTCCACGCGCCCGAGGCGCTCGGCGCGGGCCCACAGACCATCGACGCGGTCGTGCTGACCCACGCCCACCTCGACCACTCCGCACTGATTCCGCTCCTGTTCAAGTACGGCTACGACGGCCCGATCTACTGTACCGAGCCCACCCGGGACATGATGGGGCTACTGACGCTCGACTACCTCGACGTCGCGGCCAAGGAGGGCCGCAGTCCGCCCTACGAGAGCGAGCAGGTCCGCGAGGCGATCAAACACTGCATCCCGCTCGAGTACGGCGACGTCACCGACATCGCGCCCGACGTCAAACTCACGTTCCACAACGCCGGCCACATTCTCGGCTCGGCCGTCTCGCACTTCCACATCGGTGACGGCCTCTACAACGTCGCGTTCTCCGGCGACATCCACTACGACGACACCCGCCTGTTCAACGGCGCGGTCAACGACTTCCCGCGCGTCGAGACGCTCGTCCTCGAGTCGACCTACGGCGGCCGCAACGACTACCAGACCGATCAGGAAGACTCCGAGCGCAACCTCAAGGAAGTCATCAACGAGACCTACGAGCGCGACGGCAAGGTCGTCATCCCCGCCTTCGCCGTGGGGCGATCACAGGAGATCATGCTCGTCTTAGAGGAGGCGATGCGCAACGGCGATATTCCGTCGATGCCGGTCCATCTCGACGGGATGATCTGGGAGGCGACTGCGATCCACACGACCTACCCCGAGTACCTCCGGGACGACCTGCGCGACCGGATCTTCCACGAGGACGAGAACCCGTTCCTCGCCGACGAGTTCAACCACATCGACGGCGGCGAGGAAGAACGGCAGGACGTCGCCGACGGCGAGTCCTGTATCATCCTCTCGACCTCGGGGATGGTCACCGGCGGCCCGATCATGTCCTGGCTCTCCCACATCGGCCCCGATCCGGACTCCTCGCTCGTCTTCGTCGGCTACCAGGCTCAGGGGACGCTTGGTCGTCGCATCCAGAACGGCTGGGACGAGATCCCCACCAGCGAGGTCGGTGCCATGGGCAACGGCGGCGGCCGCGGCACCCTCTCGCTGAACATGAACGTCGAAACCGTCGACGGCTTCTCCGGCCACGCCGACCGCGCCGGCCTCGAGAACTTCGTCAAGACGATGAACCCCCGTCCGGAGAAGGTGCTGTGTGTTCACGGCGACGAACGCTCCACGCAGGACCTCTCGTCCGCACTCTACCACGAGTACGATATGCGGACCTTCGCGCCGAAGAACTTGGAGACCTTCCGCTTCCTCTGATCGGCTTCGAACCGCGAAAACCGCGACGCGGTCGCTGCGGTCCCACGCGATCGCTTCGTGACGTCGCCGTCCCGTTCGAGGTCGGTTCGTGACCTCGCACTGCACGCACTCTTTGCGTCTCCTGGAGCGTCTGCAGCGTTTGGGCCGCCCAGAAATCGTCGATTTCCGCGGGCCGCGAGGCCCGGCACCGGCTCGGCGCACGGATTCGAACAGGGGCGGCCGCTTGCGCCCGTGACGCGACCGTCGCCGGTCATTCCCCGAGCGGCGCTGGACGCTCCCGTCGAGCCTCTACTTTCGGGAGTTCCACGACGAACGCCGCGCCACCCTCCTCGGCAGTTTCGACCCACACGTCGCCGCCGTAGCCTTCGACGAGGGTATCGACCAGATAGAGACCGATTCCGGTGCCCTCGCTCTCGAGGCCTTTCTGACCGCGCCCGAAGATTTCGTCGCGTTGCTCCTCGGGAACACCGGGGCCGTTGTCCGCGACGCGGATCGCGACGGTTTCGTCCCGGTCCGCGATCGAAAGCACCACGCGTGGGTCGTCCGCGTCGTTGTGTAGCACAGCGTTGTTGAGGAGGTTCGTGAACACGGACGACAACATCTCGTTGGCCCGTACCGTCACGTCGGCCGGCGGTTCGTCATCGAGACGGAACGACGCGTCGGGGTAGCTGGTTCGCGCTTTCTCGAGTTGATTCGAGACGACAGGCAGCAGGTGAACGGGTTCGAGGTCCAGATCGCCGTCGGTCGTTAGCGTTTCAACGAGATCGCCGATGACCTGCGTGAGGTCGACGACATGATCGCTGCTCTCGAGCATCAACTCGAGGTGTTCCTCGCCGTCGGGGTCGACGTAATCGGCGAGGAGGTCGCCACGACCGATGATAACGTTCATCTCGTTTCGAATGTCGTGGCGAACGATCCGATTGAGGACGGTCAGTTCCCGTTCCCGGTTTTTCAGTTGTGTGATGTCTCGGAGGACGATCAACTGGCCGGTCTGGTTCCCTCGGGAGTCCGTGAGCGGCGACAGTTGGATGGCGAAGTGTCGCGTCTCACCGTCGGTTTCGAACGCCCATTCCGTTCGGGCGTCGGCGGTGTCGGTATACTCGGCAAACGGGGCCGAGGGAAACGCCGCCGCGAGCGAGTCACCGATCGAGATCTCGGTGTCGGCGAGTCGTTTGGCCGAGGGGTTCGCATCGACGATCCGATTCGCCGCGTTGACGACGAGGACGGCGTCCTGCATGTTGTCGATCACTTTCGTCCGCGCGACGGGAACGATATCGAGGAGTTGCAAGCGATCCACTGCGACGTAGAAGCCGACGACCTTCACCGTACTCGTCAGAGCGAGCGTATCGACGGGGACGTACCCGAGCCACCAGACGAGCAGCCCGACCGTAACGAACAGGATCGTCACAATGAGGACGCCCGCTTGCTTTTCGAACCCCGGAAGCGAGCGGAGCAGCCGGATCAGCAGGTAGACTGCGAGCCCGAGATACGCCAACATGGTCACGGCGTAGATCCAGTACAGCGGTTCGAACGTGGGCACGAGGAGTCCAGTCGCCGGATCGACCGATGCGGTGTACACCCACTCGTGACGGTCGTTCGTCCACGCCGCAAACTGGATCAGGACCGGAACGACGGCGAGTAACACCCCGTTTCGATACGTTATGTACTCCTCGTTGTTGGTGTACTCGATCGCCATGAGCAGATAGCCGATCCCCATGAACGACCCCGCGACGAACCGCCAGTTCCACCAGAAGAGTTTCGTCGACTCCGCCGTCGCGAACAACTGCAACGACACCGTCACGGAGAGGATGATCACGCCAGCGATGTCCAGCAGGAACCCTTTGGCTCCCCGCCGGTCGCGGCGTTGCCAGATCGTACTCAACAGGACGGTACAGACGACCGCCGCGATGATATACGGGAGCGCTATCGGCGTGTATTCGTACGTCATATTTCGGTAGAGGGCCTGTATTGGTCAGTATCGTCTCCTCGAGGGGGCGACAGCTGTCGCGCGTTTCCGTCGGCCGGTTGACAGCGCTGGCCGTTCGGACTCGGACATCCTCGCGGTGTACCGGCCGAAAGCGGAAACGTAAAACACGGCGTTTTTCGTTTGACACCGAGTATCAACCGTCGAGTTGCATTAACGTTGTGGCAGTCGTGGAGTTGTACCGGTCGCTCGCGGGGAGCCGGTCTCGACTGGCGTCCACCGTCGACGTCTCGGCGGGCACTCCCGGCCGCCATCTACTGCCGGACGGCGCTACCGTGGCTGTGATTCGGAGCGAGAACGCGGCTCGTGGCCGCGATCGCTGTCAGTGCCACGCTCGCGAGCAGCGTTGGTCGCCCGATCCAGATCCCACTGGCCCTCGTGGACGAGCGTCTCCACGTCGAGTCGCTCGCGCCAGCCTTCCTGTTGAAGCACGGGTTCGTCGGGGAACCCGTCCTCGGGATAGCCCAGACAGAGATACGCGATCGGCTTGACGTGGGCCGGAATGTCGAGAACCTCCCGGACCTCGTGAGGGTAGAGGACGCTCACCCAGCCGACGCCGATCCCCTCCGCACGGGCGGCCAGCCAGAGGTTCTGCACGGCGAGACAGGTCGAGTATACGTCGGTCCGCCGCATCGAACTTCGCCCCAACACGTGGGGCGCGCCCCGCGTCGGATCACAGGTCACGCAGACGTTGACCGGCGACTCGCGGATCCCCTCGAGTTTCAGGTCGGCGAACTCGCTTCGCCGCGGTTCCTCGTACCCCTCGCGGGCGGCCGCGATAGCGCGGTCGGCGATCTCGGCGATCTCGGCTTTCGTCTCCGTCTCACGGACGACGACGAGGTCCCATGGCTGGGAAAAACCGACGCTCGGAGCGTGATGGGCGGCCTCGAGGAGTCGCTCGAGGACGCCATCGGGAATCGGGTCGTCGCGGAATCGCCGGATATCCCGCCGTGTGAAGATCGCCTTGTACACTGCGTCCCGTTCCGCGTCGCTGAACGCAACCATTGTTTCACGAATGAAAGTTCGATTGTATAAAGGCGCTGACTGCCCGTTACGTCATCGACTCGAGCGAGACGGGTCGGGACCGTACCGTGGCCGGGTCCGTCACTCCGCCTCGGGTGCCTCGGCCGGGTCGACGACCTCGCCCGGTTCCGGATAGACGCCGACCTGATCGCAGCGGTCCGCCATGGGACAGGCGTCAGGGTCCTCGAGGCAGGCCGGCGTGCGCGCCCGGCAGTACTCGCGGCCGAACTGGATCGTCGCCGTATGTCCGAAGCCGCACTTGGCTGCGGGAACGTCGCGCTCGAGAACCTCGCGGACGGCCTCGTGGTCGGCGTCCGGAGCCGCGATCCCCATGCGTCGATAGATCCGGTGGACGTGGGTATCGACGGGGAAGACGCCGCCTCGACCGCCGGCGAAAAGCAGGACGCAGTCGGCGGTCTTCGGCCCCACGCCACGGACGCCGAGCAGCGTCTCGCGGACCTCGGCCGGCGGCTCGTCCTTGACGAACGCGTCGAACGCCGCGGCGGAGCCGAACTCCTCGAGGACCCACTCGGCGGTGTCGATGATGGTCTCGGACTTCTGGTTGTACAGGCCCGCGCCGCTGATGGTCTCGGCGAGCGTCGACTGTTCGGCGGCCGCGAGCGATTCGGCGAGGTCGATGTCCTTGGCTCGCGGTTGCCCGCTCACGGCTTCGTCGTTCGCATTATCGAGGCCCTCACGTCGTTCGCGCCTCGCATCGCTCGCACTGTTTGCGTCGCGGTGCGACACACCACCGTCGTACCGGTCGATCAGCGCGTCGTGGGCCGGCTGACTGGCTTTGTCGCTCGTGTTCTGACTCAGGATCGTCCGGACGAGACAGGTGAAGGCGTCACGACCACCGTACTCCTTCCGCCAGAACAGTTCGCCCAGCCGGTCGACGACCTCCTCGGCGCGGGTGTCGGCCGTCGCCGGATCGAACTCGGCGGTCCGTCCGCCACCGGCCGTCCCGCCGCTGATGTTGACCGCTGGCTCCGAATCGTCGCTCATACTGTCCCGTTCGGACTTCGACCCCAAAACCGCGGCGGACGGTCGGCGGACCGACGGTTGTGGCCCGGGGCTCGCCTACTCGACGGTGATCGTCACCGTCGCCTCGGCACCGTCGGAAAGCGCCGCCACGAGGTCGCGGTCGAACCCCTCGGCCGCGAACTCGGCACTGTTGACGATCGTCCGGTCGTCGACGTAGTCGCTCGTTCGCCCGACCGCGCTGCGTTCGTTCGTAAACTCGAGGTCGGGATCGCCCCGTCCGGTCACGGACTCCGTATGGCCGTCGGCCTCGAGCGTGACGGTGATCGTCGCGTCGGCGTCCCGACAGGCCGCGACGAAGTCGGGATCGAAGTCGGCCGGCGCGCGGTCGGCCTCGATCGCGAGGATGCAGTCGCCCGCGGGAGTGAGGTAGTCGTCGGTCGTCACCTCGAATGTGCTGGCGTGTTCGGCGGTGACGTTCTCGTGGCCGCGAGCGTGAATGACCTCTTCCATGGACGGCGGTTCGTCGCCGCCGGGAAAACGGGATCGAATCGGGGCGGGGAAGCGGTGGTCTCACTCATCGGTCGACGACCGATAGCCGTCGCGGAACTGTCGAACGACTGCCCCGATGGCGTTGCCCAGAACGACGAAAAGCAAGATTGCGACGACGCCACCGCTCAGTTCGGCGTTCGGTGAGCCCATCGCGATCCCGGCGATCACTGCGACCGCCCCGCCGGCGACGGCCAGCGCGGCCAGCCCGAGTTGGAGATCGGACCCGGTCCGGCGGGCTAACAGCGACTGCGGTAGGCCGACGCCGACGATCAAGTAAATCGCGATCCCGATCGGCGTGATCCCGAGCAGGGCCGGGCTCTCGGTGATCGCGCTCGCGACGGCGGCACACAGCAGCGCCAAGGCGAAGCAGCCCCCGACGAGGAGAGCGTCTCTCATACGTTCTGATCATTCCGCGGCGAAAATAGTCTTTCGTCGGTCGTCGATGCGACGAGCCGTGGTCAGACGAGACTCGCGCCGTCGAACTCGCCGCGGCTGTACTCGAGGTCCAGCAGGTCGAGGATCGTCGGCGTGATATCGAAGAGGTCGGCGTCCTCGATCGCCGCGTCCGGCGAGTCGATGTACAGCGACGTGTCGTCGAAACTGTGCATCCCGTTGCGCGGGCCGGTGTCGAAGACCTCGCCCTCGCCTTTGAAGCCGGATTTGAGGTCGAAGCCGTTGTTCGGGATCGCGACCAGGTCCGGCGCGATGTCGTCGTGGTCGCCGCGGAACGCTTCCTCCTTCTCGACGACGCGGTCGACTACCTTGTTCCCGTCGGGGCCCTCGAGCGCCTCGAGGTCGGCCTTGAGTTGATCGCGGACCGCGTCGTACTCGTCTTCGGGGACGGCACCGCGGGGCTCGCGGCCCTCGAGGTTGATGTAGAACCGGCCCGGAATGAACGAGTAGGCCTTGGTTTCGTCGGAGATGTCGCCCAGTTCCTCGGGGTCGTCCGTCCCGAAGGAGAGCCACCCCTCCTCCCGAAGCCACTCGTTGAAGTGGACCTCGTAGTCGAGACTGGTAAAGCCATGATCGGAGGCGACGATCATCGTGACGTCGTCGGGCAGCGACTCCCGCAGGCGGCCGATGTAGTCGTCGACTTTCTTGTAGAATTCGATGAACTCGTCTTTGTACTCGCCGTCGCGCTCGTAGTCTTTGAACAGGAAGTGGTTGACCCGGTCGGTCGTCATGAAGACGCCGAAGAACAGGTCCCAGTCGTCCTCCTCGATGTAGTGCTGGAAGGCCTCGTACTGGGCGTCGACGGTCGCGTGAGCGTCCTCGATGAACTCGGATTTGTCGTCCTGATGGCCGAGTTTCGGGTTGACGTCGATCCGGTAATCGAGCGTCTCGAGGTAGTCGCGGACGTCGTCGGGGTAGGCGGCCTTGTCGAGGCCGGGCGAGAGAAAGCCCGAGACCATCCGTTGGACGTCCCGCTGGGGCGGGAAGGTAACGGGGACGTTCATCACGGTGGCCTTACGGCCGTTCTCCTGGACGCGGTCCCAGACGCGGTCGGCCTGGACGTCACGTCCCATCGGAACGTAGGTGTCGTAGGTGCCGTTTTCACGATCCTGGAAGCCGTAGACGCCGGTTTCGCCCGGGTTCATCCCGGTGGTCAGCGACGGCCAGCAGGCGCTTGACTCCGGCGGGACGATACTCGAAATCTCGCCGGCGGTTCCGTCCGCGGCGATCGCAGCGAAGTTGGGAAACAGTTCCTCGTTCTCCGAGAGGAGACTATACGGTACGCCGTCGACCCCGATAAACGCGACCCGGGGGTCACCGTCGCCCCGTAATCGGTCGAACAGACCCATGGACGGACGTAGTTCGACCGCATACAAGAAGGTTCGTTTCGAGACACTGTTTTCCGAACGGCCGAGGCACGAACCGGCGGTGCCCGTCGGGCGGGGACACGACGGTAGCACACGCAGCGTACCGACGGGTCATGGACCGTCGTCCCTACTCGTCGGTCGCGCTCGAGTCGTCGGGGTCGAAGTTGGCCGGGACGACCGTGAGATGGGCCATACCGGCTGCGGACTCGTCCGCGTCGTCGGCCGACGATGACGTTCTCGGGGCGGAGTCGGATGCTGCCATACAGGAACGACTACGGCGGGAACGGGGATAAAATTACCCATGCTCATAACGAATCAGCCGGTCGGCCACGGATAACTCTCGGGTATCCGTTCGCGGCAGCGAGAGAAAACGGGCGGAGCCGCGAGCGCGGCGGGTCCCGTTTAGAAGTTCTCGTCGTAGAGGTCCTGGGCGTGTTCGATCGCGTCGTAGGCGGCCTGCTTGTCCTCCCAGCCCTGCGTCTCGACTTCCTTGCCCTCCTCTAAGTTCTTGTAGGTCGCGAAGAACTCGTCGATCTCATCGAGTTGCTGCTGCGGAATGTCGTCGAGATCCTCGATGTGATCGTAGCGCGGGTCCTCCGAGGGGACGGCAATGACCTTGTCGTCCTGTTCGCCGTCGTCGTCCATCTTCATCAGGGCGACCGGGCGGGCCTCGATGACACAGCCGGGGAACGTCTGGTCCTCGACGAGGACGAGGACGTCGAAGGGGTCCTCGTCGTCGTAGTACGACTGCGGGATGAAGCCGTAGTCGCTCGGGTAGTGAACGTTGCTGTGGAGGACGCGGTCCAGTACGACGCCCGGGACGTCCTTATCGTACTCGTACTTGTTTCGCTCGCCCTTGAGACACTCCACGACGGCGTAGATCTCTTCCGGCGGGTTCGGTCCGGTCTCGAGGTCTTCCCAGAGGTTGACCATGTACCGGAGGATCGACGGTCGATCAAAAAGTACTTTCGTAATCGAGTGTCACTAGTCAGTTGACGGTTGCCAGCTATGGAACAGACGACGAACGGGCCCGTTTCACCGGCGTCCGGCCGCATCGCGGCCGTACGGCCCATCCAACCCACTGAAACGACGGAATGGTTGACAAGTCTTAAATAGTCTGGTGACATTTACATAGCCATGTCAGAGGCACAATCAATCACCGACGAGCAGAGTGTTGCGCGCGAACTCACAGCCTTCCAGAATAACATCCTCGTGATCCTCGCCAAGGAGCCGATGTACGGCCTGGCGATCAAACGCGAACTCGAGGACTACTACGGGACGGAGGTCAACCACGGTCGACTCTACCCCAACCTCGACGAACTGGTCGATCTGGGACTGGTCGAAAAGAGCGAACTCGACAAGCGAACGAACCAGTACTCGCTGACCGACGACGGCTACGACGCCGTCCTCGACGGCATCCAGTGGACCCTCTCGAAGGTCGTCACGGGCGACGACCGCGCCGACGAGATCCGCGAGATCGTCGACGAGAGCTACTGAGAGCCGACGGTCGGGGCCGATTCACCGGTGGCCTCGAAGACGAGTTCGATCGACTCCGCGATCACTTCCCGTTGTTTTTCCGACGGCCAGGCGTTCCTGACGAGGTACTCCTCCCGAAACTCCGCGAGTTCGTCGGCGGTCAGTGACGCGATCGGTTTCGCGTAGTGATTGCCCGCGAAGTCCGCAAGCAGCGCCGCGTTGTCCCCGTGAACGTCGCCGTGGGCTTCCCTGACCGCGGCGACGAGATCCCGGTTGCGCTCGTCGACGGCCGCCCAGTCGTCGGGGTCTTCGGTGCCCTCGAGCGGGATCTCGACGGCGCGGTCGATGTCCTCGATGCGGTCGGTCCTGATGACGCCGGCTTCGTCGTCGTGCCACTCTTCGGGGTGACAGACGAGGACGTCGTCGCCGTCGTCGTCGCGAATCCGCGACGTGAAGTCGTGGTTCTCGAGCAGTTCCTCGCGCCGCCGCTCGTAGGCCTCGATCTCGTTGTCGTCGACCGCGGTGCGCTCGAGGCGGGTCAGTCGCTCGACTTCGTCGACGACGCCGCGCGGGAGGTCCCCGTCGGGTTCGTCGTCGGTGGCGTCTCCGTCCCGCTCGTCGGCCGCACCGTCGGCATCGATCGCGTTCGGATCGGTCATAGGGGTGTGTATGGACGCGGGCGGGTTTCCGCTTGCCGATCCGTTTCGACGGTTCGTTCTGATCGATAGTCGATCGGTGGAACCGGATCCCGACGGAATTGCCGCGGCGAGAATTCGGGGGAAGCGTTCTGCTATCGTGGCAACAGGGAACGGCCACGCCCTCCCCAGCCGATTTCTGCTCACGGGCGCGCAGCGCCCGTTCGCATGGTTCGCGGAACCTTCGGTTCCGCGCTAACGCTCGCGAAGCTCGCTCACTCATCCCTCGCACGATGTCATCGATCCGCCCTCACTGGCGTTCGGACGGATCGACAGCGCGCGCCACCGTAGATCCCCCGGTCGGGCCGATACGATGTATCGTGTGGAGTCAGGCCCGATCCAGCGCCTCGTTGACCAGCCCGTCCGCGCGGTCGTTGACCTCGCGGGGGACGTACTCGAGGGTCCACTCGTCGAACGCCCGAAGCAGTTCGTGGACGGTGACGCGTTTCTCGCGGAGGTCGGGGTCGTTGGTGTCGTACTCCCCGCGGACCTGTTTAACGATGAGTTCGGAGTCGCCGCGGACGTGGACCTCGTCGTAGCCGTAGTCCCGGGCGGCTTCCAGTCCCGCGATCAGCGCCTCGTACTCGGCCTGATTGTTGGTGGCCGTTCCGATGGTCTCGCCGTCCTCGGCGACGATGCCGTCGCCGGTGACGATCACCCAGCCGATCGCGGCCGGACCGGGGTTGCCCCGCGAGCCGCCGTCGAAGTAGACGTGAGCACGGCCCCCGCCCTCGCGGAGCAGTGCCTCGATTTCGCGGGGCTCTGCCCCCTGAATCACGACCTTGTCGTCGTACGCGACGGCGGTCGCGGAGCCGCGGCTCGCCCGCCAGCGTTCGTGGTCGGTGTTGCCCGACTCGACGGTTACCCCCGCTGCCTCGAGCCGTTCGCGAGCCGTCTCGACGTCGCACTCGATGACCGGCATTCGTCCCCGAGGTGGGGCAGAGCCGGATAAAGAGTTTCCGATTCCGAATGGTAAACCTCGACTCTCGACACCCGTATTGCCTGTTTTCGGGCGTTTTGGGTAGTCGGCCGAAACGAGTGGCCAAAAGTTTATATACCGTCGTGATACTACTATAAAAGTGCGATGACACGGTCCACCCGCCAGCGGGAGCGAACGCGCGAGACGGACGAGACCGAGGAACAAGAGGGGGTACGTGCCTGCCCCGAATGTGAATCGGATAATCTCGTTAAGGACTCCGACCGGGGTGAGCTCATCTGTGAAGACTGTGGGCTCGTCGTGGAGGAAGAACAGATCGATCCTGGCCCGGAGTGGCGGGCGTTCAATCACCAGGAACGACAGGAGAAGTCCCGCGTCGGTGCGCCGACGACCCAGACGATGCACGACAAGGGACTGACGACGACCATCGACTGGAAGGACAAGGACGCCTACGGCCGCTCTATCTCCTCGAAGAAACGCAGTCAGATGCACCGCCTGCGCAAGTGGCAGGAACGCATCCGCACCAAAGACGCCGGCGAGCGGAATCTGCAGTTCGCGCTCAGCGAGATCGACCGGATGGCCTCGGCGCTCGGCGTCCCGCGGTCGGTTCGGGAGGTCGCGTCGGTGATCTACCGGCGCGCGCTCAAGGAAGACCTCATTCGCGGACGCTCGATCGAGGGCGTCGCGACCTCGGCGCTGTATGCCGCCTGTCGAAAGGAGGGCATCCCGCGAAGCCTCGAGGAAATTTCGGAAGTCTCCCGCGTCGAACGCAAAGAGATCGGTCGCACGTATCGATACATCTCGCAGGAACTCGGCCTCGAGATGCGTCCCGTCGACCCGAAAAAATACGTCCCGCGATTCTGTTCTGAACTCGAACTCTCCGAGGAAGTCCAGACCAAGGCCAACGAGATTATCGAGAAGACGGCCGAGGAAGGACTGCTCTCGGGCAAGTCGCCAACGGGGTACGCCGCGGCCGCGATCTACGCCGCCTCGCTGCTCTGTAACGAGAAAAAGACCCAGCGCGAGGTCGCCGACGTCGCGCAGGTGACCGAAGTGACGATCCGCAACCGGTATCAGGAACAGATCGAAGCGATGGGCATTCACGGGTAGGGGTTCGCCGTCTCCGATTCGCTTTTTTGGGTCACTCGCTCGACAGCAACCGGTCTGCCCGTGGTCACGAGACGCACGGATCGCGGGCATCGGCCCGCCGGACCGAGCCGTCGCTCGAGTACGTATCGGGCAGGCCGAACGAGTCGTACGGCAGCGGCCGGCGGTCGCCTAGTCGTCCTTGCCGACGCTGATGACCTGCAACAACGAGTAGACGGGGACGCCCGCGAGTTCCTCGAGGCCCTGTTTGTCCGCGAGGACGATACAGGCGAGGGGTGTGCCGCCCTCGGCGCGGATCGCTTCGATGGTCTCGCGCATGGTGGTCCCGCTGGTGATGGTGTCGTCGACGACGTAACACTCGCGGTCGCGGATCCCGGCGAAGTTCCGGGAGAAGGTCCCGCCGAGATCGTCGATGTCGCCTTCCTCCCACTGGTGTTTCGCGGGGGTGTAGGTCCCGAGATCGGTCTCGAGTTCCCGGGCGACCAGCGTCGCGATGGGGCCGCCGGCTTTCTCGATGCCGATCGTGAGATCGACGTCCTCGCCGTGTTTGGCGAGCATGTCGGCCATCGCTTCCGCGATGGCGCTCATGCGTTTGCTGTCCCGGCCGATCGCCGACCAGTCGACGTGGATGTCCTGTGGCCCGCTTGCCCCGTTGTCGGGCTGGGCCGTCTGCTGGTCGGCCGGCTGGGGCGTCGTCCCGCTGCGCTCGACGAGCCAGCTCGCGGTCTCCCGCGAGACGTTCAACTCGTCGGCGATCTCGCCCTTCGAGAGGCCACGAGCCGCGAGTTCGGCCGCGCTCTCGATCAGGTCGTCGACGTTTTTCATATGGGCATAAATTCGACCGCCGTTTTTATAGTCGTATCGTCATCGGGGCCCACACCCGAACCGCCGTCGGTCGTCGCGGCGGGGGCCGTCGCCGATGGGAACGCTCGCTCGATCTCGTCGAGCCCGTAGATCCCGGTCACGATCGACTCGAGGAGCCAGTCGGGCAGCGCCGCGAGGGTATCGATGGCGGCCTCGAAGTGGCCGCGGTTGGAGTTGACGCTGCCGACGAGGGCCTTGTTCGAGAGGACGAGGTCGCGATGGAGGCGGCCGCCGTCGATCTCGAACGTCCAGTCGGTGGGAACGCCGAGCAGGGCGGCGACGCCGTTGGGTGCCAGCGCGTCGATCGACTCGAAGGCGTGTGTGGCGTGGCCGGTCGCCTCGTAGACGACGTCCATCGGCTCGTAGGCGGCGGCGACCTCGTCGACCGGCGTCTCGCGGGAGTCGACGTAGGTCGCGCCGAGTCGCTCGACGATATCGATCGTCGGGTGCGGGCGATCCTTGCGGCCGAGACAGTAGACCCGCTCGTAGCCGAGCGTCTCGGTGAACATTGCGGCGGTCAACAGCCCCAGCGCGCCGGTCCCCAACACGAGCGCCGACTCGGGCCGCCAGTCGAACGCCGACCGGGACGCGCGGGCGTGTTCGATCGCCTTCTCGGTGATGCTGATCGGCTCGACGAGAAAGCCCCATGGCGCAAGTTCGTCGGGGATCGGGACGAGATACGCTGCCGGGCTCGTGACGTACTCGGCCATGAACCCGTGGGCCCCGACGATGCCGCGTTCGACGTACTCCCCCTCGGGGGCCATGTCCGGGTCGCCGCGCTCGAAGTAGTCGTTGGTCTCGACGCCCGGCGGGGGCCGGCGGACCGTCGGTACGACGTACTGGCCCGCCTCGAGTCCGGTGCCGTTCGGGTCCTCGACGACGCCGACGGCCTCGTGACCGAGGACGAGCCGATCGTCACCGTCGGGGACGCCGCCGTGCGTTCCCTCGATGACCTCGTAGTCGGTGCCATCGACGCCCACACGATGGATTCGGACGAGGGCCTCGCCAGGAGCCGGTTCGGGAACGGGTCGGGAAACGACGTCGGGGCCGCCCGCTCCGGGCTGAACTGCGATGGCTTTCATGTGAACTCGATAGGGGCCGTGAGGATAAATATTTATTCCTATCCGAGTAAACTACCATACTATCGGATGATCGAACGCTCACGCTCACACGAACGAGTCCGAACCGTGTCTCGCACCGACCGATACCGGAAACGGTTATCCGCCTGCCCATGCCTGTAAACCACATGGAACGGTACGATCTCGTCTACCGACTCTACGACGAGTACGACACGAAGACCCTCCGCGAGTACCAGGAGTTCGTCGACGTCTTCCCCGCCGTCGACTCCCGAGTCGCGTTGGAACACTGGCAGGAGGCGACCGAGGAACTCGAGGCCCGGAAAGACGAGATCCGGTCGGACTTCGCGGCCGGGGAGACCTTCGCCGAGATCGCCGCGCGGGCGACCCGCGATCAGGCCTTTACTGCCCTGGACCTCGAGACGAAGTACGGCCGGGCGGTCAACGTCCTCGTGTTGGACGTCGACGAGACGCTGCGGTCGGCCGGCGGCACGGACAACGAGATCCCCCGGGAGACGCTGCACCTCCTGACGGAGTTTCACGACGCCGGTGTCCCGATCGTCATCTGTACGGGCCAGACCTTGGAGAACGTCAAGGGCTTCGCGATCCAGGGGCTGGGCAGCGAGATCGTCCATTCGGGGAACCTCTCGATCGTCTACGAGGCCGGGACCGGTGTGTTCACGCCGGGCCACGGCGCGGCGACGAAACAGTTGCTCTACGAGGACCTAGACGAGACCATCCGCTCGGTCTTCGACGACGTGCGGTCGCGGGTCCTGCCGGAAGCCCCGGAGGAACTCCGCCGGGGCTGTCACCTGCAGGGCAACGAGTTCAACGTCACGATGAAGCCCAACTACGAGACCGGTTCCGCGGACGCCCGCGACACCATCGACGAGGCGCTGGTCTATCTCATCGACCTGCTCGCCGACGCCGTCGGACGGACCCTCGAGGGGGCGGCGACCGACGCCGGCATCGATGCAGCGGGAGAAAGCGACGGGCTGACGCTGGACGGGCAGACCGTCGCCGCCTGGACCCGCGCGTTCTACGCGGCCCAGGACCCGGAGATCAGGGGCGTCCTCGAGAGCGAGGGGGCCTATCCCGACCTCAACGCTGACGATGTGCCCGACTCCCTCGCGGCGGTCTTGGAGCGCATCGACGTCGCCTACTACGAGGCCGACGCGGCCGAGATCGGCAGCCTCGAGTTGAACAAGGTGATCGGCGTCGAGCGCGCGCTGGAGGTGCTTGGCGTCGACGATCCGTTCGCCTTGGTGATGGGCGACTCAAAGAGCGATCTGCGGGTGATGCAGTGGGTCGATGAAAACAACGCCGGGATCGCGGCCGCCCCCGAACACGCCTCGCGGGATACCTTGGAACACGTCCTCGAGACGGACGAACTCGTCTTCGATCGGGGGAAAAGCGTCGACGTCCTTCGGACGGTGTACGCGCTCAATCGGCTGGCCCGACTGGGCTGAGCGAACAGTCGCGATCGCCGTTCCGCCACGTGGTTTTGACCGTCTCAACCGGTGACGTGCCGACTTAAACGGCCGGAATCGGAAGGGCCGCTCATCAAGCGTCCTGGAGTCCTCCGTTCTCCCAGCACGATCCGGTCGAGCGTGGTCGTCAGCGGCTGTCGGAGCCGTTCGACGCCGCGTCCCACGCCGCTGCGGATCGGCTGGATACGAATGAGACCACTCGAGTCACACTGCTCCCCTGACGGCGACAGCGGTCGCCGAACGGGTTCGACCGCACGTTCCGAGGTGACCGTCCAATGACGACGATCGCAGAACTCTCGCTTTCGACGGACGAGTTCGCACTCGCAGAGACGTTTCAGGAACTACCGGCCCTCGAGGTCCGCGTCGAAAGCGTCGTCGCGGAGGGGCCGACCCGGACCGTCCCGCTGGTCTGGTTTTCCGAGGTCGACCGCGAGACCCTCGAGGCGGCGCTCGAGGCCGACTCGACGGTCGACGACTACCGCCAACTCCTCGAGAACACCGCGGACGGCGACCTGTTCTACCGCGTCACGTACACGGAAGCGGTCGGGTCGGTCTGTTGCTGTGTGTACGAACACGGCGGGACGGTTCTTGACGCCCGCGTCGCGGACGGGCAGTGGACCCTCCGATTGCTCTTTCCCCACCGCGAGGAACTGTCCGACGCCGTCTCCGGGATCGAGGCACAGGGCGTCCGGATCGACGTCAGGCGCATGGTCGAGGCCGGCACGGACGAGGACCTCGAGACGACGGCGGCCCTGACCGAACCCCAGCAGGAGGCCATCGCCGAGGCCTACCGGCAGGGCTACTACGACGTCCCCCGCGAGATCTCGCTCGAGGAGTTGGCGAACGAACTCGATATCTCCCATCAGGCGCTGTCCGAACGGCTCCGTCGGGCGAACCGCGTCCTCGCGGGGGAACAGCTCGACGAGCCCGCCGGCGAGGTGGCGACGCCGGACTGAATCGCGTCGCGCCGTAAGCGACGCGCCACCGCTGTTGACCACTGAACGCAGCGGACGGCGCGCCTTTTTTGCCCGTGCCGGGCGGACGATCGTCCATGGCTCAGCACGACCCCGGCGCTGGGGATCCGCTGTCGCTTCGCGGCGTCGTCCCACCGACGGTCACCGCGTTCCGAGACGACGAGTCCGTCGACTACGAGCGGACGGCTGCACACGCACGGTTCGTCGTCGATCGCGGTGCCCACGGCGTCTTTCCGCTCGGAACCAACGGCGAGTTCCCTCTCCTATCGGGGGCGGAACGCGACCGCGTGATCGAGGCGGTCGTCGACGAGGTCGGCGACGAGGTGCCGGTCATCGCCGGCGTCGGCGCGCCGAGTACCTACCGGACCGTCGCCCGCGCCGAACACGCCGAATCGGTCGGCGCCGACGGCATCGTCGTCGTCACGCCCTACTACTATCCGCTCGACCACGAGGGTGCGATCGAACACTACCGCCGGGTCGCCGCGGCCGTCGACCTGCCGGTCTACGTCTATCATATCCCGAGCAAGACGGGCAACGAACTCTCCCTCGAGACGCTCGCTGCCCTCGCCGAGATCGACACGCTCGCGGGCGTCAAGGACTCGAGCAAGGACGTCCCGTGGCTCGCGCAGGCGGCCGACGCCCACCCGGAACTGACCTTCCTCGCGGGGTCGGACTCGCTGGTCTTTACCGGCCTCGCGGTCGGCTGCTCGGGCGCGGTCAGCGCCGTCGCCAACGTCTTCCCGGAACTGGTCGTCGACTGTTACGAGGCCTACGACGCCGGCGAACGCGAACGGGCCCGCGAGCTACAGAGCGATATCTTCGCCGTTCGGGACGCCCTCAAGACCGGCGATTCCTACATGTCCGGCGTGAAAACGGCGCTTCGCATGCGGGACTTCGACGCCGGACCGCTCCGGAGTCCGCTGCGGCTCGCGGACGACGAGTCCGCCGCCGAGATGCGCGACCGGCTTCGCGACCTCGACGTTCCCCTCGAGGGAGTCTAGGCCTCCTCGGCCGACGGGACTCCGTCGGCGAACAGGAACTCGCGGTCGTTCACTGCGTCCGCGCGTCGGTCCTTCCAGTCGAAGGGGTAGCCGCTTTTCGTTTCACCCGCGGGGAAGTCCTCGAGGTGACCGACTTCCGTGTTCAGGAGGAACTCGTCCTCGTAGAGTTTGAGGACGGCGTACACCGACTCGATCGGCTCGTCGCGTTCGTTGGTGAACCCGGCCGTGTACCGAACTCCGGTCTCGTCGAAATAGCGATCGACGTTCGCGACCGTCATGCCACCGACGTCTAAATTGACCGGCTCCGCGGGCGTCTCGTCGACGACCTCGAGGTCGAAGCCCTCGACCGCGCCGGGATCCGTGCCGTGGTGGTACACCCGCGCTTTCCAGGTCTCGCCGGCGGCGATCGTCGCGATCTCGGTCGTATCGGTTCCGATCGTTCCGCCGCTCTCGTCGTACCAGGTACAGCGGACCGTCGCGGTCCCCGACGGCCCGCTCCCCTCGTTGTCGACGTACGCATCGACGTAAGCGTCCTCGATCTCCCAGCCGATGTCCTCCTGTTCTTTCGTCAATCGCCCGCTACCGCGAAGTCCGAGGTCCGACCCCTCGGTGAGCAGTTCAGTTCGTTCCCAGTCGGAACCGGCCCCGTCGTCGCTACTGTTGCCGTTCCCCGACTCCCCGTCGCTCGAGTCGGTTCCGTCCGAACTACAGCCCGCGATCGTCGCCGAAAGCGCTACTCCCCCACCGAGTAACAGATCTCTCCGTTGCACAGTCGCTTTCACCTTCCGAACATATTTAATATTGTGACCGTTCTGACCCCGTTCATCCCGATCGTCGCGGGGCCTTTTACCACGGCCGTCGAACGGCCGCCATGGAACTCATCGCGGAACGGGAAGCGGTCCGCGAGACCCTGCCGGCCGCTCACGGCTCGGGACCGGGGTGACCGGCCGGCGAGTGCCGACCGCACCGAAGCTCCTATTCTCCTCTCGCCCGTACGGCCGTCCGTGAGCGAGTACGACGCCATCGTCTACGATCTGGACGGGACCCTCGTCGATCTCGTGGTCGACTGGGACGCCGTCGCCACCGACGTCCGTGAGGTGTACGACGGCGCGAACCGCGACCCCCCAGGTGAGGGGCTCTGGGCCATGCTCGAGGGCGCGGCCGAGGTCGGACTCCACGCGGAGGTCGAGGCAGCCATCGCGGCCCACGAACACGAGGGCGCGCGGGCCTCCGAGCGGCTCGCACGCGCCGACGATCTGCTCGACCGGTCGCTGCCCGCGGGTGTCTGCTCGTTGAACTGCGAGCGGGCCTGCCGGATCGCGCTCGAGGAACACGCCCTCTTGGCGGCGGTCGAGGCGGTCGTCGGTCGGGACACGGTCGGGACGTGGAAGCCGGATCCGGAGCCGTTGCTCGCGACGGCGCGCCGGCTCGAGGTCGAGCCGGGACGAGCGCTGTTCATCGGCGACTCCGAGCGCGATCTCCGGACCGCAGAACGAGCGGGAATGGACTTCGAGTACGTCGGCGAGGGACCGTCGGGCGTCTGAGACCGACCGGCGGCGGCCGAATCTTCCGATTACGTCTGCTTTCGCTTGGCGTAGGCAAAGACCACGAGCGACGTGACTAACCAAACGGGGGCCCCGACTCGGATCGCGAACTCGGCCCGGTCGGCCCACGACGGCAGGGTCACGGTCGTCGAGAGGGCAACGACGATCGGTGCGCCGACCAGGATGGTGGCGACGAACGTCGTCTGCATCACCCAGCCGTAGTCGACCCCGTCGGGCGAGGTCGTTTCGACGCGTTCTGGCACGCGTGGGTATGGCGACCGGTCCCTCTTAAGCGCGCCGGGTCCGGCCGAGCGCGGCCGGAGAACAACGAGGTTTAATCGTGGGAGGTCAAGCTATGGGTATGCCTACCGTACGGGATGTCAGGTCGAAAGCGGGCGAGGAACCGATCACGATGTTGACGGCGTACGATGCGCCGACGGCCTCGATCGTCGACGAGGCCGGCGTCGACATCATTCTGGTCGGGGACAGCCTCGGAAACACGACGCTCGGCCACGAGACGACCCTGCCAGTGACCGTCGACGACATGGCTCGCCACACGGGCGCTGTCGCGCGGGCGACCGAGGACGCGTTGATCGTCGCCGACATGCCCTTCCTCTCGATCGGCGTCGACGAGGCGGCAAGCGTCGAGAACGCCGGCCGGATGCTCAAGGAAGAGGACGCTCACGCCGTCAAACTCGAGTGTGGTCCCCACACCGTCGATCTCACGAAAAAGCTGGTCCAGCTCGGGATTCCAGTGATGGCACATCTCGGGCTGACTCCCCAACACGTCAATCAGTACGGCGGCTATCCCCGGCAGGGAACCGACCAGGAGGCCGCAGCACGCATCCTCGAGCTGGCCGAGGCCCACGAGGAGGCGGGCGCGTTCTCGCTGGTGCTGGAACACGTCCCCTCGAACCTCGCGGCGGAGGTCACCGACGCCATCGACATCCCGACGATCGGGATCGGCGCCGGGCCGGACTGCGACGGACAGGTACTGGTCGTCGACGACGCCGTCGGGCTGAGCGAGTGGACTCCCTCGTTCTCGAAACAGTTCGGGGACGTCCGCGGGGAGATGGAGTCGGCGATCGACGACTACGTCTCGGCCGTCGAATCGGGCGAGTTCCCCGCCGCGGAACACGGCCACGAGGAGAGCGATCTCGAGGAGCTCTACTGACGGCTCCGTTCTCGGCTCGCGCGGCCGAGCCCGAACGGTCCGCTCGCAATCCCATGGGTCGCTCGACGGTAAATATATAAGGGTGATAATACCACATAGTATTGTACTCTCGGTTTAGGGCAGACAGTTATATGCCAGAACGGGGAAGACGCGGATAGACCGCGGAGGATCGGTATCATGTCCGAATCATCGAAACGCGCCACCGGCGAACGCGAGTCGGCTAGCGACCACGGATCGGAACTGCAACACGTCACCGTCGAACACGACGATATCGCAGTGTGTACGATGTTTCCACAGAATATCGACGAGGACGCGATATCGACGGCGTGGCTCACCGCCACGACCGACTCGTTCGTCGCGCTCGAGGACCGCCGTTAGCTCCCTCTCGCGGGACGGTCGCCGTTCTCCTCCGGTAGTACGGGTGGCTGTCGCCGCTCCCGATCAGCCCTCGAGATCCGCGAGAAACGCCTCGATGACCCTGTTGAACGCGTCCGGACGCTCGATCATCGCCAGATGCGCCGCATCCTCGATCTCGGCGAGCCGGCCTCCCTCGATCTCGTCGGCGAGGAACTCGTGGAACCACGGCGGCGTCAACTGGTCGTGTTCCCCATAGAGCGCGAGCGTCGGGACGGTGATCTCCTCGAGGCGGTCGCGGACGTCGAACTCGTGGGAGGTCAAGAAATCCCGTCGCGTGACCGCCTGTCCGGTGTCGGCCATCCGGTCCATCGATCGCTCGCGGACGGCCGGGTCGGGGTCGTGAAAGAGCCGGTCCGAGCCGTGCAGAAATTCGATTGCCCGCTCGAAGTCCGATTGCAGCCACGTCAACAGGTCGTCGAGAACGCCCAGCCGCGCGCCCGTCCCGGTCAGAACGGCGGCGTCGGGATCGACGTGGCGCTCGAGGAGCAGTTGGAGGACGACCGCACCGCCGAGCGAATTCCCGACGAAGACCTCGGCCCCGGTCGCCTCGACGACGGCGAGGGCGTCGTCGGTGTAGGCCGACAACGTGCTGTAGCCGGCGCTGGCGTCGATATCGCCCGAGTCGCCGTGGCCGCTGAGGTCCATCGCGACGACGGGACGGTGTTCCGCCAGCGCGTGCTGGCCCGTCCAGACGTCGCGCGATCCCCCGCTGCCGTGGACGAAACAGATCGGCGGTCCGTCGGCCCCTCGGTCGATAACCTCGTACGCCGTCTCCCTGCCGTGATGTGTTACCGTTTCCATACGCGAGGACACGAGGGGGACGGCCATAAAGACTCGAGGCGGTTCTCACCGGAGAACGCCGGCACGAGGGGTATCCCCGTTCGGGTCCAACGACCGCGTCCCGGGCCGGCGGCTGCCTCGCCGACCGGCACACCGTGAACTACGAACAACGATCTCTCTATCCACCCCGCCGCCTTCATGCGGTCTATCGGCAAAAGATTTATATACTAGCGACACTTACCTTGGGTTAGTTACAGCATGACTCTCGACCAATTCACCCGCGAAGAGGGGCAGTTAGCCCGTCGGTACGAGTACGACGACGCCACGGTCATGGCCGTCGACTTCGGGACCGACGTCGGGGACGTCTCGGTCGACGTCGTCGACGACACCGCCATCGTCGTCCTTGCGGACGACCAGTACGAGATCGAACTCCCGGCCGCTGCCGGGGACGCGCACACGTTTATGAAAAACGGCGTGCTCACTATCGAGTTAGAGGAGGAACGATGAAGCTTACCGTCAAACCACTGAAACAGAAGGACGCCGGCCGCGGACTCGCCGCGATCGACCGAGTATCGATGAACGAACTCGACCTCGAGAACGGTGACTACATCGTCATCTCGGGCAAGGGCGAGGGACAGGCCGTCGCTCGCGTCTGGCCGGGCTACCCGGAGGACGAGGGCCGGGGCATCGTCCGGATCGACGGCCGCCTGCGTCAGGAGGCCGACGTCGGGATCGACGACACGGTCGACATCGAACCCGCCGACGTCAAACCCGCGAAATCGGTCACGGTCGCGCTCCCGCAAAACCTGCGTATCCGGGGCGACATCGGGCCGCTCGTCCGCGACAAGCTCTCCGGGCAGGCCGTCACCGAGGGCCAGACGGTGCCGTTCTCGCTCTCGTTCGGCCCGATGGCCAGCTCCGGCCAGTCGGTCCCGCTGAAGATCGCCAGCACCTCGCCGTCGGGCACCGTCGTCATCACGGACTCGACCAGCATCGAAATCTCCGAGACGCCGGCCGAACAGGTTCAGTCCGGGGGCGGCGCGTCCGCCGAGGGCGTCCCGAACGTCACCTACGAGGACATCGGCGGCTTGGACGACGAACTCGACCAGGTCCGCGAGATGATCGAGTTGCCGATGCGCCACCCCGAGCTGTTCCAACAGCTCGGCATCGAGCCGCCGAAGGGCGTCCTGCTGCACGGCCCGCCGGGCACCGGGAAGACGCTGATGGCCAAGGCCGTCGCCAACGAGATCGACGCCCACTTCGAGACCATCTCCGGGCCGGAGATCATGTCGAAGTACTACGGCGAGAGCGAGGAGAAGCTCCGCGAGGTCTTCGAGGAAGCCGAGGAGAACGCGCCCGCGATCGTCTTCATCGACGAACTCGACTCGATCGCGGCCAAGCGCGAGGACGCCGGCGGTGACGTCGAACGCCGCGTCGTCGCCCAGCTCCTCTCGCTGATGGACGGCCTCGAGGAACGAGGCCGGGTCACGGTCATCGCCGCGACCAACCGCATCGACGACATCGACCCCGCGCTCCGCCGGGGCGGTCGCTTCGACCGCGAGATCGAGATCGGCGTCCCCGACAAGGACGGCCGCAAGGAGATCCTGCAGGTCCACACCCGCGGGATGCCCCTCCAGGAGGGGATCGACCTCGACCGGTACGCCGAGAACACCCACGGCTTCGTCGGGGCCGACTTAGAGAGCCTGACCCGCGAGGGCGCGATGAACGCTCTCCGTCGCATCCGTCCCGACCTCGACTTAGAGGAGGACGAGATCGACGCCGAGGTGCTGGAGACGCTCGAGGTCACCGAGGGCGACTTCAAGGAGGCGCTCAAGGGCATCCAACCGTCCGCGATGCGGGAGGTCTTCGTCGAGGTACCCGACGTCACGTGGAACGACGTCGGCGGCTTAGAAGACACCAAAGAGCGGCTCCGCGAGAACGTCCAGTGGCCGCTCGACTACCCCGAGGTGTTCGACGAACTGGACATGCAGGCCGCCAAGGGCGTCCTCATGTACGGCCCGCCGGGCACGGGGAAGACCCTGCTCGCCAAGGCCGTCGCCAACGAGGCGCAGTCGAACTTCATCTCGATCAAGGGCCCCGAGCTGCTGAACAAGTACGTCGGCGAGTCCGAGAAGGGCGTCCGCGAGGTCTTCGAGAAGGCGCGGTCGAACGCACCGACCGTGATCTTCTTCGACGAGATCGACTCGATCGCGGGCCAGCGCGGTCGCCAGCAGGGCGACTCCGGCGTGGGCGAACGCGTCGTCAGTCAACTGCTCACTGAGCTCGACGGGCTCGAGGAACTGGAAGACGTCGTCGTGATCGCGACGACCAACCGACCCGACCTGATCGACTCGGCGCTGCTCCGTCCGGGACGGCTGGACCGTCACGTCCACGTGCCCGTCCCCGACGAGGGCGGCCGCCGGAAGATCTTCGAGGTCCACACCCGCGACAAGCCCCTGGCCGACGCGGTCGACCTCGACTGGCTCGCCGCGGAGACGGAGGGCTACGTGGGCGCCGACATCGAAGCGGTCACGCGCGAGGCCTCGATGGCCGCCAGCCGCGAGTTCATCAACTCGGTCGATCCCGAGGAGATGGCCGACACCGTCGGCAACGTCCGCATCAGCAAGGAACACTTCGAACACGCCCTCGAGGAGGTCAACCCGAGCGTGACCCCCGAAACCCGCGAGCAGTACGAGGAGATCGAAGAGCAGTTCGACACCGCCGAACCGGCTCAGGAAGAAGAGCAGCTCGGCCGCACCTTCCAGTAAGCGAACTGGGGTCCGTGGGCCGCCGACCGTTTCAATTTTTCAGGGCGACCCGAACGTCGAGCGACGGCACCGATCTCAGTCGTCGCCCGCGCTCGCGTCCGCCGCGTCGGGCGACCCGCTCGCGACTGGCGTCGGGCTGAACAGCAACCGCGCTGCGATCCCCGAACCGAGCAGCGCGATCGCCGCGAGGGTCACGAACAGCGCCGCCGTCGTCGCGTGATCGAGCAGGTAGCCGCCCAGTGCGATGCTGAGCGAGCCCAGTCCGAACATGCCGAGGTAGGTGTAGCCGTAGGAGAGTCCCCGCGCGTCCGGGGGCGTGTAGACGGCGACGGCCTCCTGGTAGAACGGCTCGATCGCGAACAGCGCGAACCCGAGGACGCCACAGTATAGCAGGATCGGGAGGAGACCCAGCCCCGAGACCGGCACGAACGCGACCGCGAGGACCGCGAGCCCGACGAAGACCACCGCCAGTCCGCGGGCGACGGGCACGCGACTCGTCAGCTTTCCGGCGACGTACTGGCCGGCCATCCCCGCGACCAGCAGGGCGACGTAGAAGTAGTCGCCAAGCGAGAGTTCCTCGAGGGCGGCCGGCGGCTCGATTCCCGCGAGCGCCGGCAGCCCGTTGAGCAGCTCCGGCAGGTAGGTGAGGACGCCCCGGTAGTAGAGACCGACGACGGTGACGACGGCAAAGACCAGCAGGAACGAGCCGGTAAGCAGCGATCGGGAGGTGTCGACGAACTCGCTCGCGGCGAGCGACCCCGATTCCTCGCCGTCGTCCGCGACCGCCGCAGTCGGATCGAACCGGGCCCGCAGCCCGTAGAGGGTCGCGACCGCGCCGGGGATCGACAACACGACGGCGACGAGCCGCCAGTCCAGTACGAGTAACAGCGTCGCGGTCGCGAAGGGACCGAGCGCGATGCCGAGGTTGCCGGCGATGCCGTGCCAGGCGAAGACCGTCCCGCGGTCCTCGACGCCGGTGCTGATGAGCGCCAGCCCCGCGGGGTGGTAGACGCTCGCGGTGACGCCCCAACAGACCAGCGCCGCAGCGATGCCGTAGATAGAGGTCGCGAGCGACAGTCCCACGAAGGAGACGCTCATCCCGACGAGGCAGGCCAGAACGAGCCGTTTCGGCCCGTAGCGATCGGCGAGCAAGCCGGCGGGCAACGCGCCGAGCCCGAACAGCGCGTAGCCGGCCGCGACCGCGATCCCGGCGACCGCGATGGAGATGTCGAACGCCTCGAGCCAGACGACCAGGAAGATCGGGATCGCCAGTTCGAACCAGTGGACGGTCGCGTGGGCGAGCATGGCGAAGGCCGCGATCGAGCGGTCGTTGTCGTTGAGCGTCATATCGTCGAAGGGTTGATACTGGCCGGTTCGCGCCCGGCTACTTCAGAACTTGGAAACGAACGGCGAGCGGTTCGTCGGGTGACGGGACGGCAAGCGCCGGCCCGGCTACGGTGTGGCTTCCGCCGACGTGTCGGCGAGGTCCGCGAGGATCTCTTCGGCGTGGCCCTCGGGGGTCACGTCCTCGTAGACCGCCTCGATGCGGCCGTCGGGGCCGACGACGTACGTGTTGCGGAAGACGCCGTCGAAGGTGTTCCCGAACATCTGTTTCTCGCCGTAGGAGTCGTACAGCGTCGCGACTTCGCCGAACTCGTCCGAGAGGAGGTCGAACCCGAAGTCGTACTCGTCGGCGAACGACTCGAGGTCGTCGACGGGGTCGTCGCTGATACCGACGACGCCGACGTCGCGGTCCTCGAAGCGCGTGAGCGCCTCGTCGAACCCGCGGGCCTCGAGCGTACAGCCCTCGGTGTTGGCGCGGGGATAGAAGTAGACGACGAGCCGCTGGCCGTCGAAATCGGACCGCGAGACGGTCTCGCCGTACTGATTTAGCAATTCGAACTCCGGTGCGTCGTCGCCGACGTCGAGCATGGGTTCGAGTTAGCGGGGGTTACTGTAGGCGTTACGGTTTCACACGGTCAGTGCCGTGCCCGCCGATCGGTCCGTGACGGTCAGCAAGGGATGGAAAGTCGGGCGAGCTGAAAACGGCCGGGTAGGGCCGGTCACTCGAGGCGTTCGGCCGCGCCGCGATCGACGAACGGGGCGGCGTTCTGTTCCGGGAGTTCGACCACGTCGTCGCTGCTCAGCGTGTACTCGCGACCGTCGACGCCGTAGATCGACCCGATGTCGTCGGTGATTCGGACGGTCGTCCGGTCCACGTCGCCGGCCGTCGCGCGCTCGTCGGCCGTGTCAGGATCGGCGGCCGCTCCGTCCGCACCGTCGCTCGAGGGCGACGGGTCGGGTTCGGGAGTGGCTTCCGAACCGGGCTCGCCGGACGGCTCCGGGGGAGTCGTCGTGTCCGGAGAACCGCCCGCGTCAGCAGGGTCGTCGACTGCTGGTCCGTCGCGGCCCATGACGTCCGCGGGGGAGACGCCGCTCGAGTCGCCGTCGTCCGGACCGGACTCGATTCCGGCAGGCGGCTCCTCGGGCGGTGCCGGTGGGGCGTCGTCGTCGGGCTCGGGTGCCGGCTCGCTCGAGGGTGAACCGGGGCGTCCCGGATCTGCGTCGTCCGGGGCAGGTGTGTCGTTCGACGGGACGGCGTCGCCGCCACCGGTCGATTCCTCGACGCCCTCGAGAACGTCGAGGACGCGGCTCTTGTTCGATCCGATGCGGTCGACGAGGTCGTCGAACAGGTCCGCCTCCTCGGCGGTCAGTCCCTCGTCGTCGGCGGCCATGCCGGCCGCCGCGAGGCTGGCTTGCTTGACGAGTTTTCCCATCCGGCGCTCGTAGATCGCCTCGACCACGTCCTTGGCGGTCTCGATCTCGTCGGAGAGCCGACGGACCTCGGGTGAGGAGAAGGGGTCCTCGGACGCCTCGGCGACCCGGTCGCGTTCGGCCTCCAGATCGGCGATGTACTCCCCGACCTCCTGGTAGAACGAGGGGCGCAGGTTCTGGAGGCTGTCCTTCTGGCGCTCCTTGCTCTGGACCGAGCGCAGTTCGTCCAAGTTCATTCTTTCTCCTTCTCGGCGCGGCCGCGTGCCATCAGGAACACGGCGACGTACTCGGGTAGTGACTGGTCACCCTCCGCGACCGTAAAGCTATCTCCTCCGAGTTCGACCTCGCCGCCGTCGGTGACGTCGACGGTGATCTCGTGGCTCTCGAAGGTCTCGGGAACGGCGTCGACGAGGGGATCGAAGTCCGCGATCTCGTCGCGCTCGAGCCGTACCGTCTTCAGGCCACTGCCGCCGTGGAGGCTGCCCGGCAGTCGGATCAGCCGGTTCGTGTCCGTCGTGACGGGTTCGTCGATGGGCGCGTTGTCCCGCTCGACGGCCTCGTTCGCGAACCGCTCGGCCAACTGCGCGATCGCGGTGTGGACGGTCACGTTGCCCGCCTCGAGTCCCTCGCGGTTGTTGCGTGCGGCGTTCAGCGTCGCTTTGGCCTTCCCCTTGCCGATGCCGTCGAACGCCTGTAACCGCTCGAGGGCAGCCTCCTCCTCGAGTTCGAGCAACTCGTCGACGAAGGCCATGAAGTGGGCGTGGATCCGCGCCCCCCAGCCCCCTTCGATCCGGAGGGTTCGGCGTTCGGTCGGGGTCTTCCGTCCCAATCCAGCCACCGTCTCGGTCTCGATCAGCTCGTCGAACTCCAGCCCGATCCCCCGGACGTAGTCGACGATCTCGCGGCGGTGTTCCCGATCGAGGCCCAGGACGTTCTCGTCGCGGACGTGGACGTGATAACCTCGGCCGCCGGAGAAGACGATCTCGAGGTCCTCGAACGCGAAGTCGGTCTCGAGGAAATCGAGCAGCCGAAGCAGGGCGTCCTTGCACTTGGCGAGCATCTCGGCGTAGCTGTCCTCGCCCAGCGTCACGCTGGGCAGGTGGTCGGCGTCGAGGTCGAAGACGAGGTCCGCGGACTGCCAGTCTTTCTCGTGCATCGAACTCGCGCCGGGGTCGCGAAAGCGCCCCGCCGAGAAGTAGACGTGGCGCGGGCGCTTCCGGACCAGAAACTCGGAGAGATCCCCCAACTCGAGCAGCGAACGGTGGCGGACCATCGTCGTGTCGGGGCCCTCCGTCCACGGGATGAAGCCCCACTCGCGTTCGTTGGCCGCGGGCGGCGGCGTGATCTCCGTCCGTCGGTAGTGGTCGCGAAATCGCCCGCGGAGGTAGGCCCTCGTTCGCTCTTCCATACGATTGGCCTACTCGGGGAGGGGCCGGTATAATTGTATTGGACTGTCCGCGCGGCGGGCCGGGACGGGGCGGCTCGCGCGGCCCGCCGACGGCGGCGGTCACGGGCTCGAGCGGCGCTCAGTCGTCGCCGGGCCGAGTCGCGGGGCCGTCGACCGTGACGAAGCCGTCGCCGCGGAGGATCCGTTCGACGCGGCCGTGCCAGTCCTCGGCGAAGGCCGCGCGTTCCTCGGCCGTCGCTTCGCCGTCGATCAGCGACTGGAGGTGGCGCGTGCCCGGCCCTGCCTCCGGAATCGCCGTCGTGTCGTAGGTGACCCGGACGGTCTCGTGGGTGTCGGTGCGAGTGAACTCAAAGGCGACGCCGTCGGTGCCGATCGCCCCGAACCGGAGCAGGTCTTTCCGGCCGCCGTGGCCGCCGGCCAGCCCCGCGAAGCCGTCCTCGCCGGCGGCCCCGGTCACGTACGAGAGCAGCCGCGACGTGACGCCGTAGGCGGGGTCGTTCCGCGGGCCGCCCGCGAGAACTTCGATCTCGCCCCGGACCGGGAGCGAGTCCGGGTACAGCGCCTCGAGGCCGTCCCGTGCCATTCGGTACGCCCCCGCCGCCGTGGGACAGGAGTGGCCCGCCGCCTTCACCACGTCCTCGTAGGTGATGACGATCGGATCGCCCGGCTCGAGGACGGCCAGCGCCTCCGCGGCGGGGTCGCGCAGCCGAATCGGTTCGATATCGTCGTAGTCGACGGCCCAGTTCGTTCGGTCGGTGTCGTTGGTCGTCTCTGTCATTGTGGATTCGAAGGTCGCATCGGTCGGTAGTCAGTACCGCAGCAACCGCATCCCGTTCAGGATCACCAGCAACACGCTGGCGATGTGAAGCAGCATCCCGGCGGCCATGTGGACGGCCCCGGCGACGACGCCGGCCAGTAGCAGACCGACCGTCGCGACGGCGATCGCAACGTTCTCCGAGACGTTCCGGCGGGTCGCCTTGCTGAGCCCAACGGCCTCGGGAACCCGCTCGAGGTCGTCGGCCAGCAGCGCCATGTCGGCCGTCTCGATGGCCGCATCGGTGCCCGCAGCGCCCATCGCGACCCCGACGTCGGCGGCCGCGAGCGAGGGCGCGTCGTTGATGCCGTCGCCGACCATCGCCACGACGTGGCCCTCGGCCCGGAGCGACTCGATGGCGTCTCGTTTTTCCTCGGGCAGCAGTTCGGCCCGGTAGTCCTCGATTCCGACCGCCTCGGCGACCGACCGCGCGGTACGGTCGTTGTCGCCGGTCAGCATTACCGTGCGGACACCGGCAGCTTCCAGGGTCGCCACGGCGTCGCTCGCTGCGGGTCGGAGTTCGTCCCGTATCGAGACGACGCCAACGACCTCGTCCTCGAGCGCGACGTAGACCGCCGTCTCGCCGGCCGCCTCGCGTTCGCGGGCATGAGCCGCGATCTCGGACGGGACCTCGAGGCCGCGGTCGGCGAGGAGCGCGCGGTTGCCGACCGCGATCGTCCGGCCGTCGTACTGGGCGACGACGCCCTTGCCCGCGACGACGTCGACGGCCTCGGGATCGGGGATCGCCGGCTCGTCGGGCTCGGGGCCCGCCGAATCAGCCGAGTGGTCGGTGACGACGCCGCCGTCGGTGGCGGTCTCGCGGGCGCTGGCGTCGCCCGCTCGAGCGGCCGCGAGGATCGCGTCCGCGAGGTGATGTTCGCTCTTCTTCTCGGCGATGGCCGCGGCGCGAAGCACGTCGTCATCGGCGACCCCGAATCCGTCGACGCTCGCGACGGCCGGCTCGCCCTTGGTCAGGGTGCCGGTCTTGTCGAACGCGACGCAGTCGATCTTCCCGGCGGTCTCGAGGTGTTCCCCGCCTTTCAGCAGGACGCCGGCCCGTGCCGCCGAGCCGATGGCGCTGACGATGCTGACCGGCGGCCCGATGACCAAGGCGCCGGGACAGCCGATGACAAGCAGCGTCAGCGACGTGACGGCGTTTCCGGTGATCGCGTACGTTCCGACCGCCAGCACGACGATCGCGGGCGTGTAGTACCTCGCGAAACGCTCGATGATCGTCTCCGTCGGCGCTTGCGCTTCCTGTGCCTCCTCGACCCGGCGGATGATCCGCTCGAGGGTCGTGTCCCGGCCGGTGTCGGTCGCGACGACCTCGAGTGCCCCCGCCTGGTTGATCGTCCCGGCGTAGACTTCGTCGCCCGCGGACTTGCGAACGGGCGCGCTCTCGCCGGTCACGGGCGACTGGTCGATCGCGCTCTCACCGTCGGTGACCTCGCCGTCGACGGGGACTTTCGCGCCGGGTTTGATCACGACGGTCTCGCCCGGTTCGACCTCGCGGGCGGGAACCTCGACAGTCTCGCCGTCGCGGCGGACGATCGCCGTATCGGGGGCCAACTCGAGCAACTCCTCGAGGGCCGACCGGGTCTTGGCCATCGTCCGAGCCTCGAGGTAGTTGCCGAGCGAGAACAGGAAGACGACGGCGGCGGCCTCCCAGTACTCGCCGATGGCGATCGCTCCGACCGCGGCCAGTGTGACGAGGGTGTTGATGCCGACGGTACCGCTTCGAAGGGTGTAGAAGGCCTTCTTCGCGACGTCGTAGCCGCCGACGGCCGCGGCGAGGATCATCAGTCCCGCGCTCAGCAGGGCCACGTCGTGGAGGGTCCCGACGGTCCAGCCGAGCGAAAGCAACAGGCCGCTCGCCGCGACGACGATCGGTTGCCGGTGGGCGCGAACGTATCGCTTGGCGTTCACGTTTCGTCACCGCACCCGGAGGGTGTACCCCTGTTTCGTGATGGTTCGCTCGAGGTCGTCCGTCTCGACGACACCGTCGTCGTACTCGATCTCGACGCGGCCGGTCGTGTAGTGGACTTCGACGCGGTCGACGCCGTCGGTTTTCGACAGCGCCCGCTCGACGTTGCTCGCACAGGTCGGACAGTCGAAGTCGGTCACGCGGTATTCGATCTCGGACATCGTTGCTCGAATGCGTGTCGGAGCCCCGTTCGTAAATACCTCACTCAAATGACTTGTTTGGGCGCACGGACGGGGGATTCCGCCGGTGAAACGACTCGTCTAGACGGCGGGCCGGTCTCGACCGACACACTGTGGGACGTCGCTTCTGCTGTACCGATCGCAGAACACTGTCTCGGTTCGGATCCGTCCGTCGACGAATCAAGAAACTATCAATTTTTGAACATGAGTGCGTTCCCTCGAGGGCGTTCGGCTGAATCACTTTTACCGTTCGACGCCCAACCACGACCACTCAATGGCCGAATTCACGTCGGACGTGACGATCGAGGACATCGCGGTCCGGGACACGAACGTCTCGAGCGCCGTCGACGAACCGCTGCGTGCGATGATCCTCGACATGCTGGCGGAACGGGCACGCTCCGTCGCGGCGATCCACGCGGCGCTGGGCGAGCGGGGATACGACCGGACGCCGAACACGGTACGCCACCACGTCAACGAACTCCGCGACGCCGGCCTCGTCGAGGTCGCCCGCCTCGAGGAACGTGGCGGCGCGACGACGAAGTACTACCGCGCGAATACGATCGTCCTCTCGTACGCGCTGCCCGACGACGCCGACGCGGCGGTCGCGGCGATGGCCGACGAGATCACCCCCGAGGTCGCCGCCCTCGTGGCGGAATTACGCGAGGAGTACGGCGAGGAGATCGATCGAATCGTCGGGGAGATGGCCCCCTGCGAACACTGCCGCACACAGAAGTACGAGACCTACCTGCTGTCGACGGTCCTCCGCCGGGCGTTCGTCGCGGGAACCGTCAGGGACGGGCCGGCGGCTGACGGATAGCGCGTCGACGAGCCGCAGAACCGGTCGTTACCGCCGAATCAGATCCGAGATCTTGTCCGTGATCCCGACGTCCGCACCCAGTTTCAGGTAGTAGGCGTCGCCGCCGTCCTCGTAGTAGTCGTCGATTCGGCGCTTGATCTCGAAGCCCAGATGCTCGTAGAACTGGAGGGCGTTCTCGTTGCTCGTCCGGGCGTGACACGTGATGGTATCGTGATCTTCGGCCACGCGGGCGACGAGTCGCTTCCCGATCCCCTCGCTGCGATAACGGGGTGCGACCGCGAGAAAGAGAATATAGCCGTCGCGTCGCACCGCCGCGAACCCGATCAACTCGTCGTCCCGGACGTAGCAGTGGACCTTCGACCGTCGGTACGCGTCGGTAAAGAAGTCGTAGCGCTGTTTGAGTACGCCCTCCTCGCGACGGATCTCCTCTTTGAGTTCCCAGGCGTCGTCGACGAAATCGTCGCTCCCCGGCGCGACGACGCGACTATCGATGTTGACGCTCACTATCACAGTCTACCAGCCTGTCCACTATAATTCCACCGGCAGTGCGGTCTCGGGAACGTCGGACGACGGGGTGTGGTACCTCCTCGACACGCCGTTGGTGGCGCCGTCCTCGAGGCCGAACCGACGGTCATACCACCCCCGTCCGCGAAGGGCCGCCACATGGGGTTCGAACTGCGCGATCACACGGCCGACGTCGCGGTCGCTGCGACCGGCGACTCCCTCGAGGCGGTCTTCGAAGCGACGGCCGACGGCCTCGCGGCCGCATCCTCCGACGACATCCCGCCCGAGACCGGCGAGCGATTCTCCCTGACCGTGACCGCCGAGCGACGCGAGGCGCTGTTGTTCGACTATCTCGGCGAACTGATCTACCTGCGGGACGTCCGCGCCGAGTTGCCCGTCGATAACCGAGTCGAGAGCATCGAAGCGACCGGGGCCGAGAGCGACACCGACGCAACCGCGTGGTCCCTCGAGGCCAGCGCCCGTGGCGTCCCGCTCGGGGCGGTCGACGCCCGCGAGGTGAAGGCCGTGACCTACTCGGAGATGCGCCTCGAGTCCGTTGCGGACGGCTGGGAGGCCTACGTCGTCTTCGACGTCTGATACGGTTTCCTGTGAGTCATTACCGGCGCAACCGCGACCCGGGCGGCGGTTGCGCCGGGAAACCGTTACAGCAATCCGTCTGACCAGTGGCCGATCGATTCCGTCCGCGAACCGCCGTGATCGGACGGTGAGACGGACTCTCGAGGTCGCTGGCAAGACGAACATCTTTCATCGCCGGGGTCGGATGCTCGGGTATGACTACCTACGACGCCGACGGCATCACGTTAGAGCGGGTCCGCGAGTACGTCTGGGAGATCCCACAGGAGGGGGACATGCGCGTTCCGGCGCGAGTGTTGGCCAGCGAGGCCCTGCTCGAGCAGATCGAGGACGACAAGACCTTAGCGCAGATCAAAAACACGACTCACCTGCCGGGGATCACCGACCACGCGATCTGTATGCCCGACGGACACCAGGGCTATGGCTTCCCCGTCGGTGGGGTGGGTGCGCTCGATGCCGAAAACGGCTGTATTTCGCCGGGAGCGGTCGGCTACGACATCAATTGCGGCGTCCGGATGATGCGGACGAACCTCACCTACGACGAAGTACAGGGCCGCGAGGAGGAACTCGTCGACTCCCTGTTCGCGAACGTCCCGTCGGGCCTGGGCGGCGGCGGCATCGTCGAGGCCGGCGTCGACACCGTCGAGGAGATCCTGGCCCGCGGCGTCGACTGGGCGCTCGAGAACGGCCACGCCGTCGAGGACGACTTACTGCACTGCGAGGACGAAGGCATGCGCGAGGGCGCGGACCCCGACAAGGTGAGCCAGAAGGCCAAAGACCGCGGCAAGAACCAGATCGGTTCGCTGGGCTCGGGCAACCACTTTCTCGAGGTCCAGCGCGTCACGGACGTCTTCGACGGCGAGGTGGGCGAGGCCTACGGCCTCTCCGAGGACCAGATCGTCGTCCTCATCCACTGCGGGTCGCGCGGGTTGGGCCACCAGACCTGTAACGACTACCTGCGGAAGATCGAGCAGCAACACGAGGGGCTGCTGAACCAGCTGCCGGACACGGAGCTGGCGGCCGCCCCAGCCGGCTCACAGCTGGCCGAGGACTACTACGCGGCGATGAACGCCGCGATCAACTTCGCGTGGGTCAACCGCCAGCTGATCATGCACCGCACGCGGCAGGTCTTCGAGCGCGTGTTCGATCGCTCCTGGGAGGAGATGGACATGCATCTGCTGTACGACGTAGCCCACAACATCGCGAAGAAAGAGACCCACACGGTCGGCGAGGACGGCGAGGAACGCGAACTCTACGTCCACCGCAAGGGCGCGACGCGAGCGTTCCCCGCCGGTCACCCCGAGGTGCCGTCGGCCTACCGCGATGTCGGCCAGCCGGTGATCATCCCAGGCAGCATGGGCGCAGGCAGCTACGTCCTCCGGGGCGGCGAGAACTCGATGGACCTGACCTTCGGCTCGACCGCCCACGGCGCGGGTCGGCTGATGAGCCGCACCCAGGCCAAAGACGAGTTCTGGGGCGGCGACGTCCAGCAGGACCTCGAGGAGCAGGATCGGATCTACGTCAAGGCCCAGTCCGGCGCGACCGTCGCGGAGGAGGCCCCGGGCGTCTACAAGGACGTCGACGAGGTCGTCCGGGTCTCGGACGCGCTCGGGATCGGCGACAAAGTCGCGCGGACGTTCCCCGTCTGTAACATCAAGGGCTGATTGGGAACTGTCTGCTGCTTTTATAGACTCGTTCCGTGCTGCCCATCGGAAGAATAATGCGATTTTGCCACGTAAACGCAGGTATGCGGGTCAGTACGGACGACGGCTGTATCCGTCTTCCCGAATCGATCCGGGAAAAATTCGGGGACGAGTTCGAACTGATCGATCGCGGGGATCGACTCGTACTTGTTCCGGTCCCGGACGAGCCGCTCGAGGCCCTTCGCGACGAAGCGCGACGGAGCGAAAAAACGGCCGACGAACTCAAAGAGAGCGCGTTGGACGCGACCCTCGAGGAAGCGGGACGAACCGAACTCGAAGAAACGGACTGACCGTCGCCGCTTGCGTTCACTTCAGTCGGTACGGATTGTCCTCGTCCTCGCCGTCGCCTTCGCTGTCGTATGGCTTTCGCGCGGTGATCGTCACCGTCGCCTCGGGGTCGTCCTCGTCGGCCCACGGGCTGTCGTAGGCCGAGATCTCGAGATCGGTCACGTCCCAGCCTTCGTCCTCGATGAGTTCGACCAGCCGTCGCTGGTCCTTGAGCATGTCGTCGTCCATGGCCGGCGGTTCGAGCGCGAGCGGCGTAGACCTTCCGCCGGTCGGCGTCGCCGATCCTCGTAGTGGTCTGACAGGGTTTGCGAACCGAAACCGGTTACGTCGGGTCGAAATTCCCGGCGCGTTTAAGCGGATCCGGCTGCAACTCGTTGGCATGCTCACCGACGAGTTCGGGCGGGAGGTAACCGGGGTACGCGTCTCCCTCACCGACCGGTGTAATTTCGACTGTGTCTACTGTCACAACGAAGGGCTGGGGGACACTCGCGGGCCGATGGACCCACAGGACGACGAGATGTCGACCGACGACGTCGTCCGCTTTCTCGAGGTCGCCGCCGAGTTCGACGTCGATGCGGTCAAATTCACCGGGGGAGAACCGATGTTGCGGCAGGACTTGGAGGAGATCATCGAACGCACGCCCGAGGGCATGGAGGTCTCGCTGACGACGAACGGCACCTTCCTTCCGGGGCGAGCCGAGGACCTCGTCGACGCCGGGTTAGAGCGGGTCAACGTCTCGCAGGACGCGCTCGATCCCGAGGACTTCGCCGCCGTGACGAAAAGCGGGGCGTACGAGAAGGTCCTCGAGGGGGTCGAGGCCGCGCTCGAGGCGGGGCTGGATCCGGTCAAACTCAACATGGTCGTCTTCGAACACACCGCGGGCTACGTCCCGGAAATGGTCGACCACGTCGCGGAAAACGACGGCCTCCAACTCCAGTTGATCGAGTACATGCCGGAGCTGACTGGCAAGCCCGAGTGGAACATCGACATCGAGCGGGTCCACGACTGGCTGGCCGAGCAGGCCGACGAGATCGAACACCGGGAGATGCACGACCGCAGGCGCTACTGGGTCAGCGACGGCTCGAGCGATGCGAACGATAGCAGGTCGAACGCCGAAGGTCGAGGGATGATCGAGATCGTCGACCCCGTCGAGAACCCCACCTTCTGTGCGAACTGCCACCGCGTTCGGGTGACCCACGAGGGCTACCTGAAAGGGTGTCTCAACCGCAACGACGACCTCAAGACGATGGGCGAGATGACCAAACCCGAAATCCGGGACGCCTTCCGCGAGGTCGTCGCCAACCGGGTCCCCTACTACGGGGAGTACATGGTGCAAAACGACGACGGGGAGTGGGAGATCAACGAGAAGTACATCGAGGAGTACGCCGGCGCATAAACGGGTTTCGAGGCGGAAGACGGGACTCGCGGACACCACTGCTCGGTACGCGGTTTTGTGGCTGCTCGGTACGCGGTTTGGTGGCTGCTCGGTACGCGGTTTGACGGAGTACTCGAGGAGGTGTTCTGCTATCGTGGCAACAGGGAGTAGCCACGCCCTCCCCAGCCGATTCGTTCGTTCCCGTTGGTCACTCACTCATCCCTCGCGCAGTATCGACGGTCGCCCTCGCTAGCGCTCGGTCGACCATCAGCGCGCGCCACCGCGTAGCGGGTGATTAGTCCAGTCGACGGACCGAAGGACATGTGTCGCCCCCTCCCGATAGTCCGGGAAACAGAGCGCCGTATTTACGACGACTGGTCCTACTGTGGTCGGTTCTCCATCCGCTGCTCGGTCGATTCCGTGCGAGCGCATCGCATACGAACCGGCCGCCTTTCGTTGCCCTTAAGTAGCAGACAGGGGTAGGTCCGGGTGCGATACGTGTAGGGGAGCGATCCCCGAGTCCGAGAGGGCGACGATAGACCGACGGTGTTGTGGTAGCCAAGCGGCCCAAGGCGCATGGTTGCTAACCATGTGGCGTCAAGCCTCCGGGGTTCGAATCCCCGCCACAACGTCGGAACTCAGCTGGCGTTTTCCCGCCAGTCGATTTGCAACGCACGCAGACTAGACACACATACACGACAACATGAGCGCGGAAGAACCTCAAGAGCAAGAAGACGACGAAGATCTCCGCTACTTCGTCCGCATCGGGCAAACCGACCTCGATGGGACGAAGTCCGTCGAGCGCTCGCTCACGGAGATGAACGGGATCGGTCACCGGACCGCCCGGCTCATCGCCGAGGAAGCGGGCGTCGACCGAACGGACACGTTCGGTCGACTCGACGAAGACGTGATCGACGAGGTCGTCGAACTCGTAGAGAACTACGCCGAGGAAGTCCCCGACTGGCTCAACAACCGTCAGGACGACTTCTACTCCGGCGAGACGACCCACGAGATCGGCAACGACCTCCAGCTGACGCGTCAGCACGACATCAACCGGATGAAGATGATCGACTCCTACAAGGGCACGCGCCACAAGCGCGGCCAGAAGGTCCGCGGTCAGCGGACCAAGTCCACCGGCCGAACGGAGGGCACCATCGGAGTCAACGTCGAGGAGATCCGCGAGGAACAGGCCGAAGAGGCTGCCGAAGAAGAGGATGAGGGCGAATAATGCCACTCGGCACTGACACCAAACAATACGAGACGCCGAACCACCCCTACCAGGGTGAACGCATCGCCAGCGAACACTCGCTGCTCGACCGCTACGGCCTCAAGAACAAGGAAGAACTCTGGCGCGCCCAATCCGAGCTTCGCTCCTACCGGCGCGAGGCCCGGGAACTGCTCGGCCAGGCCCAGGGCGACGAGGTCGTCCAACGGCGCTCCGAGGAGTTCCTCGGTCGGCTCAAACGCGTCGGCATCCTCGACGAGGCCGACGAACTCGGCGACATCCTGTCGCTCGAGATCGAGGACATCCTCGAGCGCCGTCTCCAGACGGTCGTCTACCGCAAGGGGCTGGCGAACACGACCCAGCAGGCACGCCAGTACATCACCCACGGCCACATCGTGGTCGACGGGCAGCGTCACCGCGTCCCCTCCTACGTCGTCGACGTCGACGAGGAGGAGCTGGTGGCCTTCGAGGAGAACAGCCCGCTCGCGGACGAACTCCACCCCGAACGCGCGGAGGGCCAGTAAACCATGAGTCAGGACGACGAAAAGTGGGGTATCGCCCACGTGCATGCATCGTTCAACAACACCGTCATGACCGTGACCGACCTCACGGGCGCGGAGACGATCGCTAAGTCCTCCGGTGGGACGGCGGTCAAGCAGAACCGCGACGAGGCGTCGCCGTACGCGGCCATGCAGATGGCCGAGTCCGTCGCCGAGGAGGTCAAGGCCGCGGGCATCACCGGACTCCACGTGCGAGTCCGTGGCCCCGGTGGCAACCTCCAGAAGTCCCCCGGTCCCGGCGCGCAGGCGACGATCCGCGCGCTGGCCCGCTCGGGCATCGAGATCGGGCGCATCGAGGACGTCACGCCGATCCCACACGACGGATCGCGCGCTCCGAAAGGCAAGGGCGGCTACTAGATCATGACTGCTGAGTACGACGTCGAGTTCGTCGAACGCGAGGATCGTGAAGCGCGATTCCTCGTTCGCGGCGTGACACCCGGGTTCGCAAACGGCATCCGCCGAGCGATGATCGCCGACGTGCCGACGATGGCGATCGATACCGTCCGGTTCGTCGAGAACTCGTCGGTCATGTTCGACGAGCAACTCGCCCTGCGAATGGGGCTCGTCCCGCTGACGACGCCGCCGGTCGGCGAGTTCGCCGAGGACGACACCGTCACGCTCTCGATCGACGTCGAAGGGCCGGACACCGCCTACTCCGGCGACCTCGTCTCTGAGGACGACCTCGTCCAACCCGCCGACGAGAACGTCCCGATCATCGATCTCAAGGACGGCCAGCGCCTCGAGGCCGAGGCCGACGCCGTCATCGACCGCGGGAAAGACCACGCCAAACACCAGGGCGGGGTCGCGGTCGGCTACCGACACCTCCAGCGCGTGGAGGTCGAGGGTGACCTACCGGAGTTCGAGGACGAAGAGCGCCGGATCATTCGCGGCGTCATCGAGGACGACGGCGAACTCGTGCCGACAAACGAGTTCGATCACGATCTCTCGAACCGATACCCGGGCAAGGAAGTCCGCGTCGAGGACGTGCCCGAAGCGTTCGTCTTCCACGTGGAGACGGACGGCTCCTTCAGCATCGAAGAGCTCGTGACTCGAGCAGCGGACACGCTCGAGGCACGCGCGACCGAACTCGAAGACGCAGTACAGCTATAGATATGAACCGACGCCCCCGACCCGAACTGGTCGAGCCGCTCGCCGGTGCCGTCAGCCACGAGGCCGGCGATCGCTCGCCTACTGGAATCGAAAGGGGTTTGAAGGGGCGGCGGATACACGGAAGTGCGAGCAGGGATAGCCAAGTCAGGCCAACGGCGCAGCGTTCAGGGCGCTGTCTCGTAGGAGTCCGCAGGTTCAAATCCTGCTCCCTGCATCCACTTCTTCACCGCCGACCGACACCGATCAGCGGCGATCGGCGCGTTGTCGGCCGGCAGCGAACCGATTCCACCATCGGCGAGACGCTTCCTCGCCTCGCCGAGACGACCGTATTTGGAGGATACAATGAGTAGCAAAACCAATCCGAGGCTCAACGATCTCATCGCCGAGCTGAAGTCGACGTCCCGAGAGCGGGACGCCGACGTCTGGCGAGACGTCGCGGATCGACTCGAAAAGCCCCGGCGCACCCACGCTGAGGTAAACCTGGGCCGCATCGAGCGATACGCACGCGAAGAAGAGACTGTCGTCGTTCCCGGCAAGGTGCTGGGATCGGGCGCACTACAAAAGAACGTCACCGTCGCTGCAGTCGATTTCTCCTCGTCCGCCGAGACGAAGATCGACCAGGTCGGTGAATCCGTACCGCTCGAGCAAGCGCTCGAAGCAAACCCCGAAGGCTCCGACGTCCGGGTGATTCGATGAGTCTCGCAGAGTTCGACGCCGATACCGTCGTCGATGCCCGTGACTGCATCCTCGGTCGCGTCGCCAGCGAGGTCGCCCAGCGCGCGCTGGACGGCGAGAGCGTCGCGATCATCAACGCCGAGGACGCCGTCATCACCGGCGACAAGGAAGACATCTTCGAGACGTACCGTACGCGACTCCAGATGGGCTCGGACAGCGGGCCCTACTACCCCCGCCGGCCGGACACGATCTTCAAGCGGTCCGTTCGCGGGATGTTGCCGTACAAGAAGCCCCGTGGTCGCGAAGCACTCGACAGCGTCCGTGTCTACGTCGGCAACCCCTACGAACACGACGACGACCACGAGTCGACGGTTCTCGAGGGTACGTCGCTGGACCGTCTGTCGAACATCCGCTTCGTCCACCTGCACGAAGTGTCCGAACAGTTAGGTGCTAACGTCACATGGTAACCAACACGAGTGGCAAGAAAAAGACGGCCGTCGCCCGCGCCACGGTGCGCGAAGGCGAGGGTCGCGTTCGAATCAATTCCCAGCCGGTCGAGCTGGTCGAACCGGAGACGTCCCGGCTCAAGATGCTCGAACCGTTCCGCATCGTCGGCGAGGACCTCCGCGGCGAGATGGACATCGACGTCGACGTCGAGGGCGGCGGCATCAGCGGACAGGCAGACGCCGTCCGCACCGCCATCGCACGCGGGATCGTCCAGCACACCAACGACGCCGAACTCCGCGACGCGTTCATGGAGTTCGACCGCTCGCTGCTGGTCAACGACGTTCGCCAGTCCGAACCGAAAAAGTGGGGCGGCCCGGGCGCTCGGGCGCGCTACCAGAAGTCCTACCGCTGAGGTGATCCAATCATGATGGTACCGGTCCGGTGTTTCACCTGTGGTAACGTCGTCGGCGAACACTGGGAGGAGTTCGACGAGCGGGCCAACGAGGGCGACGAGGACCCCGAAAAGGTCCTCGACGAACTCGGTGTCGACCGCTACTGCTGTCGGCGCATGCTCGTCAGTCACGAGGATCTCGTCGACGTCGTCTCCCCGTACCAGTAACCCATGCAACAACAACACAACCGCTACGAGAAGGCACGCATCCTCGGCGCGCGAGCGCTGCAGGTCTCCTACGGCGCGCCGGTGTTGATCGAGACGGAGCAGACCCAACCGATCCTCATCGCCGCCGAGGAGTACGACGCCGGCGTGTTGCCCTTTACCGTCAAGCGGGGGTACGACCGGAAATGACGCTGATCACCGACGTTCGGCTGCGTCGCATCCTCGACTCGCGGGGCAACCCGACGGTCGAGGCCGACGTTCTGACCGAAAGCGGCGGCTTCGGCCGCGCCGCGGCACCCAGCGGTGCCAGTACCGGCGAGTACGAGGCCGTCGAACGGCCGCCCGGCGAAGCGATCGCCGCGGCACGGGAACACGCCGTTCCCCGACTGGTCGGCGAGGTCTACGCGGGCAACCAGCGCGACGTTGACGCCGCGCTCCATGCCGCCGACGGGACCGACGACTTCTCGGAGATCGGTGCCAACAGCGCGGTCGCGATCTCGATGGCCGCAGCCAAGGCCGGTGCCGACGTCCTCGGTGCCCCGCTGTTCCAACATCTGGGTGGGACGTTCCGCGGTGACAACTTCCCGATCCCGCTCGGGAACGTCGTCGGCGGCGGCGAACACGCTGCCGACGCGACAGACATCCAGGAGTTCCTCGCCGCGCCCGTCGGCGCGCCGAGCGTCGCCGACGCCGTCTTCGCCAACGCGGCCGTTCACGGGACCGTCGCCGACCTGCTCGAGGAGCGTGACATCGCCTGTGGCAAAGGCGACGAGGGCGCGTGGGCACCGTCGATCGACGACGGCGAGGCGTTCGAGATCGTCGCCGAGGCGGTCTCCCGTGTCCAGGACGAGGTCGGCTTCAACGTCGGCTTCGGCCTCGACGTCGCCGGCGCGGAGCTGTACGATGCCGATTCCGGCACCTACGAGTACAGCGACCGGAGCCGCGACACCGAGGAACAGATCGCCTACATCGCCGATCTGGTCGAGGAGTACGACCTCGTCTACGTCGAGGACCCGCTCGACGAGGACGACTACGACGCCTTCGCCGACCTCACCGACGAGGTCGGTGACCAGACGCTGATCTGTGGCGACGACCTGTTCGTCACCAACACCGATCGGCTCGTCGAGGGCATCGATCGCGGCGCGGCAAACAGCATCCTGATCAAGCCGAACCAGATCGGGACGCTGTCCGACGCCGTCGACGCGATCGAACTCGCGAGACGGAACGGCTACGATTCGGTCGTCTCCCACCGATCGGGCGAGACCGAAGACGCGACGATCGCACACCTCGCCGTCGCGACCGACGCTCCCTACATCAAGACGGGCGCGGTCGGCGGCGAGCGAACTGCCAAGCTCAACGAGCTCATTCGAATCGCAGACGACGCGACATGACAGAAAACGACGCAACCCAAGAAGGGCTCGACGCCGCCGAGGAGGACATCGACGAGGAGCCAGCCGAAGGGGCTGGCCCCGCCGCCGAGGAGGACGTCGAGCCAGTAGACGAACAGCCCGCCGACGCCGAGGGAACGCCCGCGGCCGACGCCGACAACGCCGACAACGCCGACGACGCCGAGGAAGACGCCGGACCGACCCTCGACGACGACGTCATGTCCGACGAGGAGGCGGACCTGCTGATCCCCGTCGAGGACTACCTCGGCGCGGGGGTCCACATCGGGACCCAGCAAAAGACCGAGGACATGGACCGGTTCATCCACCGCGTCCGGACCGACGGTCTCTACGTGCTGGACGTCTCGAAGACCGACGGCCGCATCCGTACGGCCGCGGACTTCCTCGCGAACTACGACCCCGAACAGATCCTGGTCACCTCGAGTCGCCAGTACGGTCGCTTCCCGGCGGAGAAGTTCGCCGAGGCCGTCGGCGCTCGCGCCCGTACCGGCCGCTTCATCCCGGGCACACTGACCAACCCCAAGTACGACGGCTACATCGAGCCGGACGTGCTGGTCGTCACCGACCCGATCGGCGACGCCCAGGCCGTCAAGGAGGCCATCACGGTCGGCATCCCGGTCATCGCGATGTGTGACTCGAACAACCAGGTCAGCAACGTCGACCTGGTCGTCCCGACGAACAACAAGGGTCGCAAGGCCCTCTCGGTCGTCTACTGGCTGCTCGCCAACGAGGTTCTCGATCGACGCGGTGCCGAGCCGTCCTACTCGCTCGAGGACTTCGAAAGCGGCGTCTGATTCGGTCGATTTCGATACTGTTCGTTTTCCCACCGTTCGCCTCGATCAGCGGTCGCACTGGAGCGTTCGGGGTCGGCGACCGCGGCGACCGATGCCTAAATACTGGCGTGGAAACTCGCCACAAGGTTTAGTGGGCACGTCGCCGTGTCCGCGACCATGTCCGAGCCAGTGTCCGGCGAGGCGGCCGCCGCCGTCGACCGATGGGATCGCATCTTCGAGATACTCGCCGCGGAGCCGCGCCGGCAGATCATCGACGCGCTATTGGACGTCCCGGCCGGCGAGTCGGTTCCATTACCGGAAGTCGCGACGAACCCGAACATCGACACGGATCTCGAGCGGGTACGGCTTCGGTTGCGACACCATCACCTCCCGCTGCTGGAGCGGGAACGGATCGTCGAATGGGAACAGGAGCCGTTGCGTGCCTACCGCGGCTGTAATTTCGAGGACGCCGGACTCGTCCTACAGAGCCTGTACGCGAACGCGGGGGCGTTACCGAATCGGTTGGCCCTGGGCTGTCGAACGCTCGAACGCGAACGGCGGGGCGGAGATCGGGGGAGCGAACTCAGCGGCTAGGCGGAACCGTCGGCCGCCGACGTGGACCGGGCCGCGAGTAACTCCCCGACCAGTTCGGCAGCCTCGACGGCCGTTGCCCCGAAGACGTAGGTCACCGGTTCGATTCCGAACGCGCCCCGGTGGTAGGCGACGGCGGGGACGGCACCGCGGTCCGCGAACCGGTCGCCGAGATGCTCGCCGCGGTCCTCGTAGTCGGCATCGAACTCGAGGGGATCGATCCCCCGCGATCGGGCCGCAGCGAGCAGGCCGTCGTGGGTAGCGACGTTGATCGCCGCCCGGATATCGGGGTCGGTGTCGTTGGCGGCGAGGACGGCCGTTGCAACGTGTTTCGACGCGCCGAACTCGGGGTTCGCGGGGATCTCTATCCGGCCGCCCATGGCGTAGATCCGGCCGGGGATGGCGGCGACGTCGGTCTCGTCGGTCGGGCCGGGAAGCGACATCCCGACGTTGGTCCCGACGTTCGGGACGGCATCAACCATCCCGGGGACCGAAGCGAGTGTCCGTGCCGCCGTCCGGACGTTCGCGAGGACGTCCCGCTCGGCGCGGACATCGGGATCGAGGCCCCGGACACAGAGGTCACAGCCCAGTCCCCGTAACGCGGGCATCTCCTCCTCGTGGAGTTCACAGATCGGCCCGCGGTCCTCGAGGCTGCGGACGAGCGAGAGCAGTTCGGACAGGGCGTCGTAGCCGTCCATCTCACCGTCGGCGAGGCCGTCCGCGATCCGGTCGACGGTCGCAACCGTCTCGGGATCGTCGCGAAAGCGGCCGTCGCCGCCGCCCTCGCCGGCGACGTACGTGCTGACTGCGGCCTGCGTGACGCCGAGTTCGGCGGCGATCTCCCGCTGAGTCAGCCCGCGGTCCGCGAGTCGGGCGGCCAGCATCGCCCGAACCGTCGGCAGGAACCGGTCGACGACGAGTTCGCTCGGCAAGACCAGCGACATACGGGCGACCAGCGGACGCACCGACATAAGTCCGACTACAGCGCGGCGACAGCGACACAGACAGCTATTACTCCCCCTCGGACGAACGGCCGGCCATGACACTCTCGAGCGCTCCCGGCAAGGTGTACCTCTTCGGGGAGCATGCGGTGGTGTACGGCGAGCCCGCCGTCCCGTGTGCGATCGAGCGGCGGGCCCGCGTCGAGGTCCGGCGACGGGACGACGGGCGACTCCGGGTCAACGCGGAGGACCTGAGCCTGAACGGGTTCACCGTCGAGTACGGGGCGACAGCCGACGCTCGCCCCGACGTGGACGTCCCCGAATCGCTGGTGACGGCGGCGACCCAGTACGTCGACGGTGCGATCGAACAGGTCCGCGAGGTCACCGGTGCGGAAGAGGCCGGCTTCGACGTGACCATCGAGAGCGACATCCCGCTCGGGGCGGGTCTGGGGTCCTCGGCGGCGGTCGTCGTCGCCGCCATCGACGCGGCCACTCGAGAACTCGGCGTCACCTTGGACCGCGACGAACTCGCCGAGCGAGCCTATCGAACGGAGTCACAGGTCCAGGACGGCCAGGCCTCCCGCGCCGACACGTTCTGCTCGGCGACCGGCGGCGCGGTCCGGGTCGAGGGCGACGACTGTCGCTCGCTCGAGGCACCGGAACTCCCGATCGTGATCGGGTTCGACGGCGGCGCGGGCGAGACCGGCCAGCTGGTCGCGGGCGTCCGGGACCTCCGCGAGGAGTACGACTTCGCGGCCCACACGGTCGAAGCCATCGGCGACGTGGTTCGCAACGGCGAGGACGCCCTCGCCGACGGCGATGTCGAGGAGATCGGTCGACTGATGGACTTCAACCACGGCCTGCTCTCCGCGCTGGGGGTCTCCTCACGCTCGCTGGACACGATGGTCTGGGCAGCCCGCGACGCGGGCGCTCACGGCGCGAAGTTGACCGGTGCCGGCGGCGGGGGCTGTATCGTCGCGCTCGATCCCACCGAGGAGACCGAGACCGCACTCTCGTTCACACCGGGCTGTGAGGACGCCTTCCGCGCCGAACTGGCAGAAACCGGGGTGAAGCGGGTCGAATGATCGTCCTGAAACTCGGCGGCAGCGTCATCACCGCAAAGGACCGGCCGGAGACCCTCGACGGCGACGCCCTGGCGCGGGCGGCGGACGCGATCGCTGCGCTCGAGGACGATGAGGACCTCGTCGTCGTCCACGGCGGCGGCAGTTTCGGCCACCACAACGCCAGCGAACACGGCGTCACCACGACGGCGGGGACCCGCGACGCGACCGCGGCGCTCGATATTCACGGCGCCATGAAGACGCTCAATCAGTTCGTCCTCGGACGGCTGCTCGAGCGCGACGTCGAGGCGGTGCCGGTCCATCCCTTCTCGGCGGGCCATCGCGACGGCGAGGGCGAACTCGATCTGCCGACCGGGCAGGTCGAGACGATGCTCGCCGAGGGATTCGTTCCCGTCCTCCACGGCGATATGATCGCCCACGCAGGCGAAGGCGCGACCGTCGTCAGCGGCGACGAACTGGTGGCGGCGTTGGCTCGAGCCCTTGAGGCCGATCGGGTCGGGCTCTGTTCGACGGTGCCCGGCGTACTGGACGGCGAGGATGCGGTCATCGACCGGATCGACGACTTCGACGCCGTCGCCGACGTCCTGGGAGCCAGCGAGGCGACCGACGTGACCGGCGGGATGGCCGGCAAGGTGCGGACGCTGCTCGATCTCGAGGCCGAGGCGTCGATCTTCGGGCTCGAGGGCTTGGCGTCGTTCCTCGCGGGCGAGAACCCGGGGACGACGATCGACTGAGGAGGGGTGCTATTACTGGGTCCCGGCGCATCCGTGGTGCAGATCGTGGCCGTGTCGGGACTGACGGGAATCGGATGAACGCGAGAGCAGGGAGCGGGATCGACCGCACGGAGGCGAGCCGATCCGTTCAGCGGGTCCAGAACCCGCCGGTAAAGAGGATCAGTACCGGGATGATCTCGAGGCGGCCGATCCACATCAGGAAGATCATCAGGAGTTTCGATGGGACCGGGAAATCCAGGTAGCTGCCGAACGGTCCGAGGTGGCCGAAGCCGGGGCCGATGTTCCCGATCGTCGCGAGGCTCGCGCTGAAGGCCTCGAGCGGGGAGAAGTTCGCGATCGCGCTGGCCCGACTGACGTCCAGCGCGATCAGCAGGGTCGCGCCGGCGAAGATGATGAGGTACATGAAGGTAAAGCCGAGGACGCCCCGGATGGCGTCCTCGTCGACGACATTGCCGCCGAGCCGGATCGGACGGACGACCTCGGGGTGGGACGCGGTAAACAGCTCCCGCCGAAGGACTTTGAAGATGATCAGCCATCGGACGACCTTGACGCCGCCACCCGTCGAGCCGGCACAGCCGCCCACGAGCATCGCGAACAGGAGGACGATCTTCCCCGTCGAACTCCAGTCGACGAAGTCACTGGTCGCGTACCCCGTCGAGGTCAACAGCGAGGAGATCTGGAAGGCGCTCTGGCGCAGCGAGTTCTCGAACACGCCTTCGGTCACGCCGCCGAGTTCCGCCAAGGCAGGCGCGGTGCCAACGTAGAGCATCCCGGCCAAGAGGGCGGTGAGTCCGGCGATCGCGGTGATGTAGGCGCGGAACTCGGAGTTGCGGACGAAGCGGTGGCCCTCCCCGCTGAAGACGTGCCAGAACAGCGCGAAGTTGGTCCCGGCGATGATCATGAACGGCACGGCGGTCCACTGCACGGCCGCCGAGAAGGCCGCGACGCTGTCGGCCTCCGGCGAGAACCCGCCGGTCGGGAGCGTCGTGAACCCGTGGGCGATGGCGTTGTACAGCCCCATGTTAGGTGCCGCTCCCGCGAGGTGCAAGCCGTAGAGAATAGCGATATAGACGATGGTAAAGGCGAAGTAGACCAGCCAGAGGATACGGGCGGTCTCCGCGATCCGCGGCGTGAGTTTCTGTAGCTCGGGGCCCGGAGCCTCCGAATCGACGAGCTGGGCACCGCTGACGGCGATTTCAGGGAGGATCGCGACCATCAACACGATGATCCCCATCCCGCCGAGCCACTGGGTGAGCTGTCGCCACATCATGATCGCGTGGGAATGGCGCTCGAGGGAAATTTCGCCCAGGACGGTCGCTCCCGTCGTCGTGAACCCGGACATCGACTCGAAGAGGGCGTTGACGGGATGGGCAAGCGTCGACTCGGTCCCCCAGCCCGCGATCACGTACGGCACTGCCCCCACGACCGCGACGGCGAGCCACGAGATCGCGACGAACAGCATCGCCTCGCGGATATCGAGGTCCGGTTCGGGGCTGAGCCGCTCGAGACCCTCGCCGACTGCGACCGTCAGCGCGATCGTCGCGACGAACGGGACGACTGGATCGCGATAGATAAGCGCCACGACGAGCGGAAGGACCAGCGGCACGGAGAGATACTTGAGAACGGTTCCGACGAGCGCGACGCTGGCGCGCCAGTCAGTTCGGAGCCGCATGGAACACCCCGCTCGCGGAAGTACATCTAGACACGGTAGTTATCGCATTTCGATTCGGTCCCATTAATCCATCGTAAGACGGTTTCCACCCGTGACACCGTTGTGGCCGGCGAAAAAGCACCTCGAAAATGGGCCTCGAAGGGGGAGTATCGATCGGTTTCGTGAATAGGATTATATACTGACAGCGCGTAGATAGTACTATGCACGTTCGATTACCAAGCGTTCGCCACCCACATACGTTCTACGACGTCTTTGGCGTCGTCGCCGCCGCGGTGGCGATCATGGCCCTCGTCCTTGCCGTCCGATACGGGGAGGTGATCCGACTCGAGATGGCCGTTTTCATCGCGGTCGTCTTCCTGTGGGCCGGTTGGGCGATCGAACGGATTCTGTCGGAAACCACGGAGCGATCGAGACGGCAGCGCCAACGGGACTGGCCGTGGAAATGATCCCGTCACGGTAGCTCTCTCGACGGATTCGCACGGGATCGAGTTCCTCTCGTTCGGGGCGACCGAGACGGTCACCGAAGCGGTATATTTTCAACGGTCACGCAAGAACACCGATCTAATGTATATCGTCATCGTCGGTGCGGGCGATATCGGCCAACCCCTCATCGATATCGCGACGCGTTCGGGAAACGAAGTCGTCGTCATTGAGAACGATCCCGAACGAGCGGATCGGGCCGCCGGTACGTACGACTGTCTGATTCTCGAGGACGATGCAACCGATCACAATGCGCTTCAGGACGCCGGCATCGAGCGGGCGGACGCCCTGATCAGTACGACCGACCGGGACGCGACCAACATCATGGTCTGTCTGCTCGCCCAGGAACACGAGGTCCCCAACATCGTCTCGGTCGTTCACGATCCCGAACACATGAACGTGTTCCGCCAGATCGGCGTCAACACGATGGAGAATCCGCAGGAACTCATCGCCGAATACCTCTATCGGGCGGTCGCTCGCCCGGCGATCGTCGACTACATGCGGATCGGCGAGCAGGCGGAAGTGTTCGAGATAGAGGTGACGGAAAACGCGCCGATCGCCGGGAAGACCCTCATCGAGGCGGCTGACGGTGACCTCCTCTCCGAGGACGTCCTCATCGTCGCGATCGAACGCGAGGGCGAGGATCCGCCGATCACGCCACGGGGGAATACGCGGATCGAGGCCGGGGACCTCCTGACGGTCTATTCGGCGTTCGGTGCGGAACCCGAACTCACGGACGTGTTCGGCCATCCCGAAGACCGAGTCCAATGACGGTCGATCGACGGTGGGTCCGGACCGACGCCGCTGGTACCGCACGGCCGTCTTCGGGAGCCCTGCCTCGAGCGGGGCGGCAAGCCCTCACCGTACCGGCGTCTCCGAAGCCGGTGGAGGGTGACGGATGAAGGGGGCGGCACGGACCATCGGACGGGACCTGGGCCGCATCTTTCAGGCGCTGGCCGGACTGCTGTTCGTTTCGATCCTCGTGCCGCTCATCTGGGGGGAGTACTACGCGATTCCGGCACTGGTCGTCGCGGGACTGGTCCCCTTTGCCGTCGGCTACATCTTGACCTCGCGGTTCCGGGACGCGGCCCGGCCCGGCAAGCTCCACGGGATGATCATCGCCGCGCTGGGCTGGTTCTGTGTCGCGATCTTCGGTTCGCTGCCGTTCCTCCTCATCGCGTGGACGGTCGAACTCGCGCCGCCGATCCTCGGCGAGCCATCCCAGACGTCGACGCTCGCGGCGTTTACGAACCCGATCAATGCCGTCTTCGAGAGCATGAGCGGCTTCACCGGGACCGGGCTGACGATGACCGACAACGAGGAGGTCCTGCCGCGGACGCTGCAGTGGTGGCGGTCGTTCATCGAGTGGATCGGCGGCGTGGGCGTGATCGTCCTCACGACGGCGATCCTCGCCCGGCCGGGGAGCGGCTCGCTGACCCTCTACGAGAGCGAAGCCCGCTCCGAGCGGATCCATCCGAGCATCGTCTCGACCGTGCAGACGATCTGGTGGATCTTCATCCTCTTTACGTTCGTCTCGATCCTGCTGCTGTGGGTCGTCGGAATGCCGCTCTGGGGGGCGATCAACCACGGCATGACGGGGCTGGCGACCGGCGGGTTCTCGATCACTGACAACTCGATCGCGACCTACGACAGCGTGGCCATCGACTTCGCGCTCCTCCCGATCATGCTGCTTGGCAGCATCGCGTTCCCCGTCCACTATCTCATCCTGCAGGGTGACCTGCGGAACCTCTATTCGGACCTGCAGACCCGCTGGGTGTTCATCTACATGGGGATCGGGACGGTTCTGCTGACCGTGCTGGTGTACGTCAGTGACACGTACGACTCCCTGTTTACCGCGTTCCGGTACGGCTCGTTCCAGTTCGTCTCGGCGGCGACCTGTGCCGGCTTCCAGACCGCGACCGACGCGACGAACGTCGCGCTGGGGCGCTGGTCGGCACAGGCCCAGCTCACCGTCGTGTTCGGGATGGTCGTCGGCGGCGCGGCGGGGTCGACGGTCGGCGGGATCAAGCTGATCCGAGCGCTCACCCTCCTGAAAGGGATCCGGTTCCGTATCGCGGACGTCTTCTACCCCGAGACGGCCGTCCGCCGACTGAAGATCAACGGCCGCCGGCTCAACGAGCAGGAAATACGCCAGGAGTTCGAGGAAGCGGCGATCATCGCCGCGCTCTGGTTCCTCTTCCTCGGGCTCGGCACCTTCGCGCTTCTCATCATGCTCCCGCAGGGCGAGTACACCCTCGAGAACGTTATCTTCGAAGTGGCAAGCGCACAGGGGAACGTCGGCCTCTCGGCGGGTATCACCGGGCCGGAGTCGCTCCCGACGCTCGGCAAGGTCATGTTCCTCTTTAACATGTGGATCGGCCGCCTCGAGATCATTCCCGTGCTGGTGACGCTGCGGGCGGTCTTCGACCGCGGGGGGCTCTACCGATGACCGTCTCTGATATCCCGATCGTCGGCGACCTCCTCGAGTCGGGCGCGGAGGACCGGGTCTTCGATTCGCTCCTGCTTGCGGGGCCGGTCCTGATACTTGTCATCGCCTTCCTCGGCCGCTCGACCGTTACGGTCGGTCTCGCAGCGGCGTACGTTCTCTTCTTCGTCGCATACGTCCTTTATCTCGGTGTCCGTCGCTGACGGTTGGTGGTGGCCCGTCGCCTCGTCCTCGAGACGACTGTCGAACCGGGATCGAGACGAGTGACAGTGCTTGGTCGACGAGAGCGGAGGCTGTGGCGACGGAAACTGCGGAGAACGAGCAGCGGCGCTAGATCAGGTCGAGGACGTCGTCGAGGACCGTCGCGTCGACGAAGACGATGATGTGGTCGCCGGGCTCGATGACGGTCGACCCGCGGGGTGTGATGTGGTCGCCGGACCGCGAAATCGCGCCGATGACGACGCCGGGAGGGAGATCGTCGGTCGCGTCGACGATTTCACGCCCGGCGAGGACGCTCTCCGGGCCGATCTCGATCTCGATGACCTCGGCACGGTCGTGTTCAAGCATCGCGATCTTCTCGGTGTTGTCGGTCCGGGTAAACCGGATGATCTCTTCGGCGGTCTCCTCGCGGGGGTTGATCGCGACGTCGATCCCGACGGTCTCGAAGAGGTCGGCGTACTCGGGGTTCTCGATGATCGCGACGGTACGGTCGACGCCGAGCCGATCGGCAAGCAGGGAGACGAGCAGGTTCTTCTCGTCGCTGTCTAAGGCGGCGACGACGACGTCGGCCTCGCCGACGTGTTCGCGCGCGAGGAACTCGGAGTTGGTCGCGTCGCTTTCCATGACCATCGTGTTCGGCAGCGATTCGGCGATCTCGCGGGCCCGTTCGTGGTCCCGCTCGATCAGCCGCGGCCGGAACCCGTGGTCCTCGAACTCGCGGGCCGCCTGGTAACCGACCTCGCTGCCGCCGACGATGACGACCTCCTCGGCGTCGTCCGGTTTGGTCGCGACCTCGTCGGCGAACTCGTTGATCGAGTCGGGACTACCGATGACGACGACCCGGTCGCCCGCCCGAATGTGTGTGTCACCCCGGGTTACGATCATCTCATCGTCGCGGAAGATCGCCGCGAACGTCAGCGAGTCGTAACAGTCGGCCTCGCTGACGGTCAGGTCCACGATCGGACTATCCGTCGGAATGTCGAACTCGGCCATCCGGACCAGTCCGCCGGCGAACGTGTCGACGTCGTGTGCGCTGGGCAGGCCGGAGATACGGAAGATCGCCCGCGCGGTCAACAGGTCCGTACAGACCATGAAATCGACGCCGAAGGCACCCTGCGATCCCTGCCACGTTTCCAGCAGCGTCCGGCGGCGCACTCGAGCGACCGTGAAGACGTCCGTCGCGGCCTTGGCCGCGCCACAGACGACCGCGTTGGTCTCGTCGTTGTCGGTACAGGCGATGACCAGTTCCGCCCGCTCGAGGTCCGCCTCACGAAGGATCTCAAGGTCGGTCCCGTCGCCCCGAATCGTCAGCACGTCCAGCGAGTAGGTGAGTTCCTCGACGACGTTCGCGTCGCGGTCGATGACGACCACGTCGTGGCCGTCCTCGAGGTTCGCGGCGATCGAGCGCCCGACCTCGCCGGCACCGACGATGATTACGTACACGACGATCCCTCCGAAAGCATGTATTGCCCACCGGTTTCGGCCGAATAGAGAAATGGATTACGGTGTCTCGAAACCCATGACAGCCCCCCGCGTTCCGCCCGGACCGCCCCCACGAGACGGTCGCTCCGGACGGCCAACCCACTGCGTTTTTAATGCCCGGGCGTGTAGGAGGGAGCAACGAAACCCGCGGGCAAGTGCGTTCGGTGGCTCACGATGTCGTGAGCCGGACGGGGACGATCGTCCCCGCGAGCGCATAGCGGGATGGCCGACGCGCTGCAAGACGCCGGGGCCGTACGACTAGGCGTCCGCGGACAGTTTCGATGAGAGTCCATCACGCGGCTTTCAGTGCTACGAACCATGGAAATCGAAATCGCAACCATTGGCGGCTACGAAGAAGTCGGACGGCAGATGACTGCCGTCCGCGCCGGCGACGACGTCGTCATCTTCGACATGGGTCTGAACCTCTCGCAGGTCCTGATCCACGACAACGTCGAAACCGAGCGGATGCACAGTCTCGACCTGATCGATATGGGCGCAATCCCGGACGATCGGGTCATGAGCGACCTCGAGGGCGACGTCAAGGCCATCGTGCCGACCCACGGGCACCTCGACCACATCGGTGCCATCTCGAAGCTAGCACACCGATACGACGCGCCGATCGTCGCGTCGCCGTTTACGATCGAGCTGGTCAAACAACAGATCGAGGGCGAACAGAAGTTCGGCGTCGAGAACGACCTCGTCAAGATGGAGGCCGGCGAGACGATGTCGATCGGCGACCGCAACGAACTCGAGTTCGTCAACGTCACCCACTCGATCATCGACGCCATTAACCCGGTCCTTCACACGCCCGAGGGGGCGATCGTCTACGGGCTTGACAAGCGCATGGACCACACGCCCGTCATCGGCGACCCGATCGACATGGAGCGGTTCCGCGAGATCGGTCGCGAGGGCAACGGCGTGCTGTGTTACATCGAGGACTGTACCAACGCCAACAAGAAGGGACGGACCCCCTCCGAGAAGGTCGCCCGCGAACACCTCCGGGACGTCCTCTACAGTGTGGAAGATTACGACGGCGGCATCGTCGCGACGACGTTCTCGAGCCACATCGCCCGCGTCAAATCGCTGGTCGAGTTCGCCGACGACATCGGCCGGCAGCCGGTCCTGCTCGGGCGGTCGATGGAGAAGTATTCGGGCACTGCCGAACGGCTCGACTTCATCGACTTCCCCTCGGATCTGGGAATGTTCGGCCACCGCAAATCCGTCGACCGGACGTTCAAACGAATCATGAACGAAGGCAAGGAGAACTACTTGCCCATCGTCACCGGCCACCAGGGCGAGCCCCGCGCGATGCTCACCCGAATGGCCCGCGGCGAGACGCCCTACGAACTGGACGACGGCGACAAAGTCGTCTTCTCGGCACGGGTCATCCCGGAGCCGACCAACGAGGGCCAGCGCTACCAGGCCGAGAAGTTGCTCGGCATGCAGGGCGCACGCGTCTACGACGACATCCACGTCTCTGGTCACCTCAACCAAGAGGGGCACTACGAGATGCTCGATGCGCTCCAACCGCAACACGTCATCCCTGCCCACCAGGACATGAGCGGCTTCTCCAGCTACGTCAATCTCTGTGAGAGCGAGGGCTACAAGATGGGCCGAGATCTTCACGTGACACGCAACGGGAACCTCATCCAGCTAGTCGACTGATATGACGAGCCCAGAGGCACGCGAAGAGGCGGTGCTCGAGGCGGTCCGGAAGCGCCGCGAGCAGGTCAACGACGCGATTCCCGAGGAGCTACCGATCAAGCGGCCCGAGCGGCTCTACGAGGCCTCCCGCTACTTGCTCGATGCGGGCGGCAAGCGACTCCGACCGACGGTGTTGCTGACGACCGCGGAGGCGCTGACCGACGTCGATCCGCTGTCGGCGGACTACCGCTCGTTCGACCCCGTCGACGGGAGCGGACCGGTCGATATGATGGCCGCCGCGGTCAGCGTCGAGGTCATCCAGTCGTTTACCCTGATCCACGACGACATCATGGACGACGACGACCTCCGCCGTGGGGTGCCGGCCGTCCACAAGGAGTACGACCTCGAGACGGCGATCCTCGCCGGCGACACGCTCTACTCGAAGGCCTTCGAGATCATGCTCGAAACGGGTGCGGAGTCGGATCGGATCGTCGACGCGCTCGACGTGCTGGCGACGACCTGTACGGACATCTGTGAGGGCCAGTCGCTGGATGTCACCTTCGAGGAACGGGCCGACGTTTCCCCCGACGAGTACCTCGAGATGGTCGAACAGAAGACGGCCGTGTTGTACGCCGCGTCGGCGTGTCTCCCCGCGATCTTGCTCGGGGCCGACGACGAGACCATCGAGGAACTCTACGGCTACGGGCTCGACATCGGCCGCGCGTTCCAGATCCGGGACGACGTCCTCGATCTGACCGTCCCGAGCGAACAACTGGGCAAACAGCGCGGGAGCGACCTCGTCGAGAACAAACAGACCCTGATCACCGTCCACGCCCGCGAGCAGGGCGTCGACGTCGAGAACCTCGTCGATACCGACGACGTCGAGGCGGTCACGGAGGCCGAGATCGACGACGCCGTCGCCGAACTCGAGGCGTCGGGCTCGATCGCCTACGCCGACGAAACCGCGACCGATCTCGTCGAACGGGGCAAGCGCCGACTCGAGGTACTGCCGGACAACGAGGCCCGCGACCTGCTCTGTGAGCTGGCGGATTACCTGATCGAACGCGGCTACTGACGCTCGATCGGGCACCCGCTGGCGGTCGGCACGGGCGACGCACCGCTCGAGACGGCGTTCGATTTCGCCCGGATTCTGTTGCGAATTCCCCACCGAGTGGTTGGTATGACTGACGGCTCCACGGACGGAGCCGGCGGGCTCTCCCGACGCGACCTACTCGGGACGGCAATGGCGGTCGGTGCGATCGCAACCGCCGACTGTCTCGACTCGGTCCTCGGGACCGCCGGCCCGAACGAAAACGAGATCGAACCCGTCGCGCCGAGCGAGCCCCGTGAGGGGACGGCCGGCGAGTTCTACACGCTGGTCGAGCGAACCGACGTTCCGGTCGCATCGCTCCGAGAAGACGAGGGGGACCTCGAGACCGAGACGGGCTATCGTACCGATCTTTCGGTACGGCCACAGGACGGGGATGGGTGTGCCGGTAGTGACTTCCCCGACCCGTCACGGGTAGCCGCCGTTGTGTGCGTCGGTTGCGGCCCGAATCGCGAGGGTTTTGGCCCGGGCGGAAGTACCGGCCGGTAATGGACGACGACTTACGCGAACGCATCGAGCGCGAGGTCGAGAAGCACGCGCTGTTGAACGCCGTCAAACACGAGAGCGACGCCGACGTCGGTGCCATCATGGGGCCGCTGATGGGCGACAACCCCGACTTCCGCCAACACGGCGACGAGATTCCGGGCATCGCCGGCGGCGTCGTCGGCCGGGTCAACGATCTCGGCTACGACGAGAAACGCGAGCGCCTCGAGGAACTCGCGCCCGCGGAACTCGCCGAGATCGAGGCCGAGGAAGAAGAAGACGAACACGACCTCCCCGACCTCCCGAACGCGGACGACTACGACGAGATCCGGATGCGGTGTGCGCCCAACCCCAACGGCCCGTGGCACGTCGGCCACGCCCGGATGCCCGCCGTCATCGGCACCTATCGCGAGCGCTACGACGGCTGGTTCTGCGTGCGCTTCGACGACACCGACCCCGAGACCAAGCGGCCCGATCTCGAGGCCTACGACGCGATCCTCGAGGACCTCGAATATCTCGGCTTCGAGCCCGACGACGTTTACAAGGCCAGCGATCGCCTCGAGACCTACTACGACCACGCCCGCGAGCTGATCGACCTCGGCGGGGCCTACACCTGCTCCTGCTCGGGCGAGGAATTCTCCGAGTTGAAAAACAGCGGCGAGGCCTGTCCCCACCGCGAGAAAGACGTCGAGACGGTCCGCGAGGAGTTCGCGGCCATGATCGACGGCGAGTACGAAAGCGGTGAGATGGTTCTCCGCGTGAAAACGGACATCGAACACAAGAACCCGGCACTGCGGGACTGGGTCGCCTTCCGGATGATCGATACGCCACACCCCCGCGAGGAAGCCAGCGAGTACCGCTGCTGGCCGATGCTCGACTTCCAGTCGGGGATCGACGATCACCTGCTCGGGATCACCCACATCATCCGCGGGATCGACCTGCAGGACTCCGCGAAGCGCCAACAGTTCGTCTACGACTACTTCGACTGGGAGTATCCGGAAGTCGTCCACTGGGGCCACGTCCAACTCGACGACTACGACGTCAAGATGAGTACCTCGACCATCTCGGAGCTGATCGAGCGAGGCGAACTCGACGGCTGGGACGACCCGCGAGCGCCGACGCTCAAGAGCCTGCGCCGGCGCGGTATTCGGGGCGAGGCCATCGTCGAGGCGATGGTCGGCCTCGGCACCTCGACCAGCGACGTCGATCTGGCGATGAGTTCGATCTACGCCGCCAACCGCGACCTGATCGACGAGGAGACGGACCGCCGCTTCTTCGTCCGCGACGGCAATCAGGTCCCCCTCGCCGGTGACCCGCCCGCCGAGGCGAACCCGCCGCTGCACCCCAACCACGAGGAACGGGGCGTCCGAGAGATCCCCGTCGGCGACTCGGTCATGCTCGAGGCCGAGGACCTCCCCGACCCGGCCGTCGAGGACACGCGGCTCTGGCTGAAGGGACTGGGCGGGTTCGAACTCGAGGACGGCGCGTTACGGTACGCCACCGACGATCTCGACGTGGTCCGCGAGGAGGGCGTCGACGTCGTCCACTGGGTGCCGGCCGACGGCCGCGTCCCCCTCCGCATGCGGACGATCGACGGCGACGTCACGGGCCACGCCGAGCCCGGCGTCGCCGACCTCGAGCCCGACGAACTGGTGCAGTTCGAGCGGGTCGGGTTCGCGCGGATCGATCGGCACGAAAGTGACGAGGAGGACGACGCGGAGACCGTCGCGTACTACACACATCCCTGAGGCCGTTCCGAGACGGGACGGCTCTCCGAGTCGGGGATTCCCACGCTCCTGCCGATTACTCGAGCAGGTCGTCACCCCGATCCGGCAACGGATCGGCGACGACGCCATCCTGCCGACCCAGCACGCGGGCGTGGGCGGCACAGACGTGCCGGTTCTCGTCCCACGGAACGTGTAACTCGACCGCCGCTTGGCGCTGACAGTCGGGTTCGGTACAGTCCATCATTCTCCGTGAACGATACCCACGACTTCAGTGTTTCCCGCGGATCACAGCAGGAAGACCGCGACGAGAAAGCCAAGCAAAATCGTGGCCGTCAACAGCACCTGGACCGCCGTCGACGCGAGGGTCCCGACCGTCGTGTAGACCGCCGACCGGGCGCTGCCCTCGAGTTCCTCGCCGCGGACGAACTCGAGGACGAAGACGGTCCCGAAGAGGCCGGCCAGCAGCCCGACCGGGCCGGTGACGAGCATGAGGGCGATCCCGACGCCGGCGGCGACGGCGGTGGTCAGCCACGAGGCGCCGCCGGCGCGGGCGGCGATCGACCCGCCGAAGAACTCGACGAGTGCCGTGATGACGGCGATGACGGCCAGGACGGCGAACGTGAGGACGCTGATCTCCGCGGTGCCGGACCCCCACCAGTAGACGCCGAGCCCCGCCAGCGAGAGGAGGCCGCTGGGCACCATCGGGACGGCCGCGCCGACGATCGCACCGGCGAGCAACGCGATGGCGACGACGAGGACCACGTCGACCATACTGACGGCGACGACGGACTGCGGCAAATGCCTACCGCCTTCAGTGTCTACTATAGGGGGCCAACCCCGAAGGTGGGGGTATGTCACAACAGCGCGGTGCGATCGTCGTCGGCGCGTCCTCGGGGATCGGCGAGGCGCTTTCCCGACGGCTGGCGGCCGACGGCTACGAGATCGGACTTGCAGCCCGGCGAACCGAACGGATGCGGCGGATCGGGAACGAACTACCGACCAAGTCCTACGTCGCGACGATGGACGTCACCGCAGTCGAGGACGCCAGACAGGGCTTTTTCGACCTCGCGGAGGCGATGCCGTCGGTCGATCTCGTCGTCCTCAGCGCCGGGGTCGCGACCGTCAATCGGGACCTCGAGTGGGAGCCCGAACGGCAGACGATCGACGTCAACGTCCGCGGGTTTACCGCGCTGGCGACGGCCGCGATGGAATACTTCGAGTCGACGCCGGACCACGCCAGCGAGTCGGACGGCCACCTCGTGGGGATCTCGTCCGTGGCGGCCCACATCGGTAACGACGACGCGCCGGCGTACAGCGCTTCCAAGGCCTACGTCTCGACGTATCTGGAAGGGCTTCGCTATCGGGAGGGCGATCGCGATACGGACGTGGCGATCACGACCATCGAGCCGGGGTTCGTCGACACCAAGCTGTCGCTGGGCGGCTTCTGGGAGTGTTCGCCCGAAACGGCGGCCGCACAGATCGCTCGAGCGATCGAGAAGAAGCGAACGCACGCCTACGTCACGCGGCGCTGGCGGGCCATCGCGTGGCTCGTTGATCTCCTTCCCGAGCGGCTGCGTCGACGGCTGTTTTGAGGGTGCGTGCCGGGGACGGCGTCTCGGAGAGCGGAATCATGCCGGACATCTATACTGGGGGTTCCCGTTGGCAGGGACGATGACGGATCAGACCGAGAGTGAGATCGTTCACCGGACGCTCGACCCCGACGGCGAGAACCCGACGGTACAGATCATCGAGGCGATCATGGACCTCGAGGGCGTCGATTCGACCGACCTCCCGACGATATACGACTGCGTGGACGGGATGCTCGCCGAACTCTTTTCGAACCCGCCGGCACCGGAGGCCCAGATGGAGGTCGAGTTCAGTTATCACCGGTATCGGATCACCGTCGAACAGAACGGGAAGGCGAAGTTCGTGAAAACGGGGTGAGGGACGGCCCGCCGTTCGCGGTACTGCGGACTCACTCGTCGGCGAACCGCTCCCGAACCGCGAGCGCCGCCGCGGTCCCGTAGCGATCGACCAGCGGACAGACGGCGTCGCCCAGCGCGCGCATACACTGGCCGGTCGAATGGAACTCGAGGCGGTCGGCAACGGACTCCCAGTCCCGGGCCTGCAGAACGCGCAGGACGAGCAGCCGCTCCTCGCGGGCGGTCAGGTCGACACCGTCGGGGTCGTCGGCGAGGTATCGAACGACGAGATCGCGGAAGGGGCCGGGATCGACGTCGAACAGGCCCGGCCCGTAGGCGGCTCCGGCGACGACCCGCCACTCGTGATCGGACAACTCGAGCGGCGGCGCGGCCTCGGCGTCGACGCTCCGGAGGACGGCACGGGCCACGTCGGGCTCGAGGTCGGCGAGCGAGTCCGAACAGCAGGCCCCGAATCGGCCGGCAAACCACTCGGCGTGGCGGTCGTGGAGCCGCTGGCCCGCGTCCGTCGTCGGCGCGAGCATGAGCGCGGAGTACTCGCCGCTCGAATCGTTGCGGGTCGTCGAGACGTGGACCGTCCGATAGCCGTTCGCCCGCCAGAACGCGAGCAGGCCGGGGGTCGCGCCGAAGCCGGTCCCGAGCCAGTCGATCGAATCCGCGCCGTCGCCGAACTCCTCGCGAACGCGCTCGAGCAATAACGAGCCCAGCCCCCGCGAGCGGGCCGCGTGGTGGGTCGCGATGCGGACGACCCGCAGGCCCGCGGGCTCGCCGGCGGCCTCGTCGCGCACCTGGCTGGTCAGCACGTCCGGCAGCATGTTACCCCGAATCCGGCCGCCCTCGTACATCATCGCGCGGCGCTCGGGCGACAGGTTCCCCTCCCGCGCGAGCAGGGCGACGCTGACGACGTGGCCGTCCCGTACCAACGCGCGGGCCTCGAGGTTGGGGGCGTCGAGCAGGCGCGCGAGGTCGTTGGGTTCGGTCCGGTAGTGTGCGAGGACGAGCAGGCCGAAGGCCTCTCGGAGCAGGCGCTCGTCCGCGAGGAGGGCGTCGGGCTCGAGCCGGCGGTACTCGACCGAGTCGGGGTCGGCGTCGGCGACCAGCGGCTCGACCGGCGGCCGGGCGTCGAGCAGCAACGCGCGGAAAGCCCACACCTCGACGGGATCGCCCCCGGCGTACCGGATCGGCTCGACGAGCCGGCAGTCGGTCACCTCGTGGTCGCTCTCGGCCAGCCGGTCCCGGAACCGGACCGAGAAGCCCCGACCGGCTCCCTCGTAACCGTGGATCGTCGTCGCGAACGCGACCCGGTCCGCGGTCAGCAGCGACTCGAGGGTCGCAACGGGAAGCGCAGCGGCCTCGTCGACGAGGACGATATCGGCCGTTTCGGTCGTTTCCGCCGCGGCCGTCGGCTCGCGGAACCGGACCGAGCCGCCCGCGCTCGTCTCGATCCGGCGGGACTCGACCGTCGCGTCGTCGTCGAGCGTCCGGCAGAGTTCGCCCGCTCGATCGAGCAGTTCCGCCGCGTTCCGGGCCGCTGGAGCGGTCACAAGGACGTCCTCGCCGGCGGTGGCGAACGCGCCCGCGGCGATCCCCGCCGCGCTGGACTTGCCCCGTCCTCGGTCGGCCTCGAGGACGACGGCCCGATCGGGCTCGGCGAGCGCCTCGAGGGCGGCGACGGCGTCGGCCTGATCGCCCGTCAGGCAGGCCTCGTAGGCGGCCATCGGGAACCGTCGATCCGGCGGCGGCGCGGGATCGGCCGTCGCCAGCCGCGGGGACGGGTGGGTCAGGCCGTCGGCCTCGATCCGTCCTGACTCGAGGTCGACGATGGCGACGCCGCGGTGCGCCCGTACGGTCTCGACGAGTCGTCGTCGGAAGCGGCCGGAGACATCGTCCAGTTCGAACGGCGGGACGGCAAGCGATTCGTCGAACCCGTCGCGGCGGTCCGGCCACGCCTCGAGCGGCGGCACGAGCAAGACGAGGAGGCCGCCGCCGTCGACCGCACCGGCGACTTTCCCGACGGCGTTGGGCCGGAGTTCCGTGTGAGCGTCGACGGCGATCACCTCTCGCGTCGTTCCCAGCAATTCGCTCGCGTTGGCCTGGGGCAACTGTTCGCAGCGAAGTCGGTCGTCGGGCCCGACCAGCGTCGTCGCGGTAATCGGGACCGACAGGGTATCGAGGATCGACTCGAGTCGATCGTACCCGCGCTCTCGGTCTCCCGCAAGGACCAACGCCCGCCGTTCGTTGGCGCGCTCGGCTTCCGCGCGGAGTGTTCGCGCGAGTGTAACGACGTCCGCGTCCGCGTTCATACGCCCGCTTCGTGTGTGCCGGTATAATTATTCACTCATGCGCGAACGCCGTCGTCGAGGGTACCGTCGACCATCGCGACTCCGTGTCCGCCTCGAGGATCGATTCGGTGACTTTCGCCGTCTCCGTCCGTCGAACCGCGTCCGATCGGGACGGCAATTCCCGGAAACTCATAACCTGTTCATCATTTCCACGCTATGAGAACTGCTGTCCGATTTCAAGACCGGTCGTATCAATAATCTAAGTGTGGTTGTACATGTACGACAGGACGGATTCACACTGGCCGTGCCGGCGAAACGGGACGTCGATCGGGAACACGGAGGGAAGATCATATGAGTAACGAACAACCCCAGCGACAGGACGGATCGGAACGGGAGGCGTACTTCGTCGGCGGGGGGATCGCATCCCTCGCCGGAGCCGCGTTCCTCGTCCGTGACAGCGAACTGCCGGGCGAGAACGTCCACGTCCTAGAGAAACTGGACGTGATGGGCGGGGCACTCGACGGAGCCGGCTCGCCCGAGGAGGGATACGTCATTCGGGGCGGCCGGATGCTCAACTTCCCGACGTACGAGTGTACGTGGGACCTGCTCGAGACGATTCCGTCGCTCGAGGACCGCGAACGGTCGATCAAGGACGTCATGGACGAGTTCAACGAGGAACACCAGACGTACGCCGTCGCCCGGTTAGTGGGTGACGAGCAGGAGGTCCTCGACGTCTCGTCGTACGGTCTCGAGATGGACCACCGCCTCTCCTTGCTCCAGTTGGTTCTGACGCCCGAGGAGCAACTCGGCGACACGCGGATCGAAGAGTGGTTTTCCGATTCCTTTTTCGAGACGACGTTCTGGTACATCTGGGCGACGACGTTTGCCTTCCAGCCCTGGCACAGCGTCGCGGAGATGCGCCGATACATGCACCGCTTCATGCACGAGTTCCCCCGGTTGAACACCATGGAGGGGATCCACCGGACCAAGTACAACCAGTACGATTCGATGGTCCGACCGATTCGGCGGTGGCTGGAAGACCACGGCGTCGAGTTCCGAGGCGGCTGTGAAGTGACCGATATGGATATCGTGCCCGGTCGGGACGGCAAGACCGTCGAAACGATCCACTACGAGGCCGACGGTGTAGCCGAGACGATCGACGTCGAGCCGACGGATCTCGTCTTCGTGACCAACGGCTCGATGACCGACGGCTCGGATCTCGGATCGATGACCGAAGCGCCCGACCTGAACACGACGGGGGCGTCCTTCGAACTGTGGAAGAACATCGCCGAGGACAACCCCGAGTTCGGGACGCCGTCGGCGTTTGCCGACCACGTCCAGGAGACGAAGTGGCCGTCTTACACCGTCACACTCGACGAGCCGGACCTGCTCGAACACATCGTCGAGGTCACGGGCGAAGCGCCTGGGAACGGATTGATCACCTTCACCGAGTCGAACTGGCTGATGTCCATCGTCGTCGCCGCCCAGCCCCACTTCGCGAACCAGCCCGACGACGTGAAGATCTTCTGGGGATACGGCCTGTTCCCCGAAGAGGAGGGGAACTACGTCGAGAAGAAGATGGGGAACTGCACCGGCGAAGAGATCCTCGAGGAACTGTGCTACCACCTCGGCTATCTCGATGAACTCCCGTCGGTCCTCGAGGACGCGAACTGTATCCCCTGTAATATGCCGTTTATCACGAGTCACTTCATGCCGCGGACGCCCGGCGATCGGCCGGACGTCGTCCCACCGGGATCGAACAACCTCGCGTTCATCGGCCAGTTCGCGGAGCAACCCCGGGACGTGGTGTTCACCGTCGAGTATTCGGTACGGTCCGCGATGACGGCCGTCTACGACCAACTCGACGTGGATCGGGACGTGCCACCGGTGAGTACGCACCAGTACGAACCCGAGGTTCTCGTCGACGCCGCGAAAGCGGCGTTCAGATAGCCCCGATACCGGAGTACTCACCGGCGGTGTGGGAACCCACCGCCGGCCGGGAGAACACGACCGTTCGATTCTGTCATTTTTCGCACCCGATGGCGACCCGAACCGACCTCGTCCGTGCGGAGGTGTCTCACTTCGCCATCCGTTTGAACACGCTTTTAAGGGGGGCAACGCTATTCGAGTGTACACCCTACGCGGGGTTGATGATGCTCCTAGCTTCACAGGACTTCCGCCGGGATCGGCCCGGCACGGGTACCCAGTGCCCGGACGGCAGGGGAGCGCGAGCCCACGTGTAGGAGAGGTGAACAACCATGTCAGTCTACGTCAACACCGACATCCCAGCCGACCTCGCCGACGACGCCCTCGAGGCGCTCGAGGTCGCACGAGACACCGGACGCGTAAAGAAAGGAACGAACGAAACCACGAAGGCCATCGAGCGCGGCAACGCCGATCTGGTCTACGTCGCCGAAGACGTCTCCCCCGAGGAGATCGTCATGCACCTGCCCGACCTCGCCGAGGAGAAGGGCATCCCCGTCGTCTTCATCGAGACCCAGGACGACGTCGGCCACGCCGCCGGCCTCGAGGTCGGCTCGGCCGCTGCGGCGATCGTCGACGCCGGCGAGGCAGAAGACGACGTCGAGGACATCGCCGACAAGGTCGAGGACCTCGACTGAGGTGACCAAAGATGAGTGCTGAAGAGGAAGAAAGCGGCTCCACGCCCGCCGAGGTCATCGAGATCGTCGGCAAGACCGGCATGCACGGCGAAGCCATGCAGGTCAAATGCCGAATCAAGGAGGGCGAGAATCAGGGACGCATCATCACCCGTAACTGCCTCGGGCCGGTCCGCGAAGGGGACGTACTCCAGCTTCGCGAGACCGCCCGCGAGGCCGACTCCATCGGAGGACAATAATGGTCGAGAAACGAACCTGCGACTACACGGGCGAAGAGATCGAACCCGGTACGGGCATCATGTACGTCAAAAACGACGGCTCCGTACTCCACTTCGTCGACTCCAAGGCGGAGAAAAACTACAAGCTCGGGCGCGAACCCCGAGACCTGGAGTGGACCGAAGAGGGTCGTCGCGGCAAGGGTCCCACGCAGGACGAGACGCCTGCCGACGAGACCGACGAGGACGAGGACCTCGAGACGGACGCCGACGACGAGGAAGACGCGCCCGCCGGTGACGACGCGGTCGACGAGACCGAGGAAGCGGCGGCCGACGAGGCCGAAGACGCCGAAACCGAGGCCGAGGAAGCATGAGCGATCACGAGCGAACCTTCGTGATGGTCAAGCCCGACGCCTTCGCGCGCGGCCTCGTGGGCGAGGTCGTCTCCCGACTCGAGGACCGCGGGCTCAAGCTCGTCGGCATCAAAGTCGAGAACATGCCCCGCGAACGGGCTGAAGAACACTACGGTGAACACGAGGACAAGCCGTTCTACGACGACCTCGTGGACTTCATCACCTCGGGACCGGTCGTCCCGATGGTCTGGGAGGGCCAGGACGCGACCCGGCAGGTCCGCCAGATGATCGGCGAGACCGACCCGCTCGAGGCCGAACCCGGGACGATCCGGGGCGACTACGCGCTCGACCTCGGTCGGAACGTCGTTCACGCCGCCGACCACGAGGACGAGGGCGCAAACGAACGCGAGATCGCGATCCACTTCGACGAGGACGAACTGATCGACTACGATCAGCACGACGCCGAGTGGCTCTACGAGTAACGCATTCCGGATCGAACGGCGGCTTCACCGCCGGTTTTGGCTGTCGCTAGTATCAGTTACGGCGAGCTGAGACGTTGTCACACATATATTTTCAGACAGACGTAAAGTCTAATGTGGCGGCCGAAGTAGACGCCCGTGGTGGTTTCGAATGGGAACAGACGGTAGGTGGTTCGTGGATGCGTGAACGGGAGGGTGTATCGACCTTGCAGGCCGACGCGATGCCGTCGCTGGACCTCGTTTTCGATCTCCTCTCGAACAGACGACGGCGCTACGCGCTGTACTACCTCAATCAGCAGTCCGATGGCGTCGCGACGGTCGCAGCCCTAGCACAGAACGTCGTCGCGTTCGAGCGGATCGCCGCCGAGGACGCCGACCGCGACTCGGAACGGTCGCCGCCCGACCGGGACGCGGACCCCGCCGACGAACGGGAAACCGTTCGGGTGGAACTCCGACACGTCCACCTCCCGAAACTCGAGGATGCCGGTGTTCTCGAACACGACCGGCGAAGCGAGACGGTGCGGTACTGGGGACAGCCGTCGCTCGAGGAGTGGCTCGAGCATGCACATCACAAGGAGATGTCGTAGACCGCCTGTCACGGACCGCGAACGCGGAGACGACGGTAAGCGGTCGGGTTGGGGTCGCTGATGCGGTTTGCTGTCGCGAGCCCGTTGGGACCACAGGCCAGTCGCGGTCCCACCGGCAATGACGGACCGGAGACGGTCTGAAAGGTTTAAGTCCGAGTCCGTAGTGGTTCCGGTGACGTATCGGGAAATCGCCAGCGGGAGCGGCGATACTTTATGAAGTGTGATATCGTCTCTCTCCTCAAAACTTAACAGGCGAGAAACCGATACGATTCATGAGGTGTATACTATGGCTGACCACGAACTTCCACCACTGCCGTACGATTACGACGCGCTCGAACCGGCACTGTCCGAACAGGTACTGACCTGGCATCACGACACGCACCATCAGGGCTACGTCAACGGCCTCAATGCAGCCGAGGAAACCCTCGCCCAGAACCGCGAGGAGGGCGACTTCGGCTCGACGCCGGGCGCGCTCAGCGACGTCACCCACAACGGCTGTGGCCACTATCTCCACACGCTGTTCTGGGAGAACATGTCCCCCAACGGCGGCGGCGAACCCGAGGGCGACCTCGCCGACCGCATCGAGGAGGACTTCGGCTCCTACGAGGGCTGGAAGGGCGAGTTCGAGGCCGCTGCCGGTGCCGCCGGTGGCTGGGCACTGCTGGTCTACGACCCGGTTGCGAAACAGCTTCGCAACGTCGCGGTCGACAAGCACGACCAGGGCGCACTCTGGGGCTCCCACCCCATCCTCGCGCTGGACGTCTGGGAACACTCCTACTACTACGACTACGGACCGGACCGTGGCGAGTTCATCGACGGCTTCTTCGACGTCGTCAACTGGGAGAAGGCCGAAGAAGAGTACCAGACCTGCCTCGACCACTTCGAGTAAGCGACGAGCCAGTCGATCCCGAATTTTTCTTGTGCCAGTCCCGGTAGCCGCCGCTGACGGCTCCGACCCGACGCCATCGCCGAACCCGCTCGAGTCGATCGTCCGGCGCTCACTGGCGGACAGTGGCTGTGAATGACTGCCATGGTTTAACTGTTCGTGGGACGATTCCCCATTCTATGGCTGCCGAGGACAGCGGCGTCGACGCGAGGGTCGAGAATCGAGACGAGACGCGACACCGGCCATCGCTCGAGACGGGAGCGGGCGGCGACGATGCCGGCGGGGAACTCGCGGCCGACCTGCGGGCGGCCGTCGACGGCGACGTTCGGTTCGACGAGTACACGCGGGTCCTCTACGCGACGGACGGGAGCATCTACGGCGCACAGCCGGCCGGCGTCGTCTTCCCGCGGGACACCGCCGACGTCCGCGCGGCGATGACCGTCGCGGCCGACCACGACGTGCCTGTCCTGCCACGCGGTGCGGGGTCGTCGCTCGCCGGGCAGACCGTGGGGCCGGGCTGTGTCGTCCTCGACCTATCGCGGCATATGGACGAGATCCGTGAGATCCACCCCGACGGCAGGACTGCCGTCGTCCAGCCGGGTGTCGTTCAGGACGACCTCGACGCCGCCCTCGAGCCCTACGGACTGCGGTTCGCGCCCGATCCGGCCTCGTCGAACCGGGCGACGATCGGCGGCGGGATCGGGAACAACTCGACGGGCGCACACTCGGTCCGGTACGGAATCACCGACGCCTACGTCGAGGAGTGTCGGGTCGTGTTGGCCGACGGCTCGCTGATTCGGACGCGAGACGTCGTCCTCGACAGTCCGGAGTGGGAGCGGCTCGTTTCGAAAGACGACCGCGAGGCCGCGATCTACCGGACGGTGCGGGCGCTCGTCGAGGACAACGCCGACGAGATCGAGGAGCGCTACCCCGACCTCAAGCGCAGCGTCAGCGGCTACAACCTGCAGAAAGTGATCCGAGAGGACGCCGAGGGAAACCGGGCCCTCAACCTCTCGAAACTCCTTGTCGGCGCGGAGGGAACCCTCGGCGTCGTCGTCGAGGCCACGCTCTCGCTCGTGACCCGGCCCGACGAGACCGCACTCGCGGTCTACTGCTACGACGACCTGCTCGAGGCGCTGGCCGCCGTCCCCGAGGCGCTCGAACTCGAGGCCAGCGCGGTCGAACTGATGGACGACGAGGTGTTCCGGCTGGCGGCCGAGTCGGCGGAGTACGCCGAGTACGCCGAGCCGATTCCCGAGGGCACCGCGGCCGCGCTGCTGCTCGAGTTCGACTCGGAGGTCGTCGACGACCTGCCTGCGGCCGTCGAAACCGCGACGGCCGATCTCGTCGGTGGCGGGGCGGCGTTCGACTCGCTCGAGGCGTTCGACGCCGCGAAACAGGATCGGCTCTGGAAGCTCCGGAAGGCCGCCATCCCGCTGTTGATGAGCATGGACGGCGATCCGAAGCCCTACCCCTTCGTCGAGGACGCTTCCGTTCCCCCCGCGGAACTGGCGGCATACGTCGCGGGGTTTCAGGAGATCCTCGAGGACCACGACACCGAGGCCGCGTATTTCGCCCACGCGGGCGTCGGAACGTTGCACATCCGGCCGGTCCTGAACCTCAAAGAAGGCGAGGACGTCGAGAAAATGCGGGCCATCGCCGACGACGTGACGGACCTCGTCCGCGAACACAACGGCTCGTTTTCGGGCGAACACGGGGACGGCCTCGCGCGGACGGCGTTCAACCCCAAGCTGTACGGGCCGGACCTCTGGGCGGCGTTTCAGGACCTCAAATCTGCGTTCGATCCGGACTGGCGCATGAACCCCGGCAAGGTCGTCTACCGGGACGGCGATCCGACCGACAGCCGGGAGAACCTGCGGTACGGCCCCGACTACGCCTCGCTCGAGCCCCGGACCACCCTCGACTTCGACGACGAGGGCGGCTTCTCGGAACTCGTCGAACTCTGTAACGGCTGTGGGACCTGTCGCCAGACCGACGGCGACGTGATGTGTCCGACCTATCGGGCGACCGAGGAGGAGATCGCCACGACCCGCGGGCGGGCCAACCTGCTCCGGGCAGCGATCAGCGGCGAGATCGACCCCGAGGAGCTGTACAGCGAGCGGTTCCAGTCCGACGTCCTCGATCTCTGTATCGGCTGCAAGGGCTGTCAAAGCGACTGCCCGACCGGCGTCGACCTCGCGAAGCTCAAGGCCGAAGTCAAACACGGGTATCACGAGCGAGAGGGTGTGAGCCTGCGCGAGCGACTGTTCGCGAACGTCGACCGACTGGCGTCGCTGGGGAGTACGTTCGCGCCGGTGACGAACCACGCGACGGACCTGCCAGGCGCGCGGACGGTCCTCGAGAAGACGATCGGAATCGCACCCGAACGGACGCTGCCGACGTTCCGGCGGGAGTCGTTGGTCGAGTGGTTCCAGCAGCGAGACGGCCCGCGGGTGGCACCCGAGGACGCAACGGCCGGCGTCGTCCTCTTTCCCGACACGGATACGAACTACTCGAATCCCGAGATCGGAAAGGCGGCCGTCGACGTGCTGGAGGCCGCGGACGTTCGCGTGGCGGTCCCGGATCTCGGACCGACCGGGCGAGCCGCCTACTCCGAGGGGCTGCTCGAGACCGCGGCCGAGCAGGGCCGCGAGCTGCTCGACGACCTCGAGCCGTATCTCGAGCGCGGGTGGTCGGTCCTGTTCGTCGAGCCCTCGGACGCGGCGATGGTCGTCGACGAGTACCGATCGCTGCTCGCGGACGACCGGGTGGAGCGGCTCGCGGCGAACGCCTACGGCGTCTGTGAGTACGTCGACGAGCGCCGACTGGACGAGGACCTGTCGGTCGACGAGTCGGCGACGGCGGGGACGCCGGTGACGTTCCACGGCCACTGCCACCAGAAAGCGCGCGGCGCGGACCACCACGCCGTGGGCGTCCTCCGGCGGGCGGGCTATGCCGTCGAGCCGGTCGATTCGACGTGCTGTGGGATGGCCGGGAGTTTCGGCTACGAGGCCGAACACTACGATCTCTCGAAAGCGATGGGGTCGTTGCTTCGGGAGCAACTCGAGGCGAGCGCGGCCGAGTCGTCGGGTAACGACGGCGAGACGGTCGTCGCTGCGCCCGGCACCTCCTGCCGGACGCAGGTCGGTGACCTCGAGGGGTACGACCGGCCGGTCCACCCCGTCGAACTGCTCGCTCGAGGGCTCGAATCGGCGTAGTTGGTGAGTGAACAGCGGTTTGGTGGGTGGATTACCGGTTTCGTCGAGTGGACAGCGGCTCGAGCGTCCTGCTACCGTGGCAACACGGAGTAACCACACCCTCCCCAACCGATTTCTCCTCACGGGTGCGACGCACCCGTTCGGATGGTTCGCGGGACCTGCGGTCCCGCGCTAACGCTCTCTCCTTTCAGTCGGTCGCTCATCCCTCGCACGAAGTCGCGCCGCGGTTCGCCCTGACGGCGAACCGCGACCCAGCGCGCGCCACCGCATCGCGGGGGATCAGCCCTCGTCGTCGACGCTGACCGCCCGCAGGTACTCCTCGAGCAGCGTGGGGAACCGACCGCCGCGGACGTACCGCAGGCCGAACTCGTCGGCCCAGGAGATGATCCCGCGGTCCTCGGTGACGACGCCGGCGTCGAGTTCGCGCGCGAGGATCAGCAGATCGAAGTCCTCGCGGGAGTCGAGGACGCCCTGACGGAGCGCCCGCCGATATTTGTCGCGCAGGTCCGAGACGACGCGGTCGGCGTCGGTCATGTACTCCTCGCGGTCGCCGTCGCCCGAGCCGTGGGCGAGTTCGTCCGGATCGAGCTGTTCGACCTCGCGGATCGCCTGTTCGGAGACGCGAAGCCCCCGATCGACCCGGTCGCTCATCTCGTCGATGAACTCGTAGACGATGTTCGCCGGAATGGTAACGCCGTACCGGTCGGGGCTCTTGCGGACGACCCACGTGTCGAGCCGCGAGAAGACCTCGTCGTCGACGTCGCGCTCGCGCAGCATCGTCGCGAGTTCGTCGTGGATCGACGGGGGGACATAACAGGAGATGTTGAGTTCGAGCCGTGCGGTCGCAACGAGGTCGAGCAGGCGGATTACGGCCGTCTCTATTCCCTCGTCGTCCCGTCGGATCTCCTCGGTGATGAACAGCGACGTGTCGAGGACGAACCGCTGGCGTGGGGGGTCACCGGACATACGCGGAGGTTCGACGGTCCGACACAAAGAGGTCGGCCCGAAAACGGGTCGTGACCCGGCTGCTCGCGACCGGTCCGAGGACGGCCCGGTGTTTTTGGGCCGGTGCGTGGTCGGACGACGTATGGACCGGGACGCGTATCGCGAGCGGCTCGCGGCCACGACCGACGATCCCGTGGACCTCTTCGAACACTTCGAGGAGCGGTCGGTGGCGGGCCGGACCCACCACGTCCTCACGGCCGCGCGCCACGGCGTCGAACGCGGGACCGTCGTCGTTGAGGACGCCGACGTCGTCGTCCGCGGCTACCCGAGCATCCCGCGGATCCTCGTTCTCGAGCCCGGCATCGAGTCGTTCTTCGCGGGCACCGAGACGGTCGTCGTCGAGGAGAAACTCGACGGGTTCAACGTCCGGATCGCAGCCGTCGGCGGCGAGCCGCTGGCGTTTACCAGAAGCGGCTACGTCTGTCCGTACACGACCGCCCGGGCGCGGGCCCTGCTCGACCTTGAGCCCTTCTTCGACGCACACCCGGACAGGGTTCTCTGTGCGGAGCTGATCGGCTCGGAAACGCCCTATACGACCACCGACTACGAGGGGATCGACCCCCACGACATCCGCGTGTTCGACGTTCGGGACGGGGAGTCCGGCGAGCCGATGTCGGTCGCCGACCGGCGCGCGATCTGTCGGGCGTTCGACTTCGGCCAGCCGCGGTGTTTCGGGCGGGCGGCCCCGTCGGACGCGGTCGAGATAGCCGCGGCCGCCATCGCCGACCTCGACGCCGCCGGCCGGGAGGGCGTCGTGTTGAAGTCGGCCGACGGGGAATCGATGGTCAAGTACACGACGGCATCCCAGCATCGCGAGGAACTGGCCTACGCGTTCTCCTTGCCGTTCGAGTGCGGCCGCGATTTCGTCTTCTCGCGGATCGTCCGCGAGGCGTTTCGGGCCGCCGAGTTCGCCGAGAGCGACGACCGGCTCCGGGAGCGAGCCCACGGCCTCGGCGAAGCGATCCTGCTACCGATGGTCGCGACGATCCGTGCGGTGGCCGTCGGTAAACCGATCGGCCAGCGCCACACCGTCAGGGGCGACCCCGACGCGCTCGAGGCGCTGTTCGATCACCTCCGCGAGCAGTCGCTGACCATCGAAATCGAGACCGACCGCCGCGAGGACGGCGACCGCGTCGTCGCGTTCCGGAAGGTAGCCGACTCGAGCCGGGATCGGATCCGACACTACCTCGACGGCGGGACGCGAGACGAGTGACGGCGCGAGTCAGGACGACGTGGTGTCCGTCGCTGACTCGGGGCGGTCGGACGCCGAAGGTGCGGCCTCGTTGTCGGCGTCCGGTGTCGCCTCGACGCCGGTGAACTCGAAGCGGGCGCCCCCGGCTTCGCTCTCGGTGGCCGTCGCGGTCCAGCCGTGAGCGGCCGCGATCCCGCGGACGATGCTCAGCCCGAACCCGGTTCCGTCCGCGTTCGTCGTGTACCCGTCCTCGAAGACGTCCGCTCCGTCCGGCAGTCCCCGCCCGTCGTCGGCGACGTAGAACCCCGTCTCACCGTCGTCCTCGGTCGCGTCGATCGCACCCACTTCGACCGTGAGCGAGTCGGGACTCGTCGAACCGTGTTCGACGGCGTCCTGCTGAGCGTTCGAAGCAGGGGTTGTCGTGCCATGCTCGACTGCGTTGCGGAACAGGTTCTCGAACAGGCGCGTCACCCGATCGCCGTCCGCGAGGACGGTCGCGTCCGAGGCGACCCGCAGGGTGGCACCACCGGTGTCGACGGTCTCCCAGGCCGTCTCCGCGAGGTCGGCGATCGAGACCGGTTCGGGATCGGTGACGTCGGCACCGTGGCGGGCGAGCGCGAGGACGTCCTCGATGATCGCTTCCATGCGGTCGAGCGACTCGTCGACCTCGTCGAGATACGGCTCCGGATCGTCCCCCTCCCGGGCCAGATCGAGATAGCCGTCGGCGACGTTCAGGGGATTCCGGAGGTCGTGGGAAACCACGTCGGCGAACCGCTCGAGGCGTTCGTTTTGTCGTCTGAGTCGTACTTCGTTTCGCTTGCGCTCGGTGATGTCACGGACGATGACGAGCCAGCCGATGTAGCGGTCCCGGTCGTCGTCGATCGGTGTTACCGAAACGTCGTAGTAGGTGCCGTCGACCCCGAGTTCCCGGCCGTCGCTTTCCACGGTCGCAGTCAGATCGTGGTAGCTCTCGAGCAGTTTCGGAGCGTCGGCGAACAGCGAGCCGATGGATTTTCCGATCGGCGACGCGTCGTACGCCGAGAGGAGCGACCGGCCGACGGGATTGGCGTCGATCACGCGGTCTCGCTCGTCGATGACGAAGATCGCGTCGGAGACGGTATCGACGACCCGGTCGCGGGCGACGGGGACGATGTCGGTCAGTCGGTAGCGGAGGATCGCGACCGTGTAGAGGACGCTGGTGACGACGAACCCGATCGGCGAGGTATCGAAGTCGACGTAGCCCACGACGAAGACGCCGTTGGCGACCCACGCCACGAGCGTCCCGACGAGCAACGCCGCGCTCTGTCCCCGGTACAGCGACCGGGTTCGAAAGAGGAAGCCGACGATCATCGCCGTCACCAGCGCTAGCATGAGATACGAGTAGCCGAGGTGAATCCAGAAGAGGACGCCGGTCTCGACGCCCGTCTCGGTCGTTTCGAAGAAGAGGCCTGCCGGATTGACGGCGGCGAGGACGGTGATCAGTGCCGGCTGGATCGAGAGGGCAGCGAGCGTCCGCCGCGTGACGTACCGTTCTCTGCCGGTGTAGGTCAGCGTGAAGACGAGCAGCGTCAGCGTTGCGAGGCCAACGCCGAGGAACACCGCACCGTTCAGCAGGGACACGAGGGACGGTCGATCGACGAGTTCCAGCCCAGCGAGGGACGCCGACCACAGCGTCCCCGACAGAACGTTCCCCAGCAGCGGGATCGCGCCGGTCCGGTGACGGTGTTTCCAGAGCAACGCCGCGAGCAGGAGGCCGAAAAGCGTCGAGACGACGTAAACGAACCAGATCGAGTCGACGCTCAGTACCATCGTCCCTATTCGAGTCACGAGTCAATAAAGTGTACCGGCCGGACCGGTCTCGCCGGTGACCGGACGATAGATGCGCCGTATCGGTCGACGTCGGGTCCGACAGCCCGCCGGTCTTGCGATCGACGTCGGCCCGGGTCCCGGCTCCCGAACGAATCATTTAGGCGTCAGCCGGCGGTACGAGGGTGTATGCCCGTACCCAAATCGGAGTTCGAGAGTCTCCCGCCGTGTGACTTCTATACCCCCGCGGAACTGCTCGAGGAGGACCGGATGTACACCGTCTACGAGATCGCCCGCCTGCTCCAGGGGATCGAACCGGACGCCGACATCGACCGCGAGACGGAGGACATCCTGCTCGACTGGGCGATTCCGTGGGTGATGACCAACGCGGACGACCTCGTGGTCGCCGAACCCCGCGACGAGGACGAACCCGGCTACTACGGCCTGCGGGAATGATCCTGCTCGTGGTCGGTGCCGACCGTGTCGACGCCGGCAAGACCACGTTCTCGGCCGGCCTCCTCGAGCGGACCGGCGCGGTCGGCTACAAGCCCCGTGCCGGCAACGACTTCTGGTTCGACCACGACGACTGTCGCCGGGCACTCGCCGACGGGCGACTGTACGGCAAAGACGCCGCGCGACTCTCGGCGGCCGGCGGCCGCGAGCGGCTACCCGAACGGCTCAACCCCGTCCATCGGCTGTGGCGGCCCGCTCCCGACGGCGGGACGGGACTGCTCGGCCGCTCGGACCGGGAGTTCGTGATCGACCGAATCGGCCGGGACCCCGACGACCCGCTGTTCGTTCGCAACGCCACCGCCGACGTTCCGGACCGGGTCGCCGAGGCGCTCCCGCTTTCCGACGCCGTCCCCGTCGAGACCGTCGACGAGTTCAACGCCCTCGCCGAGCGCGAGTACGTCCCCGCGTTCGAGCGGCTGGCCGCCGAGATCGAGTCGACGGAGGTCGCCGTCGTCGAGTCCTACAGCGACATCGCGCTCCCGCTCGACTCCCTCGAGCCGGCGTCGATCGCGGCCGTCGCGGCCGTCGAGCCGGGCCGTGCCCGGATCTATCCGGGTGAACGCTACTGTCGCGCCTGCGAGGTCGCCAGTTCCAGTCCCAGGGACGGTGCCGTCGAGAAACGCGTCCCCGACGTTCTCGAGTATCTCGAGCCCCTCGAGCGGGTTCGACTGCCGGCGCTCGGGGGCGACGAACGGGACGATTCCGCACGGATCGCTCGCACGTATGCGGACGCGTACGACGCACTGCTGGACGCCGCCGGGCGGGTGTAGCTCGCAAAAAACGCCCGCAGGTCAGGACTGTCGGGCCATCCGCCCCGAGAGTTCGACGTGGTCGTACGGATCCGTCGTCACGCTCGGGCCGTGGCCGGTGTGCATCTCCTCGAGGTCGGGATCGATCCGCTCGCGGACCCGATCGATGCTCTCGACAAGCGTCCCACGGTCGCCCTCCTCGAGGTCGGTGCGGCCGAAGCTCCCGTTCTGGAAGATCAGGTCGCCGGCGAAGAGGACGCCGGCCGATTCCGAGTAGAAACAGAGGTGGTCGTTCTTGTGGCCGGGCGTATGCAGTGCGACGTACTCGTGGTCGCCCAACCGGACCGTCTCCTCGTCGTCGATGGCGTGATCGACGCCGTCGATCGACGGGTCGAAACCCCATGCGTCGACGCCGAAGGCGTCTTTGACCGCCGCGAGGTTCCCGACGTGGTCGCGGTGAGTGTGAGTGAGGATCACCGCCTCGAGGTCGTCGACGTGGTTACGAGCGGCCGCGACGACGTCGAAGTTCGCACCGGTATCGATGACGACGGGTCGGTCGCCGTCGACGAGGAAGACGTTGCTGGTAAACACCTGGACGCCCTGCGCGAGATTGGCAATCATAGCCAGCGGTACGCGGCCGATCGGTTTGTGGGTATCGACACGCAGCCGTGGCGTCCGCCACGACAGGTACGCCGAGCGTACCGACCGAACTGCCGACCCCATCGGTTCGGTAGCGATATTCACAAGCATTTTTAGCTCCGGCACGTAGTGGAAGACGAATGAATCGGCCGGGATCCGTCGGACTCGTCGTCCTTCTCGTTCTCTCGTCCGTCCTCGCCGTCGGCACAACGGCATCGCTGGCTGCCGGCGGGCCGGGCGACGCCGTCTCGACGACGCCGGTCGAGCCACAGACTGGGGCCGCGATCGCTCCCCAGGACTCGCGGGGACTGCTCAGACAGGAGACGCGGGAGTTCGACAATACGACGTTCGAGATCCGCGTCCACGAGAACGGCAGCGCGACCTGGACGTTCCGATACGAACAGCGGTTTACCGACGACGAGAACGCGACCAGAACCCGGGAGAACTTCGAGGCCTTCGCCGAGGAGTTCCGGGCGAACGAAACGGGCCTCTACGATCGGTTTACCAACCAGTCACGCGAACTGACCCGGGCCGGCATGCAGGAATCCGGCCGGGAGATGGAAGCGACGAACTTCCGGCGATCGGTACGGGTCGAAGACCAGTTCACGCCGACCGGGGTCGTCGAGATGTCGTTTACGTGGACGAACTTCGCCGACGTTCAGGACGACCGGATCGTCGTCGGGGACGTCTTCGACGGGGTTCCGCTCTCCGCGGATCAGGCGATCGTCATCGAAGCCGCCGGCGATCTGACCTTCCGGTCGATCGAACCCGATGACGCCCAGTACGCCGGCGGTTCGCTCACGGACGCGGAGTCGGTTCGCTGGAGCGGCAAACGGGAGTTCATCGACGGACGGCCGAGAGTCGTGTTCGACCGCCCCGATTCGGCCGCCATCGGCGACGGCAACGCGGGGCTGCTCGGCGGGAACCTCGTTCCGATCCTCGTCGGTGTCCTGCTGCTCGTCGTCGGCGTCGTGGCCGCCGTCTGGTACCGACGATACGGCCCCGTCAGCGGCGGAAAACCGGCGTCTGACGACGACGAACCGGCGGCTCCTGCCGGAGGGGCGGCCACCGGTGCCGGCTCGACCGTCGATCCGGCCACCGACGCCGCGGACGACTCCGAGTCGATCCCCAACGAGGAGTTACTGACCGACGAGGACCGCGTCGTCAAACTCATCCGCGAGAACGGCGGCCGAATGAAACAGGTCAACATCGTCGAGGACACCGGCTGGTCGAAGTCCAAGGTGAGCATGCTGCTCTCCGACATGGAAGAGGAAGGCACGATCAGCAAACTCCGCGTCGGCCGCGAGAACATCATCAGCCTCGAGGGGTTCGAACCCGAGGCGACCAAGTCGCCGTTCGAAGAGTAGCTCGATCGACAAATACCTGCGTGAGAGCGTTCAACACCCCCGGGACGAAACGGAATGCTTAAACGTCAGACGGCGCTACGATGGAATGCACTCGCGACGCGTCGGGACACGACGCAGCGCGCTCCGATGGTGTAGTCCGGCCAATCATATTGCCCTCTCACGGCAATGACCAGGGTTCGAATCCCTGTCGGAGCATCCTACCCCGCCGCCTTCTCGTGGTTTTCACCGTGAACTAACCACAGGTAAACGTATGTTCACGGGCAATGCGGTTCAGATGGTGCATCGACCCCGACGCCGTCTTGCGATTCCACTGCGTCGTGAGGCAATGAAGTTCAAGGGGGAAAATCGGCTGCCGTCTTGCGATTGGCGAAATCGAGAGGCAATGATCTGGGTTCCCGCCACGGAGGGCAGGCAATGAACGACGCGGACCAGGCAACCGACCCCCTCGAAGACGTCACGCTCATCCCTGGGACGACAGAAGAATTGCTAAATAAAAGACAATTCCTCGACTATCGGAGTGAGCGAGAACAGTGCCTTGATTGGCTGTTAACATTCGGTATAGATCCGAAGACAGCTGATGGGTACGCAAAAACAACCGTCAGTAATCGTGCGTTCCGAATGGACCAGTTCTATCGCTGGGTCTGGGAGCAGGAAGACGGGTACACCACGAACCTCACTCACGACCACGCTGACAATTACTTGCGCCACTTAGCTGGCCAACAGAAGTCAAACGCGCACAAGAATTCGTGTCGGAAGGCCTTGATGATGCTCTACAAGTGGCGCCATCATCAACGGGGTGCAGACAAGTGGGAGCCAGAGATTACGTTCTCCCGCAAAAACCAATCAACGACGCCACGGGATTACTTAACGCGCGAAGAGCGGACTGCCATCCGTGACGCGTCACTGGAGTATGGTAGTGTCCCTAGTCGTGATAGCGTCCACGGCGACGAACGAGACCAGTGGGCTGCATACCTGGCACAACGTTTCGAGAAGCCGAAAACAGAAGTGACGGAAGCAGACTGGAAACGCGCGAACAAATGGAAGACACCGAGCCTTGTCGCCGCGAGCCTCGATGGTGGTCTACGCCCGATCGAGGTTGAACGCGCACGAACGTCGTGGGTTGATGTCGACAACGGTGTCCTTCGAGTCCCGAAAGAAGAATCCTCGAAGAATACAGAGCACTGGATCGTTAGTCTCCAGACCCAGACTGTCGAGATGCTGGATCGCTGGTTGACACAACGAGCAACGATCGAAAAGTATGACGACACCGACGCGCTTTGGTTGACGAGAAGAAGCAACCCATATCAGTCCTCATCACTCCGGAATTTGCTTCACCGGCTCTGTGAGATCGCAGGGATCTCCACCGAGAACCGCCAGATGAGCTGGTATGCCATCAGACATTCTACAGGAACGTATATGGCGCGTGAAGAAGGACTCGCGGCTGCTCAGACTCAACTCCGTCATAAGTCGCCAGAAACGACGATGAAGTACGATCAAGCACCGATCGAAGACCGGAAGAACGCGTTAGATCGAATGGGGTAGCTCCCAGTGTAGTGGGGCAGCGTTACTCCTCTGTCCCGTCTTGAAGGATTTGCCTCGTGATATCGACACGGGCTTCAGTCGTATCCGGAATCACCGCATCGATGTGGAGGCCGCCGCTATGTGTCTTGGAGACTGCCGCAGTTGTCTCGTTTGTCTCCTGTGCTGGTCGAGTGTTCGTAGTGGCTGTTGATGAGGTCGCGTCTGCCTCTTCTGCGAAGGGGTTGTATTCGGGATCTGCTGCTGCCTTCTCTGCTTTTCGCTGGGTTTCGTTGAGCCGGAGTTGAAGCTTTTCGACTGGGGTCTGGTTGTACGCCTCTTGTGTCGTCTCGTATCGTTCGTGTCGCAGTTGATCGTTGGCTTCGGACAGTTCTCCCTCGGCAGTCACGTTCCGCCCCATCGTCTGGCGGAGACTGTACCAGACGATCTTCCGATCATCTGTTTTGATCCCTGCTTCTTCGCATAGATTGCGCAGAAGGTTACAGAGACTCCCGGATTGGTAGGAGTTTCCCTCCCTGTTGAGCCAGATCTTGTTGCTCCCATCGTACTTTTCGAGGTGACGTCGCTCCTGAAACCACCCACTCAGCACATCTCCAGACCTGTCTGACAGGCCTATCTCTTCTTTTTCGCGTTCTTTGCAGGCGTACTTAGTTGGTATTTTGAGCGTGTTCGACTTCGGGTCGTACCAATGCGTTTCGGCGTTTCCGATTTCGATCGGTGCGAGTCCAGCATCGAACCCAACGGTCACCATGGAGTTGACTTTCCCACTCCAATCAGCATGCAACCAATCGTTTCGCGTCACGTCTTCTTTCGGGATTCCAAGCCGCTGTGCAACGAGACCATCTATCTTCTCCCGTTCGTCAACAGGCGTATCGTAGTACGATGGGAGTGCGCCATAGGACTCTGCTTCCTCAAACAATAGTCCCAGTTCGCGGTAGGTGAATCGGTACGCGGATTCACCTTTCTCGTCACTGAAGTTGATTTTTGGTTCCCACTCGTAGTCCATCGTCCCTTCGTAATACTGCCATCTGAAATAGCACTCCAGAGTGTCGGCAAATTTCCTCTTCGTCGATTCACCGTACTCTTCGCCTTTGTTCTTCCCTCGTTGTTTCGTGATCTCTGCTCGATCAATCATCAACAGGAGATCGTCGGCATGCTCGTCCTCGATTTTCGTAGGATCGTCCGGATCGAAATACGTGATTGAGAATCGATGGAGTTGATCAAGACGGTTGAGGTAGTTTTTTGCCGTCGATTCGTTAAGTCCGATTTCTCTCCTTGGATTCTTTCCCTTATCGATCATCCACGTGTGGAGGTCTCTATACGCTCGTTGGACGTCTTCTGCTGCATCACCGAGTTTTTCTTGCAACGCTTCAGTGATGGCGGCAGGTGATTTTGTACTCGTCATTTGGCACGAAGCGGCATATCACCCACTCAATTAAAAAACCTCGTTATAGAGAATGTATATCGTGTATAGATTAATTTTTCTCGCTCCCGTATATTGGTCATATGCTCGCTTACATTACCATTTGTCCCTTCTAAGTGAGTTGGGAGAGTTGACCGGACTTAGTGACCGCCAGAACAGATTACTGAACCGTTTCAACAACAAATTCTTTAGAACCACAAGCAGGCGCAGGTTCTGAGAGAGGCGAACAGGGTAGTTGACATAGAGAGAAGCAACTACGGCTCTTAGATGAATTCATTTTAACTAGTGGTAATTTACAGTATGGGTAAGTGTTTAGAGAAGCACAAGATGACCTCGCAGAAGTACTAGAACGGGAAAAACCGATTTTCAGTTACGTTGCTCGCCGGATACTCACCGAACAACCATAGACCAGTGGAATGGCACCATTGAAGACGTTCGACGTATTTTTCGTGAGTTCTACGATGAGGCCGATCGAAAGGAGCCAGAGTACTTTCCTGCTGACGAACCAGCAGAGAAAACGTACGATACGGGACGGATCAAATGGCAGCGTGACATCCAAGGCGACCGCGTCACGTTCAAGCCAGAACCCGATGCGATTACCGCCGATTTCGACCGCGAAGAGTACGAAGTATATGACTACGAGAAGCGCCTGCCGAAACGGTTCATATCCGAGAAATCATCCACGAGCGTCTACATCGGCGCACCTGAGGAGTTCGCAGAGTGGATCGGGTTACTCTGTCGACGAACTCCTGAACGGTGTTGGAGAGACGGACACAGGCAACGATCAATCGGTCGAAACCGCGGCCGCTTCTGACGAGGACAAGTCTGGTGGGTTCCTTTCTCGGTTGTTCGGCGACTGAATCCCGCGGCAACGCATCAGTCCTTCGAGTGGCACAGTTCCCGCCGGAGTACCGTATCGATCTGCTGGACCAGCGCCGCCTCGGTTGTGTCGTTCTCGTCACGTTGTGCTGCCTTTCGGAGGTCGTCGAAGCGCTCGGCGAGCGTGGTCACGACGTCGTCGGGTAGCGCTCTCGGATCGATAACTGGAACGTCTCCGAGGTCGCCGGGTTCGAGTTTGTCTAACCCGCCGGCGTACGTGCGCTGGTATCGAGAGATGACTTCATCGACGAGCCCGGAGTTCAGGTATGCCAGTAGTGCTTTCTGCTCCGGTCGTCCTATCGACGGGTCCGGGTAGATCCCGTAGTAGCTGTTCAGGTGCCGGGCGTCCGTGTCGTTGAGGAGTGCCCGGAACCCGGACCGGCTCATCGGCGGGACCAAAATCGGTGCGGCATCGCCGCGTTCGACGCGGTACCAGGGCGTCCGGTCGTGAACGGTGGCTCTCGTGAGGAGGTCGTCGTGCCCAGTCAGGCCGTGCCGGAGATACTCAGTCACATGGAGTCGTGGATCGGTGTCCATCGACTGTTCATCCCAGCCGGCGCGCCCAGTTTCGGGATTGTAAGCCGTCGCTGGGATCTCCTCGATCTCGTCGAGGTGGTAGAGAAGCCACACTGGTTTCTCTTGGTCTCGATGATACTCCCAGTCGTCCGGTCGGATATCGTATCCATCCACGTATCTAGGTGCCGGCAGCATACGCGAGAGAAACCGCGTCTCGATTCCCCAGGAATCGACGGTCATCTGTGAGAGGCAGAAGAAGTCGTTCTCGCCGGTCTGCAAGCCTCGACTGATGTCTGCGATCTCGGAGAGTGGGGTAAGCGGACCCGTGTCAATGTCAATCGGATCGAACAATGGTTGCCAGTTCCGTTCCGGTTCGAGATGCGCCTGATCGACGCAGTTCACGAACCCCCAGTCTGTAGGTCCTTGTTCGCCGGCTCGCACCGCCTCTAACATTGTCCGAAGGCTTGGGTCGCCATCGACGCGAATGAACCGCGTGGCCCCCGTCGCTTCCTCCTCTCCGGTTGCTTCGAGGAACGCAATCAAGTCGGTTGTCTGCGCTGTCTCGAAAACTGACTCCCCGTTTGGATCGGTGACGAGTAGCGCTTTGATATCGAATTCGCGCAACAGGAACCGTTTGAGCGACGTTCCGTAGTCGGCCGCGAGGAAGTGATGCGGCGTGATTACTGACGCCCGATCGCCTGCGCTCAGGAACTGTTCGAGGTGATACCAGAAGTACGCGTACAGTGGTGAAGTCCCGGCGACGTTCAGGCCTACCCGCTGCTCGGCTTCCGTGTTTATCTCATCTTTGTACTCCGCATTAAGCTGCTGGTGACGCGTGTACGGCGGGTTACAGATAACGGAATCAATGCCCCGCTGTAGGTCTTGGGGTGCGACATCGAGGAAGTCAGCCACTTGGAGGTCGTGAGTCTGCCCCGCAAGCGTCTGCGCTGTTGTGCCCATAAGGGCTGCAAGTGGACTCCGGTCAATCCCGGCGACGCGTCCGGGGTCAGTACTCACGTCCCATTGTGGGTGGATTGGCGTCGACAGCCCGCCAGCACCTATCCCAGGATCAAGCACGGTATCGCCGCCACTTACCGCCCAGGCCCGCATCAGACGCCTAATATCTCGCGGGGTTCGGAACTGACCGAGCGCCCGACGGCTCTCGTTCGGGATCAACGCCTCATAGAGCTGCCCGATGTCCTCAGCGGGCTGCGTTGAGCGCAGCAATCGATCCCGTTCGGTCAGGACCGTCTCCAGCGCTGTCTCGTCGGCGAGTCGCGCAACGTCGTCGAGAATGGACTCATCGAACCCCGGATTCCCGGTTTGATTTTTCGCGTGTTGCAATGCCTTCCACGTATCAGTCGTGAGGGAAGGAAGGTCGCCGCGTTGATGGCACCATTCGTATAGCGCCGCCTTGAGCCAGAGGTGGATGACAGCTTGCCGTGCAACGAATGTCCGTGATGCCTCGCGGTCGATAGCGCCGAGACCGTGCGTACCGCACCAAGTGTCGAGTCGCTCTCGAAACCCGTCAGATAGGTCGCCTTCAAGAGCGGGCAGGATGGTATCAGCTGCGGAGATGAGTAGCTCGGTTAGTTGCTTGTCGATGACTTGCTCAACTCGGTCCGCGTCGGGCTCTACTTCAGGAATACCCTGACCGTCCTGTTCTCTCGCGGTACTCGCCGGTTCTGTATACTGGTGTGTCTCACTGATCGAGTCAGGAGTTCGACTGTCATAGAATTCACCGACATCAGCGCTTCTCAATCGGAGTCTGTGCATTTCTGGAACGGTATGTGACATCGGAGTACTCCAGCTTCATGAACCCGTCATTTAAAAAGGTAAGACACCGTGATCGAAATGAACTCGAAGAAGGGGCATGGAGAATCAAGATTTATTAGCAGTATCGCGGATGAGTCCTTGAATCTGTGTTTCACGACCTGGTTTCATTTCGAAAACGGTGTGTGCGGGTAGATTATCTATAGGTTCTGTAACAGATTTCACTTCGAATACAGTGTGAGGGCGTTCCAGATCATTCTCAGTTAGATTAACCGTCAAAGCCCTTATTCTGCCATGTTGACGATGGAGTCATCTTCATGGTAAACCGGGAAAAGGCCATGTTATTCAATAGGTTCTAATTCCTAACTACTATCAGTTCAGTATGAGTCCGAACTCACTCTCTGCGACCCATGCGTCTGTGATACCTAGTTCCAACACTATCGATATCCTTCATATCGAAGACGATCAAAGCTTTGCAGATCTTGTTGCTACGTTCCTTGAGCGTGAATGCGAAAGCTTTGCTGTCCATACCGAAACGGATCCGCAGAACGTACTTACCACGATTCGGGATGGTGACATCACGTTTGACTGCATTGTCAGTGACTACAACATGCCTGGGCTGAATGGCCTTGAGGTCCTCCATCACGTCCGAGAAGAAAATCCTGATCTCCCGTTTATCCTCTTTACTGGGAAAGGATCTGAAGAAATAGCGAGTGAAGCGATCACTGCGGGTGTCACGGAGTACCTCCAAAAAGGCGGCGGCACTGAACAATACCAGATACTCGCTAACCGTATCCAGAACGCTGTTGAACACTATTGGGCTAAACGCTATCTTGACCGCGGCCTCGAAGCTATTGAAACCGCTCATGACGGGATCGCAATCCTGAGTCAAGATGGCCATCTTGAATACCTGAACTCAGCGTATGCAGAGCTACTTGGCTACGAACGTGACGAACTCATCGGTACTCACTGGGAGACACTCTACCCGAACGAAGATGTCGATGAGATCTATGATGTGTTGCTACCCGCTGCTCGGGACGGGGGCTGGCACGGCCATACATCGTTTATCCAGAAAGATGAAACCATAATCGAACTTGAACACACACTCTCATACACGGGTGACGGTTCACTCATCTGTACGCTTTCGAAGCCAGCTACCGACAAGGCCGTCCAAACAGAACTGTCGGTAAGAGAACGAGCAATGAACGAAGCATCTATCGGCATCATCCTCACCAACCCTCATGCCGAGGATAACCCGATCATCTATGCGAACGACGAGTTCACCGACCTTACCGGCTACGAGAAAGACGAGGTTCTCGGGCGGAACTGCCGGTTTCTCCAAGGCAAGCAAACACGCAAAGAACCAGTCGCCAAACTTCGGGATGCAGTTGATAACAGGGCATCTGTCACTGTCGAACTCCGGAACTACCGCGCAGACGGTACCGAATTCTGGAACCGCGTTCGCATCGCACCACTCTTTGACGACAACGGCGATATCGAGTATTTTGTCGGCTTTCAAGATGACGTGACGAAAAAGAAAACGCACGAAGAGCAGTTACGCTCACAGACTGCACGACTTGAAGCACTCTTCGAACACTCCCCGGACATGATTTCCATCCACGACGTAAACGGCATCATCTGCGATGTCAACCAGCGTCTCTGCACCGAACTCGGCTATTCAGAGGATGAAGTTATCGGGAAACCCGTCTGGGAACTCGACACGACCGCCGATCCGGATCAGGCACGGTCGTTCTGGGAAAACTTACCGACGAACACCCCGCAACGGTTCGAAGGCGAACTTGAACGGAAAGACGGGACGACCATTCCCGTTGAGGTTCACCTTATCCGTATCGATCTGGACGGTAAAGACCGGTTCGTGGCGATGGACCGCGACATCACCGAACAAAAGAAGCAGAAACGAGAACTAGTCGAACAAAACGAACGTCTGGATCGATTCACGAGTATTGTCAGTCACGATCTCCGGAACCCCATTCAACTCGCACAGGGGAGGCTTGAGTTACTCCAAGAGAAGTGCGATAGCGACCACATACCCGATATCGAGAACGCGCTTGACAGGATGGATGCACTCATTGAAAGTTACTCACCCTCGCTCAAGTCGGTGATGACGCAATGGAAATTGAAGAAATTCCACTCGACGAAATTCTTCACGAATGTTGGAGTACAGTGGCGACGAAAGACGCAACACTCGCTGTCGAAACAGATCGCGTGGTTGCGGCTGACCGAGATCAACTCCAGCAGTTATTCGAGAATCTGTTTCGGAACGCGATTGAACATGCTGGCGAGACCGTAACAGTGACTGTCGGCGAAACTGCCAACGGATTCTATGTCGAAGATGATGGTCCAGGAATCCCAGAGTCAGAGGGCGACGAGATTTTCGAGGCCGGATATACGACGGCAGAGGACGGAACTGGATTCGGACTAAATATTGTTTCCCGCGTTGTCGATGCACACGACTGGACGATTACAATTACGGAGGGATCCGACGGCGGCGCTCGATTTGAAATCCATCTGCTCAATGTGTAAGCGCGGCCGTTCAGCCGCGCACCTGTGGCTTGGCCATAGCCAACTTGCTGACCCACAGCCGCACCCGGCGTCTCACTCAACTGTACGAGACCCACCCCTCAGCGACTCCCCTCGTGGGGAGTCGTTACACTCTCGTATACGTTCTCAACCTGACAGGAACCAGCAAGCCCCACCCCACATGGCGCATGAATGTGGGCGGCCCCACCGGACGCAAGGGTCTCTGCTTCTGGGGGTGAATCCCCAACCATACCTCTACATCAAAGCCCACTTTAGGAAAATTCCCGGGGGTATAGAACCCTGGCTGAGTCAAATAAGAGTATTATATGAGTCCCCACGGTTTCTAAAACTCTTAGAAACCGTGGCTTTATTTCGACTTCTCAACTGTCGTTTCGACGATCTGCGTTAATTCCTATTGAAAGTTGTAACGCACCCTTGGAAACTGTATTACTGAACGGGTGTGATTTCCGGGTATTTCAGGTTCTGAACTCTCGTTTCAGAAACCCCTCTCTCAATCCGTCTAAGCTACCGAAAATAGCTAATTGAAACATGGAATGGGATCGCCAAAACCACAATACGCAGCCCGGCTCAGGAACAATGTATATTTGTAATGCTTCCTGTGAAACCTGGCACTGGTTAATTCTCTCAAATCTGCACTGGTCAAGGACAGATATTTGATGAATTGGACCGATTTCGGATCAATCAAAGCGGTGATGGTTTGGTCGGAAGAGTGGTAATTGATTTTTGCAATGGTGTATGAAGAACCACACTATGGAACCAGCTTGGAATGCTAATGTATATGTACAATGTGTCTTCCAAAACCCATTGCCCACACCCTCCAATTGAAATACTCAATGGAGTGTGTAAAACTTCTCAGATTGTAGTCGGGAAAGATTAATTAGTAATCTAAGGTTATGGGCGGTGAAACCTTCTGATGGTACGATCGGAGGGGTAATCCAAATGTGTGAAATGAGATATGTGTGGCGAAGATCAGGGCTGAAATCGTTTTGACCTCGTAATATTGTGCAGAAGCTCAGCGCCACATCCTTCTCGCCCATAGGTGAGATAATAGTTGATGAGTTCCAACTTGAAGTGCCGGATGATTTTTCGCCGCAGAAAGGACTACCGTTGTGCCCAGGAAGGTATGAGTTCGCTATTGTAATTCGGTTAACAACTGAATTGCTAACTGCTTGTTCAGATTCCGGTTCGCATTCCCGCAGTGCGGTGAGTGAATACAGGACGGGCACCCCTCTTGGCAGCTACAGTCTTGAAGCAGTGTGAGCGTCTTCTCAAGAAGGTCATCAAGTTGTTCGAAGGCTTGACGGGTCAATCCGGCTCCGCCGGGATGCCCATCGTGGATGAAAATCGTCCCGCCAGTTGTCTGCCCATGACTGACCGTCGAAAGCCCGCCAATATCACCTCGATCACACAGCACCTCCATCGGGAACAACGATATCAGCGCATGTTCGATCGCGTGAAGCGCGCTGAGATATTCATCTTGTGACTCTGCCTGATTGACGATGTTAGCCTCAACATCGCTGGGAACGGTGACGAACAGCCCTGTCGTCTCGATCGCTCGGGACTCCAACGGCTGTTCAAACTCACATTCCCGTGGAGTGTCGTCACTGGGATCGCTGTACAGCAAGTATCCTGTAACCGTCTCCTCCACGGTGAGTTCCCCAAGCGTCGCTTGCGCTGTCATCTCATGCGTTTCGACTGACGGACTCTGATACGTGTCTTCGATCGTAACGGACTTCTCTCGAAGTGCTCGCGTGTACTCTACTGTCGATGTCGACTCAAGCAGTGCTCGGTCGGTTTCGAGGTCTAGTTCGACAACTCGGTAGGTCTGTTTCTGATGGCGATAAATCGCGTCCGGGTGCGCATCCCGTACTGCAGCACCGAACTCAAGTGATGCGAGATGCTCGTCTCGGTTCCGGTCGATAAGCTCGATTTCGCGGTCATCGATCGCTCGAATATTTGTATTCCACTGTACGTCTGAATCCGTGGCACGCCATTGGATCCGGTTACCACTCTCTACACGGCGAAGACGATCATCGGCTTCCGCTTCTGTGACGACCTCCGGAAGATCGGAGCCGAAGTACTCCTCGTCATCTGGCGATAAGAAATGATCACTTGCTGCACAGACGACGTGATCCGGGCGAATCGCATCATTGAAGGGATTCACAGCAGCCTGTTCAGCACCGCCTTCAAACAGTTCGCCCGGCTCTCGAATCGTATACTGGTCAAGTGGGTCATCTGCCCCAACGAGAACAACAAGACAGGCATCGTCGCCACGTCCAGCGCGACCTGCTCGTTGGAATGTACTCATCGATGTTCCGGGGTAGCCGTCGAGTAAGACGACGTCGAGTGTCCCAATATCAATCCCGAGTTCGAGCGCGTTCGTACTCCAGACACCACGAGCATCGCCACTGCGAAGTTCTGATTCAAGCTCAAAGCGACGGTCCGTATTCAACGCGGCATGATACGCATGAATGCTGTCCGCAAGGTCGTGCTGTCCTCGCTCACGCAGCATGTTGTCCGCCCAATCGACATACTGTTCGGTTCCCTGCCTCGCAGCAGTAAAGACGAGCGTCTGATACCCTCTAGTCACGAGATCACAGAACAAACGCACGGACTCAACGTGATGCGATCGTCGTTCCCCACCGACCACTTCTTGGTGGGACGGGAGCGCAATCTCATCGGAGGAATCCGAGGGGTCATCTGACCCAACGTGTGACTCCGTCTCCGCGTTTGAAGCGGTATCGAGAGCAGTTGCGATTTGCTCGGGTGGTTGCTCATCATGGCCAGCACGAACAGCGCCGTCTGAACCGACAGCTGGATCCGAAATTGCGTGGTCGCCGTCGGCGTCTTCCTTGAGTGGCGGGTTCCAGAACAGCCAGTGCCGATCACCCGACGCACTCCCGTCCTCATCAACGAGTGTGAACGTGGCTTCGCTCTGCCCCGTGACGGTTGCGGCATGCTCAACGGGATTTCCGATCGTCGCTGAACAACAAATGTACTGCGGCGACGCATTGTAATAGTCACATAGTCGATTGAGCCGCCGAAATATCAGCGAGGCATGGCTTCCAAAGACCCCACGATACATGTGGACCTCGTCAATCACGACGGTATCTAATTGCTGGAACAGCCACCGCCAGTGATTTTTCCCGTGAGCATACGGCAGTAGGCTAAGATGGAGTTGGTCGATCGTTGTGAGGAGTACATCCGGTTGCGCCTGCCGAATCTCCTTTCGAACAGTTCTGGATGTTTCTCCCGTTTGCACACCAACATCGATCGAAGCACCAAACCCTAGCTCATTATTAAACTCCTCGAACGTGTCGGCCTGATCGTTGATCAGCGCGCGATACGGTGCGATATAGAGTGTTTTCCCTGCGTCCTCGATCGCCCGCTCAATACCGGGCACGACGTACGTGAGGGTTTTACCAGATGCCGTCGGCGTTGCGACAACGACATTCTCACCAGACCGTACCGCCTCAATAGCCTCGACTTGGTGAGAGTACAGACTCGAAATCCCTTCCTGCTGCAGTGCAACCGAAAGCGAGTCAGAGACAGCGATGTCAGCTGTCTCCGCAGACTGCCCCTCCACAACCCGCCGATGAGCGATTTGCCCTCCGTAATAGCCTCGACCCCGTAACCATTCGACCGTCTCCGCAATGTCGGGTCGATTCCTCATTTATCGGCTCTTCTCGCTTGCTACTTGTGAACTTTAGTGATTTCATCGAGATTAGATCTGTCTGCTAATTACACCTACGCCATCTCCGGACTCGTGGCCTCCTGGTACAATAAGCGCGGCTCCAGATCACCTCTAACATCTAAGGGGCCTTGTTGATGCCGAAACGCACGCTGAACCACCGGTCAGGCCGTAACCGACCGATCCGAAAATCACGTAGGAAGAGCGGCAGAGACGGCTCCCAATTTGCCGCTCAGGTTCCGGGTCAATGATCGATCACAGTAGCTTTCGTCATTTCGTTCAACGTCTACAGGGACGAAGTGTGTAGTAGTCCTAATCGATATTCTATTCCTCAAAGTCAGGTCCAACTGGAAGTGATTCTGGGGCACAGGGAAGCTGATTATGCTGACACCATTGACAGTGGTTGCCTGTAGTGTACTGGTGGAACGATGCCTCTCCGATCTGGTCCATTCTGGATGTGACGGTATCCTTGACGGCGTGGAGGTCTGACTCGCGGAACGTTCTGGATTCGATTTTCGGCCCAATTTCCCCGACGTAGGCGTACCCCGCATGCGTTACTGACTCATCATACAGGTCACGACAGGCTAACAGGTAGATCGGGAGTTGCTTATCGCTCTGTAAGTCTCGGTGGCGTTCGGTTGCTTTGTAGTCGATGACGAGCAGTTCATCATCAGGTGTCCGGTAGACCGCGTCAATGTATCCAACGAGTTCGTGCCCGTCGAGATCAAGTTCGAACTCTCGTTCGGCGTCGAGTAAGTCGTAGCCGGAGAGTTCTAACTCGAAGTACCGGTCGATGCACTGCTTCGCTGCTGGCAACGCATCCTTACCGCGTCGTTTACTGGCGAGCCGTTCGCAGATTTCGTACCACTCCTCACGGCGCTGCGCATCTTGATTCGCGGCCTGTTCTGCCGTATCGTGGAAAAGGACCCCGATCTCGCGTTGGGATACACCATCCGCGTCGTCACTCTGCGTCTCCTGGTAATCGGGGAACGCGTTGACCACGTAGTCCAGATAATGACTGCGAGGACACTCTTCGTAGGCTGCCAGTGATGTGTAACTGTGCGAGAGTGCCGGCATGGCTGTCGATGGTCCAGTGAGTGCTTCGACTCGGAATTTCGACCGCACACCGTCGGTTGGAAGACGACCGTCTAAGGATGCTGTGGCGAGGCTCAACACTCGCTCGCGCGCTGCATTTACGGATAAGTTCTCACTCTCGTGCCGAATTGTACCGCCTACCGGTCCCGTAGTCTCACGAGCTAAGGTGTCAGTCCAGTCCGCTGACTCTGCTGGGAGACACGCTTGAACGTCAGTCCAGATGGGTAAGTGCGTGCGGTCAGGCTGCCATGGAATCCGTGACGGAAGGATCTCATCGACTGCCTCTGAGATCGGATGGGGATCGTCGTCCTCATCCTCTTCTTCACGGCCGCCTTGGAGAACGAGGACGTCTTCGGCACGTGTAATTCCAACGTGGAACACACGCCGCGTTTCGCGCGCGTCACGCGCAACGAAGTCCTCATCAAACGTTGCTCCTGGCCCGTCTGCGAGACTGGTTTCGAGCGCATCATACGTGCGCGAACTCGGTCCCCATTCGTCGGCCGTGATTTGCGGGATGAGAACAACGGGGAAATCCAGCCCCTTGCTCTTGTGGATGGTCATGACGTTGACCGCGTCGTCGGCGACGTCGGGTTGACTCGCCGGGCTGGAACCACTCTCGTCGAATAGCGAGTCGTAGTGTTCCAGCGAGTCGATGAACTCTGGCGTGAGTGGCGGTTGGACAGTGCTGTCGCCATACTGCTCGACGACATCGGTAAGCTGTGCGAGGTCACGGCGTTCCTGCTCGCTGAGATACCACTCGATGTTCGTGTGGTCCTTGAGTTCACGGTACAGGTAGGAGAGTGACGCTGTATCCCGGAGTTCCAGAAGTTCCGTTACATGCTCACGGGCTTCCGCGACGCGAGTCGGTTCTTCGAATTCGTCAAGCGGTGCTTCGAGGAGCGTCTTGACGAGCGGGGCGTCGCCAGTATTGAGGGTGCGAAGGTCGTCGTCACACAGTCGGTACCGCATTGTGAGAACGCGATTCCAACTCACCTCATCTTCGGGCCGCGCGAGCGCTTTCAGGTAGGCAGTCACAGTGCCGACGCCAACTGATTCTGTGGCGAGGTCACCAGCGACCTGATACGGGATGCCGGCGTCTTCGATCTCTTCAATAACGGGGGTGGCATGGTCGTTTTTCCGAACGAGCAAGGCAATCTCGCCGGGATCGTACGCCGTGTCGAGATTCTCAGCTGCACCGCTCAGCAAATTCTGCACAACGGTTCGAAGCTGGGTAGCGCCGTCCGTATCGTCGTTCTCATCAGGTAACTCGACGGTGGCGATGGTATCGCCGTCGTACTCGGGTTCATCGACGCGAGTGAGTGTCTTGTGGCGTTCGCGGTGATCAAGTTCCGTGATGGCTTCGTTCGCTAAGTCGAGAATCGGCTGCCGGGAGCGGAAGTTCTCCTCTAAAGGTTCGTCAGTGAGCGCGTTGAACGCAGCGTCGAGTTCATCCGTGATGTTGGCAACGTGTGCGCCACGCCATTCGTAAATCGCCTGGTCATCGTCGCCAACGACGAACAGGTTGTCTTCAGTAACCAGGGATGTGACGAGGTCGAACTGGAGGCGATCCGTGTCTTGGAACTCGTCACAGAAGACGTAGTCCCACCGGTCGGCAATCTCGTCACCAACCGGTGACTCCATCAGGTCCGCTGTTTTCACGACAAGACCGTCGAAGTCGATGAGGTCCCGTTCGTCGAGTTCACGCTCGTATGCAGCGTAGCCTGCCGTGAGGTCACGAGCGGTAAGACACTCGGAGAGGAACGAATCGAGGTGATCGGTAAGCTCAACGTCCAGATCGTCTGGAATGCCCTTCGGTGCGCTGCTGTACCCGCCGAGGAGGTACTTCGGGAGTTTGTAGGCGTTCTCAGGGAGGTCGCGGTCACCGGCTTCGGATGCTTCGAACGCGGTTTCAAGCGCGTCACAAAGGTCGATAAGCCGGTCGAGGAAGTCATGTGCGCTGGCTTCGAGACCGTCCGTCCCTAACGCATCGCGTTCGTTGACAAGGTCTGAGCGGGCATCCGGAATCGAGCCCAAAACGCTCGACACAGACCGGCCACCAAGGTGGTCGCTGGCGATTCCTTCAATGCGAGCGGGAAGGTCAGCGAGTTCGTAGACGCGGTCGGCGGGGCCGAGGAACGTGTCGATGTCGTCGGGTGTGATGCCGCTGCGCTTCATCGATCCGATGAAATTGAGGAGTTTCGACGCAGCTCCCGACACGTACCCGTCGCTCCCGTACACGTTGGGTTTGACCGACCGGTACTCGATCTCGTCGAGGACGTCAAGGACGATCGCGTACTTTTCGGCGTCCGTGGCAATATCGAAATCCGGGTCAATCCCGGCCTCGTAGGCGAAGTCAGTGAGGATCTCGTTACAAATGGAGTGGTACGTATAGGCGTCAATGTCGTACCCGGCTGTCCCGAGTTTCGCATTGAGTTTCTCACTCATCGAGTCAGCAGCGTTATTCGTAAACGTCAACGCAAGAATTCGGTCCGGGGACACGCCCTGCTCGTCAATGAGGTGTTCGATCTTCCGAACCATCGTGAACGTCTTCCCGGTCCCCGCACCGGCAAGGACACGCATCGGGTACGCCTCCGAGTCGATGATCGCCTCCTGCTGTGGTTCCGGCGAGAGGTTCTCCTCCGGAACAGGGAACCACGAGGGGTACTCGGTGTCGTCGCTCATCGCCGCACCTCCGTGGCTAGTCGGTCAACGCACATCTCACGGTACTCACAGTCGGGGCACGCCTCCTCGGTAATGATGTCGAACGGTGCCGGATCGTAGCTTTCGTTCGTAATCCCGTCGTGTGCGTCGCGGATGAGCGCCCAGGTCGTGTCATAGTGTTCATCGTAGATTTCCGTGGTTTCCCTCGACCACCCGCGCGCAGACACCTGGTACCCGGACGGGGTACTCTCGAACGACGTGTCGTTGAGCAGCCCATAGAAACTGAACCGGACTTCCATCCCGTCCTCGTAGAACGGTTCGTTCTTCACGCCCTCAATGTACGTCGCCGTCTGGAACGCGTTCCGAACACGCTTCGGTTCATGACCGTTCCCGTCAAGGTGGTCACCGAGATAGTCTGCTGTGCCAGACGAAAGCATTCCACGGGTTTTCCGCTTGTAGTCGATGACGTGAAGCCCGTCCTCCGTTCGAAGAACGTTGTCCGCCTTCCCATGGAGCGCGCGACCATTGCGTTCACACTCTACCCAGCACTCTGTCGTGATTGAGTTTCGCGCGTGATCGATGCCGTCACCACCATTGGGGTCGAAGAACGTGTCGATACCAGCTCGGTTCTCTGCGTACTGGTACTCTTGGTGAGCCTTCGATTCGTAATCATCGGCCGTACTGTGTTCAGCCCACTTCGCGTCGAAAATGTCTAACGCGCGGTCATGGATCGTCACAGGGTCGTCGTCACGCTCAGTCGCCTCACACACGTCTTCGATCGTCTCGTGATAGATCGTCCCTTGGTTAAGGTACAGTTCGGTGCGGTCCGGCGCGTTAACATCCTGGACGTAGCTGTAGTCGTATTCCCGCGGACACGTTGCGTACGTCGCTAACCGTGACGGGGAAAGAGAGTCGTTACTCATCGCCGCACCTCCCCAGTAGCGAACTCAACACGCGCACGCAACGCCTTGCGAAGCTCTTCCCCGCGAACCCCACTCTTATCGAGCAACTCCTGGATCTCCCCCAGTTCCGATTCGACCTCATCAAGCGACACCGTCACGTCCTGACTGTTCGCGCGGCGGACATCTTTGAGCGCAGCATCAACCCGCGACAGCAGGTAGTCTTCCGCAGCCTGTTCACTCGTAATCCGCGTGTCAGTGGCCTCAGTGACCCATGGGAGATCGTCATAGGCTGCCGTCAGAAACCGCGATGCCTGTGCCCGCTCTTCGAGCGCCGTATCTTCGTACTCGTAGAGACAACAATACAGGCGGTCTGTTGCAGCGCCAGCACCGATCGCCAGGCGTCGCCGCGCGTGTTCCGTATGATACTGTTCGAACGGCCGGCTTGACGCCGTCGATGCAGTCGAGAACGTCCCCTCGACATCCGCCGCAGCAAGTTGCGTGACGCCAGGGTAGTCCGGCATCGATGCGACTCGTTCGGTTGGGAACAGCCGCGTGAGGAGTGGGTCGCCTGGATACTCACTGTCAACGAGATTCACGAGAAACACTGCGCGGAACGACTCGTTTTTAATCGCTTGCAGGTGATCAACCCGCACACCACCGTCGAGGTCTGTCGCGCTTGTCTGGTTCTGCTGTGGTGCATACTCGTGAGCGCGTTCCAGCATCTCCTCGAATGACTCCCACGTCGCATCCACAAACGCAGTGTCTTCGAGGAACGCGGCCATACGGAACGCCCGACGAACATTCCCGAACTGTGCACGCGCATCAAGCGGAGCCGCTCGCTCCGCAATCCGAGCTTTCAACCCGGACTCCGTCGCCCACCGACGCAACGGAGCTTCAACGCCATCCATCGCTCGAATCCTCTCCAACCGATCCGCATCAAGCGCAGGCCCCTGATCAGGAACGCCTCCTTCACCGTCACTGGCGAGATATCGAACGACCGCGAGGAGTTCCCGGATCGCCGGGTCATCACCGAACCCAGTGACAGTCGTCGATTCAGTCGGAATACCAGCCCGCTCGAGCGATTCAATACTATCAGTAACGCTCGCGCCGCTTTGTTTGGTAGTGACCGCGATATCGTCGTAGCTCCAATCCGATTGCTCGACGAGTTCCTCGATCTCGTTCGCAACGTCGGCGAGTTGCTCATCACTCGACTCCGCAGCGAGCACTGATACGGATCCAGATTCTGGATCCGATGGGACCGGTTCGCCAGCGAAATAGGCTGCTGTGGCAGCTGGCCGCGTTGACGGCGTCACCGACGAAGCACTCCGTTGTGTGCGGAAGGTAACGTAGCCAGTCACCGGTCCCGGCTCGACCCACGTCCGCCGAACACTCGCGTGTTCCTCAGCCATACAAACGAGGTCACACTCCATCGCAAGCGCATCGAGATACGCTCTATCAAGCGGGAAGAACTCCTCAAACTCGACCGCGAGCACCGCATCGATATCAACGGTGCTCGTCTGCGAATCGGCTGTAAGGACATCGAGTGCTTCCGAAATGAGTTGCCCGCGTTCCACGTGATCATTCTCAGCGAGCCACTCGTGGAATCCGTCAAGCGCGGCAGTGATATCGTGTAGTTCCGGTGTCTCGGTCGGAGTAACTGTCTGCCAAGCAATCGTACCCATCACTTGATCCACGTCTTCGATGAACGACGGCTGCTCGGACGCACGAGCGAGGTACTCCGTCTCCCAGTCGTAGTCCGCGAGAAACCGGTGAAGAAGTTCTCGTCGCAACGCATCGGAGAGAATCACACGGTCGTCCGTCTGGTTAAGAACGTCCGTTGCATGCACGACAAGCGACGTCACGTACGGCGTTGCTGCTCCCGGAAGTTCCTTGCTTAACACATCACGGAACGTCTCTGTACTCGTCGGCGCACCCGTAACGACAAGTACATCCTCAGAATCATACTTATCGAGAAGCCGGCTGTACTCGTCACGGACTGCTTCAGCGACGTTCTGCGTCCCGAACGGGACAGTAACCAACGTCCCATCGAAAGTACGAGTCGAGGAGCGACTCATGAAGCCACCTTGAGTAGAACTTGGGTGTCGGTCGGGCAGAGCATGGCTTCCCCTTTCGCGTATTGTCAGTTAGTCCTTCTCAACTAGAATACATTCACTACTGGAACTATTAACCGGTCTCGGGACTACTTTCGTTCAAATATAGACTACATCTAGTGTAATTATCATTCCGAATTGACCGGTCTTGAGCAACTGTCCCAGGATATTCAGCCAGTGAATTCAGAATATCCCCGTCAAACACCCTGCCATCCTTTCCACGACATGTTATTTACAACCGGATAGCATTACCGGTGCAGATAGTACAGGATCGATAGGGTCTCCACACATTCCACCTGTTATTTGTACCGTGATTACACAGTACAGTGTTACACAATGGACCGATTGAAAGATTATTCTCTTGGAAAGCAATCCCCGAAGCGTCAATTCGAAGTACTGCAATCACTCGGAGAAGACGATGAGATAACTGTTGTTCTTGAAGAGAAAGGAAGCCTCTCGGGTCCTGTGACATCTGCAGGTGAAAACGGATCCTCAGATAATCCGGAGGAAGTTCATGTACAATTTCTGGATTTTGAAAGTGATTATCGTCACGATAATCAAGATTATTACACTGTATCAATCACTCAGACGGAAGACGGTGAGTGGGAAAAAGCGGTGTTGACGTATTCTTGGACTGACACAGGCCGTGTGCGGCGAGAAACTATAGATGAGGTCGCACGTGTCTGGCATAGCTATACTGCGCTCCACCAACCGACTAGTCTCTCTAGGGAAGAAGCAGCGATCGTATCGATGAAAGAAACAGGACTATCAAAACAGGAGATTGCTGAACAATGGGGTTGCGATGAGAAGACCATCAATGGAGTTCTGATGGATGTGCGCCGGAAATTTGAGAGGGCAGAACGGACTATTGACCGATTAGAATCGTCGTCGATTGATCTTGATGGACGGACCTTTCCATCTCTTGATCTTAACGTAGACGTTGAAAAACCGCAGTCGAAAGATCGGGAAAACGATGACCAGCAGGCAAATACTGGACAGTAGAGGCTGACCGATCTGCTAATAGCTATCCTCAAAACCGGTTCGATTCTCGTCCCCCCACCCGCGATCTGCACTGGTATGCGGATGGTCCTCTCGATTATCAGGGGATGTCATAAGATCTGCACTTCCCACCTCCTCGGGATCTGATGGCGCGAGAAAGTCATTCAACTCAGGATTCGGTTCAAATTCCTCCTGCGCGTGGTTAGAACGGACGTGACCGCCCGTTTTTCGGTTTTGCTGCTTCGATTGCCTACTCGCCTGTGCAGACAGTGGTTCCTGCTTTTGTCGTTTTCCAGCGTCAACTGTCTTTCCAGAACTTGTCGTACTCTTTTGCTTCGTCTCCGAATTAGCTGCTGTTGCTGACGTAGACGATCGATCGTCTTGACTTTCAGAGGTGGTTTCCTCTATTTGTTCAGCGCTCTCGGGACTCTGTGGCGTCGGACTCGGAGCAGACCGTTTTGCTTGCTCAAGTTTCCGCTGGGTTCGCTCACGGGACCGGTCTAACCCGATCACATCGTAGTGCGTGGACGCCTCCTGCAGCAACGATACTGGGTCATCAGTATCTGACTGAAAATCCGCTAATCTAGCCTTTGACTCTAACTTTTGCCCCTCTAAGTGGTGAACGATGTGGTTGAGCTTCGCAGGAGCGATATCATAGTCAAAGAGTCGTTCAAGAGCATCATCAAGGATCGTTACTGCCTGTGCATGCTCGCCAGCCGATCCGTACTCCGCTGAATGAACGGTCGCCTTGGTGTACACTGGCTCCCACGCCGGAAGAAAATCATGTTCAGCTGCGACATCGCCTGCCCGGTCAAACGCGGCTCTCGCCAGAGAATAGCATTTCTGACTTCGAAGGCGATGTCCCCGTGAAAGATACTCCTCGTACCGTGCTCGCGCTTCGATCTGTATAAGCCCAATTTCAGACGCGACACGAGCAGCCGCTTTAAAAAGCAGTTCGTCCATCCGAGAATGCGTATGGGTGTTCTCCCCCGACCAGTACAACGCATTCGCAAGAACATACGCAAACTCGTCTAACGACTGCCGAGCAGCGAGGCATAGAAGCTCCCGCCAGACCTGACCGCGGTCCTGATACTCCGCGTTCTTCGCCTGCGTCTTCCGCCGTTTATAATTCCCATCTAGATGCCATCGCCGCTCCATTGTATGCCCCTCCGCTGCTCTGACCCCGTCAGTGAGGACTAACTGTGCCAAGTACACCGCGAAAAACAAATCATCGTTAGATCGTTCTACTGCATCAAGGTCAAACCCCTGAGAATCAAGCATCGCCTTCGTCTCCTCACCCGAGGTGGGCATCGCTGCTACCGTATCTGAAATCGCATCAACGAGCCCCACCTGCCCAATATTCTGAACAGAATCTAACCTCTCGACAAGCGCTTCTAGCTCGTCAGTAGACTGGACAGACAAACCGTGATCGGAAACAATCGCTCCTCGGATCAAATCGTACCGGTACGAATGCAGGAAACTTGCTGTATAGCTGTTAACTTCCGCGAGTGTCTCGATCAACCCGCCAACCTCTGAAATAGGCAGGAACTCCCCACAGAGCGCCGGTACTTGCGTTGGAGCAGCGAACTCCTTGAGTATCGCTCTAGCGGCATCAGTATCACCATTTATCGCATCAACACAGTTCGCTACGAGGTCAGGGCCAGGAAGATAAATCGGATCACGTTGCCCATTGGACTGTACGTACGTTCGAATGAGACCGGAGCCAATTGGAATACTAACGTGGAATTCAAGGCAGGAACTGTCCGAAACTCGATCCACCGTTATTCCGTCATCGTTTGGAGTCTTGAGACAGAACTCGTCTGTCGAAGCGTTCTCTACTAAGATGCTAAACTGAGATTTAGATTGATCATCACTGGGGCTCTCTAACTCCCCTTGACTCCTACACGCGACCTCGATCACCACCCCGTCACCGAGAGTTTTTCGCCACCGATACTTGTCTACCATGTAGACAGTACTTCTAATTGGATGAATATTATTGTTTGGCGGACTGTGAAGGAGACACCAAGAGTCTTCTCATGAACTTACTCCTACTCGGTTCATAGCGCAGTTCAGCGCTGGAATATCAGGAGTCATAGCCGGCACTACCCCCTAAAACAGAGGACAAAACCAGAGACCGAATGTCACTAAGGCTACCAGCATGCAATAGTTACGCAAGATTAACAGTACTGCTTTACTGATCAGTCTCAACAATGGAGTTCTGTGACAACTGCGGGACACTTGCCCCTGCAGATAAGGACATTAGTGAATGCCAGCAGTGTGGAACGTCGTTTGATCGGCCTGACACAGCGGAGGCACAGACAGATGGTGGAGCACCGACCCAAACATCATCAACAGAATTAGAAGAGTTACCGACGACTAGCAGTGGAAGCGTCAAGAAAGCAGACGCAATGGAATGGTTAGAGAACCGGGACCGGCCATCAAGCGCAAAACTTCGTCGAGCCATGCTTGAAAAACCGAGTGACTTCACTGGGAGTACATTCCCTACAGATATCTCCACAATCCGGCTCACAGGGGATCCCCAATTTATCGAAACCATTGCAGGGCTCTTCTCCTGGATCGTCGATATGGAAGACTACAGCCGGCGTGTCGAAATCAACCTCAAAGAGACAGAAGACAAGGAGACCGGAGAACAGACAGGGAACTACGCTCTCTACCTGTCCGTAGCCGAACGGGGATAGTAGAACACGCGGTCAAGGGTAGCTTAGACTGAAAGCTCGATACTCTATATTTACTGTCTCCAGCCGTATTCACTTCGAAGAATATGCGTCTTTGAAACTCCCCAAAACCCGTCTAGGCAGGCCACATGGTTACTAGACTCAAAGCTTATGTATGATGATTATTCTTGAGAAGAACAGTGCCAGTCATTCACGACTACGCTGACGGTTCCGGGATCTATCTCAACAGCAACATCGATGGTTCATTTATCACTCTACAGGCAACTCCGGCTGCAGAGTCGTTTCTTGCTGACTTAGGCTACACTGATGAGGACAGTGTCAGTTGGCAGTTGATTAAACCCCTCTGGGAGCAGGGGCATATCTATACTGGGGGTAGTGGAACGACAGTTGAAGCAGGTGACGTTACGAAGAAGCAGATTGACTCCAGTTCGCTCAGCGGAAAAGAGAAGAACAAACTTGAGAAATTCCTGACCGATGGCGCGGAGTCACGTAACGTAGACGTTCCGAATGACATCCATGGTTTCCTAAAAAAGTGGAGTCCGAACTCCGATTACAGTAAGGAGGAGACGGCCGAGTTTCTTACTGAAGCCGCTGATCGAGACGGGGCCATCAAATCGGTCAGGCATCTCGGGCCGCACCATCCAATTAACATTGATGAAGCGCGGATGTCGAACAGCGGAAATCCGGTGTATTCTATCAGTACTGGCGGTTGTAGATGGACGGCTACTGACTTGCGATGGGTTGATCACCCGTATGACTGGGTTTTCACCGTCTGTCCGGGAGATGGGTTTACGCAGTTATTCAACGTCTCTTCAGACGGTATTGATTGGGTAGCTGTTGACGATCGTGACCTTCAGAAAGACGATGTACGGAACGCGCTACTTGTCTATCCCGATGTTGTTTGGTTCTGTGATGAGGTTCCGGGATACCATCCTGAAGTTTCATCATGGAATCTCGCTGCTGACGCTCCAGAAGAACTTCCAGACGAATTCCTCCCGGCTGTTGAACACGTGGCTGCAGCCGCGACATCAGGCAAACGAGAGGGTGAGACAGAAGGTGTCATTCTATCATTTGATGAAAGTAGTGGATACGGCCGTCTGCAGACAGTGGACTATCAGACCGTCCCATTCAGCGGGGAAGAATATACCGACGCAGACAACGAACTGCGCGAATCACTCGCCGTATCTCTTAACATACAGCCGCATCGGAGTAGAGAATATGCGTTCAATCTTGAACCGACCACACTAAGTGATGAGCATCTGGCCATCAATGGACTCCCCCAAATTGGAGAGGATGACTCCTCTACTGCGGAAAGCACAGCAAGCTCAGACACTAAGATTCCAAATGATGTCCACGAGATACTCGTTGAATGGTGTGATGACGGAGATGGTGCTCAGGCAGTCCAGGATCAGATTAGCGAGCGGGTGAGGAAAGAGCAGGCCCTGTGGCAATCAATTCGGGATTTCAAAACTTGTGGCCGAATCACAGTCAGATCGATCACGATCACGGAGGATGGATCGCCTCGATACCAAATCGGATTCCAGCAGCAGGGAAACACGGACTCGTGGGAAGTAACACATGACCTCTCTGACGGGCCGATTGATCTCGACCTCAAGATTTTGCCATCACAAGCCCCACTCCAAGAGGCGCGAGTAGCAGACGGATTGATTGAGTATTGGCGCTTAGCAGCTCTTTCAGAGGCACCAGACAGTGAAGCAGAGTATAGGAATGACCCTCAAATCAGGCGTCACAGATACAATTTATACCGGAGTCATTCCGTCCGCCTATTCAAGGGCTTCATTCGAGATCTTGAGACAGTATCGTTAGCAGGAAATAATGACAGTAAGTACCATATTGACTCACTCACTGATCCGTTTGGAAATGACGGGATCAAAACAAAGGAGGAAAGTAGTCCTACAGACTGATAGCTCATCCAGAAAATCAAAATTGAGAACAGGGATACCAGAATTCTTTGCCACTATTGTCAATACCTATGCAGAACACTGCCTAAGTTGAAACCGATTAACTCAGCAAATTGTATAATATCCGGTGCAGGAATCAGCGGTGTCTCGTTCAGATGGGCGAGACGGATTCCTCCGTCGAGTTGTACATTGACGTTGGCGATGCAGAGCAGAACGAAGCAATCTTCGAGACATTTTAACTTAACTGGAAAACCAACTCCAATACTATTTTGGTCTGTCAGACATCCTTCTAGAGTCGTATGGCAAGTAAGAACAAAGACAAGTACATCGAAGAGCTAGAACAAAGAGTAAACGAGCTAGAGGATAGAATGAGCGCAATCGAAGACATATTTGCTCCAGCTATTCTTGATCGACAGACTGCTCACGTAGAGGCACAACAGGGAGATGCACGAGATACACTATCCGAAGGTGATGTAAAAACGGTCAAAATTTTCGATCCGCCAGGTCAGGGAAGCGACCCGGACAGCGGAGTCGGGAAAATAGACGGCATTGTAACGTTCGTCAATTGTGATGGACTCAATGTAGAACAGGACGATGTCGTCCACTGCCGGATTACGAATGTGTTGCCGAACGCCGCTCATGCCGTTGCGACGCAGATGGCTGAGTACGAAGACTAGACCTCTTCGGCGTACCCACTCTCTGAAGTAGTATTTGTTTAGATTATCCACCTAAACGATTACACTAAAGTTTGGGCCGTCTCGCCGGTTGACAGAACACAATACAAGCAGATGCGGTCACGTCTTTGAAGACCATTGAGATGAGTCCTCTATCTGCGGCCATAAGTCTCGACAGTGAAAATCGGCTTTCTCATAAGAATCAAGGATACCCCATACAGATTCCGCGTATCCCCAGTGACCGATCCAGTGCCGTCAGTCTACCTCCAGTAGTGATAACCAGTACCCAAAGTATATCTGACTAATAGATGATCTGCGTGTAATGTATCTGTATTCGCCGGACGAGATCGACCGGGAGCGAGCGAATCACCAAGCCGTCATACAGGGTGCCGACGATATCGACGTGAAACGGATTGGAAATCTCGGTGAACTCGCGTTCGAGCAGTTTTGTCGAGAGTATCTCCCGGTCGAGATGTGGGAGTGGCAGAACGAAGAGGCGATTCGGCGGTGTAACCTGGAGAGTTTCTCCGGGCACGATTTCGAGGTGTTCGGGTACGAAGTGGACGTGAAGACGTCGAGGGACGTCTCGGCGTTTCGCCCGGCAAACCTGCTGGAGAACGACCCTGATGACGATATCATCGTGATGGTTTGGCATCGAGACAACGAGGATGCACTGATCCTGTTAGGGTGGGAGCGGACTGAGACGCTCAAATCGAAGGTGGAGACACAAGCGGCGTACTCGGGTGAGGAGCCGGAAAAGCTAGCGCACCTTGCAGCGCGGCCGATGAACGAGTTACAGGAGTTAGGACCGAACACGGCGTACATGAATCAGAAGCCGGAGAACCCGTTCAATCCTGGGGATCGCGTCATCAAGGCTAGTGACGAGGACGCGTCAGTCGGCGTCGTCATCGAAGTGATGCCGCCGGAGAAGAACACTAGTGCCTTCGGGCAGGAACTGGACGGCGAGGCCGTTCGAGTAGCGTTCCCGAGTGCACTCGATCAGGGGCCCGCTGACTGGCGTGAGTACCACCCAGGGATTCTCGCCTCGTACTGCGTCGACACAGAAATCAAACTCTGGACGTACAAACACGAGAACCTAGAGTTCGCCGACAACCCGTACGTACCAGGCGACCGCGTCATCAAAACGAGTCACAGCGATCCGAACACAGCCGTCGTCGTCGAACGAGGAAACAACGATTCGGTTACCGTGGCTTATCTCGGTGACTTCGACGACGAAGGTGTGTGGCCGTCGAAACTCGCAGACCACTGTGAAGAAAACGGGATCAAGCGCTACACGTACTCACCTGACGAATTAGCGTTTGAGAAAACAGCCTGACTACCAGATTTCACGATTTTTGCAGCTATGAGGAACGTCTAGTTACTCCTCTCGAAGGTAACCGTTTCACTATCAAGATCGGGGTCTGCAGTCCAACCAAGTTCTGCCCAGCCTTCGGCATGAGAATGGCCAGCAGGATGCCACCAAGGCTTGTAATTTCGAGCAGATTCTGGTAATGGCGCATCCAGAATCTCCTCTATTCCCTCAAATGTGAGTTGAATAGTAGTAGTATCTGCCTCTCTGAGGTACTTATAGAGCGGTGCATACTTGCCACCTGCATGTTGCTGGCTTACCATAGGATCGCTACGAGCAGACTTTCGGTCGCTTTCGGAGCCATCAGTATGAGTGATTTGCTGCTGGTTGGCAGTTATGGTAGCTGGGGATTCGAAATTCCAAGGTGGGCTACATTCTTCGATTAACGCTGCTTCCCGTTGTTTTCGGTCTGCAGTCTCGATTGCCCAGAGTGCAACTTGGCCTCGGTTACGAATTACTTCAAGGATTGCGTTGTTGATTCGGCAGTTGGTCCGCTGTCCGCCTTTAAAGCAGTTCTTTGGAGAGATATTTGAATAGCTATAAATTCGACTGTGGATATCCAGTGCCTCCCCAACGTACATTACCTTGTGGTTTGCCGTGAAAACGTAGACGCCAGCTTTCTTTTGATAGTCGGCAGTGTCAATATAGAACTTGCAGAAGGGGCCCCACCCGTGCTTATGAACCGGTGTTTCGTCTGATTTCTCGTAGCGATGGTGGGGCATTTTGAGATCGATTTTCCCTACGTCATTTCGCTCTACTGTGACAGTATCCACAAAATCGAATTCCTGAGCGAGTTCAGAGATGTCCATACATAGGATTGTAGAACAATTAATATAACAATGGTGTCAGCGAGTTCATCGCTAACTGATTCATCTGTTCTGATCAAGTTATGGTGGCCCCTAGTACTCGGGAAATGTTTCCTATGATATCTCGTCTCCAACTATTTCTCTACAGGGCGGTTTTCAATTTGCTCAATTAGATTTCAATCGTTGTAGTAGGATCTTCACAGACGAGAGTCTCGCATATCGTCGGTAATCGAATTATCATCAGACAAGACCGCGGTGACTTGCCCATGTCCGCCGTGATACTGTTCGTGATCCGCATCAGTCTCATCAGGAATATTCGCTTGGACTCAATCGCCCGTTGAGAACCGCTACATGCCATGCGAACAATATCGAAGATAATCAGGAGTCTAGGATCAGCAGGAACACTGCCGCACACCACGTTACCTCGTCGGTTCAGCTAATCTCTACACCCACGCGAGTGACGCGTTATGCTGTGCGAGGTACTCCGGGTTCAGACTCTCCTCAGGAAGCGCGACTCGCTCACCGTCTCGATCAAGAATCGTTCGCTGCAATAACTCGCTTTGCGTCTCGAAGGACGGGTTCACGTGCAACCGGTAGTCCCGGTCGATCGTGAACAGCTCCCGGTCGAACGCAGCGTGATGCGTTTTACTCAACGGCAGCACGTTCGTCAAGTCCGCCCTGTACTCGGGGTAGTCACTCCACGATAATACGTGCGCCACGTCCAACAGTCCAGGATGGTCAACACCCGAAATCGGGCACTCTCGATCATGCCGCGAAATCACTGTCGCACGGAACTCAGGGTCAACCGCTCGAGCGTGAATCGTCGTCTCGTACGTCCCAGTACTCATCCCGTCGTTACTCGTCGCTGGCGTCCAATTCGAGTCACTCCACTCTGCAACCGCGTTCTTGACGAACGCCCGGCCGTCATCCGTCAACACGTACGCGTCACCTCGCTCCTCGACGAGCCCCATGCTTCGCAACCAATTTACTCGCTGTCTCGCCATGTCCGTCTCCCCGCGACTCCACCCTAACTCCGGGTGCGTATCCAACTGCTGGTCACTCACCTCCCCGAGCGTCATCGGCCCAGCAGACAACGCATACAGTAGACTCCGCAACCCAACGTTTCGATCACACATAATCCGAAGCAACGTCCCCACATCACCCTGCTCAACGTACTCCCGGCCAGCATCACCGAGCACCCACCGCTCATCCGCCTGCTGAAGGAAGCCAACCTGTTGTAAATAACTCACTCGCCGCATAATCGAGTCTCGGCTCGATACGTTCACAAACGATCCGCGATGCCACCCAACGAGTTCGTCTGTTGTCGGGTGATGTGCCTCCACGAACTCAAGCACCGCATCCAACGTCTCAGCGTACCGCGTCCCACCGCCGAACATCGGGACGATACTACAGAGCCGATCAGTTGGCATGCAGAAACAGTAGTAATGCCAGATGATGATTCTTTCCCGTTAAATCTAGAGTCGGTCGTTGTCGAAGAACAAACGTTGGATACCGCTTTAGAGACTCAGCATTCGGCAACCACAGGTCCCGCCAGCGGAAACCAGCTTCCTTACCCGAATCAACGACGACTCAATATAGACAATAAGTCTATGTGTTTCCAATAGGATAGAAAATCGGCACTCCGAAACCTGTTCACGTTGGTTCACTCAACTCCAATGCGACAGTTGCTGATCTCCCACCCGTGTAGGAACTAGAACCAAGCACTTGCATCGTCGGACAATGATTTCGGCACTTCTTCGAACCTCGCTCACCTGACCTTAACCGATACGAACGGTCGATCACAACAAGGACAATCAGAACAACCGTCGGGAAACCGTTTCTCCACTACAACGAATCAATCGTCAACCGCTGCGAGTAAGCGACCGGTCTTACGAAGAGTATAGTGAGACCAACTATGTTCTATTGTAATCATTCGTTGGGAGTATAGACGCACCGCGTAAGTTACCGAGTGTTGTGCACATCAACCCTTGCATGCGGGCGTCCACCAAATGGGACCGAGGTAAATACGGATGGAGTGTGGTGAACAGCGAATCAGATGGCGGCAATGTTTATCCATGCCGTCTCCAACGAAAACGGTATGAGCGATATTGAGGGCCAAGTCATCACCGCTGTACGTCATTTGGCCGGCGACGCCCCCGACGGGTTCATGTGGACAGTCGCTGCCCCCGATACAGCGATCGCACTTGAACTCGGTGACGGCTCGCTGCTCATCCCAGTTAATGACGTGGAGGGCAACAAGCCCGGGTTATTCCACGCAGAAGATGTCGACGACTGGGATGCCATCACCGGTTCCCGTATCACGGATTTGACCCCGATGGCACTGTCGGCGATGGAGTATCGTGGATGGGAAACCGTCTCTGGGTACCGGCCGCCTGTACTCACGATGGACACCGGGGAGCAACTCTACCCCGTTGCTGATCCGGAAGGCAATCAACGCGGCATCCTATTCCGGGTACAGGACGAAGATACATTCATCGTTGATTTCGATCCAGCGGACACCGAGTAACACAATCTCACCTCTGCTTCTGTCGCCTGTTAGCAGAACTTGGCTTCCCATTTCCGCTGTTGCTCCCAGTAATACGATTCAACGCTTTGCAGAATACAATCTGGATCAGTTTTCTATCAGATCGCACTTACTGGCGATACCTGTACCAATCAAGCGATTACGTTGATTCGCAGCTCAGGTTCAACCAACGAATCGTATTACCCTCACTGTAGAAACCCCTACCGGTTGACCAACGACCATTCAATGTGAGCTAATTCTCGAATGCTCAATTTTATCTCGTTCCTTTTCAGCGAGATTAATCTCGCCACCTAAGAGTGCTACCGGTGGCTTCTGATTACTGTAGTACATTAGGCCTTCCAAGAGCCATCTCACAGTTTCATCCCAGAGAAGATCATCATTTGTACACCATCGCTCATCCAAGCATCCCTCTCCGTAGGAGTCCAGCCCACATAAACCCTCTTCTCCAACGGACTTTCAACGAACACTCATTAAGGACTCTCTCTATTCCACGCCGTCTCCATGGTGGACCGTAAACGACCTAGACGCTACGACCAGCCAGCCTCCTGACGCATCACGTCGTCACGGAGGTCCTTTATTGTCTCCACAATGTCGTCTTCATCCATCATCTCGACACGTCGAACCGTCAGTTCTTCTCGAAGTAGCGTCGTCGTTCGGCTCACGATATTACTGTTTGACGGTGGATCGTCGTACGTACCCTCTTCCTTAATCCCGTCCAGTGTGTCGTGACAGAGGAGATCACCACAGGCGTGCGTAACGGGGATGTACCGTGCAAAGTCGTGGTCTAGGATGTCATTGGCAAGTTCCTGGAAACCGAGGACTTGCTTCGTTCTACTGTAGTCCCGATCCTTGGCCTCTCCCGATTCTCCTTCCTCGTAGGTGAGCTCAGCACCCCACCAGATCCGGTGTAGTGCGTTGGAGTAGGCATCCGTTCCGGCCTTTAAGAACTTCTCCTCCATGTTATCTGGACTCTCCGGATTGAAGACGTGATCCCACCGGTAGTGAACAAACTCCGGGAACCGAACGACACAGAGGTAGTGCCACAGTCCGGCGTCTGCCGCCTCATTGCGTGTCAGATCAAGAGTACGGTGGAGTGTCGGCGCTAGCTCGGCGTCAATAAGCGAGTCCTGAGCGTCAATCTCGTCATCAGTACGGATCTCTTCAATCCGCTCGTCTACCGGACTTAGGTCTACGGAACGACCTAGCGGCTGTAAGTACGGACGAAGATCCTCCTCCGTGAGCTCACGCTCGCCCGCAAGGAATCGATTGTCGATCATCGGATGGGCCGCACTCTGCAGATGGTAAAGCTCAGTCGTCACTTTGGATCGCCTCCTCAATCAGATTCGTCGTGTCGGACGGGATGTCGTACTTCTGATGTACCGCACGTTCAATCTGCTGGACAAGGTTCGGGATATCGACGTGACTCCGAACGTCCTCGGCAAGTTGGATTGCCGCCTCATCGTCTCCGAGATCCGGGTACAAATCGTCCAAGAATATGTCCAATACGTCTTCCTGCCAGCCGTACTCCGGTTCGCCGGTATCGGGACTTGTGTCGCGTGCCGTCTGCATCAATAGCTGCGTCCAGACGGAGTGCTCAATGTAGTCGTAGAGTACGTCACGCAGCCGTGGTGGGCCACCTGTGGCCCCTGAGTTGTTCAAGACCTCAACCACCTGTGGATGTTCCCCGTTCAGGTAGAGCTGCGGGTTCCGAGGTGCCTCCAGGCTGAGATAGTGGATATGGTTCTCGTCAGGGAAGCTGTCGTAGTCGCTGAAATCCTCTATGATCGGCATGAGAAGACTCCCACCGTCCTCTCTCTCGTCAAGTCGAATGACCCACGAGAGTCCGTCAGCGACTCGTGCCCCGACTTTGGACGCGTGTTTCGACCCACTAGAGTCGCCTTTTTTGGTTCTGGTGAGGAAGGGCTTGATTTTCACTCGTCCACGGTGGTCGTTACGATTGATGCACAAAGTGAATTCGTAGGTCCCTCCATCCAAGGGAGAGTCGGCGAGTATCTGCCGGTCTCGACTCATTGCGAGGGGATTTTCCTTCACCAGTGCGAGACGACCTGGCGTCTCTTCCCACTCGTCAAATGGGAAGACATCCTCAACAGTATCCTGGTCAACGGTAACCTTACCTTCTAACTCCAGAGTCTCCCAGCTACTCTCATCCACCAGCGACAGAAACTGCTCATCCTCAATAAGGTCACCTCTATCACCGAGAGGGGCCCCATCTAGCTGGAACGATTCGACATCAAATTTGAGCGCGTTTTCTTGGTACTCATGCGGGAGAGATTGGCTGACTAAGCTACCTGTCTGGACGTTATCTTCTCCTTCTTCGTCCAGTTCTGCTGCTTCAACTTCCTCGTTGACAGTCGCCATTATTCGTCCCTCCGTTCTGCAACGTCAACTGATACCTTCAATCTGGTTTCTACTTGTCTGTGGTCCTCTGTTGAGACGCCCTCAAAGGAGATCTTTGATGTGCCAGGTACTGGTTCCAGCCGCCCTACTTGGACTCCCTTCTGTTCTGGGAGCGATATCGAAACCCCTGCCGTATCTGACGAGATGTTTTGTACGGGGAGGCGATCCGACGTTGCTCTCTCCTCTGCCATCCGGACCAGTGAGACGGTGACTGCCCGTATCTCGTTACGGTCGCTCAAAGGCTCCACCTCACCGTTGAACGACCAGTGTGTATATACTTCGTCAAACGAGATGTTCGTGTTTCCGGTGACACGCTGACTACTGGGTGACTCACGATCAGAACGACCACCTCGTGATTCGTTTCCAATTTTGAACCGGTTTCCCAGACGCTGAGGCCCAGTCGCGCCTCTGTCAACGTCGGGCGCAACGAGTCCGCGTAACGTCTCGGTCACGTCAGACTTGATGCCCTCTACTGCGGTTCGGAATCCCCGAGAGTAGGTGTTCGCCAGTGTCTCCGTTCGCACCCACTCGTCGTGCTGAGGCGGCTCCGCAGCGGTCAAGAATTCTTCCACGATAGTATCTGCGTCTCGTGGACTTTCATCGGTTCCCCAAGGTCGCGCGCGCCCACCAAGAAGGATGGCGTGAAAGTCCTGGTCCCCGACGACGACTCGGTCTCGGTCGTAGTACTGAACAACCATTCCCGAACCTCGAACGAACGCCACCTCGTTCTGATGCTGATACTCGCTCGTATCTGCACGCCGAACTAGCAAATCAAGTTGGCTATCCGCACCGCCACTTCCGTCACTCTTCTCTGGGACTTCAAGTGATATGGTCGCTTGCGCGACATCTCCGGGTTCGTTGAGTTGGCTGACCGAGTTAGCACGGTCGGCCAGACAGCTCGTAAAGGGTTCGTACTGCGGATACTCGTCAATACTTGCTTGCTTCGTCTCACCCTCTACTTTGACTGCGACCTCCAGATCACCACGATAAATCGCGGGCCAGAACCATTCGATTGCCATCTCCGTGATCTGGTCCGCTAACTCTTCGTTGTCCAGTCGCTCTTCCGCTGTAGGTACGCGGAAGTCCACAACCTGGATGCTTGTTCCCGGTCCGTCCGGACGACCCAACTGGAGGTCATCCGCTATTGATTCAGCTTCATCTCCCCAAATGGACTCCGGCCTCGCGCCCTCCTCATCGTCGTTCAGACCACCGTACCAACCGTGCCCTTGGTACACCGTATCGCCGTCCTCCGACTTGTGCGTCGGCAAGCGCGTCCGACCGATCAATCGAGGGGACTGGTCTTTCGGGTCAGGTTCGCTCAGCGTTGAGTTGAACATGACGAGTGACAGACCCGAGTACAGCCAGAGGACAGCCTTCCCCAGACCGTAACTCCCGCCAGCAGTATCACCTGATTTACTGCTGAACAGGACGTCGCGGACCAGAGCGGTGAAGTTTGATTCGTCGGCGTTCTCCTCACCGAGTAGACCTTCTGTGTTTTCATCCTCAATAGTCAGAATACGGATCTTCTCGTCGTCCTTTATGCGCTTGATTGCTTCAGCGATGTGCTTACCGCTCTCCGTCTCTGTCGCTAAATTAGCGTGTTCGGACCACGTCTCGATATCAAGTGTTCTGAGATACTCTATTGCCTCGTCGCCCTGTAAGGATTCCAACTTGAACGTGACCCGTGCTGGTTGATCGTTGTCCAACCGTGCGTCATTTGAGTTCTGCAACACCTCCCGAACGAATGTCTTCAGCCCCGGTTCTCCGTGTGACATCGCGTACTTTGCAACGTCGTCACCGTACCGAGCATCAGTCGGTCGAGACGTCGTGAATCCCCACTGACCGCTCATCACAACACCCCACTGGCACTAGCGGGTGTAACCCCAGATCTGTCGGAAAAGTGTGCGCTACGATTCATAATTGCCACAACTCTCTCCTTCCGACATAAATATGTGCGGTACGTCGCCGGTGTAGCCCTCCGATTAGGATCAGAACTGTGCCTTTGGGGGAGTACCAGTGGCCAAATAGTGTGCGCCGACGAGATCGTAGCGGACTTCTCTGAGTTCACGCGACCGACGTTGTGTGTCAGAGCTTAGCCCGTTAAGGGCGACGACAGAGAAACGCATCTCATCTCCGTACTCATTCTGCAGTTTGAACAGCCGACTTGATATTGATCCGGTTGTACCTATTTCTTGGACCGTTTGACCCCACCGTTCCCCCGTTTGATCCTCCCGCCACAGTCGAAACGCATGTACTCCACTACTGTCGATCCTGTCTCGTTCAGAGAGCGGACGGCTCTCGGTCCAGTTGAGACCCAACCATTGTGGGGCGGTCACGTCACGCCAGGGCTGCCATGACGGTACGGTATATGAGGACCGTTCTGCGATGTCCCTCAACTCATGATGTAACTCGCCGTCGGAGCCGCTTGCGTACTCAGCAGGCTCTCGGTTCAGTTGGACCATAGGAGTCCAGCCAATTTCTCGCCGACAAACCGCCACCAGAGTCGCCTCTATGGCGCGGCGATGTCTCCGATTCGACGATATTGGGGGTGTAGCAACAGAAACTTCCATCTTACCTCCCGCAACTTCAGTAATTTGCTGGAGGGGACGGGCAGCACCGTGTTTGTCACTAGTCTGTTGATCCGATTTGTTCACCCCGGCTGACAGACCTAGCCCTACGCGCTGTCGGACGCCTCCTTTAGATCCCGACTCCCCAACGTACATTAATCCCGGGAGTTCTGAGTGTCGAACTCGATAGAGGCCTGGGCGGCGTGGCAGTTCTTTGCGGAGCGTTTTCCAGTCTTGAAGGTTGAACCATCTAGACCAATTGAGCCCCATCCACGTTGAGGCCTGGGGCTCCGGTTCAAGGCGAGTGAGTGGTCCAGGGACGTCAAGAGTTCGTATCTCTGCCGCGCTCCGCCGCGTAGTCTGGTCAACGGTGGCGAGCTCCGACTGAACGATTGACTCGGGCACCGAGAGGATTCGGGCGATTGCGTCACTACCTGGGACGTACTGTGAGAGGATCCAAAACGTCGCCTGTCGATTCGTCAGTCTGGTCTTGGCCACCACCGCTACGATATCGTCAATAGCGTCTGCGGGAAACTCCGAGCAGGAGATGACGAACCCGCTGTCACCTCTCGCTTCTCTGTCTTTAATCACATCTCTGACCTGCCAGTCGTGAGCGGCCGCTACGGCTTCTTGGCCATCTTCTGTGAGTCCGATTCGGCTGGCCACAGTGTCCCAACACCCATTCGCGTCGGCTAGCACGTACAACAGCCCATCGTCACTTTGACCGACAGGAAGAGGATCAAAACCCGTGAAGAGTGTTTCAGCGTTAATCACGGACGTGTTTCGCATTTCTCGCAGGGCTCTGGCGAGTGAATCGGCCTCTACGTGATACTGAGTAGCGACAGATTCAACGATGTCGCGGGAAATGGGCACACCGACAAACGGGTCCCCGACGTATGACGAGTTTGGCTCTCGATCCAGATATACGTGACACTCGTTCTCGCCCATCAGACTGTACCTCTTACCGAAATCTGTGATCCACTTGTCCGTATCGGATATCTGTTTTGTGTCACATCAGAACTCGTCTAATTGGTGGTTGTCCTCACTTTTGCGCTCAATGTCCATCCGCTTGTTGTAGTCGGAGTAGTCCACTCGCCCCTCCGAGATTCCTTGTTCGTCCTCGTACACCATCAACCACACTCGAATCAGGTAGTAAATGAATGGCGCGGGAATCGCGTTCTTCGCTATGTGACTCTTCGGATACGACCTTGGTGAGTAGTTTTTGACCGCTGCCCACCACTCTCGGGACCGTTCGGAGAAGAAGAACGACGAGGTCTCAGCTTTCTCAGACGATCCATCTGTAGTCAAGAACCGTTTCTCACGGGGGGGCTGTGGAACCTTGAACGAAGTCTCAAACGCGCGCTCATACTCAATCGGCATACCGAACATCCGCCCGTTCAACACAACGGGATCGTTGAGGGGTGCGCGCGGAACGTTTTCGATGATGTAGTGATCACAGTACTTCTCGGCGAGTATCCGTGCACTCGGGATCATGTTCTCGTGCTCATCAGGATCTCCCGAGATACTCGTCGTCGCGGCCCACCGTGAGCAGACCGGGTGGAACAGCCCGAGATCAAACGTGGTGCCGTCCTTGATCGGTAGGTCCCACTCTTTTTCTTCAATATGGGCGTCTGCCTTGATCGGCGCACTTTCGTTCGTATCCTTGGGATCGATTCCGACACGAATTACGTTTCCAAAGTCGCTGAGTACCTCTGATTCCGTTCCGTAGTCTGCGAAACAGTGGAGGATAAGTGGCTCTTCGCGTGTGGTCTCTCCATCTGATGTCACGCAGAACCACCCACAACTGGTTCAGCACGCTGGAAGCCACTAAGAGAATATCTGGTAGGGCAGACCCGTGTAGCGTTCACGTAGATTGTCACTGCTATGCGCTTAGACATTGACTCAATTTAAAGCCTCCATCTGAAAACGGTACTAAAGTATAGTCCGACTCAGCCGATTCTGTCGGAAATCCCACACAGCAGGGAGTTCCGGTGGTCGTGCTGGATCTATAACGCGATTTGGTCATGCGACAGTATCCCGAGAACAACTGCTAGCGATCTCATAGCGTTATGTACTCCTTCTCGATTCTTGGAAGTAGACACAATACTCGTCGGCGAAACACTGCTCACACAACGGTTCAGTCTGACAGATCAGCGCACCGAAATCAAGCAGGGCGAGATTGTACGCACGGGCGTCATCAGGTACTAATCTCCGCGTGAAAGCCAACTGATCTGCTTCTGTCTCGGGCCATGCATCTCGAAATACTCGACTGTACACCCTCTCAACGTTCCTGTCAAGAACCGGCAATCGGTCACCACGAGCGAAGCACAATGTGGCGTTCGCCACGTACCGGCCCACTCACGGAAGTTCCATCAGCGAGTCCAGCTCGGTGGGAGGAGATCGTGCGATGAGGAAATCTGCTTTAGCGTCTCTGCGCACATGTTTTGGAATCCGAGGGGCTCAATAGCTTCGACGAGTTCGTGCTCACTGGCCTCCGCTAGCTCCTCCAGCGTGGGGAACCGTTCCAGGAACCTCGGATAGACCGCTGCAACGTTGTCAGCCGGTGTCTGAGTCAGGAAGAACTCCGCTATGAATACCTCGTACAGTGTTCGATCCGGTTCCCGCCACGGGTATTCGCGGCGGTTCTCTTTCCCCCATTCAAGCAGGTTTGTCTGAAATCGGTGCTCCGTCTCAGACGACATCAGTTCTCACTCAATCGTCGGCGACGGTGGACTCAACAGACGGCGCTGCTGCGCCGACGTGCGAGAGGATTGCCTTTCCCATGTACTCACCGAGCTTCGGGGGGACTGCATTACCGATCATTCGGCCCAGATTTGACACGCCGACGTCCTCCCACTCGTCGTAGAAGTCGTAGTCTTCTGGGAATGTCTGAAGCAATGCTCCCTCGAGGAGCGAGAGTGCTCGATTCTGATCTGTATCGTAGTGTCCGAAGCGACCACTCCCGTAATTGTAGAACTGCGTCGTGATCGTCGGAGAGGGTTCGTCGGGTCGCATCCGGCTGTAGGGTGCCTTGTACGACCGTCCACTTGCCTTCCGGTGGCAGTCTGCAAGGAGGTGGTCAAGGCCCGCCTCTTCCCAGAGAGTCCAATCTCCGCCGGGCTCCATGTTATCGATACGTTCCAGGTTCTTTTTCGAGAGAGAACGTACTCTATGTACGTCGTTCACGTCACTAACTTCTCCAGCTTCGATTGGTGGCAAGTGATCGATCGTGTCCTTGACCGTCGGGTAGTCGTCCTCGTTCTGAATCGGGGGGTCGGGCAGAGAGAGGGGGCCCCGCTTGGACGCCATGACAACCCACCGCTTCCGTTTCTGTGGGATTCCGTATTCAGGACAATAGACGTTCTTGTTATCGTCGCTGTTGACTTGATAACCTTGGGATTCAAGGCTCTCAATGAACGCGTCGTAGACGCCATCTTCCTGTTTCACTTGGAGTACGTTTTCGGTGACGACTACGTCTGGTTCGACGTATTCTACGATCCGTGACACCTCGTTTAGCAGCCCCCATTTTTGATGGTCCTCATGGCCCTCTCCCTTCGAATGCCCCATCGTGGAGTATGGTTGACAAGGCGCGCATGCTGCGAGAACCTTTAGGTCCGCATCCCACGGATACATCTGTGCGATTGGTTCGGGATCCTGTGCTAACGCGCGGATGTCCGCTCGTACGTATTCGCCGTCTATGTTCTGTTCGTACGGGTGCTCACAGTCTCGGTCCTGATCAATCCCTGCAACGACCGAGATGCCGGCTTGTTGGAGGCCATAGCTAAGTCCGCCGGCCCCGCAGAACAGATCCACTGCGGCTACCTTCATAACCTTCTTTCCCGTGTATCGTCATATAAGCGTTCGGTAACAACACCATCCCGACTACTTCCTACCGCGCGAAAAGTCGGTGAGATCACCCGATTAGAACCCCTGCTCATTTCGACTGACTGGACTACATCAACTCGTAACAGTAATACTAACTAGGTGGTCTTAGTTCCGTACGAACATACCGGTTTCTCACATGGATCAGGAGCAGATACAAATCAACGAAGCGGTTGAGTGGTTCTTCTTCAGTGGTGGACCAGGAGCACCACGCTACGGCGACGATCCAACCAAACACGCCGTTGACCATGACTCCGAGGCATTCGTCCGTGAGGTCCTCCAAAACGCGAACGATCAGGGCCTCTCGAATGGCGATCCAGTTGAAGTGACGTTCCGTTTCGTCACGCTCACGGGTGACGAGAAAGAGGAGTTCCTTGACGGACTCGGCTGGGACGATGGACTCGGTGAACGGATGCGAGCGGTCGCAGACACACATAATGGCCATCGCTACGAACGGGTCGTTAAACGAGTCAACGACCCTGATTCCGAACTCCGCCTCCTCGTCGTTGAAGACAGAAACACGACCGGCTTGACCGGAAGCTGGGACGAAGACTCGAACTACGCCGCGCTAGTCCGCGACGAACTCTACAGCAGCAAGCAAGACGATACCGCCGGCGGCTCGTACGGCCTCGGTAAGTCCGTACTCTGGACGTTCTCGGGTGCTTCGACGGTCGTCTTCAACTCGCACCTCGCACACAGTGAGCGTGAGGACGATTCTCCGCGACTCATCGCCCGCTCTAAGTTCCCGACACACCAACTCCCGAAGGACGACACGACGTACCAAGGTGCGGGGTGGCTTTGCCAGCCTATTGAGACAGACGATGGCCCTCGCCCAGAGTCCTTCTGGGGAGAGCACGCATCGCGGCTCGCAGAACAACTGCACGTAGAACGGCCCGCTGTCAGTGGAACGAGCGCTATGGTCGTTGAGTTTCAGGATCCGACGCGGGACGAGCGACCAGAGGTTGAAGACCTCGCACAGGAATTCGTTGACGCTTCGGTCAAGTACTTCTGGCCAGCGATCTATCGGGGAGACCTCGAAATCACGGTCGAAACGCCAGACGAGACACAGACAGCCGATGTAGAGAGCGTCCCGGCGATCCGACCGTTCGTTGAGGCTTACGACGAGAGAACTACGGACGCCCAGACGCTGGTAGACCCCGGAGATGTTGCTGGACTTGATATTCCCGTTAAGCTCCCGCCTCGTGCTGATGGAGCCGAGACTCCCGACGGCTCAGTCCGATTGTCGGCACGTCTCGCATCCCCCGCAGACAACGATGCGTACCTGAATAATGTCGCGCTCTTCCGGGGAGCAGGGATGGTGGTCAAGTACTACGACCAGAGCCGTGTCGCCTATGGTGACCGAAACTTCTTCGGCGTGTTAGCCGCTGGTGAAGCACAGCCGGAAGGGACTCCATCCAAGAGTGACCGAGAAATCGACCGGTTCCTCCGGTTCGCCGAACCACCCGAACACGACGAGTGGGAGTCCACCGAGAACCTCCGTGAGCAGTATCAACGTGGCTTCCGGATGGCACTCGACGATATGTTCGGAACGCTGCGCGACGGCCTCCGTCACTTGATCTCGAAGGGCAGCAACGGTGACTCCCTCTCCGACAACGTTCTGAATCGATTCCCGATCCACGGAAGTGGGAATCCACGATCCACGACGTCGCCCGCCGACCCTGCCTTTGAGATTGACAGCTCGTCTCGCTTCAATGGCGACGCATGGACGATCTCTGGTCGAATTAAAGTACTCTCAGAGGAGTTCGATGGATGGAGTGCCGACATCTCACTCACTGGTGTTGGTGAGGACGGATCCCGTTACGACGACATTCCTATTGACTATGTCGAGATCGAACAATCCGGCGTGACCGTGTCGTACGACGATGGATGTGCTCACCTTGTCGCCGACGAACACGTCAATGAAGTCTCGTTCTCTGGTCGTTCCCATTCTGATGAAGCCGCTGACTTAGTACACGGTGATGTCGGCGCGACACAACTAGAGATACTCGCAGAGTTACAGACACCAGAGGGGGATCAAGCGTGACCAGGCACTCGCAGCGACACCGTACTACGACACTTCCGTTCAATTATCGGGATAAGGGAATAGACTTCGAACTGGACTCATTCACCGTTGACGACGGGAATAAAACAGCACTTGAACTGAACCCAGCACAGACAGAGATTGACCTCGCGTCGGCAGTGTCGTCATCTGACAGTAGTGATGATCCGGGTTGGAAAACCATCACTCTCTACGGGAAACTACGCCTGCCTGAGGAGACGGTTCAAGCAGTCTTTCCGCAGGACGAACGGGCACAGCCTCCGGCCAAGCTCTATGTGGCCATTCGCTGTCACGAAACGATCTACCGTGACCGGGTCATCATTTCTGAAGCTCCTACGACGCCCGGTGAATACAACATCACGCTAGAAGTTCCAAAGAGCACTGTCCGAGGGACTGTCGAACTACGTCCGTATCTCGTTCGCACAGAATCTCATCCGGGAGAAGGATCAAACGATTATGCAGAGCAAAAGAACTTCCGCGTCGCTAGTGGGACGCTGTACTACGTCGTCGTTGACCGCCCCGACGACGAAGAGCGAGCCGCCATTGATGGTGAGCGAGTGCGTTTCTCACAAAATGCTCACCTCCCAGATGGGAACAAGCTATACTACCTCGACTTCCGGAACGAGAGTCGTCCTAAATTGTGGATCAACTCCGACCATCCTCGTATTGCCGAGGTCCTCCAGAGTAGAGGATCTGTCGGGGCCGAGGCTCGGATGCGTGACGTGATACTCGACCAGGTGAGCTACGGTGTGTGGGTGCAACTGCTTGTTCGGGCTGGGAGTGCCGTAGACGCAGAGGGTGACGTTGAACACGAGTGGCAGGAGATGGTACTTCAGACGTTTGCTCGTAACCTCTACGATACCAGCGACGTGTCGGAGGCAACTCACCGTCTTAGCGACGATCTCTCTGACCCACAGACCCTACCCCACGTGATACAACGAATCGATAGCGAACTTCAGGAGTACATAAACCCCCGAGAGCAACTGATCCATCTCATGGAGGAAGGCCTCCAGATCTAACGTGACCGAGACAGAATTACACCGATTGACCGAAGACGGACGTCGCCTCGTTGGTGAACCATTCATGAAGGGTGAGGTGACGCTCACCGACGAACAACTGAACGAGTACGTGGAGCCCATGCCAGGTCATCCGACGGCCGACCTGGACAGGATTGATTCGGCAGTAAAGCAAGTGCTTGAGGAGTACCCGGAGTATAATACAGCTATAGACGGCGCACTCGCCGAAGAGATTCACCGTGGTCTCGACATCACGAGACGAACCGCCGGCGATCCGGGCCTCTGGCACTGGCTAGCAGTCGTCCGGTATCCCGATCTCGTCCGACACCGTTGGGAGTATCGTTCCGAGGAAGCGATGAGGGAGAAATTCCTCGGTGCAGGCTCTGACTTGTACTCGAACGCCATCCACCGTCTCTGGTGGATCGCGGAACTCACTTCGCGTGGCGACGATTATTCGACGACTGACTCGGTCTTTGCCAACCAGACGATGGTCAACAAGGTGTTCGACCGCTGGTTCGCGCGCTACCAACCCGCCGTTCGAGCCATGTGTGACGAACTCGCAGACGAACCGTCGCGTGTCATAGACGAGACGACACGGCGGTTCAATCACGCACTGACGAACGTTCAGCTCGAAGGACTGTCGGAGAACGAGGCACGAGAGATGATTAGACAGATTGTTGCCGAGTCTCGGTAAGGACCTTTCACTTAGCCTCAATAGTGAGAAAATCTTCTATCGAGAGAATTTCTAACGCTGAGTCAGTATCGTAGCGACTCACTATCTGGTCGTTGATTCGCTCCGGTACGGACTTGTTTTCTGGGCCCAAGAAATCCGCAAAGGAGTCGGGGAGACCATCACCGCTTTCATCCGCTTCACCACCTTCTACAGCGCTTCCTGTATCCTCGTCGCTCCCCAAGAGGTCTTCAGTGTCTTCGGTGAGGAATGTACCCGAGCCGCCGTCTCGGCTCCACGCGGCTGCATCACAGAGAACTCTGATATCGTCCTCGTTCTCGACGACACCACGTAGCAGGCCAACCAGCTGAGCGTCAACTCCATCCAGGGCCAAGATAGTGAGGACTCCGTCGGTGTCGAAGAGTTCGTCTCTCGCTTTCTCCAGCCGGTTGATCAGTTCGTTCAATCGACGAACCACCTCCACGTCGTCCATATCGGTGAGGTCGGAGTATAGGTCGATGACGTACCGAACGTCGTTCTTCTGGTCCAGATCGGTGGGCTCGTACTCGTCCAGATCGTCCGTCGCAGCAAACTTTAGGAGCTCGCGGTGGATGTCTTGGTGCCGATCAGCTACCGAGACGAACTCGCGTTTGATGCGCTCGCTGGCTACTTTGTCGAGAGCGGTGTCTTCGAAGAGCTTTCTTGCATCTGCCTCCCCTTCGACAGCGTAAGCGAACAACACGCAGGTATCGGTGAATACGTCCTCTACGTCCCCTGCGGGTGCAATTTCACTCATCTCGACGCATCGCCTGGAGTGCGACGGCTCGACCGATAGTTTCCACGTCGTCGTCGTGTTCCGGGTACTGATCCGAGGTCGGAACTAGACCAGCATCCACACACGATTGGCTAATACTGTCGATGTGTTTCTGTAGGTTGTCCTCCACAGAGAAGTGCTTCTGGGCAGACCACTTCCGCAAGGTCGGGGCATTCGGGCCCTTCGCAGTCTCTTTCGACATCAAAAGGGCGGGATACTCCCAGATCCACTCGTTGTAGACCCGCTTCAGTTCTTCCAGCACGGCCACCTGTGACTCCGTGACTTCTGAAGCACGCGTCTGACTGAGGACAAGAAATGCGTCCTCCACTAGATTCGTAAACTCTCGAACTTCGTCGAGAGTCTGACTCAGGAAATCGATACCTACCAAGCCGAGGTGCATTCGAGCTGCAGCACGCCCGACGTCCTCGTACTGTTCTGTTCCGAACACCGGAGAAGGCCGACCTGCTGATGATTCTCGCTGAGCCGTCCGAACCTCCTCTAAGGCGGAATTGAGGTGCTGTCGGAGCGCCACGTTCCCCAGGTACAAGTCCCGATACTCCTCTGGCGCGTGTGACTCGTAGAACGCCGCGAGGAAGTCCAGGTCGCTCGCGTACCACCAGTCCTGGTCTAACCCGGGTGTGAAGTCACTGCGTCGGTAGAAATCGACGATGTCGTCGAAGGCCGCCGTGAATATCCCCGACTCCCGTGCGTCCGGTGTAGGCATCTGCGTGCTCGCTGGACCGACTGTTCCCGACTTCGGAGCTGCTGGCATCACGGCCCCGAACTTGTACCAGCTATACGTGACCGGGAACGTCTCGTCGTCACCGGTGAAGTGTTCAACCGCAAGGTACGTGTACTTCTGTCGCTTGATCCGAGTCCCGTACTCCCAGTTTAGGTCGGAGTGTTCTCTTACTGCCTGTTTCAGGGCAGTCTCGACTTTTTCGAGGACGTTAGACTCGTCCGGTGGGGCGTCCGGATGCATTACCGTGTTACCTCGGGAACGGGCGTTTGAGTATTCGACACGAAGTACGTGAGAGTAAGTGTACTAACACCAATTTGCTACTCCCATAAGTATCTTTCTGGCTCTGTTGAAACCCTCAGCAACTGGTAAGAAGCGCTACAAAGGTCGTATCTTGCACGTTAATACGCAAGGAGATCGTTAACGACGCGGAGTTTATCACATGATTTACCCAATTCTCCCCGAAAGAAGCGGTCGTGTGAGACTTTTCATTCCCTAGGAGTCTAAATTGATAATATCGTAGAGGATTAGTCCCGTGGTGTCCGGGTGACCATCTCATCCCACTTACTGCTTGAATGAGATTGAGATTTTTCACCAGCAAGATTGTGGCTATAGGTCTCCAAATTCTGAATAACGTTAATCCACTCCTGACCACGATGAGGATCAACTTCATGCGCACCTCGCCGATTAGTCAACACGATCCCTTCTTTCCAATCACCATCCAGGAAGTGATACGACTCAAAATGAAGTACTCCTCCTCTTTCATCAGTAATTTCATATGCTGATCGGATTACTCGTAGATCTACAGCGCTCTTAGGACAAACAGCGTCGAATATCCAATCACCTTTGGATGCTTTTTGTGGAATATCATGGCATGTATTATACCGACCTTCCTCCCATTGGGGATCTATCTTACAACCATTAGTCGTAAATCTCCGATATCTCCATGCATCCTCGCTGTCGTTAATGTCACTTCCGCTCAAGCGTTTATGGAGGGCAAGCCAGTATTTCGACATTGGTATTTATTCGCCGGTGTGCTTCCAGTTACCGCCCTGGCCGCTTGATGAGGCCACTCCGTACGACTGCAATAGTTGCAAGTGCTGATACACGCTGCCTTCTATATCCACCTTGTCTTCAATCTTGTTTCGTCTGACGCCTCTACGATTCTCTGTTAGGCTTTTCAGCGCCTCCTCTACCTCGATCATTTCCTCCATGATCCGGGGCCGTCCCTGGTTAATCAGTTTCTGAGCTTGGTGCAGCTCGGTAGTTATCTCATTCACTTTCTCCATACTTTCGCCAGATACCGATATTTCAGGCATTGTATAGCCACACACCCCACTCAAGTATAATACTTCTGGATTAATACAATGTCTCCTCTTATGGCCCTGATATCGACCGTTTCGATAGAAGTATATTACTTTGCTATCGCAGGGGGATTGGCTTCTAATTTGATCTGGTCAAAGTCAGTCTCTGACTGAGACGCGCTGTATAGAAACCTATCGCCTCCTGAAGGTTTCAACGAGGTAGACGACATCAAAGGCAGATAGCCCGTAAACCCGCAATTCAAGGAGTTTCACCGGCTATATCGGCAGTTCAACTGGATGGGAGTACTCGAACACTTCGTCGAACACTGTCGCAGCGTCCTCAACGATGTCACCTTCGACGACGACGCCGAACTCAAAGTTAGTCGAGAGACTCGTATCGGTCAGGTTCGCGCTTCCGACGTAGCAGACCCTATCGTCAACGATCACGATCTTCGCGTGAGTCGCAAACGCTTGGGACCCCTGTCTCTCGTCCCATCGATAGAGGTCTCTCACCTCGAAGTTGTCGCGGTGGTCCTCGTCGATCAAGTCCCACATCTTGTTGAGCGTCGTTCGTGTATCGCCTTCCTCGTCTGCGGTCTCTCGGGTCAGTAGTCGTGTCTCGACACCTCGCCGGGGGAGACTCGCAAGGTCGGACACGAGTTCGAGTGATGGATCGAAGTACGGGTTGGCGATCCGTACCGACGAATCGGCGTCGAACACCTGGTTACGGATCGTAGAGGCGATGTCGGGGATCGAACGGACGCGTGCGGAGGTCGGTTCGAATCCTCCTGGAAGTGTAGCCACGAACTTGACGACGTCGTCCTGGCCCGTGTGGGAGGAACGACCGTCAGATGCAATCACCGCGGCTTGCTGGGTCAGTACTCGGTCTACTTCAGAGGGATCGACTTCGAAAGTGTAGTCCGCAAAACCCCGCTCGTCAGTCGCCGATTGAGTCGCTGCTCCGTTCTTCTGGAGACAGGTGAAGAGGGCAGCCGCCTCTCGGGTAGTCAGCGGTGTTTCTAACCCCCGATCTACGTCGTCCCGAGTTACGGCGCTGCGGTCGAGAGCCAAGATGGTGTCTCGGATAGCGACGACACGGTCAAAGTCGTCGAACTGGCGGACCACTGCGAAGTTCGTACAAATCGCGTCGTGGTCGTCGGTCACACGTATCCTGACTCCCAGAACGCGGGTATTCGACCTCTGTCGCCGCCGACTAAATATCGGCGGTCGAGGTTCCCGTTGGCGCTCTCGCAAGCGACTTCACTCATGTGAAGGCACGCGTGGCAGGCACCATCCTCGTGTTCACACACGGGGTCGTAGACGCACTGCTGGACGTCCGCGATAGTCTCGTCTACCCATGGGTGAATCCTCGTCTTGAACAGTGTGTGCATCCCTCCTAGGGAGAAGTGTTCGGTGCTGCTCGCGTAGAGGAAGATCGCCGGAACGCTCGGCATCACGTACTCCGAGATGCTGTTACTGTCGAGACCACACTGTCCGCTTGCCGTCCGCATCAACGCGTGGCTCATCGAGTGGAGGAGCGTGTACACTTCCCGTGTGAGACCGTCTTCGATGGGCGAGTAGTGGTCACGGAGTTCGTTGGTGTCCACGTTCTCCAAGAACCACTCCTTGAGGTCACTCTCATCGTCTGTATCGGGACGCTCAACACCACGCAGTGCGCCCTTCTCGTCCAGCCACTCGATGATCGCGGATCGGTCCACTTGGAGGACGATTGCCTCAGAGGGCGTTTGGTCAACGTACACGGGAGTGCTGTCCTCACCCCGGGGATGTGGGAAGGGCTGCAGGTCCGTCCGCGACCGTTCGGGGCGGTCGCGGGTGAACCCGAACGTGTAGTTCAGCAGGGGGAGATTGTCCACGACCCACGCCGACGCGATGTTCACTTTCTGGAGCTTTTCCGGGTATACCTCTGCCTCCGGGTTCGATTCGAGGAAATCATCCTGCTCCAAGAGACCGTCTAGGGACAGAGGAGTGGGTTGCCGCTCCATCCCGTCCGTAGCGTCTAGATTCCCTTCGTATCCCTGAGTCGAGCGCAGATAGGTGAAGAGTTCGTGAGAGAGCGTCGAGTACGCCTGATCAACGTCACTATCGCCGTCTCGCTGGGAGGGGAGCTCGACACGTTCGCGGTTCTTTTCCACAACCTCCTCTCGCGTCGAACCCTTTATCGTGTCTTCCGCGACGTCGAAGACGTCTCCGAGATCCACTCCGCTCTCGATCATCTTTTCGACCTGATCTGCACCCACTTTCTCCTTCAGCTCCTCTATCTGCTTCTCCCGGCGTTTCGCGTCGCGTTCGTCCGTCGTCATCCGGCCGAGTTCTTCGTAGGTCTTCCCCTCCTCTTCAACGACGTCGTTAAGGTCACCAAGGTGAGCGGCCATCAGTATGCGGGCCCAGCTCTCACCGTATTCGATGTCGCCGCTGTATCGTTGGTCGATTGGAAGGTTGACGAGGACGTCGCCTTGGGAGTAGTAGACGGAGTTGCTCGCTATCGGACGGAAGTAGACGCGTTCCTTGTTACACTTGGTGCAACGCTTCGACATGTTCCCACAGAAGTCGCCACACTCACCACAGTAGAAGTACCACGAAAGGGGGTCGTTGATGTTCTGCTTGTTGAGGTAGATGTGGTCGTATCCGTGGTCCGGGTTGCTGCAGGGTTGCGGGTTAATCGACATCATGTTCCCGCAGTCGTGCACAAGAACGAAGGCGAGTTGACGGAGTTCACCGCCACACTCGGGGCACTCCCCGTTGGTGTAGACGAAGTGACTGGGCTCTTTCTTACTCACGACGCGGTGGCAACTCCGGTTCTGACAGTACATGGTCAGCGGGTAGAGTGATCCGACGACGCGGTTCGGTCGTCGGAAATCCACGTCGTCTACCGTGAGGTCTACCCAGGGATCCTCGTCGTCGTTCCGGAAACTAGATGCGTGAGTGGCGATCTGTTCCGCGACGTAGTTCGCGTCAAGCGAGTCGATCTTGTCGGTCTCCCAACGGGACACTTTCATCGATAGTCCCCGCCGCCCATAGTCGAAGAGCGACTCGGGACCGAATCGGTACATCACCTGTGCCAGACCGCGTTTCATCTCTGAATCTGCCATCGTTACTTCCTCCTGTCGAACATATTCAGCACCTGTGCGGTACCCGTATCGACGTCAATCGGGAGCTGCTCGTCGATGTCCCGAAGACTCCGCATCGGTCCTCGGTCGTCCTCACTACGCTTGATCATGTTCCCGATCCAACCTTGGTAACCGTCCTTCGGGTGGCCGGACATACATCGTTCCCAGATATCTTCGAACTCCCGCTCAACTTTCCTCTCGTAGAGATCGACCGTCCGATCCTCCGCCCACTCAGGGCGCTGGTCGGACGTGACACAGTAGGACCGCTTCACGAATTCGAGGAGTTCGTCCTTGTCGAGATCGCCCGCACGCTGTGCCTCTCGGAACGAGTCGTAGAGGTACACGCGCCCGGCAGAGGATTCCAGTTGCTCGTCGTAGTACTGAAGGAGCGTCGCAGCGAAGATACCCGGCATCGTGCAGTTCACCGCGAACTCGGCCCAGCGCTCTAGCGGGGTCGCTTCGACGAGGAGGTCCTGGAAGTCGTGGTACCGGTCAAACCGCGTGTAGTGAGAGCGGTCGCGGACGTGGACCGGGTTGAACAAGTCGAAGACGGTACCCGTGACGTGGCGACCGACACGAGAGTACGCCTGGATGTACTCCGCCGTCTGTCGTGGCATCCCGAAGAACGAGATGAAGTTCAGAGTGTCTACGTCAACGCCGTGGGAGATCATGCTGGTCGCGTTGACGATGTCCACGGGGTCGTCGGGATCCTCCGATTCAAGACGTCCTAACACGTCACGAACGACATCGAACCCCGTTTCACCGCTCATCACTACGGAGTTCAGCGGGTCGCGTTCTTCTTCCCGCGTCTCCAGCCATGGGTTGATCATGGAGGGGACAGCACGCTGGAGACGGTCGCTGTCTACTTTCTGGATATTGTACGCGATTTGCGTATCGTAGTACTCCAAGATGTCTAGGATGGCGTTCCGCCTCTCTGAATCTTCGTCGGGAAGACCGAGGTCAACGACTTCCCCGTGCGGTGTCGTGCGATGGTGCTCTCGTTCTAATGCCGCCGAGAGTTCGTCCGGGTTCCGCTGGTAGTGCTGGACAATATCAGCGTACTCACGGAGAACCTCGACCAGTGCGTACGTCCGCGATACGTTGTGCGGGACCGAACCGACGATGCGACGACCGAGTCGGTGGGGGTCCTCGTACGCGTAGAACGACTGTTTGAGAAGTGGGCCCGGAGAGGGGTAGGTGTTCACGTCCTTCCAGTAGAGGGCGTGAACCTGGTTCTCAGCACCCTTGATCGTCGCCGTCGCGGTGACGTTCTTGATGTCCCAGCCGTCACCGACCCGGTTGGCCCACTCCTGGAGGAACGTCTCGTAGTGGGAGTCGAACGCGCCGAACTCCTCACGGAGGAGGTGAAGTTCGTCCTGAATCAGGATAGACGGCGGGTCCACTGGGTCAACGTCCTCAACGTCTTCGTCGCAACTGTACCGTGAGTACCCCCGGTTCGCCACCAAGCATCGGTTCTCTCCCGAGAACCCGTGCTTCGGACAGCGTTTCTTCAACCGGCCGAAGAGGGTACGGAAACGACGTTGCATCCCGACGACAGCGATTTTGTCGATAGTGCTCACCACGAAGGTCGGAGCGTATCGATATACCTCTCGGTCCGTCACGTAGATTGGGAGCTCCTCTTCGTCGCAGTCGTCGTTCGTACAGATGTGGAGGAGGCGCATCCGGTCGTAGTCGCCGTCCAGCTTGACGGCGTCCTCACCACAGAACGGACACGTCGTCACGATCTTCCACTTCTCTGCGTAGCGGCTGTCCTCCTCTTTCACCAGACTGATGTTGTCGGTGAGGTTGCCGTCCTCGTCAGTCTCCATCAGTTGGTTCGGAGTGTTCCCGCTCCCGACGAAGTACCCGAGGCTGAACTCGTCGGTTTCAGGGCACTCACGACGGCGAATCAGTTCCGCTTGCGCGAAGACGTCTGCGATGCGCTGGAGTTGTTGGAGAGAGAGCAGCCGGAGGGGAAACTTCGTGAGCGCCGTCGTCCCGTGAGCCTTCCCCCTGAGTCGATCTCGGAACGCAGTGAAGACGACGAGGCCGAGGTATGCCTCGGTCTTCCCACCACCGGTAGGGAAGTAGATCACGTCAACCTCGTCCAAACAATGGTCCTCAGCGTCGATATCTTCGGTTTGGGCCACTACGTCCGGGATGGCCATGACGATGTAGATGATTTGGAAGAGGTACCACTCCTCGTACTTCGTCCCCATCTGGTCGAACGTCTGGTTCATAAACTTAAACGCCGCTCGACTGTGGCCTACGTCGTCCCGGATGAGCTTCCGGCCTTGGTCGAAGCGCCGTCGTTCTTTCTCAAAAGCCTCCAGGTTCTCGTCGAACTTCTCGCGTGCTTCGTCGCTCCGGTCGGTCAGGACTTCGGAGCGCATTGACTCGTATTGTTCCCGGGCTTCTTCCATCTCCCGAGAGATGCGGTCTAAGTGCGTCTCGATAGTCCCCCACGCGAAGTCGCTGAACGGGGCTGAGAGAGTCTCTCGGCTACGGTACTTCCGCTGCTCGTGAATCGGAACGGTCACCGTCTCTATCGTGGTGGGATCGGTTCGTTCGACGCTACAGTTGCGTCCGAGACCATCCATCTCGGGGTCGTAATGGTACTCGTTCCTGATCTCGTCGGAGACGAACGGCTCAATCGGGGTCTCCTCGACAGAAACTTCGGAGTTGACGTCAAAGAAGAAAGCCCGCCACTCCTCGCCTTTAGGGTTGAGCGCATCGGGATACTCAACACCGTGTTTGTTCACGAAGGAAATGGAGACGATGATGTCGTCCTCGTCGTATTGGGCTGTAAGAGATATCTCGAAATCCCACACCGGCGTCGGCGTGTCTCCACTGAAGCGTTGTTCTAAGAACGTCTCGAAGGTTTCCTCGTCTTCCAGAGCAGTTTCCGGAATCTTGTCCTCGTTACGACTGTCTACCTCTTCAGGCGGGTCCGGCTCCCGGTACCGGCGCTCGTCTTGCCGGTAGGTCTCCATCGCGTCCGTCAGCGCATCGTCAGCAGTGAGTGGAGGCAGCTCGCTGTCGGACTTTGCAGCTCGCTTTAGGTCGCCTGCGGTAACTGTGAGAGGGCCAGCTTCAATCTGAACTCGTTCGTACACTGGTCGGAGTTCCTCTAGTGACGTTTCGTCTCCGGCATACTCTTCGGATTCCTCGTCCTCGGACTCTTCGTCCTCCTCAGGCGGTGTTAGCGCATCGTCTTCAGCAATCTCCGGATCGAATCCGACGGGCCCCCCGAACTCCTGTTGCTCCTCGTAGGTCGGTAGACGGCGATAGTAGACCTTCGCAGTCGGATTGATCGTCACCGTCTCGTCGTCCGGAACTGACGCCGGGAGCTTGAACTGGAGCCCCATAGTGAAGGGCGCGACTCGCGTGGCGATGTTCCCGAACGCGTCGTCGGACTCTTGGGCTTCGCGGTACTGGTACTGGCTCGCTAATGCGCCCGCAAAGAACTGGTCCTTCGGGTTGACGTCGTAGACGGTCTGACCGTAGTCGCCTCGTCCCGTGATTCGTTCGACGAGTCGTTCTAGTAGAACGTTGTTGACAGCTTGGTGCTGCTGATACTCCTTGTCGTCTTCGTCTATCTCGTACGCGTCGTCCGGTGGTCGAACGTATCCACGGGAGTCGGATTGTGGTGGAATTTCACGCGGCCCAAGGCCCATATGCTCTCGTCATAGCAAAGTATCATAAGTTTAGGGAAGGAGTCCGATCCCGGATGACAAATCTATCTGGGGAGTAGGTTACTCAGTCCAGTCGCCGTATAACAGCCTGTGACTAGAGGTGCGCAGCAGCAGAAACCAGATGGCACAGTTCATTTAGACAAGGTCTCGACTGACCAGAGACTATACGAAGTGGTCAGAACCCACGTAATCGTCCTATCTGTGAACTCTTGGCCTCAACACCCTCCTCTATCGATTGGATGTTGAGTCGGAAGAGGTACTTTCCGATCTCGAAGTCGCTGAGTCGGATGTCCGGACTCTCCGACAGCATTACGTCGTCTAGCGTTCCGTTGGCGGCAGATCGAAGTGCTGTCTGTCTGAGTGCTTTCTTCAGACGACTATATATTGTCTCCATCTCCTGTACGGCGTTCCACACCTGGCTGAAGTTCTCTTTCACACCGTCGAGATCGTACGCATCGGCAATAGCCCAGAAGCTCTTCTTCGAGCGTGTTCGGTGGACTTCCATCTCGTACCACCGCTCGTAGGTGCCGCGGTTCTTGTCGAGACCCTGTTGCTCCATCTTCTCAACGAAGTCGTCTAGGTCGTCACCGGTCTTCTCCAAGGCGGCTTCAAGGTTGACTTTCCACAGGTTCGCATAGTAGTACAGTCCGACGTCTCCGCGTTCACGAATCAACGCGTACAGTTGGTCACGCATCTCGTCGGTATCTTCCAGGTGGACGACGACATCGTGTTCCTTGAGGCGCGAGGCGTTCTTCTTGAACAGTTTGTCGTGGCCTTCGCGTACGGTGTAGATTTCGGTACCCTTGCGGAGATGCATGGACAGTCCGTCGTCAAAGTGGACATCAAGACAGTCGGTTTCTGTCCGTCCCCCAGAGGTGGTCGTCTGGTGCGTGGAGGACGTCTCGTACTCAGTAGGGTCAAAGTCTTCGCTGTCCTCGTAATCTGTCTCGTACCCTCGCACGATTTCACTCAGGTCTTCTCCTTCGGCATCGTCTACGGAGATGTCCTCACCGAGATCGCTCGTACTGGGCTCCTCGTACTCGGGGAGGTCGATGTTCACACGTTCGACATCCGCGGGTTCGTCCGTAGCGATACGGGTCAGGTTGTCGATCACGTTCCAGAACTTCGTGTCCGCAATCGACTCAAAGGAATCCTCCAAGGCGTCCACCTGTGAATGGAGGAGACCCATTTCGATGGGATACGCCAGGACAATAGCGTCTGTTGCGACGGCGGTTCGGAGGAGACCACGGTCGCCCCACCTAAGTGCGCCATATAGGACGACGTGGTCCGTCGGGTCTGCCGAGCGAATACTGTGAGTGTCGTGTATCGAGAGGTCGTCACCCAGGTCACGGTAGAGAGCAGCGTGCTCCGACTGGAGGAACGTCTTGAGTGCTTGCTGTTGACTCTCTGTCGCAGTAACGACGGAAATCGAGTCCCCTCTGTCGAGTGCACCGTAGAGCAGGTTGTCAACTAGCACGCCCTGTTTCTTGTCGCTCGCAGGAACATCGTCCCAAAGCTCCTCCAACTCTTCGAGAGCCGAGACTACATCCCGGAACGTGCCGGTGGCGGGATTAGCCTCGGGATCGGACGCGATGCGGCCCGCGAACCGACCAAGTTGCGCGAGCCGGCTTGATATCGTCGTCCGCCGGGCATGAAAGTCGGCCACGTCAAGGGGGGTCAAGAGTTCGCGGAAACTCCCCAGAGTGTACCGCACGAGCTGCTGACCTCGCTTGAGGATGTCGGCGTCCAGCTCTCGCGCTAAATACTCGAACCTCGCTCGACGGTCGTTTGCCCGTTTTAGGGCTGTGAGGAGATCTCCGTCACCGCACGTATGGACGTCGATAGAAAGCCCCGAAACGCGGTTCTGCTCCCGCTTAGCGACGACCTGCGCACGGTGGGTTGTCGGACTCACTTCCTCGTCGGTACCTATCCATTCGTACCCATTATCTCGATCACTCTCGACTACGGCAGACAACAGCCGAGGTGGCCACGTCCAGAGGAACGCTCGTCCACGTAGTTTCTCCACAAGGTCTGACGTCGGATTGCTCGTGAAGTAGACTATCGCGGGTACATCGTTTCGCTGTTTCCATTTCAATAATCGGAGGAGGCGTTCTTCGTCGTACTTCACAGAGTCGTCGTAGATTACACATCGAACCCGGTCTCCGACATCATCCGAAGGAATACGCGTGCTTGTGTACGAGAAGAGAAACCGCGCAGGCTTGTCGGGGTAGTTCAGGTTCTTCGTTACTGTCGCTAGAGAGCCGTCTTTCGTCACGTTAGCTATCGGGGTCTCTTCACGCGCGTAGCGAGACTTGTCGTGTGGCGGCCGCATTGATGCCGGAGCAAGCTGCCGGAACCGTTCGCGGAATTCCGTGTTGGAGCTGAGCAGGAAGACCGCGTTACGGCCATCTACCCCGGGTCCGAAGAGTGCTTCAAGGGCATGGAGATGCAGAAATTCGGCTCTGTCGGACGGCGTCACGACGATGAGGTCCTGGCCACGCTCTAACATCGCGTTAAGGAGGCCTGCGTGTACTCTCGTCGTGGCCGGGAAGTGAACTAGTCGCTCTTCGTCAGCGAGATTGCCGGACGAGATGAACGGCGACTTAACCGCTGGCGTGTCGAAGAGTTCGCTGAGCGGCACAACTCTGACAAAACGAGTAAGGCTGGAAATAATTTACTAAATGTTATACGATTTAACCGTGCCCGTGGAATGTTCTCAAAACGCGAACTATTGACAGATAAATTATAATTCGGTATATCTTATGAGGGGCCCGAATTACCTCTTAAAATATTACTGTGGCGAAGAAGATATGGAGGCGAGATAAATTCGATACGGACGGGTATCACTGGACTTAACCAATGGACGGCTGGTGAACGTATGTAGGCAGTCATACTGGTTATCAGTCACGGTAGCTGCAATCCAATCATCACTTCCGGAGAGACAGAATCATGGTTGAATGCATCTTTGATGCGACCATAGAGGCTGGCCGTCAGATTGTCGGCGGTATACGGCCAGACTGGAAGGGTCCGATACCTGAGCCAGCACCAGATATGAATGGCGAGCGATGTTTTCCATGTCTTGGAATATTCCTTTGATTGCTACAGTCATGGAAGTCGTTAGGTTGCACGGCCGAAGTGTTTCCTCACATCGTCATTTAGAGTCTCCCTGGCAGACTACATCCTGTAGTTCTTCATAGAGTTCTGGATGGTGTTCCCGTAGTACTTCTACGTCTTTAGGAAGTTCATCTTGGATACGGCTCCTAACACGTGAAATCGCTTGATACCGCTTGTTTTCATCGACCTCCTCTGTATTCGAGATTTGCTTTCTATCAGTCTTTGTCAGTAATGCTCGAGTCCGCGCCATCTTGTCCTTGCTTCCGTCGCTCATTGCAAATACACCCACCATTTGCAAATACACAAACTTTGCGAATAGGCAAACGTATGCGAATATACAAACTACTAAGACGGTGAGGACTCAAGAACTGAGTGAGAACTCGTCTCTCGGAGAAATCCCGGCGGTTAGGGCCGCCGAGGCGGGTTCTCAGCAACAGCACCAAAGAACCCATGAAAGAATTAACTGCAGAGGATGAAGAAGTTGCTGATAGGCTAACTGAAGACATATCAAAAATAAAACAGATTTCGCTCGGGGAAGGGGCCGCGACATGTTTGGTGTGCGGCTCTTCTATTCGTGAGGGTGAGCCGGTTGTTACGTACGTGTTCCAGCCGGCTGGCGAAGTAATGTTTCACGTCGGGTACGTTCTGTGTGATGACGATCGGGACGAATACTCGTCGGAGTTCACGCTCGGCGTGCGCGAGTTACTTGTCGAGGGCCGTGTTGGGTGGTGTTTTGATGGGGCGACGCAGTCGTCGTGGCCGGTTCTGCTGGCTCCAAGGGTGCTTGGGGTGAGCGCGGCAGCGACGAAGTCACTTCGGAAGTGCGTGACTGGTGAGGACCAGATTGACCTGAATCCGTCGAGCGGGGAATGCGAGGTGGGGCGATGACATTGAGTGACGAGTCTGCGCTGGACGTGTCGCATCTGGACATCGACCTGGATCTCCCGCGATCACTCGACGAGATGCTGCTCCCAGATCTGTACGTCGGCCTCGAAATTGATCTGCTGTCCCCTGGTGATGGGATCGTGACGGATAGACACCATGCCTCAGCAGACCGGTATGAGGCGGATGATCCGATGAATCAGATTGAGGGCCAGATTTCGCCGTTCACGTTGTCGGGCTGGCTGCGGCATGGCTGTGAGCAGGTGCTCCAGGCTGCTGGTGCGACGGCGTGCCATCCGGGTGAGTCGAATGCGGATTACATGCGTGAAGGCGTGTACCAGAGGGATCTCGATTCCGGGTACCACGAGAAGGGCAGTTGCCTTGACGATCACGATGATGGGTGCGTGGTGTACGACGTGTTCGGCGGGTTCGGTGATCAGCCGGGCAAACTGCTGCGTCGCCCGGTGTCGTTTTCGCCGATCCGGAGACAAGTGGATGTCCTAGACGGAGAGGCGGAAGCGCACTACCGACAAATCTCGAACCAGGTTCGGTCGCGGAACGATGAGGACGGCGGGAAGCCGCTCCGTCAAGCAGACCGTGACGTGCTTGGGAACGTTGAGGGAACGTGGAAGCTGACGCTCCGCGAGCTGAAGCCGGAGTTCGTCGGGTTGCTGTTGGAGGCCGTGTCGTTCCTCGACGCGCATAGTGATCAGTTCGAGTTCCAAGTCGGAGGCGCGAGGAACTTCGGTGCCGGAATCGCGGACACGTGGGTGATCAACCCGCTGTACACTGAACAGGAGGTTCGCCGCGTGTTTAATCGGGCGCAGGCTGCGACGTCGGCGATGGAGGGGAAGAATGAGGTGTGGGCGTCGGAGTGCCGACCGGCGTTCGTGCGGGCGTTACAGGCGCGTGTGGCGGCGCGTGATGCGGACGTGCCGATACCGGATGAGTCGGAGTCGATCGTCGGAGGTGAGTCGGCGTGACGGATCGTGGTGATGACGAGCCCGAGGATGCGCGTGATGGGCTTGACGAGTTGCAGCCGCCGGCGACGGAGTTGCGGGCGGCGACTGAAGCGGAGGCGGAAGAGGCTGCAGATGAGGACATGTCGGGTGGCGACGCAGAACCTGCTGCGGGTGCGTTGGATGAGTTGCAGCCGCCGGCGTCAGAGTTGCGGGCGGCAGCGGAACAGGACGCGGCTTCTGGTGATGAGGAGGCTGGTGCGAGTGACGGTGGTCCGATGAGTGACGTGTCTGTGTCGAGTGATTCCGTGGAGCCGCTGGTGGCGGTGTACCGGCATGATGTGCATAAGGCGCGGTCGCGGTCGCATGAGCATGCGGAGGACGAGCTTCGTGGTGTGCGGGTGAACGAGCAGGTCCCGCACGGTGCGGATGCGGACGCGGCGTTGTTGAGTCGGCCTCGTGGGGAGCCTGAGCAATCGGTGGACGCACACCAGTCGTGGTTCCGGTTGTCGCTGCTGACTGGACAGGTAGCGTCGACGACCGGGACAGTAGGTGATGTTGATGCTGCGTTACGTGAGCTGGTCGGGTGCGATGATGCGGAAGAACTCCACGCGGCGTGGTTGGAGTCGTCGGTGCCGGCGTTGTTCAGCGAGTCGCCGTACTACCCGTACACGTCGTTGAAGGTCCACACGCTGCTTACGGCAGCACTCTTGGATAACTACCGAGCAGGGTTCGAGTTCGATGAGTTGTGCGTCGCGGTGACGCCGCGTGGCGTTGCGCCGGAGATCGTGCCCCACCGGACCGTATTGGCAACGCCAGAATTCGCGTTCCATGTGACGGGTGACCCAGATGGCCGGCCGGCGGCGCGACTGGGTGACGTGCCGGCACGGTCGTTCGCTGATACGTGGGCGCGGCTTCCGGAACACCCGTTCGATGTGGACGCGTCGCGTCGATGGCGTGTGCTGGATGCGCAGCTTCGCCGGGTGCGGTCGTGGTCGGCGGCGCTGCAGTACATCGAGGACTTCACCGCGGAGTTCGACCTGACGTTGGACCCTCAGCGTGATCGTGGCGGTGCTGGATCGGGAGGTGGTCGCCGTGAGTGAGTCTCTTGATGACGTGTCGAGGCGTGATGGTGTGCGTGACTGGAGTCCTGCTCTCCTGCCGGGCTTTTGGAAGAAGTCCGCTCGAGCGGGGTGCATTGGAAACGGAGTGTGCGGTGGTTTGACCGGATGGTGCCGGCGCGGACCGGTGAGTGCTGCGTGGTGTCGGTCTGGGAGGTGGTGTGCGTGACGCGACTGCAGCAAGTCCTGTTCGAGTTGGACGGGCAGTACCTCGGGCACCCGTACTTCGTAACCGGAAACGCGTTGTTCAACGCGATCGCGCGCCGCGTGGATGAACAGGTCGCTCGAGCGTTGAGCGTGAGTCATGGCGTATTCCTACCAGGTGAATATGGGGAGTACCCGGCTGCTGCCTCGCAGGATGGGTACGCGGGGAAGCTTGGCCAGTCGCTGCCGGACGTGGAGTCGTACGAGGATTTGTTCGTGTTCCGTGACCCGGCGCAGCGTTGGTTGTTGGACTCGCGCCCGCGGGACGCGCATAACACGCATGACCTACAGACCCACGGTGATCGCGTGGCGTTCGATTCGACGTGTTGGTTCGGTCGCCCGGAGGAGATGCGAGATCATCGGCGGTCCATGTCGTGGTACCTGCATTGCTACTTGCACGCCCAGCCTAGCGACGACGTTCTCCCGTTGTCTGAGGACGTGCTCGACGGCGTGCGAGTCGGCGGGGCGAGGAACTACGGATTTGGGGAACTGTCGGTCGTGGAGACACAGCTCGTGGATGTGGAGGCGCTGGATTTCTCGCGGTTGGAAGCAGCGCAGGGCAGTGACGAGACGTGCTGGATCGAATTGGTGACGCCGTACGTGTTAGAGACTGAGCATCCGTGCGGAGATTCGCAGTCGATCCCGTGGTGGTGGGGTGTCGATGACGAGTCCGAGTTACGGTGCCGGGAGACGCGGTTCGTTAACGGGAACGAGACGTACGCGGTGCGGACGGTTGATCACGGGCAGCTCGTGCCGTACACGGGGCCGAACCCGGTTCGAACGGCGGTCAACGGTGTATACCGAGTTGGGACACACTCCAAGTTCGGGTTCAATGAGCTTCGCGTGTGGCCGCCGGGCGCTGATCGCGTTCCGGAACGCGTTGTCGCACACGACGGAGGTGATGCGGCGTGACGTTGGAGCAGGTAGCGTTTGATATTGAGACGACGGGGTTCGCCGTGGATGACGAGGTAACGGTAATTGGGTTCGCGGTGCCGCTTGGGGTGCGCGTGTTCGTGCAGACTGACGGGCGGGCTGCGCCGGACGTCGAGGACGCGGTGCGGGATCGCGTCGAGTCGCGCGTGCGTGTTTCGACCCACGAGTCTGAACGAGCGTTGTTTGAGGCGGTCGCGTCGTTCACGGCGGACCGACTGGTTGATGATGACGTGCTGCTGGTCGGGTTCAACGCTGAACTGTGGAAGTCAGGGTTCGACTTACCGTTCCTTCGGACGCGACTCGCACGAGTTGGTGTGGAGTGGCCGTTCCGGGATGTTCCCTATGCAGATCTACTGCCGGTCGTGACGAACCGGTTCAACACGACCGTTGGGGATGATGAGCGGCGTGACTTGGCAGGTGTCTACGAGACGCTGTGCGACGGGGAGTACAATGAGTTGGATCCGTTCGTGGAGAGTAGTGAAGCGGTGACAGCGTTCGAGGACGGGCGGTTCGATGACCTCGTCGTGCATAACGTCGTGGACGTGCTGCGCACCCGGCAGTTAGGCCGGCTTGCCGAAGAGTACTGCTCGAAATCCGACTTCAAACTCAAATCATTGACTGCAACCACACATGAGTAACAGGCCTGTCCCCGGTTGCGACTCGTGACTGCGGGGTGTGGTGTGGAGAGGCAGTATCAGACGGGTCGTAACTGGATGCGGTGCGGATTGAAGCGATATTCCAGTTCCAGTCGATTGCAGCGCGACGCGGTCGTATCGAGTGTGAGTGACTGCGGTTGTTCGAGAACAAAGATGGCTGAACCTGAGCCACGACCTGACGATGAGGAATCGAGTACGAGTACTGTTGAGAGTGATGGTGATGAGTCGGAGGTGACGGATCCGCACGAGTGTCACGAGACGGTGGATCCTGAGACCCGTGAGGACGTGTTGGATGACTATTCACATCGCTGCCAGGCGTGCGGGCGGCGCGGGCCTGAGAAAGGCGGGTTAGCGACGCTGCACGTGCATCACATTGAGCGGGATCCGGACGGGATGGACGAGCACGATAAGGAGAATTTGACGGTGCTGTGCCGGCCGTGTCACAGTTGGCTGCATCAACAGTCCACGCCTGATGACTCGCCAGTTGAGATCACGGACGCGGATCAAAGCGTGCTGTTACCGCAGGATATCGAGATCTTGCGAGTCCTCGCAGACGCTGGGCCAGCGCGGACGGGTGACATCGCAGCTAAGTTGACGGCGGACTTGTCGGTGTCGTCGGTGCGTGAGCGGCTCTGGGTGTTGATGGGGCTCGATAACTTGGTCGAGTCGCGTGACCGGCAAATCGTTGATAAGGACGTCGAGACAGGCGAATGGGGGTTGACAGAGCAGGTCGAGACGTCGGCGCGCGGCCACATCCCGGACGATCCGCAGTTGTTGCTGCAGCGTATGGAGGACGAGCAAGTCAGGCAAGCGCTTGAGCGGAACTCCGATCGAACCGCGATCACTGACGTCCTCGGGATCTCACGGCGAACGACGTTCAACAAGCACAAACGAGCATGTGCGTACGATTTCCCCTTGGACGTGTTCAATCGCGGTGGGCGGCCGTCGGAAGAGGAGAGTGACGGGCAGCAACCGGAGACAACCGCGGCTCAGCAGAGTGACGCGGCGGACACGCAACACCAACGCGATGATGCTGACGACGACTTAGAACCCATGGAGACGTGGGGAACCAGCGAGACACGACCGGCTGCTGCGACGGGACCCGACCAAGCTGGTGAGGCAGACACGTCGAGGGAAACACCACCCAGGGACGTGCACCGCGAGGTACAAACAGCGATCGACGCGTTAGAAGACCTCGCAGAATCGCTGTAGCAACCCGCGGTTCACACTCACCAGTACGCCTCGTTACCCTGTCCAGAATCGTAGCTACGATCGGTATCCGGATTGAAGCGATACACCAGTTGATTGGGAACGAGCACGACATGGAGAACCTCACCCTGCTGTGCCGCGCGTGTCACAGTTGGCTGCATCAACAATCCACGCCGGCTGACTCGCCGGTCGAGATCACGGACGAAGATCAAAGTGTCTTGTTACCGCAGGACATCGAAATTCTGCGGTTCCTCGCGGCGAACGGGCCGCTGCGAACCGGGGACATCGCGTCCGGACTGACGTTGGAGTTGTCCGTGTCGGCAGTCCGCGAGCGATTATGGGTGCTGATGGGACTCGACAACCGCGCCGAGTCGCGTGACCAGCAAATCGTCGATAAAGACGTCGAGACCGGCGAGTGGGGGTTGACCGAACAGATTGAGAACTCGGTGCGCGGCCACATCCCGGATGACCAGCAACTGTTGTTGCAACGCATGGAAGACGAGCAAGTCAGGCAAGCACTTGAACGTGTCTGTGACCGGAGTGCTGTGACGGACGTCCTCGGGATCTCGTGGCACACGATGTTCAACAAGATCAAGCGAGCATATGCATACGATTTCCATTGCCGGTGTTCGGCCGCGACGGCTGACCGATAGCAAATGATGCCAGTGGCAGCAATGAGCTACGAGAGCATCTCCAGCAAGCAATCAACGCGTTACAGGAGGTGGATGAAGCGCTGTAGTGAAGCAGGGGAACTAGCTATCGACCCTTTTCATTAGATGAAAATAACGAATTTAAATATACTGTGGGGCCCACAGTCAGTACAGATAGAATTTATCCTACTTTAACGACGAGTAATACTGTATGACAATGCTTTAGTAATTTCAATAGAATTTAATAATATGTCTCATGAGGAATGGGCGGCGGAAGTTCAGCGAGATGTGTGGGAGTATTGGGACCAAGAGCATGATGACTGGCCATATGGGGTGAAAACCTTCTACAGTCCGGTACATGCCGAGACCGATCTCCTGATTCTGGGGTTCCAGCCAGGTGGAGATGGAAAAAGTTCCGAACATGATGGTGATTTCTCCACGCCGGACACACACCATTACGTAAACTCCGATTGGGACTTAGCCGAGGAGATGCAGAAACTCTTTAGCGAACATGAAGAAGTGTTGAATAATAGCGTCGCTTCGAATGTGATTTTCTTCCGATCACCAGATATTGACAAATGGGACGCACTACCGAGTGATCGGCGGTTAGCAATAGAAAAATTCTGCTGGAATCATATAGAAGAACTAATATATAGAGTTGATCCAAATGTGATTCTAACTGTTGGAATTAGAACATTTGATAAAGTAATTGACCGGCTTGATCTCGAAAGCAAAGTCCTCGAAAAACGCGGTCGAGAACGTCTGGTAGTTTCATCTGCTGAATCCTCACCTCAGATAGTTGGGACAATGCATCTTACCGGCGCACAGATAGCCAGTGAGGACCGAACACGTTTATACAAACGTACACGCGAATTGCTCCAAGAGAATGTCGATAACCTCTCATTTGAAGGCCGAACTACCGGTATTTGAAACCGCTATTACCCCCTCGTCATAGAAACATTATATAATAATATTAATACGAGAGGGGAGTCTCCCAGACTCCTTTGTTAGTGGCTTTAGCACCACTATCTCTAAGTGGAAGACCGGTCCACCATCGATTAGTTCTGAAAATTTCGCAATCCGGCTTGCTGTTCGCTTCCAACGAGACCGCCGCGAGACTCACCTAACCGCCGGATATACGTTTGATAGGAGTAGTTGCCATGTTGCTGGA